>NZ_JMTZ01000093.1 GCF_000731095.1 Lysobacter antibioticus | reverse complement strand
GACATCCTTGTCCTATCGGAAAACGGCGCACGTCCTGTGCGCCGCCCTCCGGGTCTACGGTTGACCGGTAAAGCAGCGGCCACAGCCACAGCTACAACCAAAGCCACAGCCAGTGCCACAAGCACAAGCAGAGCCGGAGCCAGAGCCTCGAAGGCCGCGGTCTGACTTCTCCTCACCCGAATCTCATCGGGCCTTACGACGGCCCTCACCCCACCCGCGCACAAGCGCTCCCGGCCCGCCCGGGCCCCCAAAACCGCGATCCGGCCGTCTGCCGTCAGGGCGCCCCTGCCGGGCTTGTGGCAAAATCCCCGCCCTGTAGCGGCCGTCGGCCGCGCCCGGCCTGTCCCGGCCCCGCACGATCGAGACCCGCGTCCATGCCGACCTTCGAGCCGTCTCCGCCCGAGTGCCTCCGTCGCAATGCCGCGGTCCCCTCGTCGCAGGGAGTCCGCCTCCATGGCTGACGAATACGGGCATCTGCCTCGCGGTCCCGGACGCATCCTGAAAGCGGCGACCTGGTCGTTCCAGGGCCTGCGCGCGGCCTGGCTGCACGAGTCCTCGTTCAGGCTCGAGGTCTACCTGTTCCTGGCCCTCGCGCCAGTGGGCTGGTGGTTCGGCGAAAGCGGGGTCGAGCGGGTGCTGCTGATCGGTTCGATCCTGCTGGTGCTGAGCGTGGAATTGCTCAATTCCGCGGTCGAGGCGGTCATCGAACGCTACGGCCCGGAGTTCCACGAATTGGCCGGACGCGCCAAGGACATGGGCTCGGCGGCGGTGTTCGTGTTGCTGATGAACGTGCTGCTGACCTGGGTGGCGATCCTCGGCCCCCGGCTGTGGACCCATTTGATGGGCTGAGCACGCCCCCGGGGCCGCCCACGCCATCCGGCCGGCTTCATCGCCTGCTTACACCGGGCCGCCACGGCGGCCCACCGGCACGCCCCTCGGCGCGCCGTCTGCGGATCCGGTCCGCAGGTTTCTTCGTTATCGACATCTTGAGGTATGCCGCACGTGATTGAACTGCTGACCGATCCGCAAGTCTGGATCACCCTGATCACCCTGAGCGCGATTGAAATCGTGCTGGGCATCGACAACCTCGTCTTCATCTCGATCGCGGTCAGCAAGCTGCCCTACGAGAGCCGCGAGAAGGCGCGCAAGTTCGGCATCGCGGTGGCCTGCATCTCGCGTATCGCGCTGCTGCTGACGCTGGCCTGGCTGGCCGGCCTGACCAACGATCTGTTCACCGTATTCGGCCAGGGCATCTCGGTGCGCGACCTGGTGCTGATCCTCGGCGGCGCCTTCTTGTTGGTGAAGGGCTCGATGGAGGTCAAGGACCTGATCGTCGGCGAGGACGAATCCGAAGACGTGCACACCAAGCCGGCGGCCTCGTTCATGGCGGTCATCGCCCAGATCGCGGTCATCGACATCGTGTTCTCGCTGGACTCGGTGATCGCCGCGGTCGGCATGGCCAACCACACCCCGGTCATGGTCGCCGCGATCCTGCTCGCCGTGGCGGTGATGCTGCTGGCGTCCAAGCCGCTGGGCTACTTCATCGACCACAACCCGACCATCAAGATGCTGGCGCTGGCCTTCATCGTCCTGGTCGGCGTGTATCTGATCGCCGACGGCCTGGAAGTGCATATCCCGAAGGGCTACATCTACGGCGCAATGGGCTTCTCGGCCCTGGTGGAATGCTTGAACCTGTGGGCGAAGAAGCGCGCGAACCGGCGCCTCAGCGCCGAATAAGCGTCGAGCCGCATCGATCGAGCGAGCGCAAGGGCCGGCAAGCGATTGCCGGCCCTTCTTGTTTGTAGCCGGCAAGCGATTGCCGGCCCTTCCCGTTTGTGGCCGGCAAGCGATTGCCGGCCCTTCCTGTTTGTGGCCGGCAAGTGATTACCGGCCCTTCGTGTTTGCGGCGGTGCTTATTGGGGCCGCGCTTATAGCGCCCCGGGCGGGCCGGCGTCGTCACACCGCGTCCATTGCGCCGGCCGGCGGCCGGTGCTGGAATGCGGCCGTCACCCAGCAGGAGTCCGCGCCATGTTCCGAGCCTTGATCGTGCTTGCGCTGACCGCGCTGCTCAGCGGCTGCGGCTACAACACCATCCAGCAGAAGGACGAGGCGGTCACCGCGGCCTGGTCGCAGGTGCTGAACGTCTACAAGCGCCGCGCCGACCTGGTGCCGAACCTGGTGGCCACGGTGAAGGGCTACGCCAGCCACGAACAACAGGTGCTGACCCAGGTCACCGAGGCGCGCGCCAAGGTCGGCAGCATCAATGTCGACGCCAACAATCCCGAGTCGCTCAAGCAGTTCGAGCAGGCCCAGGGCGAGTTGCGCGGGGCGATCGGGCGCTTGCTGGTGGTCAGCGAGAATTACCCGCAGCTCAAGGCCGACCAGAGCTTTCTGAGCCTGCAGACCCAGCTCGAAGGCACCGAGAACCGGATCACGGTCGAGCGCCAGCGCTATATCGGCACGGTCCAGGACTACAACACCTACATCCGCCAGTTCCCGACCAACCTCACCGCGAAGCTGTTCGGTTACTCGACCAAGCCCAACTTCACCGTCGAGAACCCGGCCGAGATCCAGGAAGCGCCGAAGGTCGATTTCGGCCAGCCGGCGCCCGCAGCGCCGGCCAGCACGCCGCCTGCCGCGGCGCAGCCCGCTCCGGCGCAGGGCTGATCGCCGTCCGATGACGGCGTTCCCCGCACGCACGCGCGGGTTCGGCCACGGCACGCCCGTCGCCTGGGTCGCCGTCTGCCTGAGCGTCGTGCTATTGGCGTTCGCGGCGTTGCCGGTGCGGGCGCAGGCTTCGGCTGCGATCCCGGCGATGACCTCGCCGGTGGTCGACACCACCGGCACGCTCGACGCCGCCACCCGTTCGCAATTGGAAGCACAGGCGCGTGCGCTGCAGCAGCGCAAGGGCAGCCAGTTGCAGGTGCTGGTGGTGGCGAGCACCGCGCCGGAGGACATCGACTCGTATGCGGTGCGCGCCTACGAACAGTTCAAGCTCGGCCGCAAGGACGTCGACGACGGCGTGCTGGTGGTCGTGGCCAAGGACGACCGCCGCGTGCGCATCGAAGTCGGCTACGGCCTGGAGGGCGCGATCACCGATGCCCAGTCCGGCCGCATCATCCAGGAATACCTCGCGCCGAAATTCCGCACCGGCGACTACGCCGGCGGCCTGGTCGACGCGACCGCCATGCTGGTCAAGCTGATCGACGGCGAACCGCTGCCGCCGCCGATGGCGCGCCAGACCCAGGACGACGGCGGCGGCGAGGAGGGCTGGGTGCTCGCCTTCTTCATCGCGATCTTCGGCGGGCAGTTCGTGCGCGCCGTGCTCGGCCGGCTGCCGGCGCTGGTGCGCGGGCTCGCGTCCGGGCTGGTCGTCGGCGGCATCGCCTGGTTGTTGTCGCTGGCCTGGTGGCTGGTCGGCCTGACGGCGTTGATCGGTTTGTTCGTCGGCCTGCTCGGCGGCAGCGGCGGGCAGTTCGTCCGCAGCGGCGGCTGGGGCGGCTACGGTGGCGGCGGTTGGGGCGGAGGCAGCGGCGGTGGAGGCGGTGGTGGCTGGTCGGGCGGCGGCGGTTCCAGCGGAGGCGGCGGCGCCTCGGGGAGTTGGTGATGCGTTGGCTCCGTCATCTGTGTGCGCCTTCGGCCCGGCGGTTGTTTCCCGAAGCCAGCCTGCAACGCATCGCCGCGGCCATCGCGGCCAGCGAGTCGCGTCATCACGGCCAGATCTGCTTCGCGGTCGAGGAGCGCTTGCCGCTGCGAGAGCTGTTCGCCGGCCAGGATGCGCGCGCGGCGGCGCAGGAGGCCTTCGCCCAACTGCGGGTCTGGGACACCGCCGGCAACAGCGGGGTGCTGTTGTATCTGCTGTTGGCCGACCATCGCATCGAGATCGTCGCCGATCGCGGCTATGCCTCGCGGGTCGGCCATGAGCGCTGGCAGGCGGTCTGCGACGACATCCAGCAGGCCTTGAGCGCCGGGGATGCCGAGGCCGCGGTGCTCGGCGGCATCGCCGCCTTGTCGGACATCGTCGCCGAACAGTTCCCGCGCGCGCGCGGCGCGCTCGACGACGGCAACGAATTGCCGGATCGCCCGGTCCTGCTATAAGCGGGCCGATCGGCGTCGGCGGGCTCCAGGGTCGGCCGGGCCTTGCCCATCGGGGCCAATGCGCGAGTTTGCCGCAATGGGCCGGATCGCTTCCGGAACACTGTGTCCGTGCCGATTCGGGGGCCTCGGCGGCGCCCCTGGTACAGGCCGCGTGGGGCACAATACGGCGGTCATCGTCCCTCAAGAATCGTCACGCCGCATGACCATCCTGCACCAGATCGACCCGATCGCGATCTCTCTCGGCCCGCTGCAAGTCCACTGGTACGGGATCATGTATCTGCTCGGTTTCGTCACCGCCTGGTGGCTCGGGCGGCGCCGGATCCGTGACGGGCGCCTGCCCGGCGTCGGCGAGCAGGCCTACGGCGACCTGCTGTTCTACGCCATGCTCGGCGTGGTCCTCGGCGGCCGCATCGGCTACGTGGTCTTCTACAACTTCGCCGAACTGCTCAAGGACCCCTTGATGCTGTTCCGCATCTGGGAAGGCGGCATGAGCTTCCACGGCGGCCTGCTCGGGGTGATGGCCGCGGCCCTGTGGTGGTCGCACCGCCAACGCACGCATTTCTTCGACGTGATGGATTTCGTCGCGCCGCTGGTGCCGCCCGGTCTCGGTTTCGGCCGCCTCGGCAACTACATCGGCGGCGAGTTGTGGGGCAAGACCACCGATGCCGGCTGGGGCGTGATCTTCCCGCGCGCGCCGGAATTTGCCGGCTGGACCGCCGAGCAATTGCAGACCCAATTCGCCGGCGGCGGTCTCGACCGTTTCGCCCGTCATCCTTCGCAGCTCTATCAAGCGCTGCTCGAAGGCCTGGTGATGTTCGTCGCGTTGTGGTGGTTCTCGAGCAAGCCGCGTCCGCGCTATGCGGTGTCCGGCCTGTTCGCGCTGCTGTACGGCTGCTTCCGTTTCCTGGTCGAGTTCGTGCGCGTGCCCGATGCGCAGATCGGCGATCACGGCTACCTCGCGTTCGGCTGGCTGACCATGGGCCAGGTGTTGAGCGTGCCGCTGATCCTGCTCGGCCTGTTCTGGCTGTGGCTGTCGACGCGCTCGCCGACCCTGCAACCGCAGCCGCTCGCGGCCGAACCGGCGAAGGGCTGAGACCATGCAGCAATACCTCGATCTCCTGCGTCACGTGCTGGAACACGGCACCGAGAAATCCGACCGCACCGGCACCGGCACGCGCAGCGTGTTCGGCTGGCAACTGCGTTTCGATTTGAACGCCGGCTTCCCGCTGGTCACCACCAAGAAACTGCACCTGCGCTCGATCGTCCATGAGCTGCTGTGGTTCCTCAAGGGCGAGACCAACACCGCCTACCTGAAAGAGCACAAGGTCAGCATCTGGGACGAGTGGGCCGATGCCGACGGCGAGCTCGGCCCGGTCTACGGCAAGCAGTGGCGGCGTTGGGCCGGCGCGCAAGGCGTCGAGATCGACCAGATCCGCTGGGTCGTCGACGAGATCAAGCGCAACCCCGATTCGCGCCGTTTGATCGTCAGCGCCTGGAACGTCGCCGACCTGCCGCAGATGGCGCTCATGCCGTGCCACGCCCTGTTCCAGTTCTACGTCGCCGACGGCAAGCTCAGCTGCCAGCTGTACCAGCGCAGCGGCGACATCTTCCTCGGCGTGCCGTTCAACATCGCCAGCTATGCGCTGCTGACCCACATGGTCGCGCAGGTCTGCGGCCTGGGCGTCGGCGATTTCGTCCACACCCTCGGCGACGCGCACCTGTATTCGAACCACTACGAGCAGGCGCGCGAACAGCTTTCGCGCACGCCGCGCGCGTTGCCGAAGTTGAAGCTCAATCCCGAGGTCAAGGACGTCTTCGGCTTCAGCTACGACGACATCGCCATCGAAGGCTACGACCCGCTGCCGGCGATCAAGGCGCCGGTCGCGGTCTGAGCGAGCGGCTTGCACGACTGTGCTAGACGCGGTTTGAACGTGCGCCGGATTAGTGTGACCGCTTCCGGCGCCGCCGTTGGCGCCGCAGGAGCGATCATGCTGCGACCTTCCATTGCAGGCCCGTGCTTGGCCCTGTCGATCGCGCTTGCTGCGAGCGCATGCGGGACGACGAGCGAGCGCGCCGATCGTCGGCCGGCCGCGGCGCCGGCTGCGCCGGCTACGGCCGACGACACGGCTCGCAGCGATGCGGCCGCCGCCGCGTTCTATCGCGCTCATCTGCGCGGTTATGGCGAAGACGGTGCGCCGGCCATGTCCGGCTTCGCCTCGGGCCTGCCGCGCGGCGCGCGCCTGGCCGCCTACCGGCCGCTGTTGACTCGCGCCTTGTGGCAACGCCTGGAGCGTGCGCAACGCGCACAAACCGCGTTCATTACCGCGCATCCGGACCTGAAGCCGCCTCTGATCGAAGGCGATGTATTCAGCAGTGCGGCGCAGGACGAAATGATTCTTTCGTTCGCGCTGGGCCGGCGCACCGCTATGAGCGTCGACGCCGAGCGTGTGCAGATCCTGCTGACCGGCAGCGACTTGCCCGAGGGGCAGGGCCCCGGGCGGCAGTGGCGCGACGATGCGCTGATGCGGCGCGAGGACGGGGTGTGGAAACTCGACGATATCGAGTTCGACACCGCCGATGGCTCCACGCCGCGTACTCGCTTATCGAAGATTCTCGACGAGGCTTTGCAATGACCGCATCGGCAACTCCGCGCCTGAGCCTGATCGCCGCACTCGACCGCAACCACGCCATCGGCCGCGACAATGCCTTGCCGTGGCGTCTTTCCGACGACCTCAAACGCTTCAAGGCGCTGACTCTCGGCAAGCCGCTGCTGATGGGGCGCAAGACCGCGCAGTCGCTGGGACGCGCGTTGCCGGGCCGGCGCAACCTGGTGCTGACCCGCTCGAACGAGGTGCCGTTCGCCGGCATGGAAGCGGTGGGCTCGGTCGAACAGGCGCTGGAACTGGCGCAGGGCGACGGCGCCGCCGAGTTGTGCGTGATCGGCGGCGGCGAGGTCTACGCGCTGTGCCTGGCCGCGGCCACGCGTTTGCATTTGACCCGGGTCGATACCGAAGTCGAAGGCGCCGATGCCTTCTTCCCGCGCTTCGATGCCGCCGAATGGCGCGTGATTTCGCGCGAGGCGCATGCAGCCGATGAGCGCAACGAGTTCGCGTTCGAGTTCGTCGATTACCTGCGCTTGGGAATGGATTGACGGGCGAGTCCGTCGTGAAGGCCCTGCCCGGGTGAATCCGGCGGCTTTGTATCCCCGCCTTCGCGGGGATGACGGCAAGGAAGAGACTTGCGAGAACGAGGCATAGGCCTGACGGCGCTTAAGCTTGGAGCCGCCGTCGCGCGGGTTCTGCAGGGATGAGTCCGGTGGGTCCCCGCCTTCGTGGGGATGACGGCTATCGGCGCGCCACGCTCGCGCTGCCGCGGTCCAACTTCGGCCGATAGTGGCCGGTGATGGTGTAGTCGAACAGCAGGTCGTCTTCCTGGGTGCCGCGGGCGATGTTGTGCAGGATCAGCGGCCGGCCCCGATAGGATTTGCGGTCGGAGACGATGCCGATGTGCGGCACGCCGCGGCCGAGGTCCCAGGTGACCAGATCGCCGGGGCGATAGTCGGCGGCGCGATCGCTGACCGGCAGCGACCAGGCCTGGCGCTCGAACCAGCGGCGCAGGTTCGGCACGCGGCGGTGATCGATGCTGCGATCGGTCGCGCTTGCGCGCCAGTTCGAGGGATAGGCGGCGAAGTTCGCGCGCATGTCTTCGTGCACGGCCTGCTGCAGATCGAGCCCCTGGGTGCGCAGAGCGCGGATCACCACGTCGGTACAGACCCCGCGATCGGCGGCGACATCGCCGCCGGGATAGGACAAACGCACATAGGCCGGGTCGTAGAGACGGGTCACGCCGATCTGCGCGCGCGCGGCGACGACCAACGGCGGCGACGCCGCGACATCGCGCGATGAGGCCGCCGGTTGTATAGCAGACGGCGCGCCCGATGAGGCCGGTTGCTGCGGTGCGCGCGAACAGGCGGCGCAGGCGGCGGCGACCGCGAGGGCCGCGATCTTCAGCAGTGGCCGCGACCGTCCCTGGCGCACCGGCTTACTTCGGCTGCCCTTGCGGCGGGCGCGGCGGACGCGGCCGCGGCGGGTTGGCCGGCACGTCGCGACCGGGCACCTGCACCAGTCGCAACTCGTCGGTGTCGAGTTGCAGCGCGGTGAGTTTGCCGCCCCAGACCGCGCCGGTGTCGATCGCGTGCACGCCGTGGCCGATGAAGAGGCCGAGGGTCGACCAGTGCCCGCAGACGATCTTGAGGTCGCGCTCGGCGCGGCCCGGCACTTCGTACCAGGGGTAGAGGCCGACCGGCTGGGTGCCCGGGCTGCCCTTGTCCTCGAAGGCGATGCGGCCGCGCGGCGTGCAATAACGCAGGCGGGTGAAGATGTTGATGATCGCGCGATGGCGGTCGATGCCGGCCAGCTTGGGATTCCAGGCCGGGCGATCGCCGTACATGTTCTTGAGCAGGCGCCGGTACTGGTCGCCGTGCAGGCGCTCCTCGACCTCGCGCGCATGGCGCTCGGCCATGGTCGTGGTCCACTTCGGCGCCAGACCGGCGTGCACCATCATCCAGCCGAGCTTGCGGTCGACCTGGACCAGCTTCTGCATGCGCAGCCAGCCGAGCAGTTCGTTGCGGTCCTCGGCCAGGACGATGCGCTGCAGGTCGGGGTTGACCTTGCGCTGCTCTTCTTCGGTGCGCTCGCCGATCGCGAGCAGCGACAGGTCGTGGTTGCCGAGCACGACGATGCTGTTCTGGCGCAACGAATGCACCAGGCGCAGAGTCTCCAGCGACTGCCCGCCGCGGTTGACCAGATCGCCGCAGAACCACAGCGTGTCGCGCGCCGGATCGAAGGCGATCCGTTCCAGCAAGCGCTGGGTCGCGTCGTAACAGCCCTGGAGGTCGCCTATTGCCCAAACGCTCATACGTGGTCCGCGCTCAATGCAGGGTGCGCGGGATGGTGAGCGTGAACGGCGGAATCTGCGCGTCGAAGCGGGTGCCGTCGTCGGCGACCATCGCGTAACTGCCTTCCATCGTTCCCAAGCTGGTTTCCAGCACGGCGCCCGAGGTGTACTCGTAGTCGTCGCCCGGACGCAACCACGGTTGTTCGCCCACCACGCCTTCGCCGCGCACTTCCTGCACCTTGCCGTTCGCGTCGGTGATGACCCAGTGGCGCGACATCAGGCGCGCGGGAATCTTGCCGGCGTTGCGGATATGGATGGTGTAGGCAAAGACGTAGCGGTCCTGCTCCGGTTCGGACTGGTCGTCCAGGTAGCGGGTCGCCACATCGATGTCGAAAGCATAGTCGTGGTGGTGTTCCATGGCGGCAGTTTAAGCAAAGCGGGCATGAAGCGGGAATGAGTCGTGAAAATAACGACATTCGGCCGAAATCGTGGGCCGCCCCGCCGGTCGTGATAATCGGTGAGCGGCCTGCGTGGACGCCGCGAAAGCCGAGATGCGCCGCCGGACCGCGGTCCGCAGTCGGCACAAAACCTGCATCGGCGCTCGGCCGCGATGGCGGCGCTTCGGGCGCGTCGCATGCACGGCGGCGCATCGTCGCGGCCAGGGTCGCAGGGTACGAACGCACCGCGGACCGCAGGCCCGCGGCGCAGGCGCTAATTCTTGCCGGGCTCGGCCAGGACCGCGCCGCTGGCGGCGAGCGCATTGGCCAGGCGCACGAAATCGGCGACTTCGATCTGCTCGGCGCGCGCGTCCGGACGCAGTCCGGCGGCCTCGATCGCGGCGCCGTTGCAGACCTGCGAGAGCGCGTTGCGCAGGGTCTTGCGGCGCTGGCCGAAGGCATCGCGGACCACGCGCGCGAACAGGGCGTGGTCGACGATGCCGATCTTGTCGGGCGCATGCGGAATCATCCGCACCACGGCCGAATCGACCTTCGGCGGCGGACGAAATGCGCCCGGCGGCACATCGAACAGGGCGATCACTTGGCAGTAGGCCTGCAGCATGACGCTGAGGCGGCCGAAGACCTTGCTGCCGGGGCCGGCGGCCATGCGGTCGACCACTTCCTTCTGCAGCATGAAGTGCATGTCGCGGATCACCGCGGCATGGTCGAGGGCATGGAACAGGATCGGCGAGGACAGGTTGTAGGGCAGGTTGCCGACCAGGCGGATCTTGTCCTCGTTGGCCAGCGCGGTGAAATCCACGGTCAGCACATCGCGGTGGATCACTTCCAGGGTGCCGTGGGCGCGTGCGCCGTCGGTCAGCGGGAAGATCAGGTCGCGGTCGAACTCGATCACGGTCAGTTCGCCGTGGCGGTCGAGCAAGGGGAAGGTGATCGCGCCCTGGCCCGGGCCGATCTCGACCAGATGGTCGCCGGGCTTGGGGTCCACCGCCTGCACGATCATGGCGATGATGCCGCCGTCGTGCAGGAAGTGCTGGCCCAGGTGTTTCTTGGCCTCGGGCTTGAAGCCCTTGGCATGCGATCTGGCCGTGCCGGTCATGGCGTGCCTCCGGACGTGCTGCGGCGGGTGCGCGCGATGCGCGCGCAGGTTTCGGCGGCGGCGATCAGGCTGGACGGATCGGCCAGGCCGCGGCCGGCGAGGTCGAGCGCGGTGCCATGATCGACCGCGACGCGCGGATAGGGTAGTCCTAGGGTCATGTTCACCGCACGCTCGAAGCCGCTGTACTTGAGCACCGGCAGGCCCTGGTCGTGGTACATCGCCAGCACCGCGTCGAAACCGCGCAGCTTGGCCGGCAGGAAGGCGGTGTCGGCCGGCAGCGGGCCGACCAGGTCGAGGCCCTGGGCGCGCAGCGCAGCCAGCACCGGCTCGATGACCTCGATTTCCTCGCGGCCCATGTGGCCGGCCTCGCCCGCATGCGGGTTGAGGCCGAGCACGGCGATCACCGGCTCGGCGATGCCGAAGTCCTGGCGCAGCGCCGTCTCGATGATGCGCAGGGTGCGGGCCAGCGAGATCGGTTCGATCGCGTCGGCGACCGCGCGCAGCGGCAGATGGGTGGTGGCCAGGCCGACCCGGACGATGTCGTTGGCCAGCAGCATCACCACCTCGCAGCCGGCCTGTTCGGCGAGCAGCTCGGTGGTGCCGCTGTAGGCGATGCCGCCCTCGTTGATGACCGCCTTGTGCACCGGGCCGGTGACCAGGCCGTCGAATTCGCCGCGCAGGCAGCCCTCGGCGCCGGCGCGCAACGCGCCGATCACCGCCGCGGCATTGCGCGGGTCGGGTTGGCCGAAGGCGGGGACGACGGCGTTGGGGATTTCGACCAGGGCCAGCTCGCCGGGAGCCCGCGAAGGGCGGTCCGGCGGCAGCAGGGTCAGGGGCAGGCCGAGTGCGTCGGCGGCGGCGCGCAGGCTGCGCGCATCGGCGAAGGCGACCAGGTCGTAGTCGCGCGCCTGCTGGATCAGCCGCAGGCAGAGCTCCGGCCCGACGCCGGCCGGCTCGCCCGGCACCAGCGCGAGCCGGGGCAGGGTCACGTCAGCCGCCGGACGCGGCCGGCTTGGCCGGTTCCGCCGGCGCGGTGGTCTCTTCGGCGCCCTTGCCGACGCGGAAGTCGACGAAGGCTTCGCCGCGCTTCTCGCGCAGGTAGCGGTTCCATTCTTCCTCGAGCTTGCGACGGCCGATGGTCTCCTGGACCTGGGCGCGCTTGCTCTGGTCGGCGACGTCGCTCTGGCGGCTGCCGATGCGCTGGACGATGTGGTAACCGGCCTGGCTGTGGATCGGCTGCGAGATTTCGTTGTCGGCCAGTGCCGCGACGGCGCCGCCGAATTCGGGGCCGAACTCGTCCTGGGTGAACCAGCCCAGGTCGCCGCCCTTGGCCTGCGAGGTCAGGTCTTCCGAGCTTTCCTTGACCACGTCCTCGAACTTGGCGCCGCCGGCGATGCGGGCACGCAGGGTCTCGGCCTTGGCCTTGGCTTGCGCTTCGCTGACGGTGTCGCTGATGCGGACCAGGATGTGGCGGGCATGGAACTGGGTGACCAGCTTCGGACCGGACTGCGAGGCGTCGCGCACTTCGACCAGCTTGAGCAACTGGAAGCCGCTCGGGCCGCGGATCGGGGCGGTGACCTGGCCGGCGCTCATGTTGCGCATCAGCTCGCCGAACGCGGCCGGGATTTCGTCCAGGCTGCGCCAGCCCAAATCGCCGCCTTCCAGCGCGTTGGGGCTGTCGGAATAGCGCACGGCGGCGGCGTTGAAGTCCATCTCGCCCTTGTCGATCAGGGTCTTCACGCCCTCGACCTTCTTCTGTGCGGTCGCGATCTGCTCGGGCGTGGCGCCTTCGGGCAGGGCGATCAGGATGTGGGCAAGGTGGTACTGGGTGCCGGTGTTGGCCTGCGCGGCCAGGGCGGCGTCGATCTCGGCGTCGCTGACCGAAATGCGGGTCTGGGCGAAGCGTTGGCGCAGGCGCTGGACCAGCAGTTCGTCGCGGATCGAGCTGCGGAAATCGTTGTAGGAACTGCCGTCGCGGGCCAGCTGCTGGCGCAATTGGTCGACGCTGATCTTGTTCGAGTTGGCGATGCCGCCGATGGCCTGGTCGATTTCCTGATCGGTCACCCGCACGCCGGTGCCCTGGGCCTGGGCGACCTGGATCTTGAGCAGGATCAGGCGCTCGAGCACCTGGCGCTCAAGCACGTCGCGCGGCGGCAGCTGGTCGCTGCGGCCGGCGTACTGATTCATGATGTTGGCGATCGCGCGGTCGAGTTCGGTCTTGAGGATCACGTCCTCGTCGACCACGGCCGCGATGCGGTCGATCGGCTGCAGATCCTGAGCCCGGACGTTCCCGCCGAACAGCAGGCCGGCGGCCAGCAGACTTGCCAAAACCGGGCTCGCCAGGAGCGGGCTCGCGAAGAATTTGTTCATAGGGTCGGGTCGAGAGTCGATTCGGCGTCGTTGCCGCGATTTTGGCGGCTGACCGTGGGAGACGGCGGCGCCAGATACAGGTCGTCGCGGTTATAACCGAGAATAGCACGGCGCAAAACGCGCTCCGTGTTCTGGCCGGCGGAGCCTAGGCCCTTGAGCTCGAACTCCACCTGAAGCGAGCTGTTGAGGTCTTCGGAACGGTTGCGCTGGTAGCGGCGGGCGATCAGGCGGACCGCCAGGCAGCAGCTTTCCCACTGCACGCCGGCGATCTGTTCGAGCGCGCGCTTGTCCTTGATCGAGTAGTAGTAGCGGCCGACCACGCTCCAGTTGTCGTTGATCGGATACAGGAACGAGAAGTCGGCCTGCTCGAACAGGTCGCGCCTGTCCTTCGGCGCGGTCGGCGCCACCGACAGGTCGCGGCGGTAGCGATAACCGAAATTGACCACGCCGTTGTTGCCGAACAGGTAGCGCGCCCGCAGGCTGGCGAGATCCTCGCTGCGCAGCTTGGGATCCCACTGGTAGGTCGCGTTGATCGTCCAGCGATCGCTCGGCGACACGCTGACGTCGGCGACCCAGGCCGACTTGCCCTGCTTGATCGGGGTTTCGGCGCCGGCGACGACGCGGATGTCGTCGAAATACTGGATCTGGCCGATGCTCGCCGCCAACCGCTCGCGGCCGTCGTCCTGGCTGATCAGGCGCGTG
Organism: Lysobacter antibioticus; assembly: GCF_000731095.1. Lineage (GTDB taxonomy): Bacteria > Pseudomonadota > Gammaproteobacteria > Xanthomonadales > Xanthomonadaceae > Lysobacter > Lysobacter antibioticus_B. The sequence continues at coordinate 2,703 of NZ_JMTZ01000093.1, read as the reverse complement.
GTCAGGGCGGTGGTGAGCTGGTTGGCGTCGGTCTGGCGGTCGGCGCCGGTGTAGCGGTTGTCGCGGAACAGCGCGCCCCAGCTGAACGACATCGGGTTGGTGTCGAACAGCGGCATGCCGGCCTGGTCGCGATACGGCGCGCGCAGATAGAAGACGCGCGGCTCCAGGGTGTGCAGGTAGTGGTCGCCGCGGATCTCGGTCTCGCGATCGAAGTACATGCCGGCGTCGATCGAGGTGATCGGCAGGCTGCGGCTCGGCGACTTGTCGTAGAAGCTGCGCACCAGCGCCGGCGTGTTGGGCACCGTCGGGTTGGCGGCGACGAAGGCCGCGGCCTGCTGCTCGGCCATCTGCTGGGCCATGCCGCGCTCCAGCTCATAGGCGGTGTAGCGCCAGGCCAGCTTGGGGCGGATGAACCAGCTTGCGCCCTCGAGCGGGAAGCTGACGTAGGGCTTGACGTCGAAACGGCTGCCGCCGGGCATGTCGCGGCGCAGGCCGATCGGTGCGTTCGGATCGCCCGGGGTGAACTTGACGTCTTCGTGCTGGAAACGCACCGCTTCGGTGTCGACGCCGGCCTCGACCCACTTGCCGAACGGCTGCGCCCAATGGAAGGTCGCGCGCGGCAGGCGGTCGTAGGCCAGCGAGTTTTCCTGCAGGGTGAAGTCGGCCAGTTGGTTGTGGTCGGCGATCAGGCTTGCGTCCCAATAGCGGCCACGGCCGTATAGGCCGACCTCGCTGCGCAGCGAGATCGCCGACTGGCCGTACAGACTGTTGCTGAAATCCTGCAGGTAGTACTTATCGCTGACCCAGGCCAGATTGGCGGCGGCGTACCAGGTGCCGTCGAGGCGATGGGTGGTCTTCAGCGCGAACTCGCCGCGGTTCTTCTCCGGCATGCGGTCGCGCGGGATCTGCACCGGCGGGTCGCGACGGTAATCGGTGTAGCGGCCCGGGTCGTTGCCGGCCAGGTCGTCGTTCGGCATCCAGTTGCCCGAGACCTCGCCGGAACCGCTGCCGTACAGCCAGCGGAACTCGCCGCCCATGGCCAGGCCGCGCTTGCTCATGTAGCGCGGATACAGGGTGGCGTCGTAGTTCGGCGCCAGGTTGAGGTAGATCGGCTGGCGCCAGTCGAAGCCGTTCTTGCCCGACAGGCCGATGTTCGGATACAGCAGGCCGGTGCGGCGGCGGTCGTCGACCGGGAACACGAACCACGGCACGTACAGCACCGGCACCTTGCCGATGCGCAGGGTGGCGTTGCGCGCCACGCCCATGCCTTCGGCGGTGTCGATGTCGATGCGGTGGGCGCGCAGCTCCCAGGAGCGCTGGTTCGGCGCGCAGGTCGAATAGGTCGAACCGTGCAGGGCGCCCTTGGGGCCGTTGAGCTCGATGCGCTCGGCGCCGCCGTTGCCGCGGCGCGCGGTCAATTGGTACTCGACGTCGTCGATGCGGTGCTGGTCGGCGTTCTGGTCGCCCTCGGCGCGCTCGGCGACCAGGCGCATGCTCGAATCCTGGTAACGGACATGGCCTTCGGCCGTGTACTTGCCCGATTCCTGGTTGTAGCTGAGCTTGTCGGTGCCCAGGAACTGGTCGCCGCGGCTCAAGCGCACATTGTCCTGGACGACGATGTTGTCGTCGGTCCCGGCCCGTTGCAGGGTGCCGCCGTCGATATCGGTCGGCTGCTCGGCGCGCTGTTCGGCGGTGCCGGTCGGGGTCGGGGCGTCGTCGAAGGACGGCACGGCGTCGATCAGCGGACACAGGCCCCAATTCTCGTTGTCGTCCGCCGCATAAGCGGGCAGGGCGATGGCGATGCACAGCGACAACGGGAGCAGGCGAAGGGGTTTGCGCACGCGAGCATCCGGTGGACGGAAAAACGGTCGTTAGCTTGCCGTATCCCTTGCAAGCGGGCAACGCGGGCGCCATCTAAGCGGCATCGGCGTTCATTTTCCCGGAACGCGACCGCCCCATCGGAGGAGTCATGAGCCAGCTTCCCAGTCCCCCCCCGGCATCGGTCGAGAAGAGCGAAGCTGAATGGCGCGAGCAGTTATCCCCGGAGCAATACGCCGTCTGCCGTTGCTCGGCGACCGAGCGGGCCTTCACCGGGCGGTTCTGGAACCACAAGGAAGCCGGCACCTACACCTGCGCCGCCTGCGGCGAGGCCCTGTTCTCCTCGCAGGCCAAGTACGACTCCGGCAGCGGGTGGCCGAGCTACTGGCAGCCCTTGCGGCCCGAAGCGGTGGCCGAGGTGGCCGACGAGAGTCACGGAATGCGCCGGGTCGAGGTCAAGTGCGCGCGCTGCCAGTCGCACCTGGGGCACGTGTTCCCCGACGGCCCGCGGCCGACTGGTTTGCGCTATTGCATCAACTCGGCGGCCTTGGGGTTCGAGGCGGAGCCGGTAGGCTGAGGCCTGGTCCGGTGGTCCGGTAACTCTCTGTAGGGACTGCTTGGTCGCGTGGTCGCGACTCACGTCGCTCCTACAAGGAGGGCGCTCCCGCCTTGCTTGAGCACATAGCGCCGCAAACCATCCCTGTAGGAGCGGCGTGAGCCGCGACCGTGAGTCCCAAGCCGGTGCGACCCTGCCCGTGGAGGCCAATGTGTCCGTGACCGTGGCCGGGCCCTGGCTGTTGCTGTGCGCAGCTCAGCACTTGCGAAGGCAATAGAAGACCCGAAGGGCGGCGCGCAGGGATGCGCGCCGTTTTTCATCGGGACAGG
>NZ_JMTZ01000092.1 GCF_000731095.1 Lysobacter antibioticus | reverse complement strand
TAGTCGAAACCGGTGTCGTTGAAGTCTTCCAGCACGTGCTCGCGCTCGGCCGCCGATAGCAGCGGCAGGCGGGCGACCGGGCATTGCGCGTCGGCGACCATGGCTTCGAGCAGACTCACGAAATAGCCGGCGTAGCGTTCGATGGTCTCGCGCTCGAACAGGTCGCTGGCGAAGGACAGATTGCCCTGCAGGCTGTCGCCGCTGTCGGCCAGGGCCAGTTCGAGATCGAAGTGGGCGGTATGCAGCGGACGGCCGATGCTTTCCAGCTCCAATCCCGGCAACTGCAGCGCGCCGCCACCCGGGGTGTTGTTGAACGCGAACATGGTCTGGAACAGCGGGCTGTAGCTCAGGCTGCGCGCCGGCTGTACCGCTTCGACCACCTGCTCGAACGGCACGTCCTGGTGGGCGTAGGCGTCGAGCATGGTGCTGCGCACACGGCCGAGCAGATCGGCGACGCTGGCCTGTCCGTCGACCTCGATGCGCAAGGCCAGGGTGTTGACGAAGAAGCCGATCAGCGGCTCGATCTCGGCGCGCTGGCGATTGGCGACCGGACTGCCGACGACGATCTCGCCCTGCCCGCTCAAGCGCGACAACAGGCTCGACCACGCCGCCAGCAAGGTCATGAACAAAGTCGCGCCGTGGCGCTGCGACAACTGGCGCAGCTCGGCGGTCAGTCGCGGCGACAGGCTCAGGCCGACGCGGTCGCCGGCATAGCTCTGCAACGGCGGGCGCGGCCGGTCGGTCGGCAGTTCCAGCAGCGCGGGCGCACCGTGCAGGTGCTCGCGCCAGAAACCGAGTTGTCGGCGCAGGGTTTCGCCCTGCAGCCATTGCCGCTGCCACTGCGCGTAGTCGGCGTACTGGATCGGCAACGGCGGCAGCGGGTCGTCCTGGCCCTGGCTGAAGGCCGCGTACAGCGCGGTGACTTCCTTGACCAGCACGCCGAGCGACCAACCGTCGGAGACGATGTGATGCTGGGTCAACAGCAGCACGTGTTCGTCCGCGGCCAGGCGCAGCAAACGTCCGCGGATCAGCGGGCCGGCAGCGAGGTCGAACGGCGCGCGCGCTTCTTCGGCGCCGAGCTCGGCGACCGCGCGTTCGCGCGCATCGGCATCGAGGCCGCGCAGATCGATCTCGACCAGGTCGAAGCCGCGGTCGGCCGGCGCGATCGATTGCGATGCGATCCCGTCGATTTCGACGAAACGAGTGCGCAGGTTTTCGTGGCGGGCGACGATGCGATCGAGGGTCGCCTTCAGCGCATCGCGGTCGAGACGGCCGCTGAGGCGCAAGGCGGTCGGCATGTGATAGGCCGCGCCCGCTGCCGGGTCGAGCCGGTCGAGGAACCACAGGCGTTGCTGCGCCCACGACAGCGGCAAGGCCGCGGCGCGATCGGCGCGCGGGATCGCCGCTTCATCGGTGCGTTTGGCGCCGGACAGAGCCGCGGCCATCGCCGCCAGGGTCGGCCTCGCGAACACCTCGCGCAGCGCCAGCGCCGCACCGAGGCTCTCGCGCAAGCGCGTGGTCAATTGCACGGCGAGCAGGGAATGACCGCCGAGTTCGAAGAAATGGTCGTGGCGGCCGACCCGCTCCAGGCCGAGCAGCTCGGACCAGATCGCCGCAACCGCGGTTTCGGCCTCGCCTTGCGGCGCTTCGTACTCGCGCGCCGCCACCGCCGACGCATCCGGCGCCGGCAGCGCCTTGCGGTCGAGCTTGCCGTTAGCGGTCAGCGGCCACGTGGCCAGGCTCACGAACGCCGACGGCAGCATGTAATCGGCCAGGTTCTTGGCCAGGGCCTCGCGCAACGCTGCCGCCGAGACTTCGGCGCCGTCGTCGGCGATGACATAGGCCACCAGGCGCTTGTCGCCGGGCTGGTCTTCGCGCGCCAGCACCACCGCTTCGCGCACGCCGGCGCAGTCGGTCAGGCGTGCTTCGATCTCGCCGAGCTCGATGCGGAAACCGCGGATCTTGACCTGGAAATCGTTGCGGCCGAGGAACTCGATGCTGCCGTCTGCCTGCCAGCGGCCGAGGTCGCCGCTGCGGTACAGGCGTGCGCCCGGCTCATCGCCGAAGGGGTCGGCCAGGAAACGTTCGGCGCTGAGCTCGTCGCGATTGAGATACCCGCGGGCGACGCCCGGGCCGCCGATGTAGAGCTCGCCGGCGACGCCGACCGGCACCGGCTCGCCGCGCGCGTCGAGCAAGTACACGCGGGTGTTGGCTATCGGCTTGCCGATCGGGATGCTGCGTGCGCCCTCGGCGACCGCGGCGATCTCGAAGTTGGTGGCGAAGGTCGTGGTCTCGGTCGGGCCGTAGCCGTTGACCAGGCGCCGCGGCCGCTGCGCACGGCCGAGCGCGCGCGCGACACTGCGCGGGTCGAGCGCGTCGCCGCCGATCAGCATATGGTTCAGGCCGGCGAAGGCCGGCGCCAGGGCATCGACGTATTCGTTGAACAGACCAACCGTCAGCCACAGCGCGGTCACGCCGCCGTCGATCAGGGCCGCAGCGAAGCGAGCCGGTTCCAGCACGTCGTCGGCGGCGATCACTTCCAGGCGCGCGCCGTTGAGCAAGGCGCCCCACAGCTCCCAGGTCGACGCGTCGAAGGCTGGGTTCGCGCACAGGCCGATGACATCGTCGACGCCGAACTGCGCGCATTCGTTGTTGATGACCAGGCGCAGCACGTTGCGGTGCTCGACCATCACCCCCTTCGGCAGGCCGGTCGAACCCGAGGTGTAGATCACATAGGCCAGATGGCGCGAGCCGAGCCCGGCCACGTCGGGCGCGAGGTCGAGCGGCGACGGCGATTGCGCATCGGCGATGCCGTCCATGGCCACGAAGGCGGCCTCGGCCTGTGCCAGCGCGGCCACCGACTCGCGCAAGGCGGCCGGCGCGAGCAGCGCGCGCGGCGCGCTGTCGGCGAGCATGAAGGCCAGGCGTTCGTCGGGATGCTGCGGGTCCAGCGGCACGTAGCCGGCGCCGGCCTTGAGGATGGCGAGCAGGCCCACCACCAGTTCCAGGCCGCGTTCGGCGCAGATGGCAACGCGGTCGTCGGGTTGCACGCCGAGCGCGATCAGGCGGTGGGCGAGACGGTTGGCGCTGCGGTCGAGTTCGGCATAGGTCAGGCTGCGCCCCTGGAAACGCGCGGCGATCGCGGTCGGACGCTCGGCCGCCCACTGCTCGAACACGCCGTGGATGCAACGGTCGTGCGGGTAGTCGACGTCGGTAGCGTTGAAACCGCGCAGCACCTGCTCACGCTCGTCGGCGCTGAGCAGTGGCAAGGCATCGACCGTACGCGTATCGTCGCCGACCATGCCTTCGAGCAAACGGACGAAGTGCCCGGCATAGCGCTCGATGGTCGCGCGCTCGAACAGATCGGTGGCGAAAGCCAGATTGCCTTCAAGGGTGGCGCCGGCATCGGTGACCGCCAGCTCGATGTCGAAGTGCGCGGTGTGGCGGGCGCCGCCGACCGCTTCCAGGCTCAGCCCCGGCAGTTCCAGGGCGCCGCCGTCGGGGGTGTTGTTGAAGGCCAGCATGCTCTGGAACAGCGGGCTGTAGCTCAGCGTGCGCGCCGGCTGCACCGCTTCGACCACCTGCTCGAACGGCACATCCTGGTGCGCATAGGCGTCCAGGGTGGTGGCCTTGATCTGCGCCAGCAGCTCGGCCACGCTCGGCGCCGCGCTCAGGTCGACGCGCAGGGCCAGGGTGTTGACGAAGAAGCCGATCAGCGGCTCGACTTCGGCGCGCTGGCGGTTCGCGACCGGGCTGCCGATGACGACCTGGTCCTGCCCGCTCAGGCGCGACAACAGCACCGACCACGCGGCCAGCAAGGTCATGAACAAGGTGGTGCCGTGGCGCTGCGACAAGGCGCGCAGCGACGCGGTCAGCGCCGGCGACAGGCTCAACGCGACGCGGTCGCCGGCATAGCTCTGCAACGGCGGGCGCGGACGGTCGGCCGGAAGTTCCAACAAAGCCGGTGCGCCGCGCAGATGCTCGCGCCAGAAATCCAGCTGCGCCTGCAGGGTCTCGCCTTGCAGCCACTGCCGTTGCCACAGAGCGTAGTCGACGTACTGGATCGGCAAGGGCGGCAAGGGATCGGCGCGACCTTCGTGGAACGCCGCATAGAGCGCGCTGACTTCGCGCACCAGCACACCGAGCGACCAGCCGTCGGAGACGATGTGATGCTGGGTGACCAGCAGCACGTGTTCGTCGTCGGCCAGCCGCAGCAGACGGCCGCGGATCAAGGGGCCGACGGCGAGATCGAACGGCGCCTGCGCTTCCTGCGCGGCCAGTGCGGCGACCGCGGCGTCGCGCGCACCCACAGCGACGTCTGTAAGGTCGTGTTCGATCAAGGCGAAGCCGACCTCGGCCGGCGCGATCACCTGCACCGGCGTGCCGCCGCCATCGACGAAGCAGGTACGCAGGTTTTCATGACGGGCGACGATGCCGTCGAGGGTGCGCTTGAGCGCGCCGCGGTCGAGCGTGCCGCTCAGGCGCAGCGCCGCCGGCATGTGATAGGCCGCGCTGGCGGCGCGGTCGAGCTGGTCGAGGAACCACAGACGCTGTTGCGCCCACGACAGCGGCAAAGCGCCGCTGCGGTCGGCCAAGGCGATGGCGCTGTCGTCGGCACGGCCGGCGCCGGCCAGCGCCGCGGCCATTGCAGCGAGGCCGGGATGGGCGAACACCTCGCGCAGCGCGAGTTCGACGCCGAGTGCCTCGCGCAGGCGCGTGACCAACTGCACCGCAAGCAGGGAATGCCCGCCGAGTTCGAAGAACTGGTCTTGACGCCCGGCGCGTTCCAGCCCGAGCAGTTCGCACCAGACCCGGGCCACCGTCTGTTCGAGCTCGCCCTGCGGCGCTTCGTATTCGCGCAGCGCGAGCGCGGACTGGTCCGGCGCCGGCAGCGCCCTGCGGTCGAGCTTGCCGTTCGGCGACATCGGCCAGGCGTCCAGGCTGACGAACGCAGACGGCAGCATGTATTCGGCCAGATCGCGCGCCAGCGCGGCACGCAAGGTCGCTGCCGACACGTCGGCGCCCTGCTCCGCCAGCAGATACGCCACCAGGCGCTTGCCGCCAGTCTGGTCGTCGCGTGCGGTCACCACCGCTTCGCGCACGCCGGCACAGGCGCACAGACGCGCCTCGATTTCGCCGAGCTCGACCCGGAAGCCGCGGATCTTGACCTGGAAATCGTTGCGGCCGAGGTAGTCGACGGTGCCGTCGGGCAGCCAGCGGCCGAGGTCGCCGGTCTTGTACATGCGCGCATCGGCGTCGGCGACGAAGGGGTCGGCCAGGAAGCGCTCGGCGCTGAGTTCGGGGCGGCCGAGATAACCGCGCGCCAGGCAGGCGCCGCCGATATAGATCTCGCCGTTGACGCCGGGCGGCACCGGCTGGCGCTCGCCGTCGAGCAGGTAGATGCGCGCATTGGCGATCGGCGCGCCGATCGGCGGGGTCGCCGGCCACGTCATCGGGTCGCCGGACAAGGTGTGGGCGGTGCAGACGTGGCTTTCGGTCGGGCCGTAATGATTGTGCAGCTCGCGTCCGGGGACGCGGGCGAAGAAACTGCGGATCGCCGGGTTGACGAACAACTGCTCGCCGGCGGTGACCACGCGGGTCAGCGACGGCAAGGCTTCGCCATTGCGCTCGGCGGCCGCAACCAATCCCTGAAAGGCCACGAACGGCAGGAAGATCCGCTGCACCTCGTGGCGCTTGATGAAATCGACCAGCGCGAACGGGTCCTGGCGGGTCGCCTCGCGCAACAGCATCAGGCAACCGCCCGAGGCCAGCGTGTAGAACAGTTCCTGGAAGGCGACGTCGAAACCGAGCGCGGAGAACTGCAGCACCTTCTCGCCGACGGCGCGACCGGCCTGGTCGCGGCACTGCCAATCGATCAAGTTGACCAGCGGCGCTTGCGGCATCGCCACGCCCTTGGGCTGGCCGGTCGAGCCCGAGGTGTAGATGACGTAGGCCAAATGGTCCGGCGTCAGGCCGGCGACGAGCGGATCGTGCTCGGGCTCGGCAGCGAGTGCGGCACCGTCGAGGTCGATCAGCGGCACGCGAGAAGCGGCCAGGGCTGGCACCTCGGCGAGCAGGCTGTATTGGCTCAGCAGCGCCAGCGGTGCGCTGTCGCCGAGCATGTAGGCCAGGCGTTCGTCGGGATAGGCCGGATCGAGCGGCACGTAGCCGGCGCCGGCCTTGAGGATGCCGAGCACGCCGACCACCAACTCCGGCCCGCGCTCGGCGCAGATCGCGACGCGGTCGTCGGGTTTCACCCCGAGCGCGATCAAGCGATGCGCGACCCGATTGGCGCGGCGGTTGAGTTCGGCGTAACCGAGGCGGTTCTCCTCGAATACCAATGCGCAGGCATCCGGGGTGCGCTGGGCCTGCTGCTCGAATAACTGGTGCAGCACGCGCTGCGGCGGAAACTCGACCGCGCTGTCGTTGAAGCCTTCGAGCACGCGCTCGCGTTCGGCGGCGGCCATCAGCGGCAGGCGCGCGACCGGCTCGGCGCCTTCGGCGGCCAAACCTTCGAGCACGCTGACGAAGTAATCGGCATAACGCTCGATGGTGGCGTGATCGAACAGATCGCTGGCGTAGCCGATGTTGCCCTCGACTGCGCCGTCGATCTCGCGCAGCCCGAGTTCCAGATCGAAATGCGCGGTGTAGCGCGAGGTGCCGAGCATTTCCAGGCTCAGGCCCGGCAAGCTCAGTTCGCTGTTGCCCGGCGTGTTGTTGAACGCCAGCATGGTCTGGAACACCGGCCCGTAGCTGAGGCTGCGCGCGGGCTGCAGGGCTTCCACGACCTGCTCGAACGGCACGTCCTGGTGGGCGTAGGCGCCGAGCGTGGCGGCCTTGACCTGGGCCAGCAAGGCAGCGACGTCGGGCTTGCCGCTGAAATCGATGCGCAAGGCGATGGTGTTGACGAAGAAGCCGATCAAGGGCTCGACTTCGCTGCGGCGGCGGTTGGCCACCGGGCTGCCGATGACGACTTCGTCCTGACCGCTCAGGCGCGACAACAGGGTCGCCCACGCCGCCAGCAGGACCATGAACATGGTCGTGCCGTGACGTTGCGACAAGGCATGCAGGGACGCAGTCAGCTGCGGGGTCAAGCGCAGATCGACGCGGCCGCCGGCATAGCGCTGCACCGGCGGGCGCGGCCGGTCGCTCGGCAATTCCAGCAAGGCCGGTGCGCCGCCGAGATGGCCGCGCCAGAAATCCAGTTGCCCCTGTAAGGCATCGCCTTGCAGCCATCGGCGCTGCCAGACCGCGTAGTCGGCGTACTGGATCGCCAGCGGCGGCAGCGGATCGGCCTGGCCCTGGCTGAAAGCGCTGTAGAGCGCGGTGACTTCGCGTACCAGCACGCCGATCGACCAACCGTCGGAGACGATGTGGTGCTGGGTCAGCAGCAACACGTGCTCGTCGTCGGCCAGACGCAGCAGACGGCCGCGGATCAAGGGGCCGGCGGCGAGGTCGAACGGCGCCCGCGCTTCGGTCGCACCGAGTTCGGCGATGGCGGTTTCGCGCGCGTCCGGCGCCAGCGCGCCGAGGTCTTGTTCGTCGAGAGCGAAGCCGCGCTCGGCCGAGGCGACCACTTGGGTCGGCACGCCGTCGACTTCGACGAAGCAGGTGCGCAGGTTCTCGTGGCGGGCGATCAGGCGGTCGAGGGTGGCCTTGAGCGCGGCGCGGTCCAGGCGCCCGCTCAGGCGCAGCGCCACCGGCATGTGATACGCGGCGCTGGCGGCCGGGTCGAGCCGATCGAGAAACCACAGGCGCTGCTGCGCCCACGACAGCGGCAGCGGCGCGCTGCGGTCGGCGAGCGGGATCGTAGGCGCGGCGAGGTCGTCGCCGCGCTGTTCGATGCGTTTCTTGAGCCGGTTGCGCAAAATCGCCTGTTTCAGCTCTTCCAGAGCCTGGTCCTGCTTATTCATCTACGGATTCCCTTTCCAGCAGCTTGCGCAATTCGTCTTCCGACATCGAATCCAACTCGACCTGCATGTCGCCGAGCTCGTCGCCGAGGAAGACCTCGACCTGCAAGGCCTTGATCGCATCGGCCAGCACCGACAGCAGCGGACGTTCGAACAAATCCCGCAACGGCACTTCCACATGGAACTGCTCGCGCACCCGGATCGCCAATTGCATGATCAGCAGCGAATGCCCACCCAGTTCGAAGAAATGGTCGTGACGACCGACCCGCTCGATCCCGAGCAAGTCCTGCCAGATTTCGGCCAGGGTCTGCTCGACTTCGCCGAGCGGCGCTTCGTACTCGCGGCTCGCCAGCGCGGACTGATCCGGAGACGGCAAGGCCTTGCGGTCGAGCTTGCCGTTCGGGGTCAACGGCAACGACTCCAAAGCGACGAACGCGCTCGGGATCATGTACTCGGCCAAGTCGCGGGTCAGCGCTTCGCGCAGGTTGGTCACCGAGATCTCGACGCCCTGCTCCGCCACCACATAGGCCACCAGGCGCTTGTCGCCGCTGTCTTCTTCGCGTGCGATCACCACTGCTTCGCGCACGCCGTCGCAGGCAGTCAGGCGTGCTTCGATCTCGCCCAGCTCGATGCGGAAACCGCGAATCTTGACCTGGAAATCGTTGCGGCCCAGGTATTCAATGCAGCCGTCGGCGCGCCAGCGGCCGAGGTCGCCGGTCTTGTACATCCGCGCATCGGCTTCGGTCGAGAACGGGTCGCGCAGGAAACGTTCGGCGGTCAGCTCCGGTCGGTCCAGATAGCCGCGTGCGACCTGCACGCCGCCGAGGAACAATTCGCCCGGCACGCCGACCGGCACCGGCTCGCCGCGCGCGTCGAGCAGATACACCGGCGTATTCGCAATCGGACGGCCGATATTCGGGCCGCCGACCGCATCGCGGATGCTGCCGATGGTCGCATCGACCGTGCACTCGGTCGGGCCGTACATATTGTGGAAGTGGATGCTCGGCGACGCTTTGAGCTTGTCCCACATCGCCTTGCCGATCGGCTCGCCGCCGAGCAGCACGCTGGTCGGCTGATGACCGGGCTTGCCGATCAGGCCGGCCGCCAGCAATACCTCCAACTGCGAGGGTGTGCTGTCGAAGGCATCGATGCGGTAACGATCGATGAACTCCAGCATCGCCGGGCCGTTGGCGCGGATCGACTGCGGGATCAGCACCAGCGCATGACCCGACAACAGTTGCAGGATGCCCTTCAAGGACATGTCGAACGAGAACGCCGCATTGAGGGCCACGCGCGAGCCGGCGCCCAGTTCACGATGAGTGGTCTCGCCCATCACCCACCAGAAGTTCACCGCCGAGCGATGCTCGACCATCACGCCCTTGGGCTGGCCGGTCGAACCGGAGGTGTAGATCACATAGGCCAGGTTGCGCGGTGTCAGGCCTTCGATACTCGGATTGCTTTCGCTCTGCTCGGCCAGCGACTCGTCGTCGAGCACCAGCACCGGCAGCGGCGACGACTCCAACATCGGCATCGCCGCACGCAAGGCCGACTGGGTCAGCAGCGCGATGGGCCGGCTGTCTTCGAGCATGTAAGCCAGGCGCTCGATCGGATAGCTTGGGTCCAACGGCACGTAGGCCGCACCGGCCTTGAGCACACCCAGCAAGCCGACGATCATCGCCACGCTGCGCTCGGTGCAGATCGCCACCCGGTCGTCGGGTTTAACGCCGAGCGCGATCAAGCGGTGCGCGACCCGGTTGGCGCGGCGGTTCAGTTCGGCGTAGCTCAGGACTTCGTCTTCGACCAAAAGCGCTTCGGCATCCGGCGTGGAAGCCGCCTGCGCCTCGAACTGCGCATGAATCGTGCGGTCATGCACCGCATCGGCACGCAGATCGTTGAACTCGCGCAGCACCTGCTCGCGCTCCGCGCCCGGCAGGATCGGCAGGCTCAGCAGCGAGGTCTTGCCGCCGGTTTCGAGCGCGGCGATCAAGGACTCCATCGCGGTCTGCATGTAGCGGACCACGCGCGGGCCGTCGATGCCGGCCACCGACAACAGGGTCAGGCCGAAACCTTCGCCGCGGTCCTCCACCGACAGGGTCAACGGATAGTTGTTGCGGGCGTCGCCGCCGATCAGGCGCATGCCTTCCCAGGCCGCATCGGCGTCGCGAGTGTCGCCCTGGCGCACCTCGCGGCGGTTGCGATAGTTCAACAAAGCGGTGAACAGCGGCAACGGCGGCAGGATCGCGCTGCACTGCTGGGCCAACGCCAGCGAAGCCTGCTCGCGCTCCAGCAGCTCGCCGAGGAAGCCATAGGTGTCGCGCACGGCTTGGCCGACATTGCGTCCGGCCAGGCCGACCCGCACCGGCAAGGTGTTGAGGAACATGCCGACCACCTGGTCGGCGCCTTCCGAGCCCTGCATGCGGCCCGACAGCACGGTGCCGAACACGACGTCGTCGCGGCCGCTGCACTGGCCGAGCACGCGGGCCCAGGCCAAGTGGAACAGCACCGACGGCGTCACCCCCCAGTGACGCGCGGTTTCGCGCACGCGCACGGCGAAGGCATCGGCGAACTCGACCCGCGACTCGTTGGCGCGGGCGCCGTCGACCTGCACGTCGAGCACGCCGAACGGAGCGGTCGGCTCGTCGACGTCGCCGAACTGCTCGCGGAACCAGGGCTCATGGCGCTGTTCCGGCGCGGCCACGGTGCGGGCGATGAAATTGCGGTACGGCATCGGCGCCGGCAACAGCGCGCCCTGCCCCTGCAGCAACAGCTCGGCTTCCTTGAGCATGAGCTGCTTGGAGTAGTTGTCCTCGACGATGTGGTGGGTCAGCAGGGCCAGCAGCCATTCGCCCGACTCGGCGTCGAAAGCGATCTGCGCGGCCATCACCGGCGCCCGGGTCAGATCGAGGCGGATGCGGTTGGTGTCGCTGTGCGCCAACAACTGCGGCAAGGCCGCCTCGCCCGCAGCCAGCGCCACTTCCGTGACCGGCAGCGGCGCGCGCCGCTGCACCACTTGCACCGGTTGCGGCAGGCCGTCCCAGTGCACGGCGCTGCGCAGGATGTCGTGGCGATCGATCACTTGCTGCAGGGCGCCGAGGAAACGGTCGAGACGCTCGCGGCCGTCGAAGGCCACCACCGAGCGCAGCAGATAGGTGTCGCCCTGGCTCTGGTTCTCGAGCAGGTGGTGGAACAGGATGCCCTTCTGCAGCGGCGCCAGCGGGTAGATGTCCTGAACGTTGCCGACCCCGTCCGGGACCGCGGCGACGATGGCGTCGATCTGCGCCTGTTCCAGCGCCACCAGCGGCAACAGCTCCGGGGTGATGGCGACGGTATCGGCACCGATGCGGTTGGCCGGCACCGTGGCTTCGTCCGGCGTGTTGGCAGCGTCCGCGCGCGCTGCGAGCGCGCTCAGGGTCGGCGCGGCGAACACGCTGCGCACGTCGACCGACAGGCCGTGCTGGCGCAAACGCTCGATCAGGCCGATCAACAGCAGCGAGTGGCCGCCGAGCTCGAAGAAATGATCATGGCGGCCGACCCGTTCCAGGCCCAGCAGTTCCTGCCAGGCCTGGGCGATGACGCGCTCGGTCTCGCCTTGCGGCGCCTCGAAGCTCCGGCTCGACACCGAGGCCTGGTCCGGCGCCGGCAGCGCCTTGCGGTCGAGCTTGCCGTTCGCGGTCAGCGGCAAGGCCTGCAGGCGCACGAAGGCGCTCGGGATCATGTACTCGGCCAGCTCGCGCGCCAGCGCTTCGCGCAGTTCGGCCGCGCCCGGCTCGGCGCCGTCGGCGGCGATGAAATACGCCACCAGGCGCTTGTCGCCCGGCTGGTCTTCGCGCGCGATCACCACCGCCTCGGCGATGCCGGCGCAAGCGGCCAGCTTGGCTTCGATTTCGCCCAGTTCGATGCGGAACCCGCGGATCTTGACCTGGAAGTCGTTGCGGCCGAGGTATTCGAGATCGCCGTCGGGCAACCACCGGCCGAGGTCGCCGGTCTTGTACAGCCGCGCCTGCGGCGAAGCCGAGAACGGATCGCGCAGGAAGCGCTCGCCGCTGAGTTCCGCGCGGTTGAGATAGCCGCGGGCGACGCCGTCGCCGCCGACGTACAACTCGCCGGCCACGCCGACCGGCACGGGCTGCAACTGACCGTCGAGCACGTACAGCTGCAGGTCCGGGATCGCGCAACCGATCACGCTGCCGCGGGCCTGGCGCACGTCCTCGGCGCGGATGCGCCGATAGCTCGCGTGCACGGTGATCTCGGTGATGCCGTACATGTTGATCAACTGCGTGCGTTCGCAATCGTTGCGTTCGATCCATGGCGCCAGGGTGTGCAGCTCCAGCGCTTCGCCGCCGAAGATCACCGCGCGCAGCGCATGCGACCGATCGCTGCGCGCCTGCGCCGCGATCAGCGCGCGGAACGCACTCGGGGTCTGGTTGAGCACGGTCACGCCTTGCTCGGCGAGCAGTTCGTAGAACTCGGCCGGGGTGCGCGCGCACAGTTCCGGCACCACCACCAGGCGGCCGCCGTGGAACAGCGCGCCCCAGATTTCCCAGACCGAGAAGTCGAAGGCGAACGAGTGGAACAGGGTCCAGACGTCGTCGCGACCGAACTCGAACCACGGCCGTGTGGCCGCGAACAGGCGCACGACGTGGCCGTGTTCGACCATCACCCCCTTGGGCTGGCCGGTCGAGCCGGAGGTATAGATCACATAGGCCAAATGACCGGGCTCGACCGCCAACGCCGGATCGTGCACGGGCCGGTCGGCAAGCGAGCCGTCGTCGAGCACCAGCAAGGGCGCGTTCGTTTCGCCGAGCAAGGGCAACTCATCTCGCAGGGTGGCCGAGGTCAACACCGCCACCGGTGCGCTGTCGCCGAGCATGTAGCTCAGGCGGTCGGCCGGGTACACCGGGTCCAGCGGCACGTAACCGGCGCCGGCCTTGAGAATGCCGAGCACGCCGACCAGCATGTCGAAACCGCGCCCGATGCAGATCGCGACGCGGTCGTCGGCGCGCACGCCGAGTTCGAGCAGACGGTGCGCGACCTGATTGGCGCGGCAGTTGAGTTCGCCGTAGCTCAGGCGGGCGCCGTCGAAGCTGAGCGCAACGGCGTCGGGATCGCGCGTCGCCTGGGCCTCGAACAGGCCGTGGATGCTGTCCTGGCTGCGGAAGCTGGCGCGGGCGGCGCCGAAGCCGCCGAGCACTTGCTCGCGCTCGGACGCCGGCAACACCGGCAGGCCCCGCAATGCACGCTGCGGCTCATGCGCGAGCGCATCGACCAGCGCGCGCACCGCGGTTTCCAGATAGGCCATCAGGCGCGGGCCGTCGATGCCCGGCACCGCCAGGGTCGACAGGCCGAAGCCCTGCCCGCGGTCGTTGACCGACATCGTCAGCGGGTAATTGGTGCGGTCCTCGCCGCCGATGCGGCGCATGCCGGCCCAGACCCGCGCGGTGTCTTCCGACTCGGCGGCGCTTTCCTGGTGGCTGTGGCGGTAGTTGAGCAAGGTGGTGAACAACGGCGTCGGTGCGCGCACGCCGCTGCAGCGCTGGGCCAGCGCCAGCGACGCCTGTTCGTGGGCCAGCAGCTCGCCGAGCGCACGGTAGGCCTCGCGGACCGCGTCGCCGACCTCGACCCCGGCCAACGCCACCCGCATCGGCAAGGTGTTGATGAACATGCCGACCACGTTCTCGGCCACGTCGGCGCCCTGCAGGCGGCCGGACAGCACCGTGCCAAACACGACCTCGTCGCGGCCGCAGCACTGGCCCAGGACCTGTGCCCAGGCCACATGGAACAGCACCGCCGGGGTCACGCCGTGGTTGCGCGCGGCTTCGCGGATCGCCGAGGCCAGCGCGTCGTCGAATTCGACTCGCGCTTCGGCCACGGCGGCGCCGTCGCCCTGCACGTCGAGCACGCCGAACGGCGCAGTGGCTTCGTCGATATGGCCCAGCTGCGCGCGGAAATAGGCCTCATGTTCGGCATCGCCGACGGCGCGGGTGCGGGCGATGAAATTGCGGTACGGCAACGGCGCCGGCAGCAAGGCGCCCTGCCCCTGCAGCAGCAGATGGATCTCGCCGAGGATCAGCTCCATCGTGACGTGGTCGCAGACCATGTGATGGTTGAGCAGGGCCAGCAGCCATTCGCCGCTGTCGCCATCGAACACGATCTGCGCGGCCAGGTTCGGCGCGCGCTGCAGGTCGATGCGGTGGCGGCGCGGATCGCTGCGCCGCAGCAGGCAGTCCATCGCGGTCTCGCCGGCGTCCGGGGTCAGCTCCGCCAGCGGCAACGGTGCGCGGCGGTGCACCACCTGCACCGGCTCGGTCAGGCCCTGCCAGCGCACCGCGCTGCGCAGGATGTCGTGGCGATCGATCACCGCCTGCAACGCGCCGAGGAAGGCGTCGAGGCGGTCGCGCGCCGCGAAGGCTACGACCGAACGCAGCAGATAGGTATCGCCGCCGTCCTCGCCTTCGAGCAAATGATGGAACAGGATGCCTTCCTGCAACGGCGCCAGCGGATAGATGTCCTGGATGTTGGCCACGCCGCCGGGCACGGCGGCGACGATGCCGTCGATCTGCTCCTGGCTCAGCCGCACCAGAGGCAGCATCTCCGGAGTGATCCTGGCCGGCGCCTGCTCGCGGCCGCCGCCGGCCAGATCGACGCCGTCCTCGACCGCCATCGCCAGCAGCGCCGGCTTGTGCAGTTTCAGCTGCTCCAGCAGTTCCGGGCCCATCGCGCCGCGCGGCGCGCGGATCGACAATTCGCCTTGCTTGACCAGCACGGCGACGCCGAGTTCGCGCAATCGGGCCAGCAGTTCGTCGAGACTCATACTTGGAATTCCTCGGTGTCCGCGTCCGCGCCGGAGGCGGCGAACGCGTCGGGGATCAGATTGGCCGGCACCTGGTAGGCGTCGGAGGCGGCGCCGGCGACCGGCACCAGGCGCTGCGCGAGTTCGCTCAGGCTCGGTGCGGTGAACACCGCGCCGATGTCGGCGTTGTAGCCGCGTTGGCGCAGGCGCTCGATCAGCACCATCGCCAGCAGCGAGTGGCCGCCAAGTGCGAAGAACTGGTCGTGGCGGCCGACCCGCTCGACCCCGAGCAGGGCCTGCCAGACTTCGGCAACGGCGAGTTCGGCCTCGCCCTGCGGCGCTTCATAGGCGCGCGCGGCCACCGCCGAGGCGTCCGGCGACGGCAACGCGGCGCGGTCGAGCTTGCCGTTCGCGGTCAGCGGCCAGGCCTCGACCACCACGAAGGCGCTCGGCAGCATGTATTCGGCCAGCTCGCGCGCCAGCGCTTCGCGTAGTTCACCCGGCTGCGGCACGGCGCTGCTCTCGGCCAGGACGTAAGCGACCAGGCGTTGATCGCCGGGGCTGTCTTCGCGGGCGATCACGATCGCCTCGGCGACGCCGGCGCAGGCAGCGAGCCGCGTCTCGATTTCGCCGAGTTCGATGCGGAAGCCGCGGATCTTGACCTGGAAATCGTTGCGGCCGAGGTATTCGAGCTCGCCGTCGGTCCTCCAGCGCGCGAGGTCGCCGGTGCGGTACATGCGCGCACCCGTGACGCCCACGAACGGGTCGTCGAGGAAGCGCTCCGCGCTCAGTTCGGGGCGGCCGAGATAGCCGCGCGCGACCTGCACCCCGCCGATATGCACTTCGCCGGCGACGCCGACCGGCACCGGCGCGCCGAGGCGGTCGAGCAGATAGATGCGGGTGTTGGCGATCGGCTGGCCGATCGGCACCGCGTCGGCGGCGGACGGCGCCTCGCCGGCCTCGCTGACGTAAACGGTGCAGCCGACCACGGTTTCGGTCGGGCCGTATTCGTTGATCACCACCGAGGCCGGCAACACGCGATCGCGGAAACGCTGCAGGCCGCGGCGGGTCAGTTGCTCGCCGCCGACCACCAGCACG
This sequence comes from Lysobacter antibioticus, assembly GCF_000731095.1. Classification (GTDB taxonomy): domain Bacteria; phylum Pseudomonadota; class Gammaproteobacteria; order Xanthomonadales; family Xanthomonadaceae; genus Lysobacter; species Lysobacter antibioticus_B. The sequence goes on along the minus strand of NZ_JMTZ01000092.1, from coordinate 6,642 downwards.
TGCGCGGTCGCAGACACCGGCACGGCGGCCAGATTGGACAGCGCGTCCAGATGCGCCGGGGTCAGCTTGAACAACCACGGCTGCTCATGCCCGGCATAGTCGAGCAGCTGGCCCAGGCAAACTTGCGCTTGTTCGGCCAGCAGCACCACCGGCTTGCCCGCGAGCCACGGCGTCAACAAGCTGGTCACAGTGGCGTCGAAGCCGAACGGCGTCGCCACCAGCGCGCCCTGCACCGCCGCGCCGAGGTATTCGCGCCGCGCGTGTTCGAGATAATTCACCAGGCCCTGGTGATGCACCATCACGCCCTTGGGGCGCCCGGTCGAACCCGAGGTGTAGATGACGTAGGCCAGATGCGCCGGCGTCAGCGCGGCGACTTGCGGGGCGTCTTCGGCGCCGTCCGACCACTGGCTTTCGTCGAGAGCGAGCAGGCTCGCGGTCGGCGACAAGGCCTCGATGCGGCCGCGCAGCGACGGCGACACCAGCACCGCAACCGGTGCGCTGTCGCCGAGCATGTAGGCCAGGCGCTCGTCGGGATAAGTCGGCTCCAGCGGCACGTAGCCCGCGCCGGCCTTGAGCGTGGCGAGCAGGCCGATCGCCATCGCCTCGCTGCGCTCGGTGCAGATGGCGACGCTATCATCGGGTTTCACGCCGAGCGCGATCAAGCGGTGCGCCAGTCTATTGGCACGGCGCTCGAGTTCGGCGTAGCTGAGCCGGGTCTCGCCGCAGATCAGCGCGACCGCCTCAGGCGTGCGCGCAGCCTGCGCTTCGAACAGCTCGTGCGCGCAACGGTCCTGCGAATAGGCCGCGACGGTGTCGTTGCAGGTCTTCAGCAGACGCTCGCGTTCGGCCGCATCCAGCAAAGGCAGACGCGCGACCGTGGCGCTGTCGTCCGCCGTCATCGCTTCGAGCAGGCTCAGCAGATGCCCGGCGTAGCGCTGCATGGTGGCGCGGTCGAACAGGTCGGTGGCATAGGCGAAGCTGGCTTCGAGCGCCTCGCCGGTGTCGTTGACCGCCAGTTCCAGGTCGAAATGCGCGGTCTGGCGCGGCGTGTCGATCGCCGACAGTTCCAGTTCCGGCAGGCGCAACACGCCGCCGGCGGCGGTATTGTTGAACGCCAGCATGGTCTGGAAGATCGGGCTGTGGCTGAGCGAACGCTGCGGCTGCAGCGCCTCGACCACCTGCTCGAACGGCAGGTCCTGGTGGGCATAGGCGTCGAGCGTGGTCGCCTTGATCCGCTGCAGCAGCTCGGCCGTGCTCGGCTCGCCCTGCAGGTCGACGCGCAACGCCAGGGTGTTGAGGAATAAGCCGATCAGCGGTTCCAGCTCGCTGCGGCGGCGGTTGGCCACCGAGGTGCCGATGACGACTTCGTCCTGACCGCTCAGGCGCGACAACAGGGTCGCCCAGGCCGCGAGCAAAGTCATGAACAAGGTGGTGCCGTGGCGCTGCGACAGCGCGCGCAGGCTCGCGGTCAACGCCGCCGGGATCTGCAGGTCGAAGCGATCGCCGGCATAGCTCTGCACGGCCGGGCGCGGCCGGTCGGTCGGCAGCTCCAACAGCGCCGGCGCGCCGCTCAGGCGCTCGCGCCAGAATTCGATTTCCTGCTGCAGGGTCTCGCCCCGCAGCCACTGCCGCTGCCACGCGGCGTAGTCGGCGTACTGGATCGCCAACGGCGGCAGCGGATCGTCCTGGCCCTGGCTGAAAGCGGTGTACAGCGCGGTCACTTCCTTGACCAGCACGCCGAGCGACCAGCCGTCGGAGACGATGTGGTGCTGGGTGACCAGCAACACGTGTTCGTCGTCGGCTAGGCGCAACAGGCGCCCGCGCACCAGCGGTCCGGCAGTGAGGTCGAACAAGGCATGCGCCTCGGCCAGGCCGCGTTCGGCCACCGCCGCTTCGCGCGCATCGGCGGACAAGCCGCTAAGGTCTTCTTCGATCAAGTCGAAACCGCGCTCGGACGGGTCGATCATCTGCGCCGGGGTGCCGTCGACGGCAACGAAGCGGGTGCGCAGGTTCTCGTGGCGCGCCACCAGACGGTCGAGGGTGGCCTTCAGCGCATCGCGATTCAGACGACCGCGCAGACGCAGCGCCACCGGCATGTGGTAGGCGGCGCTGGCGGCGTGGTCGAGACGGTCGAGGAACCACATGCGCTGCTGCGCCCACGACAACGGCAGGGTCGCAGCGCGATCGGCGCGCTGCATCGGCGGCGTGACCACCGTCTCGCGGCGCGCGCCCTCGCGCTTGCGCAACTGCTGCAGGGCCACGGCGCGCCGCAGCTGTTCGAGCTTAACGCTTTGCTCATCGTTCATCGACTGCGTCCTCCGACAACAGGGCCAACAACTCGCTCTCGCTCAGTTCGCCGAGCGACTGCTCGATGTCGGCGACGTCGCTCTCGGCGAAGGATTCGATCTGCGCCGACACCACCAGCCCGGCGAGGAAGGACAAGGTCGGCTGCTCGAACAGGGTGCGCAGCGGAATCTCGACCTCGAAACGCTCACGCACCCGGATCGCCAGTTGCATGATCAGCAGCGAGTGGCCGCCGAGTTCGAAGAAGTGGTCGTGACGCCCCACCCGCTCGATCCCGAGCAAGTCCTGCCAGATCTCGGCCAGGGTCTGCTCGACTTCGCCGAGCGGCGCTTCGTATTCGCGACTGGCCAAGGCCGACTGGTCCGGCGACGGCAAGGCCTTGCGGTCGAGCTTGCCGTTCGGGTTCAACGGCAACGACTCCAGGGCGACGAACGCGCTGGGAATCATGTACTCGGCCAGGTCGCGGGCCAGCGCTTCGCGCAGATTGGTCGCCGCGATCTCGGCGCCCTGCTCCGCCACCACATAGGCCACCAGGCGCTTGTCGCCACTGTCTTCTTCGCGGGCTATCACCACCGCTTCGCGCACGCCGTCGCAGGCGGTCAGGCGCGCTTCAATTTCGCCCAGCTCGATGCGGAAACCGCGGATCTTGACCTGGAAATCGTTGCGGCCCAGGTATTCGATCGTGCCGTCGGCACGCCAGCGGCCGAGGTCGCCGGTCTTGTACATGCGCGCATCGGCTTCGGCCGAGAACGGATCGCGGACGAAACGTTCCGCGGTCAGCTCCGGGCGATCCAGATAGCCGCGTGCGACTTGCACGCCGCCGAGGAACAGCTCGCCCGGCACGCCGACCGGCACCGGCTCGCCGCTCGCGTCGAGCAGATACACCGGCGTGTTCGCAATCGGTCGGCCGATGTTCGGCCCGCCGACCGCGTCGCGGATGCTGCCGATGGTGGCGTCGACCGTGCACTCGGTCGGGCCGTACATGTTGTGGAAGTGGATGCTCGGCGAGGCCTGCAGTTTGTCCCACATCGCCTTGCCGATCGGCTCGCCGCCGAGCAGCACGCTGGTCGGCTGGTGACCGGGCTTGCCGATCAGGCCGGCCGCCAGCAACACCTCCAACTGCGAGGGCGTGCTGTCGAACGCGTCGATGCGGTAGCGGTCGATGAACTCCAGCATCGCCGGGCCGTTGGCGCGGATCGCTTGCGGGATCAGCACCAGGGCGTGGCCCGACAACAGTTGCAGGATGCCCTTCAAGGACATGTCGAACGAGAACGCGGCGTTCAAAGCCACGCGCGAACCGGCGCCCAGTTCGCGATGGGTCGTTTCGCCCATCGCCCGCCAGAAGTTCACCGCCGAGCGGTGTTCGACCATCACGCCCTTGGGCTGACCGGTCGAACCCGAGGTATAGATCACGTAGGCCAGATTGCGCGGCGTCAGGCCAGCGATGCTTGGATTGCTTTCGCTCTGCTCGACCAACGACTCGTCGTCGAGCACCACCAGCGGCAGTGGCGACGATTCCAGCATCGGCATCGCCGCGCGCAAGGCCGACTGGGTCAGCAAAGCGATCGGACGGCTGTCCTCCAGCATGTAAGCCAATCGCTCGATCGGATAACTCGGGTCCAGCGGCACATAAGCAGCACCGGCTTTTAGCACGCCGAGCAGGCCGACGATCATCGCCACGCTGCGTTCGGTGCAGATCGCCACACGGTCGTCGGGTTTGACGCCGAGCGCGATCAGACGGTGCGCGACCCGGTTGGCGCGACGGTTGAGTTCGCCATAGCTCAGCACCTCGTCTTCGACCAACAGCGCTTCGGCTTCCGGCACGGAAGCCACCTGCGCCTCGAACAAGGCATGCATCGTGCGGTCGTACACCGCATCCGCGCGCAGATCGTTGAACTCGCCCAGCACTTGCTCGCGTTCGGAGACCGGCAGGATCGGCAACGCCTGCAACGGCGTGTCGCCGCCGGCTTCGAGCGCGCCGATCAAGGACTCCATCGCAGTCTGCATGTAGCGGACCACGCGCGGGCCGTCGATGCCCGGCACCGACAGCGCGGTCAGGCCGAAGCCCTGGCCGAGGTCCTCGACCGACATGGTCAGCGGATAGTTGTTGCGGGTGTCGTCCTTGAGCACGTACACGCCGTCCCAGGCCTCGGCCATGGCCTGCTCCTCGGCGGCGTTGCCGGGCTCGTGGCTGTGGCGATAGTTGAGCAAGGCGGTAAACAAGGGCAACGGCGGCGCGATCGCGCTGCACCGCTGGGCCAGGGCCAGCGAGGCCTGCTCGTGGGCCAGCAGTTCGCTGAGCCGATGGTGGGTGTCGCGCACCGCCTCGGCCACGGCTTCGCCGCCGACCGGGATGCGGATCGGCAAGGTGTTGAGGAACATGCCGACCACTTGGTCCGCGCCTTCCGAACCTTGCAGGCGGCCCGACAGCACCGTGCCGAACACCACTTCGTCGCGGCCGCTGCAGCGCGCCAGCACTTGCGCCCAGGCGACGTGGAACAGCACCGCCGGGGTCACGCCGCGCTCGCGCGCGAGCTCGCGGATGCGCCGCGCCAGCGTGTCGTCGAACACGATCCGCGCTTCGCGCGCCTGTTCGCCGCTGCTCTGCACATCGAGCACGCCGAACGGCGCGGTCGGCTCGTCGACATGGCCGAGCTGCTCGCGGAACCAGGCCTCGTGTTCGGCCTCCGGCACTGCGCGGGTGGCGGCGATGAAATTGCGGTACGGCAGGCTCGCCGGCAGCTCCTCACCGCGACCCTGCAACAACGCCAGGATCTCCGACAGGATCAGCGCCATGGCGACGTGGTCGCCGCTGACGTGGTGGCGCAACAAGGCCAGCAGCCATTCGCCGCTGTCCGGGTCCTGGGCACGGAACGCCGCCAGGATCGGCGCGCGCTGCAGGTCCAGGCGCATGCGGCGCGGGTCGGTGTGGGCGAGCAACTGCGGCAGGGCCGGCGAATCGGCCGACAGTTCGGCCTCGTGCAGGGGCAACGGCGCCTGCCGGTACACGACCTGCACCGGCTGCGGCAGGCCCTGCCAGATCACCGCGCTGCGCAGGATGTCGTGGCGGTCGATGACTTGCTGCAAGGCATCGAGGAACGCGTCCATGCGCTCGCGGCCGTCGAAACCGAGCACGGTGCGCAGCAGATAGGTATCGCCGCCGCTGTCGTTCTCGAGCATGTGGTGGAACAGGATGCCTTCCTGCAGCGGCGCCAGCGGGTAGATGTCCTGGACGTTGCCGGCGCCGCCGGGCACGGTGGCGACGATGGCATCGATCTCGGTCTGGCTTAGCGTCACCAGCGGCAACAGCTCGGGAGTGATCGCGGTGGTGCCGGCGACGATCAGGTTCGGCGCGACCTCCGCCGCCGGCGCTTCGGCCTCGCCGGCAATCTTGCCGGCCAGCACGCTCAGCACTGGAGTGGTGAACACGGTGCGCACGTCGACGTTGAGGCCGCACTGGCGCAGGCGTTCGATCAGGCTGATGACCAGCAGCGAATGCCCGCCCAGTTCGAAGAAGTGGTCGTGGCGGCCGACCCGCTCGATCCCGAGCAGGTCCTGCCAAACCCCGGCGATGGCCTGCTCGGTCTCGCCTTGCGGCGCTTCGTATTCGCGGCTCGCCAGCGCGGACTGATCCGGAGACGGCAAAGCCTTGCGATCCAGCTTGCCGTTCGGGGTCAACGGCAACGACTCCAAAGTGACGAATGCACTCGGGATCATGTACTCGGCCAAGTCGCGGGCCAGCGCTTCGCGCAGGTTCGTCACCGAGATCTCGGCGCCCTGCTCCGCCACCACATAGGCCACCAGGCGCTTGTCGCCGCCGTCGTCTTCGCGTGCCACCACCACCGCTTCGCGCACACCGTCGCAGGCGGCCAGGCGCGCTTCGATCTCGCCGAGTTCGATGCGGAAACCACGGATCTTGACCTGGAAATCGTTGCGGCCCAGGTATTCGATCGTGCCGTCGGCGCGCCAGCGGCCGAGATCGCCGGTCTTGTACATGCGCGCATCGGCTTCGGTCGAGAACGGATCGCGCAGGAAACGCTCGGCGGTCAGCTCCGGGCGATCCAGGTAACCGCGTGCGACTTGCACGCCGCCGAGGAACAGCTCGCCCGGCACGCCGACCGGCGCCGGCTCGCCGCGGCTATCCAGCAGATACGCCGGCGTATTGGCGATCGGACGACCGATGCTCGGGCCGCCGACCGCGTCGCGGATGCTGCCGATGGTCGCGTCGACCGTGCACTCGGTCGGGCCATACATATTGTGGAAATGTATGCTCGGCGACGCCTTGAGCTTGTCCCACATCGCCTTGCCGATCGGCTCGCCGCCGAGCAGCACGCTGGT
>NZ_JMTZ01000091.1 GCF_000731095.1 Lysobacter antibioticus | reverse complement strand
TTGTCCCACATCGCCTTGCCGATCGGCTCGCCGCCGAGCAGCACGCTGGTCGGCTGATGGCCCGGCTTGCCGATCAAGCCGGCCGCCAGCAACACCTCCAACTGCGAGGGCGTGCTGTCGAAGGCGTCGATGCGGTAACGGTCGATGAACTCGAGCATCGCCGGGCCGTTGGCGCGGATCGACTGCGGGATCAGCACCAGGGCGTGGCCCGACAACAATTGCAGGATGCCCTTCAAGGACATGTCGAACGAGAACGCGGCGTTCAAGGCCACGCGCGACGGCTTCGTCAGTTCGCGATGGGTGGTCTCGCCCATCACCCGCCAGAAGTTCACCGCCGAGCGATGCTCGACCATCACGCCCTTGGGCTGGCCAGTCGAACCGGAGGTGTAGATCACATAGGCCAGGTTGCGCGGTGTCAGGCCTTCGACGCTCGGGTTGCTTTCGCTGTAGCTCGCCAGCGACTCGTCGTCGAGCACCACCAGCGGCAGCGGCGAGGATTCCAGCATCGGCATCGCCGCGCGCAGCGCCGACTGGGTCAGCAAGGCGATGGGCCGGCTGTCTTCCAACATGTAGGCCAGGCGCTCGCTCGGATAGCTTGGGTCCAACGGCACGTACGCCGCACCGGCCTTGAGCACACCCAGCAAGCCGACGATCATCGCCACGCTGCGTTCGGTGCAGATCGCCACGCGGTCGTCGGGTTTGACACCGAGCGAGATCAAACGATGGGCGACTTGGTTAGCGCGGCGGTTGAGCTCTGTGTAGCTCAGTGCTTCGTCTTCGACCAACAGCGCTTCGGCATCCGGAGTGGAAGCCGCCTGCGCCTCGAACTGCGCATGAATCGTGCGGTCATGCACCGCATCGGCACGCAGATCGTTGAACCCGCGCAGCACCTGCTCGCGCTCGGCCGTGCTCAACAAGGTCAGCTCGCCGACCTTGCGCGCATCGCCGCCGACCATGCCCTGCAGCAGCGCGATCCACTGTCGCACCATGCGCTCGGCGGTGGCGCGGTCGAACAGGTCGCTGGAGTACTCCAGCTCGCCGCTGAGGTCGTCGCCGGCGTCGCCGAGCAGCAGGCGCAGGTCGAAATGCGCCTTGGCGTTGGTCGCCGGCACCGCGCTCAGTTCCAGACCGGGCAGCGCCAGACTGCCGCTGTCGGGGGTGTTGTCGAGGGTCAGCATCACCTGGAACAAGGGGCTGTGGCCGAGGCTGCGCTCTGGCGCCAGCGCCTCGACCACTTGCTCGAACGGCAGCTCCTGGTGGGCATAGGCGCCGAGCGTGGTGGCCTTGACCTGGGCCAGCAACTGGCTGACGGTCGGGTCGTCGCGCAGGTCGACGCGCAGTGCCAGGGTGTTGATGAACAGACCGATCAGCGGTTCGAGTTCGGTGCGGGCGCGATTGGCCACCGGCGTGCCGATCACCACCTCGTCCTGACCGCTCAAGCGCGACATCAACGCCGACCAACCGGCCAGCAGGGTCATGAACACGGTGGTGCCGTGACGCTGCGACAACGCGCGCAGGGCCGCGGTCAGCGCCGCCGGCAACGCGACCGGGATGCGGTCGCCGGCATAGCTCTGCAGCGACGGGCGCGGACGGTCGCCGGGCAGTTCCAACAGGGTCGGCGCGCCGCCCAGGTGGGAACGCCAGAAGTCGATGTGTTTCTGCAAGGCCTCGCCTTGCAGCCACTGACGCTGCCACACCGCGTAGTCGGCGTATTGCACCGGCAGCGCCGGCAAGGGGTCGGCGCGGCCCTGAGTGAAAGCGGTGTAGAGCGCGCTGACTTCGCGCACCAACACGCCCATCGACCAGCCGTCGGAAATGATGTGGTGCTGGGTCACCAGCAGCACGTGCTCGTCGTCGCCGACGCGCAGCAGGCGGCCGCGGATCAGCGGGCCGGCGGCGAGATCGAACGCCGCCAGCGCTTCGTCGCGGCCGATCCGAGTGGCCTCGGCTTCGCGCTCGGCCGGCGCCAATGCGCGCAGGTCGTGATCGACCAGAACGAAGCCGATCTGTTCCGGCGCGATCTCTTGTCGTGCCGAACCGTCGACGCCGACGAAGCGGGTGCGCAGGTTTTCGTGGCGGGCGACGATGCGGTCGAGCGCCGACTGCAAGGCCAGGCGGTCGAGCCGGCCCTTCAGGCGCAGCGCTGCCGGCACGTGATAGGCCTCGCCGGCCGCCTGGTCGAGCCGGTCGAGGAACCACATGCGCTGCTGCGCCCACGACAACGGCAATTCGCCGTCGCGATCGGCACGCGCGATCGGCCGCGCGCCGTCGGGCTGCGCGGCCGGGGTCGCCGACTTGTTGAGCCGGCGCCGCAGCAGTTCCAGTTTCAGCAGCTCGATGTCCGCCGACGATTCCTTAGACATCCCGCATCTCCATCGCTAGTTGTTCCATGGTGTGTCGTCCCCTTGCCGCCGCGCGGTCGCGGCGGCTCACGGGTTTTCCTCTTCGAGCAAGGCGCGCAGTTCTTCTTCCGAGAGCTGATCGATATCGGCGGCCATGCGCTCGACGTCCTCGTCGGCGTAGCGGCCGACGCTGGCGACCAACACCACCCGCGCCAGCAGTGCGACCTCGGGCGACTTGAACAACTCCGCTACCGGCACGTCGACCGCGAAGGCTTCGCGCACGCGGGCCATCACCTGCACCGCCAGCAACGAATGCCCGCCGACCTCGAAGAAATGGTCGTGGCGACCGACCTGTTCCAAGCCGAGCAGTTCCTGCCAGATCGTGGCGATGGTCTCCTCGACCTCGCCCTGCGGCGGCTCGTAGTTGCGCGCGGTCACCGCGATGCGGTCCGGCGCCGGCAGGGCCTGGCGGTCGAGCTTGCCGTTGGCGGTCAGCGGCCAGCGGTCGATCAGCATGAACGCGCTCGGCACCATGTACTCGGGCACCTGCGCCGCCAGCACTTCGCGCAGGCGGCCCGGCAAGGTGCTGCGCCACTTGGCTTCGAGCGGGTCGTGGGCGAAACCGGCTTCGTCCTTGCGCAACTGCTCCGCCGCGATCTCGCTACGCCAATCGAAATGCAGGGTCTGGCCGTTGCGACCGATCAGGGCGTGGTATTCGCCGCCCTGCGCGTTCGGCGCCCAGCTCAGATCGAGGCTGTAGCCGCGCTCGCGGCAGAAGTCCTCAAGGTCGGCGCACAACGCGCCATGGCCGGCGTCGATCGCGGCCTGGGCCTTGATCGCAGCGACCGAGGCGCCGCCCTCGCCCGCGCCGAGGCGTTGCCAGGCGCGCTGATACGGGGTGGCCCAGGGATGCGCGATCGCGCGCAGACCGAGCACCGACTCGCTCGCCGCGTCGATGCGCTGCTGCAGGCGTTGCGCATCGAAACCTTCGTCGCCCCAATCCTGCCAGTCAATCGCGAACACCTCGTCGCGCTCGCCGTCGATAGTCAGCACCACGTCGTAGCGATACGCCGACATTTCGTTCTCATGGCGGGCCAACTTGGGCAGCACGCGCACCGCGCTGATACGCGGGTAACGATCGCGCAGGGCGTGGAACCAGACCGGGTCGATCAGCAACTCGATGTCGCCGCGCATCTTCTGCGCGGCGCGGTCGCCCAGTTGCGTCGCCGACAGGCTGTCGGGCGACTGGAACGCTTGCACCGACAGATGAAACGAGGGCATCAGGCCGTGGTGGCGCACATCGCCGATCATCAACTTGCCGCCGGCGGCGGTGACGCCGATCGACGAGGCGATGACCTGTTCCAGGTAGGCCAGGTTCGGGAAGTACTGCACCACCGAGTTGATCACCACGGTATCGAACTCGCCGTGGATCGCCGAGAAGTCGGTAGCCTCGCCCTGGAACACGTCGGCCTTGCCGCTCAGCTCCGGGGTGATCCCGACCAGGTGGTTGACCTTGGCCACGGTCTTGACCGACAGGTCGGTGCCGACGTAGCGCTCGCAGCGCGGCGCGATGTTGCACAGGATCATGCCGGTGCCGACGCCGATCTCGAGCACCCGCCGCGGCTGCAGCGCCTCGATCCGCACCAGGGTGCCGTCGAGCCATTCGCGCATGCCTTCGCTGGCGATCGCCTCGCGGGTGTAGGTGCTGTTCCAGCCGGTCAGGTCGAAACCGAAGTCGGCCTGCTCGACGGTCTCCTCCTCGCCCTGGTCGTCGAAGATGTCCGACCACTGCGCGACCTGGCCGTCGAGCAACTCCTCCAGCGCCTCGTCCTTGGCCGCCGCGCGCGGCGCCACGTAGGCCACCAGGCGCTTCTCGCCGGGTTGGTCTTCGCGTGCGACCACCACCGCCTCGCGCACGTCGGCGCAGGCCGACAGACGCGCCTCGATTTCGCCGAGCTCGATGCGATAGCCGCGCAGCTTGACCTGGAAGTCGTTACGGCCGACGTACTCCAGGGTGCCGTCGCTGCGCCAGCGGCCGAGGTCGCCGGTGCGGTACATGCGCGCGCCCGCGGTGGCCGCGAACGGGTCGCGGACGAAGCGTTCGGCGCTCAGTTCGGCACGGCCGAGGTAACCGCGGGCGACGCCGGCACCGCCGACGTGGATCTCGCCGACCACGCCGACCGGCAAGGGCTCGCCGTCGCCGCCGAGCACGTAGATGCGGGTGTTGGCGAGCGGCCGGCCGATGTGCGGCGCGACCCCGGCTTCGATCCGCGCATAGCTGGCGTCGACCGTGCATTCGGTCGGGCCGTAGACGTTGTAGCAGCGCATCGACGAAGCCGCCGCGGCTTCCCAGGCACGGGCGGGCAGCGCTTCGCCGCCGACCAACATCGTGCCCGGGCGCTTGCCGCCCGAAACCGTGTCGTCGAGCAGACCGGCGGCGAGCAAGGCCTCGAACTGGGCCGGCGTGCAGTCGAAGATGTCGATGCGTTCGCGGCCCAGGAACTCGATCAACGCCGCGCCGTCGGCACGGATCGCCGCCGGCACGATCACCATGCAACGGCCCGACAGCAACTGCACCAGCGACTGCACCGAAGCGTCGAAGGACAGCGCCGCGTCCAGGCCCAGGCGCGCGCCCGGCGCGCAGTCGGCGAACACCTCGCGTTCGAACGCCGACCACAGGTTGAGCACGTTGCGGTGCTCGACCATCACACCCTTGGGCTCACCGGTCGAACCGGAGGTGTAGATCACGTAGGCCAAGTGCGACGGCGTCAGCGCGCTCACCACCGGGTCGTGCTCGGGCTGGGCGGCCCAGGTCTCGTCGTCGTCGAGCATCAGCACGGCGATGTCGGGAGCGTGCTCGTCGAGCGACCAGGCCGCCTCGCGCAGCGCGTTCTGGGTCAGCAAGGCTTTGGGCGCGCTGTCGCCGACCAGATAGGCCAGGCGTTCCGGCGGATAGGCCGGGTCCAGCGGCACGTAGGCCGCGCCGGCCTTGAGCACGCCGAACACCGCGACCACCGCCTCCAGGCCGCGTTCGACGCAGATCGCGACGCGGTCGTCGGGCGCCACGCCGAGCGCGATCAGGCGATGGGCGACGCGATTAGCGCGGCGGTTGAGTTCGCCGTAGCTCAGCGCACGGCCCTCGTACTCGACCGCAGTGGCCTGCGGATCGCGGGCGGCCTGGGCCTCGAACAGGCCGTGCACGGTCTGCCCTTCATGCATCGGCATCGGCGCATCGCCGCCGATCTCGTTGAAACATTCCAGCACCAGACGGCGATCGTCGGCACTCAGCAAGGACAGGCTGCCGATGCGGCGCTGTTCGCCCTCGGCCATCGCCCGCAGCAGGGTCTGCAGATGCAGCGACCAACGTTCGATGGTGGCCGCGTCGAACAGATCGTTGGCGTACTCGAGGCTGCCGTCCAGGCCGCCTTCGTTCTCGATCAGTTCCAGCGACAGGTCGAACAAAGTCTCGTCGCGCGGCTGGTCGATCAGGCTCAGGCTCAGTTCGGGCAATTGCAGGGTGCCGGTCGGGGTGTTCTGCAGCACCAGCATGTTCTGCACTACCGGGTTGTGACCCAGGCTGCGCGCCGGCTGCAGCATGTCGACGACCTGCTCGAACGGCACGTCCTGGTGTTCGTAGGCGCCGAGCATGACCGCACGGGTACGCGCCAGCAGTTCAGCGACGGTCGGGTCGTCGCCGACGTCGACGCGCAGCGCCAGGGTGTTGACGAAGAAGCCGAGCAAGGGCTCGACCTCGCCGCGACGGCGGTTGGCGACCGCGGTGCCGACCACCACGTCGTCGCTGCCGCTCAAGCGCGACAACAGCAGCGACCAGCCGGCCAGCAAAGTCATGAACAACGTCGTGCCATGACGCTGCGACAAGGCGCGCAGACCGTCGGCGGTCTGCTCGTCGATGCGGAAACGCCGGGTACTGCCGATGTAGCGCTGCACCGGCGGACGCGGCCGGTCGGTCGGCAGTTCCAGCAGGGCCGGCGCGCCGCTCAGGTGCTCGCGCCAATAGCCCATCTGCGCTTCCAGCGCATCGCCGCGCAGCCACTGGCGCTGCCACACCGCGTAGTCGGCGTATTGCACCGGCAACGGCTGCAGCGGATCGGCGCGGCCTTCGGCGAACGCGGCATACAGCGCCGACACCTCGTCGACCAACACGCCGAGCGACCAGCCGTCGGAAATGATGTGGTGCTGGGTCAGCAGCAGCACGTGTTCGTCCGCGACCAGACGCAGCAGGCGGCCGCGGATCAGCGGCCCCGTCGACAGGTCGAAGGGCTTGCGCACTTCCGCCGCCGACAGGCTCTGCACTTCGCGCTCGCGCGCCTGCGCATCGAGACCGCTGAGGTCGAGGTCGTCGAGGACGAAGCCGCAGTCGGCCGGCGCGATCGACTGCACCGGCTCGCCGTCGCCGGCGACGAAGCAGGTTCGCAGGATTTCATGGCGTGCGACGACGCGGTCGAGGGTGGCCTGCAGCACCGCGCGGTCGAGGCGGCCGCTCAGGCGCAGCGCCGCCGGCATGTGATAGGCGGCGCCGGCGGCGGAGTCGAGCTGGTCGAGGAACCACAGGCGCTGCTGCGCCCACGACAGCGGCAACGGCGCGTCGCGGTCGGCCGCCAGGATCGGCGGCAACGCCGCGGCGCGGGCGCCGCGCAGGCTCTGGGCCATGTCGGCGAGCACCGGCCGGGCGAACACGTCGCGCAGCGACAGCTCGACGCCGCGGCTCTCGCGCAGACGCGTGACCAACTGCACCGCGATCAGCGAATGACCGCCGAGCTCGAAGAAATGATCGTTACGGCCGACCCGCTCGCGGCCGAGCAAGTCCTGCCAGACCTGGGCCAGCGCGGCCTCGGCCTCGCCCTGCGGTTCGGCATACGCACGCGCAGCCATCGCCGCGTCGTCCGGCGCCGGCAGCGCCTTGCGGTCGAGCTTGCCGTTGGCGGTCAGCGGCAGCGCGTCCAGGCGCACGATCGCCGAGGGCAACAGGTAATCGGCCAACGAGCGCGCCAGTTGCTCGCGCCACTGCGCCGCAGTCGTCGCGGCCTCTGCGGCGGCGACCACATACGCCACCAGGCGCTTGTCGCCGGGCACGTCCTCGCGGGCGATCACCACCGCTTCGCGCACGCCGGCGCAGGCCGACAGCGCCGCTTCGATTTCGCCCAACTCGATGCGGAAGCCGCGGATCTTGACCTGGAAGTCGTTGCGGCCGAGGTATTCGATGCTGCCGTCGTCGCGCCAGCGGGCGAGATCGCCGGTCTTGTACAAACGCGCCTGGACCGGATCGGAATCGGCGCTGACGAAGGGGTCGCGGAGGAAACGCTCGGCGCTGAGCGCTTCGCGTCCGAGATAGCCGCGTGCGACCTGGGCGCCGGCGATGCACAGCTCGCCGGCGACACCGATCGGCGCCGGTTGGCCGTGTGCATCGACGATGTAAACGCGGGTGTTGGCGACCGGGCGGCCGATCGAGACCTCATGTTCGGGCAACTTCGAGGCATCGGCGAACAGCGCCGCGGTCGCGTACACCGTGGCCTCGGTCGGGCCGTAGGTGTTGAGCAGGCCGCAACGCAGGCCCGGCGCGTTCAACCATTGCGCCAGATGACGGCGCTCGACCTTCTCGCCACCCACCACCACCAGGCGCAGGCTCGCCGCCGGCAACAGCCGGCCTTCCGACACCGTCTGCGACCATTGATGCCAGAACGCGGTCGGCAGATCGGCGATGTTGATCGCTTGCGCGCTCAGGAAGTCGACGAACTCGGCGTCGGGCGCGACCAGGTGCGCCGGACGCAGCACCACCGTGGCGCCGGCCGACAGGGTCGGGAAGATTTCCACGACCGAGCTGTCGAACGAGTAAGAAGCGAACTGCAGCATGCGGTCGCCGGGCTGCAGCGCGCAGTGGGCGATGTGGGTGCGGATCAGTTCGGCGACGTTGCGGTGCTCGACCATCACGCCCTTGGGCTGGCCGGTCGAACCCGAGGTGTAGATCACCTGCGCCAGATGCGCCGGGGTCAGCCCCAGCGACCGCGAATCGGGGTCGTGCGACTCGCCCTCGCCCGGTACCGCGATCAGCTCGTCGATCGCCAGCACCGGCAGGCGCGCCGGCTCGCCGAGCGGCAGGCGTTCGCGCAACCCGGCCTGGGTCAGCAGCGCCGCCGGGCGGCTGTCGTCCAGCATGTAGGCCAGGCGTTCGGACGGATAGTTCGGGTCCAGCGGCACGTAGGCGCCGCCGGCCTTGAGCACGCCGAGCAGGCCTGCGACCATCGCCGCGCTGCGTTCGACGCAGATCGCCACGCGGTCGTCGGGTTTAACGCCCAGGGCGATCAGGCGATGGGCGATGCGGTTGGCGCGGCGGTTGAGTTCGGCGTAGCTGATCGAGGCCTCGCCGTCGATCAGGGCCACCGCATCCGGCTGCGAGGCGGCGTGGCGCTCGAAGCGGCGGTGCATCAGCCGCTCCGGCGCCGCTACCGTCGCGGTGTCGTTGAAGCCGAACAGCACCTGCTCGCGCTCGGGCGCCGACAGCAGCGGCAAGCCGCTGAGCTTGCGTCCGCCGTCCTGCGCGAATGCGGCGAGCATGGTGGTCAGATGGCCGGCCATGCGTTCGGCGCTGGCGCGGTCGAACTGCGCCTGCGCGTAATGCAGACGGCCACGGATGCCTTCGGCGGTATCGGCGACTTCCAGCGACAAGGCCAACCCGGGCTGCGACGACAGCGACGCTGCACTGCCGTCGAGCGCCAGCAACACTTCGAACAAGGCCTCGCCACGGCCGCGCACGACCTCGGCGACCTGGGCGAACGGCAGTTCGGCATGTGCGGCGGCATCGGCCATGACGGCGGCGGCCCGTGCGATCGCGGCGGCAACGCTCGGGTCGTCGTGCAGGTCCAGGCGCAGGGCCGCGACTTCGTTGGTCAAGCCGGCCGAGGCCAAGCCGGTGACGACCTCGCCCTGCCCGCTCCAGCGCGACAGCAAGGCGGTCCATGCCGCCAATAGCACGGCCGGCATCGGCGCGGCCTGTTGCACGGCGAATGCGCGCAACGCCGAGGCGTTCGATGCAGGCACGGCCACCTCGACCGAAGCGTAGACCTGATCCGGCGCCACGCTGCGCGGGCGATCGCTCGGCAACGCCAGTGCGACCGGCGCGCCGTCGAGCTGAGCCTGCCAATACGCGCGGTCGCGATCGAACACACCGGCATCGCGCCACGGCGCGGCGCTGCCGGCGCGCGCCGACAATGCGGCGCCGTCGCCGCTCAACATGCGATAACGCGCGATCAAGGCGCTCGCCGCATCCGGATCGGCCGCGGTCAAGGCCGGCGACACGCGCAATACCAGGATCTGCAGGCCGTCGCGGCGATAGGCGGCGACGGTCAGCGGCGCATCGGTGGCGCCGATCTGGCTCAGGGCGATGTCGATGCAGGCCTGCTCGTCCTGGCCGCCGGCGAAGGCCGGGCTCAGCAGATGCAGGGCCGGTCCGGCAACGGCGCCGAAGGCGCGCTGCACGACCTCGGTCGCGGCCGCGTCGAGCGCCTCGGCGTCGAGCGCGGTGTCGAAACGCAACAGCGCATGCGCAGCGCCGTCCTGGCCATGAGCGAACACCGGCAGACGCTGGGCCGGCAACGGCGCGATGGCGGCGTCGAAATCGGCGGTCATCGCCTCCAGCGCTTCGACGTACGTACGCAGCAAGGCCTCGATGTGGATCGGCTGCAGGTTTAAACGCGCATCGAGGATGACGGTGTAGCCGTCTTCGCGATTGCCGTTGGCGTGCAGCGACAGGCCGAAATTGATCTCTTCGAACAGCTCGCCTTCGCGCACCCGCAGCGAGGCCTCGCGGGTCAGCGGGTTGGAGACGCGGAAATTGGTGTAGGTGAACAAGGAGTCAACCGCGAGCGCAGGATGGCGCTGCAGGATCGAGGCCAGCGGATAACGCCGGTGGGCGCGGCTGGCGGTTTCGGCCTCGTGCACGGCCGCGGCCAGCTCGCGCCAGCGCTTGCCGCCGAGTTCGACGGTCTGCGGCAATACATTAAGGAACAGGCCGAGCACGTTCTCGGTGCCGCGCGTTTCCAGGCGGCCGTTGTCGGTCTGGCCGGTGACGACGCGGTCGGCGCCGATCATCGCCCGCAGGGTGCAGGCATGGGCCATGAACAGCAGCGTGCGCACGGCGACGCCTTCGCGCACGGCCAGCTCGTCCAGGCGCGTAGCCAGGGCGGCGTCGAGACGGATCTCGCGATGCTCGCGCGCCGCTGCGTTCGGCGCGACCGCGGCCAGGCGGCCTTGGCCGGCGCGGCGGCCGCACTCGTCCCAGAACGCGCGGTTGGCCGGGTCGGCCTCTTCGCGGGCCAGCTGGACGACGTAATCGGCGAAACGCGAACGACCGCTGTCGAAGCTCGGCGCGGTCTCGGCGCCGGTCTGGTAAGCGCGATAGCACTCGAACACCTGCCGCTGCAGGGTCGCCATGCTCCAGCCGTCGAGAATGGCGTGATGCGCGTCGATCACCAGCTGGATGCAGTGCTCGGCTTTGCGCAGCACGGTGAAGCGGATCAGGCTCGGCCCGTCGAGGGCGAAGCCCTTGGCCTTGATCGCGGCGATGGCGAGCGCCACCTCGCGCTCCTGCGCCGCCTCATCGAGCCCGCGCAGGTCGGTCTGGTCGATGTTCGGCGCCACCTGCGCATGCACCAGCTGCAGCGGCACCGAATAGCGGCCGAGGTCGAAGCCGGTGCGCAGCACCGGATGGCGGGCGACGACGTCGCCGATCGCGCGCACGAAAGCCTGCGCGTCGAAGGCATCGAAACTCAGCTCGAACGAGAACACGTCGTGATAGGTCGAGCCGCCGCTGTTGGACAGATCGCTGTCGAGCAGGCCGTGGAAAATCATGCCGTGCTGCAGCGAAGTCACCGGATAGGCGTCCTCCAGGCCTTCCGGCAGCAGCGCGCGATCGGCCGCGGCCAGCAGCGCGAACGGCGCCAGCACCGCATCGTCGGCGATGGCAGACGCCTCGGCGCCGGCCTCGACGACCTGCTCGGCGGCGGCGTTGCGCGCGGCCAGGCTGGCCAGCTGCCCCAAGGTCGGATGCTTGAAGATGTCGGCGACCGACACCTTGATCCCGTGCGCCTGCAGTTCGGCGACGAGCTGGATCGAGAAGATCGAATCGCCGCCGAGCGAGAAGAAGTCTGAGCCGCGCTCGATGCCCTGCACGCCGAGCAACTGTTCCCAGACCGAGGCGATCAGGCGCTCGGTCTCGTCGAGGGTCTCGTCGACCGCTTCGGCGTTGGCGCGCTGCGCCTCGAACACCGCACTAAGCGACTTGCTGCAGATCTTGCCGTTCGGGGTCAGCGGCATGCGTTCGACGAACAGGATCTGCGCCGGCACCATGTGCCGCGGCAGCCGCTGGGCGAGACTTTGCTTGAGTTCGTCGGCACCGACCGTGGCGGCGCCGCCGTCGGCGAAGGCCAGCAGCAGTTCCATGCCGTTGGCCGAGTACAGCTGCACGCTGATCTTGCGCGCGGGCAGCAAGGCGGCGAGCTGGGCGACGATCTCGGCCGTCTCAACGCGCTTGCCGCGGATCTTGATCTGGCCGTCGCGACGGCCCAGGTAAACGATCTGACCGTCTTCGTCGTAACGGCAGACGTCGCCGGTGCGGTAGACCGGCGAATCGGCGAGCGCGGTGCGTACGAAGCTGCGCGCGGTGGTTTCGTCCAGGTTGTGATAGCCCGCGGCGACGCCGCGGCCGGCGATCACCAGCTCGCCCGGCACGCCCGGTGCGCACAGACGCAGGCCGGCGTCGACGATATAGGCCTGGGCGTTCTGGATCGGCCGGCCGATCACCACTTGCGAGCGCTGCAGCCATTCCTCGCGCCCGGCCTGGTAGACCACCGAGATGTCGGTGCACTCGGTCGGGCCGTAGATGTTGGCGAGCGCGGCATTGCAGGCCTCGCTGCCCAGCCACGGCCGCAGCAGGCTCAGGTCCAGCGCTTCGCCGCCGAGCGCGAGCAGGCGCAGGCTGCGCAGCGATTCGTAGCGGTTGCCGGCGTCGTGCTTGACCAGCGCGTACATCGCGCTCGGCGCGCAATTGATCAGGCTCACCCCGGTCTGTTCGATCTGGCGCAATTGCGACTCGGGATCGAACAGGTCCGGGCGCGCCAGCACCAGAGTGCCGCCGGCCATGAGCGGGGCGAAGATGTTCTTGATCGAGGCGTCGAAGCCGATCGGGATCATCAG
Organism: Lysobacter antibioticus; assembly: GCF_000731095.1. Taxonomy (GTDB): domain Bacteria; phylum Pseudomonadota; class Gammaproteobacteria; order Xanthomonadales; family Xanthomonadaceae; genus Lysobacter; species Lysobacter antibioticus_B. Next base: position 4,798 of record NZ_JMTZ01000091.1, on the reverse strand, counting down.
CAGCACCCGGCTAGCCGCGTCCAGCGAGCAGAAACGGATGTACCAGTCGCACAGATTGGCGAAGGCGCCGTGCGGGATCAGCGCGCCCTTCGGCCGCCCGGTCGAACCGGAGGTGTAGAGCAGATAGGCGATGTCTTCCGCGCCCAGCGCCGGATAGGCCGGCGCGGCGATGTCGGCGCTCGGGGTCGGCAGGCTGTCGAGATCGAGGACGAAGCCGTAGAACTCCGGCAGGTGGTCGGCCAGGCTCGACTGGGTCACGACCACACCGGCGCCGCTGTCGCCGAGGGTGTAGTCGATGTGCTCGCGCGGATAGCTCGGGTCCAGCGGCACGAACACCGCGCCGGCGCGCATCACCGCGACCGTGGCCGCGGCCAGGTCGATCGAGCGGTCCAGGTGCACGGCGACCTTGTCGCCCTTGGCGATGCCCATCGCCAACAAGCGCGCGGCGATCTGGCGCACGCGCGCGTCGAACTGCGCATAGCTGGCCTCGCCGTCGACCGACCGCACCGCGATGGCCTGCGGATCCGCCGCCACCGAGGCGTCGATGCGGGCGAACAGGTCGGCGTGATCGACCGGTCGCTGCTCACCCTGGGTGAAGGCGGCATAGCGCTGCGCCAGAGTGCCCTGCAACAGGTCGGCGACCGGGCGCTGCGGCTGCTCGACGATCTCATCGAGCAAGGCCAGGTACAGATCCAGCCAGGCCTCGACGGTGCCGGCGCGGAACAGGTCGGTGTTGTAGTAGGCGATGACCTGCTCGCCCTGCACTTTCAGGGTCAGGTCGTACTGCGAGCGGGTGCCGAACGAGGCGCGTTCGCTGGCTTCCACGTCGTCGAACAGTTCCAGCTTGCGGGCCGCGCGTTCGTACAGGAACTTGACCTGGAACACCGGCGAATAGGCGGCGTCGCGCTCGATGCCGAGGGCGTCGACGACCTTGTCGAAGGGCATGTCCTGATAGCGCAGCGCGTCCATAGCCGCCAGGCCGGCCTGGCCGAGATACTCGCCGACCGGGGTTTCCGGGTGGATCTGGCTGCGCAGGGCAAGCTGGTTGACGAAGAAGCCGGCCATGTCGCGCAGGTCGGCGTGATCGCGGCCGAACACGTCGGTGCCGACCACGATGTCGTTCTCGCCGCTGAGTTTGTTCAGCAGCAGATGGCATACGCCGAGGTAGAAGCCGAACTCGGGCAGGCCGCGGCCGCGCACGAAGGCAGCGACCTTGCGGCCGAGTTCGTCCGGCACATGGCGGGCGATCTGCGCGCCGTTGTAGCTCTGCAGCGCCGGGCGCGGGAAGTCCAGCGGCAGTTCCAGTACGCCCTTGATGCCGTCGAGCTGGTGCTGCCAGTACGAACGCGACACCTCGTAACCGCCGGCCTCGTACTGCTCGACCTGCCAGGCGGCGTAGTCGAGGTAGGACACCGGCTCGACCGCGACCCGCGCATGACCGCGGTCTCGGTAGATCCGCGAGACTTCGTGAACGAATTGCTGGATCGACCACTCGTCGGTGGCGATATGGTGAAAACCGACCAGCAAGGTGTAGGCGCCGGCGCCGCGCTTGAGCAGGTGCACCCGCAGCGGCAGTTCTTCGCCGAGGTCGAACGGGCGCTCGGAGACGTCGCGGCGGCATTCGGCGAGGCCGGCCTCGCGCTCGGCCTCGGAGGCCTGGGTGAGATCCTTGAAGGCGATCTGGAAACTGCGCCCGGCGTCGAAACGCTGGCGCGGCACGCCGGCCTCGACCCGATAGGTGGTGCGGTAGATCGGATGGCGCTGGACCACCGCCGCGACCGCCTCGCCGAACGCGGCGACGTCGAGTTCGCCGCGCAGCTCCAGCTCCATCGGCAGGATGAAACTGGTCAGTTCGGGATCGTACTGGTACAGGAAGTACAGGCGCTGCTGGGCGAACGACAGCGGATACGAACCCTCGCCGCCGCGCGCGGCGATCGCGTCCTGCGACAGGCGCGCGTAATAGGACGACAGCTCGGCCTTGTAGCGCTTCATCGTCGCCTTGACCTCGTCGGTCAGCAAGGCCTGGTCGCCGGTGATCCGCAACTTGCCGTCGACGACCTTGATGTCGATGCCGTTTTGTTCGACGTACTGCACCAGCTCGAAAAGAAACATTAGCTAATTCCCTGTGATCCTGTGGGGTCGCCGCTACCGGCGACCGCTCGAGGTTGCATCCCTGGCCGCCGCGCCTTCAGCCGCCGCGGCGTGCGTATCAGTTGAAGTTCCAGACGTGTTTGGCGAACAGACGCTCGGACTGCACCTGGCGGCCTGCGCAGAACTCGAGCAACTGGCTCGATTCCTGGATCTGGCGCGCGTCCTCGGTGTAGTCCATGCCCATGAAGTACTTGAACCACGGCTCCATGCCGAGCGCGTAGACGTAGACCTGCGAGGGCTTGAAGATCTCGATCATCTTCTGCGCCGAGGCGCAGTCGGAGCCGTTGAAACGGCGCGACTCGTTGATCTCGCGCGGAATCGGCTTGGTGAATAACGAGCCGTACAGCCAGCTCATCGGCGCGCCCACGCATTCCATGCCGATGAACAGCAGGTCGATGTGGCCGATCACCTTCTGGATGCGCTCGTACATGCGCTCGTCCAGGCTCGACGAGTCGGCGCCGGAGAAGATCTTCTGCCCGGCGAACTCGAAGTACCACGCGGTCTTGGAGCGGATGTGCAGGTCGGCGTGCTCGCCGAGGAAGGGGATCGCGCGAATGCGTCCGTCGACGCAGTCCAACGTCTCCATGTCCTCGAACTCGCGCACCTTGAAGCCGATGGTCTGCAGCATCAGCTTGATCGAGGGGTCGACGATGCTGCCGCCGCCGTTCTTCGGCACCAGCACCTCGCCGATCTTGTGGCGCAGCTGCAGCAGGGTCTCCACACAGACGTGGTCCATGTGGGTGTGGGTCAGGCAGACGTAGTCGATGGTCTCGGGCAGCTCGCTGAAGCTCAGCACACGGTCGCCGTTGGCCTCGTCGCGCACGGCGATGATCGGGTCGACCAGGATGCTGGTGCGGTCGGTTTCCAGCAGCAGGCCGGCATGGCCGAGGTAGCTGACCCGCAAGCGTCCTTCCAACGGCGCGCGGGTCACCCGCGGCGGCTCGGTGGTGAACAGTTCGTCGACGGTCAGCCCGCCCTGCAGGCCGACGCCCTCGAACAGCCGGTCGATCTGTGCGCGCTCGATCGGGGTGCCGCGCGCGGCGAACAGGCCGTCGATGAAGTCGTGGGCGAACGGCACCTCGACGTGCAGATGATTCTCGTCGGGCAGGCGCGGCGAGCTGAGCACGAACGGACGCTCTTTGACCTTGCCGAGCAGCCCCAGCGAGACGCTCTGCGCCAAGGGCTTGTACAGCGGGCTCTCGTAGATCAAGCCTTCGATCAGGCGGAACGAGGCATTGTGGTTCATGTCGTAGATCAGCTCGACGTAACCGCGCAGCGCTTCCGGCACTTGCGCGTACAGCGGCTCCAGCGACAGACCCTTGGCCTGCTCCAGCATTTCGTTGAGCTTCGCCACCGCCTTGCGCAGGTCCAGATAGTCCTGGTGGGTATGCTCGATGTCGTGGATCAGGCCGCGCACGTTGTCGAGCTGGTCTTCGCTGCAATTGACGAAGTCGCCGCCCGACAATTCCGGGTTCTTGCTCGCGGCCAGATGCAACTGGTGATTGGCGACGAAGGACTTCATCAGGCGCAGGCTGCGGCCGGTGATGTTCATCGCCGCGCTGACCGGCGGCAGCAGATAGGGCCAGGCGTACCACTTCAGAACCAGCGGTTCGAAATAGACGTTTTCCCTGAGGTAGTAGCGCTGCTGCATGCTCATGTTCCTTGCCGTTTCCATTCCAGAAGGTGATCGTTCGCGTGTTGCGGTATTTGCGTCTGCGGCTACAAGTCGAACTCGATGACGGTGGCGTCATCGGCTTCGCGGCGCAGGCGCGGCGACTGCTGTTCGACGAACGCGGCCATGTCCTTCAAGGCCTGGCGCCCGTACAGTTCGCCGACGTTGGCGTTGATGCCGTAGCGCTGGCGGATCTCGAAGCCGAGCCGGGTGATGACCAGCGAGCTGCCGCCGAGCTCGAAGAACTGGTCGTGGCGGCCGACTCGTTCCAGGCCGAGCAGCTCGCACCAGATCTGCGCAAGCGCAGTCTCGATCTCGCCCTGCGGCGCCTCGTAATCGCGCCGGATCACCGCGTCGTCGCCCGGCGCCGGCAAGGCCTTGCGGTCGAGCTTGCCGTTCGGGGTCAGCGGCAAGGCCGCCAGGGTCACGAAGGCGCTCGGCAGCATGAACTCGGCCAGGCTGCGCGACAGCTGCTCGCGCAAACTCGCGGCCGACAGCTCGACGCCGTGAGCGAGGACCACGTAAGCGATCAAGCGCTTGTCGCCGCCCTCGCCTTCGCGCGCCACCACCACCGCTTCGCGCACGCCGTCGCAAGCGGCCAGCTTGGTCTCGATCTCGCCGAGTTCGATGCGGAAGCCGCGGATCTTGACCTGGAAGTCGTTGCGGCCGAGATATTCGATGGTGCCGTCGGCGCGCCAGCGGCCGAGGTCGCCGGTCTTGTACATGCGCGCGGCTTCGTCGGCGACGAAGGGGTCGCGGACGAAGCGTTCCGCGGTCAGCTCGGGACGGTGCAAATAACCCCGCGCCACGCCTTCGCCGCCGATATACAGCTCGCCGACCACCCCGACCGGTACCGGCTCCAGGTGCGCGTCGACGATATAGATGCGGGTGTTGGCGACCGGCTTGCCGATATGCGAGACGAAACCGTCGGCACGGTCCATCGCCACCCAGGTCGAGTACGTCGTGGTCTCGGTC
>NZ_JMTZ01000090.1 GCF_000731095.1 Lysobacter antibioticus | reverse complement strand
CTGGGTGTATGCGAAGCAAACCAAAGCAAATCCCCCGCGCTCCGACCCTCACTCAGCAGCGATGCGCGCGCCGGGCGTCGGCCCCCTTTGTGAAAGGGGCGATGGTTCCTACGCACGAGATCACTCAGCACCCCAGAACCAGAACCCACATCCCCAGCAGCCACCATCTCAGGATCGGTCATCCCCGCGATGATTCAGACGCCCGAGATCGCTCAATACACATCGCGCCGATAGCGACCGTCTGCGGCCATGGCCTCCAGCGTTTCCACGCCGACCGCTTCATGCAGCACCGCTTCGACGCCTGGCGCCATGCCTTCGAGGCTGCCGCAGACATAGACGGCTGCGCCTTGCGCGATCCATTCGCGCACCGCGTCCAGATGCTTGCGCAACACATCCTGCACATAGGTCCGCGACTCGCCGTCGCGCGAGAACGCGTAGTCGACGCGTTCGATCGCGCCGTCGGCCTGCCAGGCGTCGAGTTCGGCGCGGTAGTGCAGGTCGCAGGCGGCGTTGCGTTCGCCGAACAGCAGCCAGTTGCGGCGATACCCCGCGGCGATCCGGGTCTTGAGCAGCGCACGCAGGCCGGCCAGGCCGGTGCCGTTGCCGATCAACAACACCGGGCGCGCATCGCTCGGTGCATGGAAGGAGGGGTTGCTGCGGATGCGCAGGTCGATCGCCGTACCTGGTGCCGCATGTTCGGTCAGCCAGCCGCTGCCGCTGCCGTAGCGGCCGTCCTCGTAACGCATCTGGCGGACCAAGAGTTGCAGCGAACCGTCGGCAGGCACCGAGGCGATCGAGTACTCGCGGTGCGACAGCAGCTTGAGCGCATCGGCGATGGCCTGCGCACCTTGCCCCCGCACGGCATTGGGATCGGGCAAACGCGAGCGCGCCAGCAAGGCCGACAAGGGCTCCTGCGCATCTGCGTGCCGCACGATTTCGGCGCCGTCCAGGCTGAGCGTCGCCAGCCACTGCACGACATCGGCGGCGCTGTTGCGCGGCCCGATCTCGGCGATATCGCCAGCGCGCCAATCGAGCGCGTCGCCGTCGGCCGGCACCAGGCCCAGTCGGAACACCGGGCCGCCGACGCTGCCGGGGTTGGACAGCAGACGTTCCTGCAGATGCCAGGGGCGGTACGAAGGCGCGCTCCAGTCGGGCAGCTCGGTATGGCCGGCCAACAGGCCCAGATGGTGCTGCCAATGGCGCAGAGCGCCGGGTTCGCTGTTGTCGACCTCGACCAGATCGAACAGAGATTGGGCGCCGGAATGCCGCAACCAGTGGTCGAGACGATGGCCGAACGCGCAGTACTCGGTGTACTCGCGGTCGCCGAGGGCGAGCACGCCGTAGCGTGTGGCCGACAGTTCGCCTGCCTGCGCCATGACTCGTCGGACGAAGCCGGCCGCGCTGTCGGGCGCATCGCCTTCGCCGGTGGTGCTGACGACGAACAACACGCGCGGATACCGCGCCAGTTGCGCCGCGTCGAGGGTGCCGAGCACGGCGAGGTCGGCGCGCAGGCCGGCATCGCGCAAGGCCTCGTAACTGCGGCGTGCGAGTTGTTCGGCGAAACCGGTCTGGCTGGCGAAGGCGACCAGCCAATCGCCGCGTTGTTGCGCGGTGATCGCCGGCAAGGCCTGCGCGCGCGCGCGTCGCGTCCGCGAGACGGCGATGGCGGCGACGAAGCCGGCATACAGCGCGGCGACCGCGCCCGCCGCCCACACACGGCCACGGCCGGGGAAGCTCCAACGCAAGGGTTCGGCCTGCCATTGCGACAAACCGATCGCGAGCGCGACCAGCGCCAGCACGACCAGCAGATTGCCGAGGACGCCGAGGTCGAAGCGCCGGCGCGGTGCGGTCGCCACGCTGCTCATGCGCTGCGCTGCCGGGCGACGAACGCCGGCGTGGTGCGAGTGACGAAGCCCTCGCCCTCGCGCAGCACGAACAAGGCGGCCAGGCCGTGGCGGTTCGCGTAGGCCATGCCGGCATGCGCGCCGAGCACGGTCAAGGCGGTGGCGAGGGAGTCGGCCTGCATGCACTGCGCGTGCAGCACGGTGACCGAAGCCAGCGGGTGCGCGATCGGCCGGCCGCTGCGCGGATCGAGGGTGTGCGAATAACGCCGGCCGTCGGCGTCGAAATAGCGGCGATAGTCGCCGGAGGTCGCGATGGCGAGGCCGTCGAGCGCGATCACCGCGGCGGCTTCGTCGTCGCTGCCACCGGGTTGTTCGACCGCGACGCGCCACGGTGCCGCATCGGGTTTGCGCCCGTGCCCGCGCAACTCGCCGCCGACTTCGACCAGGCAATCGGCGACGCCTTGTTCGAGCAGATAGTCGGCGACGCGGTCGACGCCGTAGCCCTTGGCGATCGAGGACAGGTCGACGTAGGCGCCGCCGGGTTGTTCGAGCGTGCGCGCGGCGGCGTCGAAGCGCAGCCGGCGCCAGCCCACACGCGCTTGCGCGTTCGCCAACACGATCGCGTCGGGTGCGGCCTCGCGTGCGCCGGCAGGGCCGAAACCCCACAGATCGACCAGTGGGCCGATGGTCGGGTCGTAGGCGCCGTCGCTGTCGGCGGCGAGCGCGAGCGCGGCCGCCATCACTTCGGCGAATTCGGCCGGCAGCGCGTGCACACTGCCGGCGCCGGAACGGTTGTAACGGCTGAGGTCGGAATCGCTTTCCCAGGTGCTCATCTGGGCGACGACTTGATCGAGCCGCGCCTGGATGCCGCGTTCCAACATCGGCAGCGCGCTGGCGCGGGCGATCAACTTGACCGACCAGCGCGTGCCCATGGTGATGCCGTCGAGCGCGTGCAGCGACGCCGCCTCGGGCGCATCCCATGCGCCCGACCACGACCACGTCACCTGCGGCGTCGACACCGGCATCGGTTTACTGCGGCAGCACTTCGAACACGGCGACGTAGCTCAGGCGACGCTGCTTGGCTTCCGGCAGCGTGGTCTTGGCGTCTTCGCTGGTGGTTTCCAGCCAGTACATGCCGGCCTGCGGCCACTTGACCTCGAACTTGCCGTCGTTGCCGGTGGTGACGTTGATTTCGTTCTGCTGGTCGCGATAACGGGTCGAGCCCGGCACGATTTCGACCTTGAGGCCCGCCGCCGGCTTGCCGTCGACGAGCAACTGGAAGCTCGCGGTTTCGCCCGCGAACAGATCGTTCGGATGGGTCACCGGCACCAGCTCGATGCCCTTGCCAGTGGTCTTGAACGCGGTCGTGCTCGGCTTGCCGACGGTGGCGAAGGTCTCCACGCGGCCGAGGCTTTCGGAGGCATTGACCTCGGTGGCGCCGGCCGGGATGCCGCTCTTGAACTCGCTGGCCTTGCCGCGCCAGCGCTTGGCTTCGCCGCCGAGCTTGTAGCTGGCGAACAGACCTTCGTTGTTCATCGCGACCTTGTAGGTGCCTTCCTGCGACAGCTCGACGTCGAACACGCTGCGCAGCTTGCCGGTCGCACCGTTCTGCGGCTGCACGGCGCTGCCGTCGGGCGCGGTGATCTGCAGGCGCTCCAGCGGCAACGGCACGTGGTTGAAATAGAACAGGTCGTTGGAGACCGCGGCGTCGACGGTCAGCCACGAACCCTTGTCGGAGAACACGGTCTGCGAAGGCTGCAGCCAGGCCTTGTGCGCCTGGGCGGTGCCGGCGAGCGCGAACGTGGCGACGACGGCGGCGGCGAGAAGTTTGAGGTTCATGTTTTTATCCGGGAATGGGGAATCGGGAATCGGGAATCGTTAGGGGAAGAGCCGGGATGGAACAGGAGTCGGAGACCGCTCGCGCGATTCCCGATTCCCGATTCCCGGCTTTCAGGGCTTCACCACCACCTTCACCTTGCCGAGTTCGGTCTTGCCCTGCGCCGACAGGTTCTGCGCCTTGGCCGGCCACTCGAACGGGATCGTCAGCATTTCGCGGCCGCCGACTTCGCGCGCGGCTTCCACGACCAGGGTGTAGCGGCCCGGCGCGAGGCCGGCGAGGGCCTTGCTGTTGCCCTTGAACGAAACCGCGTGCTGACCGACCGGACGGGTCGCGCCGCTGACGCCGTCGACCGGCATCTGCAGGGTGCGGCCGCTGCGGCGCCACCACTGGCGCATGTCCTTGAGCCACTTGGTGCCTTCGCCGTTCTTCATGTCGAGGTCGTACCAGACCGCGAGGTTGCTGGCGACGCTGTTGTCGGCCTTTTCGATCCAGGCCGCGACATAGGGGCGGTGGTACTCGGCGGCGTTGATGCGCGGGATCTCGATGTTGAGTTCGAGATCGGCCGCGAGCGCCGGCATCGGCAGCACCATCGCCGGGATCAGCACTTTGAAAGACGACAGCTTCATGGATCGCTCCTGGGAGTTCTAAAGCGGGGAATGCGTAAAGCGAATGGGTCAGTGCATGAACAGGATGATCAGCAGCAGCGGCACCGCCAGGCCCGCCGCGACCAGCGGCCAGGTCTTGCCACGCTGGCGCGCGTGCAGTTGCAGCAGCCACAGGCCGGTCGAGGCGAACAACAGGCAGGCCACCGCGAACAGGTCGATGAACCAGCGCCAGGCCGCGCCGGTGTTGCGGCCCTTGTGCAGATCGTTGAGCCAGGCGATCCAGCCGCGGTCGGTGCGTTCGTATTCGATCGCGCCGCTCTCGCGGTCGATGCTGAGCCAGGCGTCGCCGCCGGGACGCGGCAGCGAGACGTAGACGTCGGCATCGGACCACTCGCCCTTGCGTTCGGCGGTGCGCACGTCCAACGCATCGGCGAGCCAGTCGTTGACCGCGCCGGGCAAGGGCGCGTCGGCGGCATGCTCGCGCTTGAGGCCGCGCAGCAGGCTCGCCGGCAAGGTTTCCTTGACGTTGACCACGACCGGTTCGGATTCGATCTGGGCGGCGTGGTTGAGGGTGATGCCGGTGACCGAGAACAGCAGCAGCGCGACCAGGCTCACCGCGGCGCTGATCCAGTGCCAGCGGTGCAGGGTCTTGAGCCAATAGGCGCGACGATTCGGATCGATCGTGCCCGAAGCGGCCTTGATCGGGCCGGCTTTGATCGAGCCGGTCTTGATCGCGCGATCGTCGCGGCTGGCCGCGCTCACGTCTGGCTCCAGCGCCGCAACAGGTTGTGGTACACGCCGGTCAGCTGGACCAGCGCGGGATGATCGGGCACGTCGGCGGTCAGGCGCCGGATCGACACGTCCAGCTCGAACATCAGCCGGCGCTGCGAATCTTCGGCGAGCAGGCTCTGGATCCAGAAGAACGAGGCGAGGCGTTCGCCGCGGGTGACCGGGGTGACCTTGTGCAGGCTGGTGCCGGGATACAGCACCAGGTCGCCGGCCGCCAGCTTCACCGGGTGGGTGCCGTAGGTGTCTTCGATGACGAGCTCGCCGCCGTCGTACTCCTCCGGCGCGCTCAGGAACAGGGTCGCCGACAGGTCGGTGCGCACCGCGTCCATGCCGCCGCGGCTGCGGTCGTAGCGGATCGCGTTGTCGACGTGGAAACCGAACGACTGGCCGCCGGCGTAGCGATTGAACAGGGGCGGGTAGACCCGCTGCGGCAGCGCCGCGGAAAAGAAGGTCGGGTTGCGCGACAGCGCGTCGAGGATGATCGGGCCGAGCTCGCGCGCGACCGGGTCGTTCTCGGGCAGTTGCGCGTTGTCCTTGGCCTTGGCCGACTGGTGGCCCGCGGTGATCCGGCCGTCGCTCCAACCGGCCTGGGCCAGGCGTTCGCGGCAATGGCCGACCTGTTCGGCGGTGAGCACCTTGGGCACGTGCAGCAGCATGGGTTTCCTCAATGCGGCCGCCCGGGAGGACCCGGGCGGCGCGCCTGGACGATGGAAGTCCGATTAGAACGTGAACTCGAGGTTCGATACCACTTAGAAGGCGAAGTTGGCGCTCAGCACCACCTGGCGTCCGTCGCCCGGGGTGGCCCAGCCGTTGTTGCGGATGCGGGTGAAGTACTCCTCGTCCGTGAGGTTGTTGATGTTGAGCTGCAGCGAGGCCTGGCGGTTGATCTTGTAGTTGACCATCGCGCGGTGGGTCCAGTAGCTGCCGTAGGTCGTCAGCGGGCCGTTGAGGTTGGTCGCGCTGTGCTGGGTCAGCCAGATCTTGCCCTGGAAGGTCGCGCCGTAACCGACCTGCCAACGCGGGCTGATGTCGTAGGTGGTCCACAGGCTGAAGGAGTCTTCCGGCACCTGGGTCAGACGATCGCCCTTGGTGTAGTCCCGGCCCAGGTTGGCCTGGAAGTCGGACACGCCCTGCAGCACTTCGCTGTCCAGACGCGCGTAGTTGGCGTAGACCGCCCACTGGTCGGTGATCAGGCCGGACAGGCCGATCATGAAGCCGTCGACGCGCGCGCTGCCGTCGAGCTGCTGCAGGCCGGACAGGTTGGCCGGGTTGTCGAGGTCGGCGACCTTGTAGTTCTCGCGCTCGTTGCGGAACACCGAGCCGGTCAGGGCGAGGCGGCCGTCGAGGAAGTCCCACTTGGTGCCGATTTCGTAATTGACCGCGGTTTCCGGATCGACCGAGCAGGTCTGCGCGGTGCACGAACCGTTGACCGAGGCCTTCGACGGCGTCTTCGAGTTGCCGTAGGCGATGTAGATGCTGCCGTTCTCGACCGGCTTGTAAACCAGTCCGGCACGGTAGGAGAACAGGTCGTCGTTGCTCTTGAACGGCACGCCGTAGCCGGTGACGGTGCCGATCGGCTGGGCCGGCAGCGGCTGGTTCGCCGCGGTCGGTGCCTGCACGACCACCGCATTGATGGTCTCGCCCTCGTTGCGCTCGTAGCGCGCGCCCAGGCTCAGCTGCCACTGCTCGTTGAACTTGAGCGTGTCGAACACGTAGATCGCGCGGTTGTCGAGTTCGCCTTCGGTGCGGCCGGTTAGGGTGCGGTTGAGCGGGCCGCGGTAGGTGTGGTCCGGACGCGCGATGTTCATCTGCGGCAAGCCCGCGAGGAACGGGTTGGTGCCGTTGGGGTTGCGGAAATCGCTGGTGACGTCGAGGTCGAATTCTTCGTGCAGCACCGAGAAGCCGGCGACCAGGTTGTGTTCGATCGCGCCGGTGTTGAAGTTCACCGTCAGGTCGGTCTGGTTGTACAGCGTGGTGTTGCGGGTATCGCGGCCGTAACCGCGCGGGCCGCTCGGGCTGTAGTTGCCGGGACGGGTGCTGCCGCAGCTGGTGCCGGTCGGGGTGAGGTTGTTGGCCAGGCACCAGGTGCCCTGGACCGCGTCGACCAGCGAGAACTGGTCGGCCTGCTGCCAACGGGTCAGGTTACGGATCTTGAAATTGTCGTTGAAGGCGTGGTCGACGATTGAGGTGACCGAATCGAGCTGGATGTCCTGACGGTCGATGTTGCTGTAACCGTAGTAGTTGCCGCGGTCGATGCTCGGCAGCACGTCGCCGTTGAAGAACGGCAGGCCGTATTGCGGGGTGTTGTCGTCTTCCTGGTGCAGGTAGTTCAAGGTCCAGCTGGTGTCGCTGCCGAGGCCGAAGGCGAGCGATGCGGCCACGCCCCAACGCTCGTTCTGCTCGACGTCGCGGCCCGGTACGTCGTTCTGGTGTGCCATCGCGTTGAGGCGCAGCGCCGAGCCTTCGCCCAGCACGAAGTTGCTGTCGGTGGTGACGCGTGTGTAGCTGTCGGTGCCGGCGGCGATCGAGGCCTTGTGGAACTCGTTGAGGCCGGCGCTCTTGCTGACCAGGTTGACCGTGCCGCCGACCGAGCCGGCGCCGGAGTAGACCGAGTTGGCGCCGTTGACGACTTCGACCGCTTCCAGGTTGAAGGGGTCGGTGCGGCTGTAAAGGCCGCTGTCGCGCACGCCGTCGACGGTGATGTCGCTGCTGGCGTCGAAGCCGCGCAGGTTGATCTTGTCGCCGAAGCCGCCGCCGCCTTCGCCCGCGCCGAAGGTGATGCCCGGCAGGGTGCTGAGGATGTCGGTCAGCGAGAGTAGGTTCTGGCCGTCGATGGTGGTGCGGTCGATCACGCTGATCGTCTGCGGGGTGTCGCGCAGGTTCGCGGTGTACTTGCCGCTGCTGGCCTTCTGTACGCGCTGGCCGTGCACCGCGACGCCGTCGAGGTCCTTGGCCTGGGGTTCGGGCGCCGGGGCGGCGAGCACGGGCAGACTGAGGGCGAGGGCAAGTGCACCGGCGAGCGGCGACACGACGAACTTCGTGGTCATGGGGGATCTCTGGATTGCGGATAAACGGCGCGGGGCCGCGTCAGTCCGCAATCTTAATGAGATGGATTCTCATTTGCAACGAATTGTGAACAATTCGAGGGTCTTGTAACCGTTTCCGGTGTAAATGCGTGCGCAAACGGGGGCTTGGCGGGCGCAGGGGGCGTGTTGGGCCGCGATACAAGCGCCCGGCATCGGTGCTTCAAAGGGTAGGAGCGGCGCAAGCCGCGACCGTGAAGCACCGTGCTCGCGCCGTACCCCAATCGCAGCGTTCGACCGGGCTCCCTTTGAAAAAAAGGGGCGAGCGCCCGATGCAGGCACGAAGTCCAATGCGGTTTCGGCGCGGGGGATTTGCTCTTGCCCGCGTGGAGAAGAAGCGAAAGGAAAATCCCCGGCCCCTTTTCCAAAGGGGGAACAGCTACAGCGACAACGATCGAAACGAGGCGCCGCTTACTCGCGGTCGTCGCGGGTCCAGACCCCGCCGTCTTCGACCTTGACCGGGAACTTCACCACCGGCTCGTAGGCCGGCGCGCACAAGGGGCGGCCGTCGCGTACGTCGAAGCGGGCGCCGTGCAGGACGCATTCGACCGTGGCCTCCTCGCCGTCGAAGGCGCCGGCGGACAGCTCGAAGTCTTCGTGCGAGCAACGGTCTTCGAGGGCGTAGAAATCGCCGTCGTAGTTGCATACGAAGATCGCGGTGTCGCCGTCCCAGGCGACGGTCGATTCGCCGGGCAGCAATTGCGAGGTGGCGCAGACGAAAACCCAGTCGCCCATGGCTTGCTTTCCTGAAGAGCTGGCAGTGCGTTGCGAGGCATTGTAGAAGCGGGCAGGGCCGGTGTGCACGGCGCGCTTTCCTGGCCTTGCCGATGGATGCGACCGGCCAAGGGATGCAGGCCGGATCGTAAAGCGGGCGAAGTGGAGACCAGGACGACGGGGCGTCGTTTTAACCCCGACGCCTCAACCAGGCCTCAGCCCACGGACATCAGAACGTCTTTTCCAGCACCTCGAAGCGCAGATCGTCGCGCTTGGGCAGGCCGAAACGCTCGTCGCCGTAGGGGAAGGGCTTGTAGTGGCCGGTGCGGACGTAGCCGCGGCGTTCGTAGAAGGCGATCAGCTCGTCGCGGATGTCGATCACGGTCATGCGCATGGCCGGCAACTTCCAGTCCTCGCGGGCGATGCGTTCGGCTTCGTCGATCACGCGCTTGCCGATGCCGCCGCCCTGCAAGGTCGGCTTGACCGAGAACATGCCGAAGTAGCCGGCGCCGTCCTCGGCCGCGACATGCGCGCAGGCGAGCAGCTCGGGTGCGGCGTCGGCGCCGTTGCGCTCGACGATCAGGATCACGCTCTGCGGACGGTCGAGGCAGGCCTTGATGTCGTCGGCGCCGGTGCGGCGGCCGTCGAGGAAGTCGGCTTCGGTGGTCCAGCCGGCGCGGCTGGAATCGCCGCGATAAGCCGATTCGACCAGGTCGACGAGGGCGTCGGTGTCGGCCAGGGTGGCGGCGCGAAAACTCAGAGTGTCGTGGGTCATGCGAGCAGTTTGCGGACTTTGTTCAGGGCGGCCACGAACGCGTCGATCTCGTCGTGGGTGTTGTAGAACGCGAGCGAGGCGCGGCAGGTCGCCGGCACGCCGAAGTGTTGCATGAGCGGATGCGCGCAGTGGTGGCCGGAGCGGATCGCCACGCCTTCCAGATCGAGCAGGGTCGCCAGGTCGTGCGCGTGCGCGCCTTCGACCAGGAAGCTGATCACCGCGGCCTTCTCCTGCGCCTGGCCGAAGATGCGCAGGCCGGGCACCTGCGACAAGGCTTCGTTGGCGTAGGCCAGCAAGGCCTGCTCGTGGGCGTCGATGTGTGCCATGCCGAGCGCCGACAGGTAATCGACCGCCGCGCCCAGGCCCACGAAGCCGGCGATGTTCGGCGTGCCGGCTTCGAACTTGCGCGGGCCGTCGGCGAACACGGTGCCCTCGAAACGCACTTCCTTGATCATCTCGCCGCCGCCGATGAAGGGCGGCATCGCATCGAGGTGTTCGCGCCGCGCCCATAGCGCACCGGTGCCGGTCGGGCCGCTCATCTTGTGGCCGGTGATCGCATAGAAATCGCAGCCGATCGCGGCGATGTCGAGCGGCCGGTGCGGCGCCGCCTGCGAGCCGTCGACGAGGGTGGCGATGCCGCGCTTGCGCGCTTCGCGGCAGATCTCGCGCACCGGGTTGACGGTGCCGAGCACGTTGGAGACGTGGGTCAGCGCGAGCAGCTTCACCTCGGGCGTCAGCAGCGCGTACAGCTGGTTGAGGTCGAGCTGGCCGCGTTCGTCGATCTCGGCGACCTTGATGGTCGCGCCGGTGCGCTGGGCGACCAGCTGCCAGGGCACGATGTTGGCGTGGTGCTCCATGCGCGTAAGCACGATCGCATCGCCGGGGCGCAAGCGCGGCAGCGCCCAGGAGTAGGCGACCAGGTTGATCGCGAAGGTCGTGCCGCTGCACAGCACCAGTTCCTCGACGCGCACGTTGAGGAAGCGGGCGAGCTTGGCGCGCGCGCCTTCGTAGGCCTCGGTCGCCTCGCTGCCGAGCGCGTGCACGGCGCGGCTGACGTTGGCGTTGTGGTGGCGATAGAAATCGTCGACCGCCTCGATCACCGCGGCCGGCTTCTGGCCGGTGTTGGCCGAGTCGAAATAGATCAACGGCTTGCCATGGACCTCGCGGGTCAGCACCGGGAAGTCGGCGCGGACGGCGGTCCAATCGATCGAGGGAGCTTGGGCGACGGTCATCGGTAAGGTCCGGTGGAGCCAGCAACGAGTGGAGAGGAGCGAGAAACGAGTAAGAGCGTGCTGGAACTCGTTACTCTCTCCTGCGCACTCGTTCTTCGTTTCAAACGACTTGCAGGCGTTCGAGGGCGAGGTTCAAGCGCACTTCGAGCATCGAACGCGCGCTCTCGTCCTCCAGCACCGACAAGGTCTCGCGACAGAACGCCGCGGTCAGCAGCGCACGCGCCTGTTCGGCCGGCAAACCGCGCGAACGCAGGTAGAACATCGCCTGGGGGTCGAGCTGGCCGACGGTAGCGCCGTGGGCGGCCTGGACTTCGTCGGCGTGGATCTCAAGCACCGGCTGGGTGTCGATCTCGGCGCCTTCGTTGAGCAGCAGGTTCTTGTTCGACAGCGCGGCATTGCTGCCGTCGGCGCCTTCGCGGATCAGGATGCCGCCGTGGAAGGCGGTGCGCGAACGGCCGGCGCCGAGCCCGCGCCAGGTCAGCTGGCACTGACTGTCGCGGCCGACGTGGTCGATGCCCAGGCGCGTATCGAGATGGCGGCGGCCGGTCGCGAGCAGCACGCCGTTGGCATGCACCTGCGCGGCCTCGCCATGCAGCGCGGCGTTGAGTTCGTGCCGCGACAGCGCCGCGCCGAGTTCGAGATCGATGCGGCGGTACTGCGCGGCGCGCGCGAGCACCGCGTCGGTGCGTGCGACCACGGTCGCGCCGGTCGCCTCGTCCTGCACGCGCGCATGCGACAGCGATGCGTTCGGCGCCAGGTGCACGTGGGTCAGGCTGTTGGACAAGTGGGTGTGGCTGTCGGCCGCGAGTTGGTGCTCGACCAAGGTCAGGGATGCGCCTTCGCGCAACTCGACCAGGTGGCGCAAATGCCAGGCGCGGTCGCCGGCGACCGGGCTGCCGACGAAGACGAAATGGATCGCGCCTGCGACCTGCACGCCGGCGTCCACGCGCAGCACCGCGCCTTCGTCGGCCAGGGCGGCGTTGAGGCGGGCGAAGATCTCGTCGCTGCGGTCGAAGCGGCGGGCGAGGAAATTGGTTTCGCGGGCGTCGTCGATCGCCAGCACCTGCGACAGCGGCTGCAGCGAAACGCCCTGCGGCAGGCCGCTGAGGTCGCTGTGCACGGCGTCGTAGCGGCCGTTGTGGAAGACGATGCGCGGGGTCGGGATGCCGGCGATGGCCGAGGCGTCGAAGCCGCCCGGGGCGAGATCGGCGGCGGCGAACGCGCGCCGGTCGAGCGCGCGCAGCGGCGTGTACTTCCAGGCTTCGTTGCGCGGGCCGGGCAGGCCGTCGCGCAGCACCGCATCGAGCGCGGCGCGGCGGGTCGGGCCGAGGCCGGCGGCTTCGCGTGCCGACAATTGCTCGAACGAAGCGGCGAATCCTTCGAGTAGCAGACTCATGTCAGTGTCCTCGCGCAGGCGCGGCGGAACGTGTCGGGGCCCAGGCCCGGGCCTGCGTATGCAAGTCGATGGCGGCGTGGCGGGGCGGGGTCACGCGGCGCTCTCCGGTGCGACGCGGTCCTTGAGCCATTCGTAGCCGTGCGCTTCCAGTTCCAGGGCCAGCTCCGGGCCGCCGCTCTCGACGATGCGGCCGTCGGCCAGCACGTGCACGACGTCGGGCTTGATGTAGTCGAGCAAGCGCTGGTAGTGGGTGATGACCAGGAAGGCGCGGTCGGGCGAACGCAGTGCGTTGACGCCGTCGGCGACGGCCTTGAGCGCGTCGATGTCGAGGCCGGAGTCGGTCTCGTCGAGGATCGCCAGCTTGGGTTCGAGCAGGGCGAGCTGGAAGATTTCGTTGCGCTTCTTCTCGCCGCCGCTGAAGCCTTCGTTGACGCCGCGGTGCAGCAACTCGTCCTTCAGGTGCAGCACAGCGAGCTTCTCGCGCACCAGCTTGAGGAACTGCATCGAGTCGAGCTCGGCCTCGCCGCGCGCCTTGCGCTGAGCGTTGAGCGCAGCGCGCAGGAAATAGGTGTTGTTGACGCCGGCGATCTCGACCGGGTACTGGAAGGCCAGGAACACGCCGGCGGCGGCGCGTTCTTCCGGCTCCAGTTCGAGCAGGTTGCGGCCCTCGAATTCGACCGTGCCCTCGGTCACCTCATAGCCCTCGCGGCCGGCGAGGATATTGCCGAGCGTCGATTTGCCGGCGCCGTTCGGCCCCATGATCGCGTGCACCTGACCCGGCTGCAGGTCGAGCGAGAGGCCTTTGAGGATGTCCTTGCCGGCGACTTGGACGTGGAGGTTTTCGATCTTCAACATGGGGGTGTCCAGAAAACTGAGTGGCGCGGCGGCGCCGGTATCGGGTCGGAAGGCGGGCGGCGAGGGCCCGCGCTCAGGTACAGACGCCTTCGTAGGCGAGCTTGCGCTTGGCGCCGCCGGCATCGGCGTACTCCAGGCATTGCACGAAATCGGAGCCGGCGAAGGCTTTCAGCGCCGGGCAATCGAACCGGCGCGGTTCGGCCTCGGCGGCGACTTGCGCGGGCGCCAGGGTGCCGGCCGGGTCGGTCCACAGCAGTCGTTCGACGCCGTTGCCGTCGAGGCTGCGTAGGCGCAGGCGCTCGCCGTCGATGGCGACCACGTCGGCCTCGAAGGGCTTGCGCCAGCGGCGCAGTTCCTGGCCGGCGTCGTCGATTTCGATCACCTCGTCGGCGATCAGCAGCTTGTCGTCGAGCGGCAGCGCGCGCACCCGCGCATACGGGGTCGCACCGCAGGGGTGTTCGCTCCATTGCAGCACGCGCGGGTCGTGGGTCTCGGCTTGCTCGGGCGCGATGGTGAACGGCAACAGGTACTCGCCGTCGGCGAGCGCGTGTTTGATCGTGCCCGGCGGGGCCAGCGGCGCCTCGACCGGCGCGACCGCGGTGGCGGGCGTCGGAGCCGCGGCGGCCGTGGTCGCCGGTGCAGGAGCCGACGCCGCGGTCGGCGGGGCCGGCGCAGCCGAGCAGGCGGCGAGCGCCGCGGCCAGCAGCGCCGGGAGCAAGGGTGCGGGCTTCATCCGACCGAACCTTCCAGCGAGACTTCGAGCAGCTTCTTGGCCTCGACCGCGAACTCCATCGGCAGCTCGCGGAACACCGACTTGCAGAAGCCGTCGACGATCATCGACACCGCGTCTTCCTCGCCGATGCCGCGCGAACGGCAATAGAACAGCTGATCGTCGCTGATCTTGGAGGTGGTCGCTTCGTGCTCGACGGTCGCATCGGGGTGCTTGACCTCGATGTAGGGGAAGGTATGCGCCCCGCACTTCTTGCCGATCAACAGGCTGTCGCACTGGGTGTGGTTGCGCGCACCGGCGGCGTTCTTCTCGATCTTGACCAGACCGCGGTAGGTGTTCTGGCCGCGGCCGGCGCTGATGCCCTTGCTGATGATCTTCGACTTGGTGCGCTTGCCGATGTGGATCATCTTGGTGCCGGTGTCGGCCTGCTGGCGGTGATGGGTCAGCGCGACCGAGTAGAACTCGCCGCTGGAATCGTCGCCGAGCAGCACGCAGCTGGGGTATTTCCAGGTGATCGCCGAACCGGTCTCGACCTGGGTCCAGCTGATCTTGCTGCGCGCGCCGCGGCATTCGCCGCGCTTGGTCACGAAGTTGTAGATGCCGCCGACGCCGTTCTCATCGCCGGGATACCAGTTCTGCACGGTCGAGTACTTGATCTCGGCGTCTTCCAGCGCGACCAGTTCGACCACCGCCGCGTGCAGCTGGTTTTCGTCGCGCATCGGCGCGGTGCAGCCTTCGAGGTACGAGACGTAGGCCTTGTCCTCGCAGATGATCAGGGTGCGCTCGAACTGGCCGGTGTGGCCGGCGTTGATGCGGAAATAGGTGCTCAACTCCATCGGGCAACGCACGCCCTTGGGGATGAAGACGAAGCTGCCGTCGGAGAACACCGCCGAATTGAGCGCGGCGAAGAAGTTGTCGCCGGTCGGCACCACGCTGCCGAGGTACTTCTTCACCAACTCGGGTTGCTCGCGGATCGCTTCCGACATCGAGCAGAAGATCACGCCTTTCTCGGCCAGTTCCTTGCGGAAGGTGGTGCCGACCGAGACCGAGTCGAACACCGCGTCCACCGCGACGCCGGCCAACCGCGCGCGCTCGTGCAGCGGCACGCCCAGCTTGTCGTAGGTGGCGATGAGCTCTTCGGGCACTTCGTCGAGCGACTTGTACTTGGCCTTTGGCGCGCTGTAGTAGCTGAGCGCCTGGAAGTCGATCGCGGCGATGTTGAGCTTGGCCCAATGCGGCATCGGCATGGTCAGCCAGTGGCGATAAGCCTCCAGTCGCCACTGCGTCATCCACTCGGGCTCTTCCTTCTTGGCCGAGAGGGCACGGATGGTGTCCTCGTCGAGGCCCGGAGGCAGGCTGTCGGATTCGATGTCGGTGATGAAACCGGCTTCGTAGCGACGCCCGAGCTGTTCGTGGATCGCCTCGTTCTGAAGCGGGCGATTAGCGATGTCGCCCGAGGGAGCGGGCGTCTTGATGATGTCGGTGGCCATGGCGGCTGCCTACTGTCTAAGCGCCGGCCAGGCGCAGATCGATGCGCCGGCCGGCTGGTTCGGGTGAAAAGGAAGGAGTGGGGGCGAGCATCTGGGCAAGGGTGACGTTGCTCAGGGCTTCGATGACCACGTCGTTGATGCGGCGCCAGTTGGCGCGCACGCCGCACTGGTGTTCGAGGCCGCAATTGCCTTCGTGGACGCTGCACTCGGTCATGCCGAGCGGGCCTTCCATTGCCTCGACGATCTCGATCAGGCCGATTTCGTCGGCGGGGCGGGCCAGGCGATAGCCGCCGTTGGCGCCGCGGAACCCCTCGACCAGACCGGCCTGGGCCAGCGGCTTGAGCAGTTTGCTGACCGTCGGCGCCTCCAGACCCGCCCGCTCGGCCAGCTCCGACGCGCTCAGGACGCGGTCGGACTGGGCCGCCAGGACGGTCAGGACGACCGTGGCGTAGTCGGTGAGTTTGGTGACGCGGAGCATCGGCGGGGCCGCTCGGGGTAATTCGTACCGAAATTGTACGTTTTTCTCCGGGCGCGGCCAAGCCGGGGGTTTTGCGCGATTCAGGCGTATCGCGGGGGCGGTCCGGGCCCTGGCCGCGGTGAGGGGCCTGGTCCGAGGTCCGGCCCGAGGTCTGGCCTGAGATTTGGCCCGATGCATACAGGCCGTCGGCTGTGCGGAGGGACCTGGATAGCGAAGGCCGTTCAAGCACGTCAGAATGCTGGTTCGTCATTTTGGGATTCGCTATGCCGCGCAAGATCGCCGCCCGTCGTTCCGCCATTCACGGCAATGGTGTGTTCGCCATTGCACCGATCGCCAAGGGCGAGCGGGTCGTCGAGTACAAGGGCAGCCGCCGCACCCACGAAGAGGTCGATGCGGGCGAGACCGGCGACGCCGACTCCGGCCATACCTTCCTGTTCACGCTCAACGACGAGTACGTGATCGACGCCAACCACGAAGGCAATACCGCGCGCTGGATCAACCACAGCTGCTCGCCGAACTGCGAGGCGGTGCTGGAAGAGGACGACGGCGACGACCGCCGCCGCGACCGGGTCTTCATCGAGGCGGTTCGCGACATCGCCGCGGGCGAGGAACTGTCCTACAACTACGGCATCACCCTGGCCGAGAAGCACACCAAGGAACTGAAGAAGATCTGGGAGTGCCGCTGCGGATCGGCGAATTGCACCGGGACGATGCTGCAGCCGAAGAAGGACAAAAAGGCGAAGAAGGACAAGGACAAGAAGAAAGACAAGAAGAAAAAGAAAGACAAAAAGAAGGGCAAGAAGAAGGATTGAGAGGTTTCCGGCCCGGCGCAGTTCCGGGCTGATGGCGCGCACCGCGGGCATCGAGGAGGTCCTCGGGTGCCCGCCGGGTAGTCCGAAGGCGGCATCCCGCCCCTGTAGGAGCGGCGTCCTAGCGGATTTCCTTCGGTCATAAGCCGCGATCGCGGGATGCGCAGAGGCAATATGGCTTACGTCGTCCACCGAAGCGGCGTGTTGTCGCAGAGTAGGAGCGGCGCGAGCCGCGACCAAGGGATGCGCAGAGGCGACAATGCCGATGCTACCCACCGAAGCGGCGGGCTGTCGCAAGGGTAGGAGCGGCGCGAGCCGCGACCGCGTTGTTTCGGTCTCGCGGCGTATCGCTCAAGCAATATCAAGATCAAACGCCAAAAGCTTCCGCCACTAAAGTGGCGGGTTACTTTCTTTTGTCATAATCACAAGCCCGCGCGTTCGATGCTGACGCGGGGCTTTTTCATACGGGACATCCCTGTCCCGATGAAAAACGGCCCGCATCCCTGCGGGCCGCCCTCCGGGTCTTCGATTGGCTTCGCGAGTGCAAAATGGCGCACAGCTCTTTAAGCAACGGCAACGGCAGGGCTGCTTCGGGGTAGGAGCGGCGCAAGCCGCGACCGCGCGGCTTCGACGCGCGACGCGACCGCCCTGCAATCCTGGGTGCGGTCCGCAGGCCGGCCTCCAATGCAGCGCCCGGTCGTTCTGACCAACGCTCGGCCGATATCTTCGTGCCCTTCCCGCCCGATCCCGCAAAGCCCCAAGCGGGTACGAAGGTCCGATAGCCGCTTCGTCGCCGCGACGGGACACTGCGGTGCGCCGGCCGCCACGCCGCGATAACGTGCGGCGGCGACAATGGTCGCCGGTTCGCGCATCGCGCGGCGCAACGCCCTTCTTCCCTTCGCACCGTATCCAGGAGTCGCCATGAGTTCGATCCAAGGCAAGGTCGCCGTCGTCACCGGGGCCGCCAGCGGCATCGGCAAGGAAATCGCCCACGAGCTGGCCCGCGCCGGCGCCGCGATCGCGATCGCCGATCTCAACCAGGCCGGGGCCCAGGCTGTCGCCGACGAGATCGCCGGCAACGGCGGCCGCGCGATCGGCGTGGCCATGGACGTCACCGACGAGGCCGCGGTCAACGCCGGCATCGAACGCGTGGTCGCCGAACTCGGCGGCATCGACATCCTGGTGTCGAACGCCGGTATCCAGATCGTCAATCCGATCGAGAATTACGCCTTCGCCGATTGGAAGAAGATGCTCGCGATCCATCTGGACGGCGCTTTCCTGACCACTAAGGCGGCGCTGCCGCATATGTACAAGGACAACGGTTCAGGCCAGAGCCGGGGCGGCACCGTGATCTACATGGGCTCGGTGCATTCGCACGAGGCCTCGCCGCTGAAGTCGGCCTACGTCACCGCCAAGCACGGCCTGCTGGGCCTGTCGCGGGTGCTGGCGAAGGAAGGCGCCAAACACGGCGTGCGCAGCCATGTAGTCTGCCCGGGCTTCGTGCGCACTCCGCTGGTCGACAAGCAGATCCCCGAGCAGGCCAAGGAGCTCGGCATCAGCGAGGACGAGGTGATCAAGAAGGTCATGCTCGGCAACACCGTCGACGGCGTGTTCACCACCGTCGAGGACGTCGCGCAGACCGTGCGTTTCCTCGCCGAATTCCCGAGTGCGGCGCTGACCGGGCAGAGCTTCGTGGTCAGCCATGGTTGGTATATGCAGTAACGGGCGTCTGCGAAAGCAGCGTGGATGGGCTTCATCGTTACAAGACGCTGAAGTCCCTTCGGCTTCCCCCCTTTGAGGAGGGGGGCAGGGGGCTGCCGTTGCCCCTTGCTGCTTCGCCGCGCCATCGGTCTTCACGGCGATAACGGCGCAAGCGAAGCACCATGGGCGCCTGACCGCCGCGAAAGTTTCCGAAGAGGCAACCGCAATGCCCAGCAGCAAGCGCTCCACACCGCCGCAGCGCGAACCCGCATCGCGGACGCCGGCCAAGCGCGATCCCAAGCCGGCGACGGCGGCCAAGAAAGATCCATCTACGAAGACCCCGGCCCGCAAAGAGCCGTCCAAGGAACCCTCCAGGCGCAGCAGCGTCGCCGCACGCTCACCCGTCGCACGCGCGCCGGCCAAGCGCGTGCCGAAGCCGGCGACTCCACCCAAGCGCGCGGCCAGCAAGCAGGCCGCCTCGCGTGCGGCCAAGGCCGCGGGCGAGCGCATCCGCGCCGAAACCTCGGTGTTGCCTGAGAACATCGCCCTGGTCCTGCAGGGAGGCGGCGCGCTCGGCGCCTATCAGGCCGGCGTCTATCAAGGCTTGTACGAAGCCGGCATCGCGCCCAATTGGATCGCCGGCATTTCGATCGGCGCGTTCAACACCGCGATCATCGCCGGCAACCCGCCGGACAAACGCATGGACGCGCTGCGCGAGTTCTGGGCGACGATCTCGCAACCGACCCTGTTGCCCTCGACCACCTTCGGCCAGGAAGCGCGGTTCGCCGATCTCGATGCCGACACCCGTGCCTGGCTCGATACCTGGGAGGCCTGGCGCGCGATCGTCGAGGGCCAGAACGGCTTCTACCGTCCGCGCGCGTGGCTCGGCCAGGACCCGTTCGCGGTGCCCGGGCCGGCGGCGGCCAGCCTGTACGACACCTCGCCGATGATCGCCACGCTCGAACGCATGGTCGATTTCGACCGACTCAACGACGGCGGCATCCGGGTCTCGGTCGGCGCGGTCAACGTGCGCACCGGCAATCTGGAGTATTTCGACAACACCCGGATGCGCCTGGACGCGCGCCACATCCTGGCCTCGGGCGCCTTGCCGCCGGCGTTCCCGGCCATCGAGATCGACGGCGAGTACTACTGGGACGGCGGCCTGGTCTCGAACACCCCGCTGTCGCACGTGCTGACCTCGTCGCCGCGCCGCGACACCCTGGTGTTCCAGGTCGACCTGTGGAACGCGCGCGGCGACCTGCCGCAGACCCTGCTCGACGTCGCCGAGCGGCAGAAAGAAATCCAATACTCCAGCCGCACCCGCCTGATCACCGACACCCAGCGGGTGTTCCAGCATTACCGGCGTCTGCTGCGCGAACTGCTCGAGGAAATCCCCGAGGACGTGCGTGCGAGCAACCCCTGGGCCCAGCACGCCGCCGAGCTGGCCTGCGACCGCCGCTACAGCGTGATCCACCTGATCTACCGCGACCGCGCCCGTATCGGCCACTTCAAGGACTACCAGTTCGGCCGCGTGGCCATGCGCGAGCACTGGCTGTCCGGCCAGTCCGACATCGCCCGGGCCCTGGCCCATCCGGACTGGATGCAACTGCCGGCCGGCGAATCGGCTTTCGTCACCCACGACGCCACCGCGCCCTGAGCCGGGCGAGTCGGGGCGTA
Source organism: Lysobacter antibioticus (assembly GCF_000731095.1). Classification (GTDB taxonomy): domain Bacteria; phylum Pseudomonadota; class Gammaproteobacteria; order Xanthomonadales; family Xanthomonadaceae; genus Lysobacter; species Lysobacter antibioticus_B. The sequence continues at coordinate 4,889 of NZ_JMTZ01000090.1, read as the reverse complement.
ACCGGGCGCGCATTCAGCCCTGCGGACCGGTCGCCGAACTCAAGGATGCGCGTCGGCGGCCAAGGGTTGCCATGACTTACGCCATGCGGTGAAAAGCCGCCGCACCGCTAGTCTGCGCGGCATCGCGACACCGTTCGCCGCGATCCGTCATCGACGAGGGCCGGGGCAGGCACTCGCTATGCGGTCAATCCGCATCACCGGGGCTGCTGTATGCGCAAGAATCTGTTTACCTCCCTGCTCGCGACCTCGGCTGCGATCGCCTCTCCCTGCGCCTATGGGTTGGAGATCGACGGCCGCATCGACCCGGAGGAATGGCGCGGCGCCCAGCGCATCGACGACTTCCGCCTGACCCAGCCGCTGTCGCGCGCGGCCGCTTCGCAGCCGACCGAGGCCTGGCTGCTGGCGACTCCGGACGGGCTCGCCGTGGCCTTCCGCAATCACCAGCCGGCCGGCGTGCCGCGCCTGCGCCAGCACACCCAGCGCGACGGCAACGCCACCGTCGACCGGGTCAACCTCTACGTGGACTTCGACGGCGACGGCCGTGCCGGCTACAACTTCACCGTGACCCTGGCCAACAGCATCGTCGACACCACCATCACCAGCGAGAACCAGTTCAACGACGACTGGGACGGCGACTGGCGCCACGCCACCGCCGAGGACGACAACGGCTGGTCGGCGGAGATGCTGATCCCCTGGCATATCGCACCGATGCGCGACGTCGCCGGCGGCACTCGCACCCTCGGCATCGAACTCGACCGGGTCATCGCCTCGACCGGCGAGCGCACCTCGTGGCCGGCGGTGCACTACACCGAAGCGCGCTTCCTGTCCGCGTTCAACCGCATCGAAGTGCCGGCCTACAGCCAGTCGCTGCTGGCGATCACGCCGTACGTGGTCGGGGTGGGCGACGCGGTCGGCCACGACGGCGATTTCGACGCCGGCGCCGACCTGTTCTGGAAGCCCAGCGGCAAGTTCCAGCTCAGCGCGACGATCAACCCCGATTTCGGCCAGGTCGAAAGCGACGAGCTGACCGTCAATTTCAGCGCCACCGAATCCTTCTTCAGCGACAAGCGCCCGTTCTTCACCGAGAACCAGGGCTTCTTCGAGTTGCCCTTCGGTTCGTACAACAGCAACAGCCGCCTGATCTACACCCGCCGCGTCGGCGGCAAGACCGACGACGGCCTGGGCTCGGGCGACGTCACCGCCGCACTCAAGCTCAACGGCAGCGCCGGCGGCTTCAACTACGGCCTGTTCGCGGCCAACGAAGGCGACGAGGTCGGCCGCGATTTCTACGCGGTGCGCGCCACTCGCGACTTCGCCGCGTTCGGCCTCGGCGCGATGGTCACGCGCGTGGACCGCCCGTTCCTGGACCGCCAGGCCGACGTTTACGAATTCGACCAGCGCTGGACGCCGAACCCGCAGTGGGCGATCCGCGGCACGCTGGTGGCCTCCGACATCGAGCAAGGCGGTCGTGCCCTGCGCGACAGCGGTGGCCAGATCCGGGTCGATTACGACATGGGCGGCGGCTGGCGCCAACAACTGTACGGCCTGCACCTGGGCAAGGATCTGCAGCTCAACGACTTCGGTTATCTGGAGCGCAACAACTTCAACTACCTGCGCTACGACCTGGGCCGCCGCGTCACCGACCTGCCGGCCGATTCGTCCTATGCCTCGCACGACTGGCACTACGCCGCTTCGCGCCGCTACAGCGACGACGGCGTGCACATAGCCGACGCGTTCGCGATCACCCGCCGCGGCGAGCTGCGCAACGGCGGCAACGAGTTCGCCGAGGTCGCGCTGTGGACGGCCGGCCACGACGACCTGATCACCCGCGGCAACGGCGTGTTGCGGGTGCCGTCGCGCCTGTTCGTCAACTACGAGCGCCTGCTGCCGCGGCAGGGCGACAGCCCGTGGTCGCTGGCCGTCGAGGCCGGCTACAGCGCCGACGGCCTGGGCGGCATCGATGAGGGCGAAACCAGCCTCTATCTGGAGCCGAATTATCAGTTCAACGACCGCCTGATCCTGTTCGCCGGCTTCGAATACAGCCACGCGCCCGACTGGCTGCTGTGGCGCGGCGGCAACCGCCTCGGCGCGTTCCGTGCCGATACCCTGGTGCTGGACGCGGGCCTGCAGTGGTTCATCGACGACAAACAGGAACTGCGCGTGCGCCTGGAAACCATCGGCCTGGATGCACGCCTGAAACAGGCCTATCGCGTCGATGCCGGCGGCCGCGCGCTCGCGGTCGACGAAGCGATCCCGGATTTCCGCGTGCGCAACCTGGGCTTCCAGATCCGCTATCGCTACGAACTGGCGCCGCTGTCCTATCTCTACATCGCCTACGTGCGCGGCGGCGAGATGTTCGAGGAAGGCCGGATGGACCGCGGCGTCGGCCGCGAATTCCGCGATGCCTTCGACTTGCGCGACAGCGAGCAGTTGCTGGTCAAGCTGTCGTATCGGTTCGAGATCTGAGCCGGGGCGGCGGTCGCCTCAGCGCGGCCGCCACTCCAGGCCAAGATAGAGCGAGCGGCCGTCGCCGGGCAGGAAGTTGCGGCCGTCCTGGCCGCGCGCATCGGCGATCACGCTGCTGCTGGCGATCCACTTGCGGTCGCCGAGGTTGCGGGCGTCGGCGAACCACGACCAGTCCTTGGCGACTTTTCCGCCGATGCGCAGCCCGGCGATGGTGTAGCCCGGCGCCCTGAAGCTGTTGGCGTGGTCGATGCAGTAGTCCTGCGGCGTCCATTCGACGTTCGGGGCGAGATAGAAGTACTCGCCCGGCGACCAGCGCAGTTCGGCGCGCAGCTGCTGCGCAGGCACGCCGGCGAGGTCGTTGTCGCCGTAGACACGGTCGCGGTCGAAGCGGAAGTCGTTGTAGAGATAGTTCGCCGACAAGGTCCAGTGCTCGGCCGGGTGCCAACCCAGGCCGAGTTCGATGCCCTGGTGAATGGTGCGGTCGGCATTGACGGTGCCGAGCGGATTGCCGCTGCCGTCGCTGAGCGAGAGCAGCTCGCCGTCGATGTGGGCGCGATACAGGGCGAAGTCGACCGACAGCTTGTCGCGATCCAGGCGCAGGCCGATTTCGCCGCTGTCCGCGCGTTGCCGGTCGACCTGGGTCACCCCGGGGCCGCCGCTGAGCTCGCCGAAACTCGGCGGCTCCAGGCTGCGGCTTATGTTGGCGTAGAGCTGGGTATGCGCATCGAGCAGGTAGCGCAGGCCGAGCTTGGGGCTGATACCGGAATAGTCGCGGGAGAAACTCTCGTCGCGGCCGCCGGTGATGAAGCGGTCCTGCGAGCGGCGCTGCGAATGCAGCGCCTGCGCGCCGACGGCCAGCACCCAGCTCGGCGCGAGCCAAGTCTGGTTCTCGACATAGAGCTTGGCGTTGCGCGCGCGCTGGTCGAAGCGATTGCTGCGCGCGCCGGCGTGGCCGGCGATGTTGAAGAAACGATCGTCCTCGATGTCGCCCTGGGCGAAGGCGGCGCCGGCGATCAGCACGTTGCGGCGGCCGAACCATTGCGACTCGCCGCGCCAACGCAGGTCGACACCGGTGTCGCGGCTTTCCTGGCGCAGCACCAGGAAGATCGGGTGGTCGAGCGACTTGTCGGCGTAGTAGAGCGAAAGCGTGAGCGTGCCGGTCTCGGACGTGGCCCAGGCGAGTTTGGCGGCGATGCGGTCGAGGCGATAGTCGCGGCGCTGGTTCAAGGCGAGATTGCCCGGCGCGGCGAGGGTGGGGTTGCGTCGCGATTCGGCCAGGGTCAGATTGCCCGGCAAGGCCGAACGCGTGTCGACATGGGTCAGGTAGACGCGAGCATCGAGCGTGTCGCTGAAGCGGAAACCGGCGTTGCCGAACACGCGATAGTTTTCCTGCTCGGCATGATCGCGGAAGCCGTCCTGACGCAGACCGCTCAGGCTCAGATAACCGTCGCCACGGCCGGACACGCCGGCGAGAGCGACCTGGCCGCGACGATAGCCGAAGTCGCCGGCTTCGACGCGCAGACTGATGGGGGCGGTGTCGTACCCGGTCGGCGAAACGAAGTTGATCGCGCCGCCGAGCGTGGCGGCACCGAACTCGAGCGCATTGGCACCGCGATAGACCTCGATATAGCGCGACGACAAGGGCTCGACCGCCTGGAAGTCGAAACCGCCATCGGCGAGGTTGAGCGGGCTGCCGTCCTGCAACAGCTCGAGACCGCGCCCGTGGAAGGTGCGTTGCAGGCCGGAGCCGCGGATCGACAACCGCGCTTCTTCGGCGCCGAAACGCGGTTGCACGAACACACCGGCGGCGTAACCCAGCGCATCGGTCAGGGTGCTGACACGGCCGCCGCGATAGGACTCGCCGTCGACCAGCCCGGTCGCACCGGCGCGCTCGTGGAGACGCTCGCGCGCTTGCTCGATGCCGTCGACGGCGAGCGGCTGCCCCCTCAGGCCGAACACCCGCACCGAGTCGAGGGTCTTGGCCGACGACCAATGATCGGCCGGGGCCGAACCTCCGATGGCAGGCGTTTCCGTCGACTGCGCGTATGCACGATGCGAGTGGAGAGCGAAGGTGAGAATCGTGGCCAGCGCGAGCAGGGAGAGGCGAAATGTGACGGCGCGCATGGCGGGGTCCGGGGTGGGAGCCGGCAAGCGTAGTCAGGCGGTTGTCGGGGTGGATGCGGCATAACGCCGCAGTGGGGTGCTCTTGATTTGAGGGTAGGAGCGGCGCGAGCCGCGACCGCGTCGGTTCGATGGCCGGCGTCGGTTACGGAGGCGAACGATAGGTAGCCGTGTTGCCGTTGTTGCCCCTGCCTTTGCTGTGGCTTTTGCCGTTGCTGTGCGTCGCTTTGCACTAGCGAAGGCAACAGAAGACCCGGAGGGCGGCGCGCAAGGATGCGCGCCGTTTTTCATCGGGACAGGGA
>NZ_JMTZ01000089.1 GCF_000731095.1 Lysobacter antibioticus | reverse complement strand
AAGAAAGTAACCCGCCGCTTTAGTGGCGGAAGCTTTTGGCGTTTGATCCTGATCTTTCTTGAACGATACACCGCGAGACCGAAACGACGCGGTCGCGGCTCGCGCCGCTCCTACCCTCGCGATGGCGCACCGCCTCGTTGAATCACACTGGCGTTGCTGCCTCTACTCGTCCCGCGGTCGCGGCTCACGCCGCTCCTACAGGCGACGTAGCGCCCCTCAAGCGCGCGCTACGCGCCATCAGCTCAATCGCGCCACCACAACACTGCCGGCGGGTCGTCGGGCAGGGCGAATTCGAGGCGCTTCAAGGCGTCCAGGTCCAGCCCCGGTAAATGCACGCTCATCGCGGTCGCGACTTCGCGGTAGCCCGGCCAGTCGGTACGCAGCTCCAGGCTGTCGCCGCTCACGGTGCCCAGCTCGACGAAGATCAGCTTGCGGTCGACCACGTCGATCGCATAGCCGTCGATGCCGTCGATATCGGCCCAGCGGATGCCGTGGACGCGGCCGGCGCCATCGTCGCGCCAGATGCCGCGCGGGTCGGCGTAGAGCCGGGGAGCTTGCGGGTCCATGCATGCAATCCTTGCGGTGACCGGCCGGCGAAGCCGATCGGGGCGAATCCAGATTGGCACAGTTCCCTGCGCCGGTTCGGTTCCGTACGGAACTCGGCCGCCCCGATTCAGGCGCGATCTGCGACCGCCTGCGCATTTCGCCTTCGCGCCGGGTTCCACCTGAAGGGGCAGTCGGCGGACGCCCCGGCCGGGGCGATCATCGCTGCCTAACCGCTCGCCATCGCAGGGCCTGAGACTCACCCCGTTAGACTAGACAGCCATCTGCGGCTGCGCGGACAGGCTGCGAGCGGTATCGACCCACCGGCTCCGAACCCAGGTGGCGTCGAATCGCCTGCTTCCCCCGCCCGCTTCACGCCGCCCGCCTCATGCCGCTTGCCCCATACCGCCTGCTCCACACCGCCCACCCCGAGCGCCTGGCCCCAAGGCCTTCTCCAAGAGTTTCCCGATGCCCCTGACCGCTGCCCTCGTTGCCATCCTGTTCGCCTTGTTGATCGGCGCCGCGCTCGCCTGGCTGCTGGCCCGGGCCGGAGCCGCGCGTGCGTTGGAGGCGGCGCGCGCGGAGCTGGGCACGCAGTTGAATGCGGCCAACCAGGAACGGGCCCAGTTGCAGGAGCGCGCTGCGCGCATTCCGGAGTTGCAGTCGCGTCTTGGCGAACTCGAAAGTCTGCGCGATCAGTTGGTGCGCGACAGCGGCGTGCTGCGCGAGTCGATCGGCCGCGTCGGCGCCGAGTTGGCCAAGGAGCAGGACAGCCTGCGCGTGGCGCGGACGAACCTGGAAGAAACCGAGCGCGTGCGCGATCGTCATGCCGCCGAGGCCCAACGTCTGTCGGTGCAGGCCGCCGAACTGGCGACCCAGCTCGACGCCGAGCGCAATCAGTCGCAGGCCAAGATCGCCCAACTGCGCGAAGTGCGCGAAGAACTGACCTCCGAGTTCAAGAACCTCGCCAACGACATCCTCGAAGAGAAGAGCAAGCGCTTCACCGAGCAGAACCGCAGCCATCTCGGCTTGCTGCTCGACCCGCTGCAGAAGAAGTTGGTCGAGTTCCAAAGCAAGGTCGAGACCGTCTACGACAACGAGACCCGCGACCGTACCGCGCTTGGCGAGCAGGTCCGTCAGCTCATGGCCTTGAACCAGTCGCTCAGCGACGACGCCAAGAACCTCACCAGTGCGCTCAAGGGGTCGAGCAAGGCGCAGGGCGCCTGGGGCGAGTTGATCCTCGAACGCGTGCTGGAGTCGGCCGGGTTGCGCAAGGGCGAGGAGTACGACGTCCAGGAAAGCCACAACAGCGAGGACGGCGAACGCCGTCCCGACGTCACCGTGCATCTGCCCGAAGACCGGCATCTGGTGATCGACTCCAAGGTCTCGCTGACCGCGTACGAGGAGTACGCGAGCGGCGAAGACGACGAGCAGCGCGCGCGTGCGCTCAAGCGTCACCTGGACTCGGTGCGCGCGCACATGCGCGGGCTGTCGGAGAAGCGCTACCAGGAGCTTTACGGCCTGCGCTCGCTCGATTTCGTGTTGATGTTCGTGCCGATCGAGCCGGCCTTCATGCTTGCCGTCACCAACGACCGCAACCTGTTCATGGACGGATGGCAGCGCAACGTGTTGATGGTCAGCCCGTCGACCTTGCTGTTCGTGGTGCGCACCGTCGCGCATCTGTGGCGGCAGGAAGCGCAGAACCGCAATGCCCAGGAAATCGCCAAGCGCGGTGCGCAGCTCTACGACCGGTTATGCGCCTTCGTCGCCGACCTGGAGAAAGTCGGCGACCGCATCGGCCAGGCCAAGGACAGCTTCGACGCCGCGCGCGACAAGCTCAGCCGCAACAAGGGCAGTGTGATCCGCCAGGCCGAGATGCTGAAGGACATGGGCGTGAAACCGAACAAGGCCTTGCCGCCGAAGTTGGTCGAGTTGTCGGCCGACGAGGACGCTGCCTCGGAAGACGGCGAAGAGGGCGTGCGGCCGATCGAAGGGGCTGCGGGCTTGTTGCCGCTCGGCGGGGATGAAGCGCCGCAGGCTTGAGGTCGCGATACCGCTAAAGCAGAACGGCCCGGATTCGCATCCGGGCCGTTCGTCGTTACAGGGTGCAGCGAGGCGATCGCGCGGCTCAGCGACCGCCGTCGGTCGGCATCACCGGCATCGCATCGGCCGGCACGCTCGGGTTGCTGTCGTCCTGCAGGTATTCCGGCAGGGCGGTGTCGCCGTTCTTGTCGAGACGGTCGCCGAAGATCTGATAGTCGCGGCGCTGGGTCCAGGAGTCGCGGACCAGGGCGTATTCGTCCTCGGCGCCGTCGCGCAGGCTGTCGAGCGGCAGCAGCTGGGCGCGCACGTCGACCAGTTGCAGGCCCTGCAGCGGGATGCGGATGCGGTCGCGTTCGACGTGGCGCAGGGGGCTCAACGGGGCATCGCCGAGGGCGCCGAACGAGTCGCGCACGGTGCGCGGGCCGAAGAACGGCAGCTCGACATAGCGCGAGCGCTTCCAGCCCCACACGCCCAGGGTCTGGCCGAAGTCTTCGCTGCGGTTGGGCAGCTTGGCGTCGCTGGCCGGATCGAAGATGCCGCCGATGCCGAGGGTGGTGTTGAGCGCGAAGCGGCCGAGCGCCTGCGCGGCCTGCTTGGGCTTGCCCTGCAGCAGCGCGTTGAGGATCGACACCGGCTGGCCGAGGTTGTTGAAGAAGTTGCTGACGCCCAGGCGCACCGGACGCGGCACGACCTTGGAGTAGGCGCGCGCGAGCGGACGGGCGACGCCGCGATCCACCGCCATGTTGAAGCGGTGCATCTTGCGGTTGTACTTCTCCCACGGGTCGAACGCGCCCGGGACCGAAGCCGGCGCCGGCAGGGTCGGGTCGGCGACCGGGTCGTATTCCTGCGCCGGGGTGCCGTAGAGGGCATCGAAATCGCGTTCGGCCTCGGTGCGCTGGTCGTCGGCCGCGCTCGGCTCGACCGCAGCGGTGGCCGGCGGCGGCACGGCTTCGGCGGCCGGCGCATTCGGATCGGGCTGTGCCGGTTGGACCTGGCTCGTTTCGACCTGGGCGAGGGCGTAGTCGAGCGCGGGCTCGGCGGTCGCCGCCTGCCTCGTGTCGACCGTCGTCGTCGCCGCGTCGGCGGGCGCGAGGGTTTCGGTCGGTGCGGTCGCGAGCGCAGCGTCGGTTTGCGCCGTGGCGCTTACGACGGCCGCTTCGGCAACGGAGGCCGGGTTCGCGTCCTGCGCGAAAGCCGGTACGGAATGCAGCGCGGCCAAAGCCAGGCCGAGCGAGAGTGAGAGTGCGTGGGGGCGCATGGTTGCAGTCTAGTCTTCCGGGACAACGGGTGGGGGCAGCCAGGCCGGATCCGTCGGCATTGGCGACCGCAACAGGAGAGTTCTGCGACGGAGTTTGTGTATCGGCGACCGGAACTCGAGAGCCTGAACTTAGCGACCGAAACCGAGCGCGTCGTCGAGCCGGTAGGCCGCGCGCAATTCGCTCAGCCCGGCCGGCGTGCCGACCACTTCGACGCCCTCGACTTGCGCGGCCAGCTCGGCCAACAGCGCCAGGCCGGCGCTGTCGACGGTACTCACCGCACTCAGGTCGAAACGGCGCACGCCGCTCACGAGTGCGCGCGCCTGCGACCACAGCGTCGCCGCCGCGGCGCGGTCGAGCGCGCCGCTGAACACCAACGCCTCGCCGTCCTTGCGCACGTCGGCGGCGTCGCGGTCCGTCGCTGCGTCCATGCTCAGTTGCCGCTCGCCTGGGCCTGCAGCTTGCCGGCCTTGAGGTCCTTGGCGACCTGGGCGATCGACTTCTGGTTCAGCGGCGTGTCGAACTGATTGCGGAAGGTCTGTACGAAGCTCACGCCTTCGACCATCACGTCGAACACCTTCCACTGCGCGCCGTTCTTGCGCAGCAGGTAGTCGACCGGAATCGGCTCGCCGCCCTGGCGCAGGAATTCGCTGGAGACCTTGACGATGGCGCCGCCGCGCAACGGGGTCTCGGACTTGATGCGCACCTTGAGCTTGGTGTTGAAGTCGAGCAGGGCCGAGCCGTAGCGCTGCATCAGGCTGCCGGTGAGGGCATCGGCGAACGCGGCGACGTCGGCATCGGAAGCGCCGCGGCCGTGCGTGCCCAGGACCAGGCGCGCGGCGTAGTCGCGGTCGAACACCTGGGTGAACTCGGTCGAGATGAACTGGCTGAGCGCGGCGCGGTTCTTGCTGAACTCGGGGCGGCGCGCTTCCAGGGTCGACAGGATGCGGGTGCTGTTGGCCAGCACCATCGCGCTCGGCGTGCCGGCGGCGGGTGCGGTGCCCGGCGCCGCGGTGACCTGGGCGAGGGCGAGCGAGGGAGCGCCGGCGAGCAGGGCCGAGGCGAGGACGATGGAGATCAGTGAACGCTTCATTTCTTGGTCTCGTCGGTGGAGGGGGCGGCTTCGCCCTGGAGATAGTCGGGAACGCCGGCGTCGGCGGGCTTGGCGGCCGAATCGCCGGCCGCATTGCCGCCTTGTGCGCCACCGCCGCTGAACATGTACTTGCCGACCAGCTGGATCAGGTCGACGGCCGGCTGGGTCAGGTAGATCTCGTCGCCGGGCTTGAGGTTGTCCGGGTCGCCGCCCGGGGTCAGGCCGATATAGCTTTCGCCGAGCAGGCCGCTGGTGAAGATGCCGGCGGCGGTGTCGGCCGACAGGTTCCGGTAGCGGTTGTCGATCGCCAGGGTCACGATCGAGCTGTACTTGACCGGGTCGAGCGAGATGTCGGCGACCTGGCCCACGGTCACGCCGCCGATCTTGACCGGTGCGTTCGGGCGCAGCGCGCCGATGGTGGTGAAGCGCGCGGTGATCTCGTAGCTGCTGCGGCCGAAGCCGAACTTGCCGTTGGTGGAGGCGATCGCCAGCACCAGCAGCGAAGCCAGGGCGAGCAGCAGGAATGCGCCTACGGCGAATTCGATGCGGGGACTGCGGACGGACATGGCATCACCTTGGGGATAAAGCCCGCGCGGTTCGGCGCGGCGATGTAACGGTTGGTCTACGACGTGTCGAACAAAACCTGGGTTCGGGCCCCTCTCCCAGCGGCGGCGACCGCAGGGAGTGCAAGGCTGAGAGGGGTTGGGGGAAGGCGGCGCGCTTGCGCAGCTTCGACCTCGTCCCTGCCCTCATCCGGCCCGGGCTACCTTACTTACTTGAACAGCAGCGCCGACATCACGAAGTTGAACATCAGCACCAGCAGCGAGGCGTTGACCACGGCGCGGGTCGTCGCCACCGAGGTGCCCTCGATGGTCGGCTCGGCGTGGTAGCCGACATAGGCCGCGACCAGGGCCGCGGTCGCGCCGAACACCGCCGACTTCACGAAGGCCATCAGGAAGTCGTCGAAGAAATCGACGCTGTCCTTGAGCACCTGCCAGAAGATCCCCGATTCGATGCCGATCACGTGCACCGACTCGAAATAGCTCGCGCTGATCGCCAGGCTGCAGAAGAAACCGGTCAGCAGCGGCACGCACAGCACCGCCGCCCAGAAGCGCGGCGCCACCGCCTTGGCGATCGGGTCGATCGCCATCAGGCCGAGCGCGGTGATCTGGTCGGTCGCGCGCATCAGGCCCAGTTCGGCGGCGATCGAGCTGCCGGCGCGGCCGATGAACAGCAGCGCGGTCAGCACCGGGCCGAGCTCGCGGTACATGCCCAGGCCGAGCATGGCGCTGACCTGGTTGGCGGCGCCGTAGGTATCGAGCGCGCGATAGCCCAGCAAAGTCACCGATAAGCCTACGAACGCGCCGCCAACAGCAATGATCGGCAGCGAACGTGCACCTATCTTGTAGATTTCACGGGTCAGCTCGCGGAAGAAGTCGCGGGTCGGCTTGGACGCGCGCAGCACCGACAGCGAGAACAGGCCGGCGCGGCCCAGCGAGCGGGTCGCAGCGATGAAGGGCATCAGGCGGCCTCCGTGGTGGTGCGCGGTGCGGCGTCGAAGCCGATCGGGCCGTCGGGTTCGCCGAGCAGGAATTGGCGCACCAGTGGGTCCTGGCTGCGTTCGAGTTCGCCCGGCGTGCCCGAGAACACGATCCCGCCGTTGGCGATCACGATGGCGTGGTCGGCGACCGGCAGGGTCTCGTGGACGTGATGGGTGACCACGATGCTGGTCAGGCCGAGGGTGTCGTTGAGGCGGCGCACCAGGCTCATGACCACGCCCGAGGCGATCGGGTCCAGCCCGGTCAGTGGCTCGTCGTAGATCATCAGCGGCGGGTCCAGCGCCAGCGCGCGCGCCAGCGCGACCCGGCGCGCCATGCCGCCGGACAGCTCGCGCGGGAAAGCATCGGCGGCGGCGTGCAGGCCGACCGCGTGCAGCTTCATCAGTACCAGGCGCTGGATCAGCGCCTTCGGCAGGCGGGTGTGCGCGCGCAGCGGCAGGGCGACGTTCTCGGCTGCGGTCAGGTCGGTCAGCAGGCCGTTGCCCTGCAGCAGCACGCCGATGCCCTTGCGCAGTTCGAGCAGCTCGCGCTGATCCTGCGGCACCTGCTGGCCGAACACCTCGACCGTGCCCGCGGCCGGGGCGAGTTCGCCGGTCAGGGCCGACAGCAGGGTCGACTTGCCGCTGCCCGAGGGGCCCAACACCGCGACGATGCTGCCGCGCGGCACCGACAGGTTGATCCCGCGCAGCACGCTGCGGCCGCCGCGGTCGAGGCGGAGGTCGGTCAGGCGGACGATGGGCGGTTCGGTCGTCATGCGGTAGGACTGTCCGTGTACGAGGGCGATGAGACGGTCGGACGAGGCTGCAAAACGGCGCAGCTTGGCCCAGCCAGGCTGAACCGGGGTGGAGCGTCGGCCATTGTCGCAGGTTAGGCGGCTTCGCTCGCGGCGGTGGCGGGACGGAGCGTTCGGCCGTCGTCGCATCGTCGAGGCAGGGTGGCCGGCGGCGATTAAAACGGTTTTAAGTGTGTCGAGGGATGTGGAGGCAAGGAGCAAAGGCAAATCCCCCCTGGCCCCCCTTTTCAAAGGAAGGGAGGTGATCTGGGAGTTGCGCATCGGTCGAGAAGGGAGTCGTTCCGGGGTACATGCAGAACGAGTACTCATCGGCGAAGGTCGGACTTGCGACGATGTGCACATCGATTCGTTGTCGGTGGCGAGCGCCACCCGAAGCGCGCTTCACATCGCACCCAGCGCCAACGACCCGAAGCCTCCCCCCTTTGAGTAGGGGGGCAAGGGGGATTTGCTTCGACGCCTCTTCGACCACCACGCCCGCAATCGTTCCCGCAAACGCCACAACCGGCCGCAGCGCATCCGGCGCCCTTGCGGCAAGATGGCGGGATGCCCGCGCGCGCCGATTTCCGTCTCTACCATTCCAATGCGCTGGACGTGCTGGCGGGCCTGCTCGCGCAGGAGTTGCGCACGCCGGCGCCGGGGCAGCCCTTGCTGGCGCCGGACGTGATCCTGATCCCGCAAGTGGCGATGCGGCGTTGGCTGCAGGCCACGCTGGCGCAGGCCTACGGCATCGCCGCGAACCTGGAATTCCTGACCCCGGGCGAATTCGTCCAGCGCGCGCTGGACGCCAATGCGACCGACCAGGACCGCGACCGCCCCGGCGAGGACCTCGATGCCCAGGCCCTGCGCTGGCGCTTGTACGACGTGTTGTCGCAACCGGCGCAGTTGCGCGAGCCGGCACTGGCGCCGCTGCGCGCCTATCTCGAGGGCGACGACCCGCTGAAGTCGTGGTCGTTGTCGGGCGAGTTGGCTTCGCTGTTCGAGAAATACCAGGCCTGGCGCCGCGACTGGCTGCTGGCCTGGGACGCCGGCCACGAACGCAACGATCCGCAGGCGGCGTTGTGGCGACGCGTCGCCGCCGGCCGCCGCTACCGCGCGCGCCGCATCGACGATTACCTGACCCGTTTCCAGGGCGAGGCCGGCATCGCGCATCCGCCGCGCGGGCTGCCGCCACGCTTGTTCGCCTTCGCCACCCTCAACGTCTCGCCCGACGTGCTGCGGATGATCGCGACCCAGTCGATCGCCGGCACCCTGCACTTCTATCTGCCGACCCCGACGCGCAAGTACTGGGGCGACCTGGGCACCCTGGCCGAACGCCTGCGCCTGGGCGAGGACGCCGCCTTCGGCGACGACGACAACCCGCTGCTGCAAGCCTGGGGCGCGGCCGGCCGCGATTTCATGGCGGTGCTCGGCGGCTACGAAGTGGTGCACCCCTCCGGCGAAATCGCCGCCTACGCCGATCCCGAAGAAAGCCGTCACGACGACCCCTCGCGCGACAGCCTGCTACAGCGCCTGCAACGCGACCTGCTGCATCGGCGCGCGCTGCCGGCGACGCCGTGGCGCGAACGTGTCGATCGCGGCGACGCCAGCCTGCAGGTGCATGCCTGCCACACCCGTTTGCGCGAAGTGCAGGTGCTGCACGATCAATTGCAGGGCCTGCTCGATCCGAACTCGACCGAGGGCCGGCGTTTCGACCCGCCACTGCAGCCGCGCGAGATCGCGGTGCTGGCGCCCGACATCGATCCCTACGCGCCGCACATCGCCGCGGTGTTCGGCGGCCTGGCCGGGCGCGCGGGTTTCATTCCGTATGCCTTGGCCGATGCCAGCCCGCTCGCGTCCGAGCCGCTCGCGGAAGTGTTCCTGCGTCTGCTGGCCTTGCCGGTCTCGCGCTTCGGCTTGAGCGAAATCCTCGACCTGCTGGCGACGCCGGCGATCGCCGACCAAGCCGGCCTCGACGGCGCCGGCCTCGAACGCCTGCGCACCTGGCTGCAGAACGCCGGCGCGCGCTGGGGCATCGACGCCGCCCACCGCAGCCGCCACGACGCCCCCGGCGACGACGCTTACACCTGGGCCTTCGCGCTCGACCGCCTGCTGCTCGGCCACGCCGCCGGCGACGGCGCCGCGCCCGACGAGATGATCGCCGGCATCGCGCCCTATGCCGAACTCGAAGGCGCCTCGCTGGACGCGCTGGATGCGCTGATCCGTTTGCTGCGGGTGTTGGCGCGCTTCGAGCGTGCGCTCGATGCCGAGTTGAGCCCGGCGCACTGGTCCGACCGCCTGCTCGGCCTGTTGCGGGCGATGCTGCCCGAACGCCCGCGCGACGCCACCGACCAGCGCACCCTCGAGCGCCTGCGCAACCTGATCGAAAGCTTCGCTCGCGACGCCGCCAAGGCCGGCTTCGAAGGCACGGTCGGCGCGGAGGTCGTGCGCAGCCATTTCCGCGCCGCACTCGCCGAAGCCGATACGCGCGCGCCGCTGCTGACCGGCGGGGTCAGCTTCGGCCGCATGGTGCCGATGCGTTTGATTCCGTTCCGGGTGATCTGCCTGCTCGGCATGAACGACGGCGACTACCCGCGCCGCGACCCGGCCGGCGGTCTCAACCGGCTCGCCGCCGAACTCGGCACGGCCGCGCGCCGCCACGGCGACCGCTCGCTGCGCGACGACGACCGCTTCTTGTTCCTGCAATTGTTCGGCGCCGCCTCCGACAGCTTCTATCTGAGTTATCTCGGCGCCGATCCGCGCGACGGCAGCCAGCGCGAACCTTCGACCCTGGTGTCGGAACTGCTCGACGTGGCCGCGCGCTACCACGCCGATCCGGCCGCGGCGCGCAACGAATTCGTGGTGCGCGAACCGCTGCAGCCGTTCGCCGCGGCCGCATTCGGCGCCGGCGAGCGCGAGCCGGAGCCGCGCCGTTTCAGTTACCGCGCCGAATGGCGGCCGGCGGTCGACGCCGGCGCGCTCGGTCTGCGCGGCGAGATCGGCCCTTGGCTCAACGAGCCCTTGCCGCCCGATCCCGACGCCGCCGACGACGGCAGCGTGAACTATCAAGACCTGCGCAGTTTCCTGCGCGACCCGCCGACCGCGTTCCTGCGCCAGCGCCTCGGCCTGCGCCTGCCCGACGAGATCGACAGCAGCGACGACGTCGAGCCGCTGGTGCTGCCCGGGCCCGGTCTGTTCCGCCAACAATTGCAGCGCGCGGTGTTCGACGACCTGATCGCCGGCGGTGGACGCATCGATCGCGAGCGTTTGCAGGCGACGTTGCGCGCGCGCGCGCTGTTGCCGTCCGGCCCGCTCGGCCGGCGCCAACTCGATGCCTTGCTCGGGCAGGTGCGGCCCTATGCTGACGCCTTCGCGCGTTGGCGCAGCGGTGAGGCGGAAGCGTTGCCGTTCGAACTCGAGCTCGGCGATGCGCGTCTGCTCGGCCGGCTCGACGACGTCTACGCCGGCGGTCTGGCGCGTCTGCGTTTCGACAGCCTGCACGGGCCGTCGCAGATCGCCCACGGGCTCGACTGGCTGGTGCTGTCGGCGCTCGGCGACCGGCGCCCGCTGGCCCAGTTCGCCCAGATCGACGGCGGCCCCGGGCCGCATTTGCGCGAGGCGCTGGCGCCGGCCGAGGCCCAGGCCGCGTTGCGCAGCCTGCTGCGCCTGCGCGACTACGGCCTGCGTGCGCCGTTGCCGTTCCTGCCGCGCGCCGGCTGGCTCTGGTACGAAGCCGCCGCCCAGGACAAGGACGGCTGGGGCAAGGCCGAGAGCCAATGGCACGGCAGCCCGCGCAGTTGGGGCGAGGCGACCACGCCCGGCGCGCGCCTGGCCTTGCGCGGGCGCGATCCGTTCCGTGACCCGATGTTGGGCGAAGAATTCCGCGAGATCGCCAAGCTGGTGTTCGGCGCCGTCGTCCACGGCCGCGACGAAGGCGGCGGCGCATGAACGCCGTGCGCGATCCTTTCCTGGAACTGCCGCTCGACGGCCTGCGCCTGATCGAGGCCAGCGCCGGCACCGGCAAGACCTACACCCTGGCGACCCTGGTCACGCGCCTGGTGATCGAACGCGAGCTGCGCATCGGCGAGATCCTCGCGGTGACCTTCACCGACGCCGCCACCCAGGAACTACGCGAGCGCCTGCGCCGGCGCCTGCTGTTGGCCGCGCGCATCGCCGCCGACGACCCGGCCCTGCCGCGCGACGGCGACGACAGCGAGCGCGCGCTGACGCGCAGCCTGGTCGAGGCCCAGGCGGCGCAGGAAGGCGCCGCGCCTTTGCGCGTGCGCCTGGCGCGTGCGGCGCGCGAGATCGACTTGGCCGCGGTGGTTACCATCCACGGTTTCTGCGCGCGGGTGCTGGCCGAGCACGCGCTCGAAACCGGGCAGCCGTTCGCGGCGCCGGAAATGATCGGCAGCGAGCGCGAACTGCACGACGAGATCGCGGTGGACCTGTGGCGCGCCTTCGGCAGCGACGCGACTGCGGCCGAACTGCTGTCGCTGCAATGGCCGGGCGGCCCGCCTTCGCTTGCGGCCGATCTCGGCCCCTTGCTGCGCACGCCGCAGTTGCTGCCGCCGGTGCCGTTGGAGTCGGTCGATCCCTTGCCGGCGCTGGAACAGGCCGCGCAAACGCTGAACGCCGCTTTCGTCGAGCACGGCGATGAAGCCTGCGCGCGCCTCGACGCCGCCATCGCCGCCAAGGTGCTCAACGGCAACAGTTATCGCGCGACGCTGCCGCGCGAGTTGTGGCTGCTGCTGAGCCAATGGTGCGCGCACGGCGATGCCGGCCAGGCGCTGGACCCGCGCATCGAACGGTTGACGCCGGCGACCCTGGCCGCACGTACCAACAAGGGCAAGGAGGCGGCGACGCCGTCGTCGCCGCTGTTCGACGCCGTCGCCGCTTACCTCGACGCCGCCGGGCTGCGCGCGCAATGGCTGGCCGCGCAGGCGGTGGCCCTGGTCCACCAAGTGCGCGAGGCAGCGGGCAAGCGTCTGAGCGAACTCAAGCGCGTGCGCCGCGTGCAGAGCTTCGACGACCTGATCGCCGACGTCGCCGCCGCCTTGGATGGGCCGCACGGCGATGCGCTGGCCGAACGCCTGCGCGAGCAGTACGCGGTGGCCTTGGTCGACGAATTCCAGGACACCGACACGCGCCAGTGGCGGATCTTCGAGCGGGTGTTCGGCGAACGCGCGCTGTTCCTGATCGGCGACCCCAAGCAGGCGATCTACGGCTTCCGCGGCGGCGACGTGCACACCTATCTGAGCGCGGCCCAGCGCGCCGAAGAGGCGCCGCCGCTGGATCACAACTTCC
This sequence comes from Lysobacter antibioticus, assembly GCF_000731095.1. GTDB lineage: Bacteria > Pseudomonadota > Gammaproteobacteria > Xanthomonadales > Xanthomonadaceae > Lysobacter > Lysobacter antibioticus_B. The sequence continues at coordinate 4,269 of NZ_JMTZ01000089.1, read as the reverse complement.
GGTCGCGGCCGTCGCTGCTGCGCGCGGTGTCGGCGCTGTATGCGCAGGCCGGCGAGGCGGCCTTCATCGACCCGCGCATCCGCTTCCGCGAAGTCCAGCCCGGCGGCGCGGTCGCCGATGCCGACCTGCAACGCCACGGCGCGACCGCGCCGGCGCTGACTTTGCGCCGCTTGCCCGCGCCCGACGACGGCCGCAAGAAGCCCGAGTGGAATGCGCCGGAATCGCGCGAACTCGCCACCCGCGCCTGCGTCGCCGCGATCCACGCCTGGTTGCGCGATGCGCGCGACGGCCGCGCCGAGATCGCCGGCCGGCCGGTGCAGCCGGCCGACATCGCCGTGCTGGTGCGCAGCCACGACGAGGCCGCGCGCATCCAGCAGGCCTTGATCGCCGCCGGCATTCCCGCGGTCGCGGCCGGTCGCCGCAGCTTGTTCGCGACCGAACAGGCACTGGACGTGTTGAGCCTGTTCGATGCCTTGCTGCACCCCGGCGACGGCGGCCGCCTGCGCGCCGCGCTCGCGACCGCCTTGATCGGCCTGGATGCGACCGCGATCGCGCGCTTGTCCGAGGACGAGCCCTGGCAACGCGATTGGCAGATGCGCGCGCTGGGCTGGCGCGAGCGTTGGCAGCGGCATGGGCCCTTGGCCTTGATCGCCGACCTGTGCGCCGAGCAGGCGCCGCGCCTGCTGACCCTGGCCGACGGCGAGCGCCGCCTGACCAATCTGATGCAACTCGGCGAAACCCTGCAGGAAGCCGATACCCGCTCGCTCGGCCTGCACGGCCTGCGCGATTGGCTGCGCCTGCGTATCGCCGAGGCCGACGACAGCGACGAGAAACAGCAGCTGCGTTTGGAATCGGATGCGCGCCGGGTGCAGATCCTGACCCTGCACAAGAGCAAGGGCCTGGAGTTCGGCCTGGTGTTTCTGCCCTTCATCGCGATCGGCCGCGAGCCGCGCGGCGGGCGCTTGTGCGAATACCCCGACCCGGAACTGGGCCGGGTGCTGCAGTTGCAGACGCAGGTGGTCGACCCGCGCGCGCCCGACTGGGACAGCGCGCGCGAACGCGCCGCGACCGAATCGCGCTCCGAAGACGCACGCCTGCTCTACGTCGGCCTGACCCGCGCGCGGCATGCGCTGTGGCTGGCGAGCGGCCCCTTGTATCTGGCGCCGGCTTCGCCGTTGCTGGCGATGGTGGCCGACCCCGAAGCGCTCGCCGCCGGCCATGCCGGCGAGATCGTCATCGACGACGGCGCGCTCGAAGCCGCGCCCACGCCGCTGTTGCCGGCCGCGTCCGGCGCAGTGCCGCCGGCGCGCACCGCGCGACGCAATCTGGCGCGCGACTGGTGGGTCTACAGCTTTACCCAGCTCACCAACGAGGCCAGCGGCGGCGATGCGCCCTTGGTGGCGCTGGACGAACGCGGCGCCGAGGACGAACCCGAGACCACCCCGGCCTTGCTTACGCCTGCCGATGCGCGCTTCTCCGGCAGCCGCTTCGGCAACGTCGTCCACGACGCGCTCGAACGCGTCGATTTCGGCGCCTGGCGCGATTGGACGCCGGGCCAGGCCGAGCCGGCGGGCGAGGGCGAAGTGCTGGCGTCGGCCTTGCGCACCGAAGGCTATACCGAGGCCGACATCGACGAGGGCCTGCCGGTGCTGGCCTCGCTGGTCGGCCTGACCCTGACCGCCGCGCTGCCGGAAGGCGCGCGCCTGTGTGAGGTGCCCGAGCGCGAACGCCGCGCCGAGATGGAGTTCCACTTCGCCCTGGAATCGGCGCCGATCGACGCCTTGCTCGACGCCATGCATGCGCACGGCTGGCTGCGCGAGCGCCAGGCCTTCGGTCTGCGGCGCCGGCTCGAAGGCTTGATGACCGGCAAGATCGACCTGGTCTATGTCCACGACGGCCGCTATTACGTGCTCGACTACAAGACCAACCGCCTGCCCGCTTACGACGCCGCGCACGTCGAGCGGGCGATGGACGAGAGCGAGTACACCCTGCAATCGCTGATCTACACCATCGCCCTGCATCGCTGGTTGCGTTTCCGCCTCGGCGAGGCCTACGACTACGCTCGCGACTTCGGCGGCGTGCGCTATCTGTTCTGCCGCGGCCTCGACCCCGAAGACCCGGCTGCGGGCCTGTACGCGCACCAGCCGGCGCGCGCGTTGGTCGATGCGGTCGATGCCTTGTTCGCAGGACGCGGGGGTGGGGCATGAGCCTGCTCGACACGCTGTACCGCGAAGGCGCCTTGCGCACGATCGATCACGCGTTAGCGCAGGCCCTGCGCCGGCTCGACCGCGACACGCCCGACCGGGTGCTGGCGGCGGCGGCGCTGGCCTCGCAGGCGATCGCCCACGGCCATGCCGCCTTCGATCCGGCCCAGCCGTGGCTGTTGAGCGATGCGGCGATCGACTGGCCGCCCGCGGACGAGTGGTTGGCGGCATTGCGCGACTCGCGTTGGATCGCGACGCCCACCGACGGCGCCGTCGCGCATCGCGACGCACCGCTGGTGCTGGAGCGCGGCCTGCTGTATCTGCGCCGTTATCGCGAATACGAACGCCGGCTCGCCGCCGGGCTGCGCCGGATCGCCGCCTCGGTGCCGCCGGCGCCGGACCTCGCGGCCCTGGCGCCGTTGTTCGCGGCGCTGTTTCCGAACGCGCGCGACGACGACCGTCAGGCGCGCGCGGCGGCGGTGGCCTTGCTGCAATCGCTGTTGCTCGCTACCGGTGGCCCCGGCACCGGCAAGACCACCACCATCGCGCGCCTGCTGCTGTTGTTGATCGCGCAGGCCGATGCCGAAGGCGTGGATCCACCGCGGATCGCGTTGGCGGCGCCGACCGGGCGCGCTGCCGAACGCATGGCCGAGAGCTTGCGCACGGCGACGTCGCGGCTGCGCGGCCTCGACGGTGTCGATGCGGCGTTGTGCGAGGCTTTGCCGGTCGAAGCCAGCACCCTGCACCGTTTGCTCGGCAGCGTGCGCGACAGCCCGCGCTTTATGCACGACGCCAGCCGGCCCTTGCCGTTCGACATCGTCGTGGTCGACGAGGCCTCGATGGTCGACCTGCCGTTGATGTGCAAGTTGGTCGAGGCGGTGGCCAACGGCGCCCGCCTGATCCTGCTCGGCGACCGCGACCAACTGCCCTCGGTCGAAGCCGGCGACGTGCTCGCCGCGATCGTCGATGCCGCCGGCGACGACGACGGCCTGCCGTTGGCGCTCGCGGAGCGGTTGCGGCCTTTGCTCGGCGATGCCTTGCCGGTGCAGCCCGACCCGACCCCGCTCGGCGCCTACCGGGTGCATCTGCGCCGCGGCTATCGCCAGGCCGACAGCCTGGAACTGGCGCCTTTGGCCGAGGCCACGCGCGCCGGCGATGCCGATGCGGTGCTCGCTTTGTTGCGTGGCGGCCGCCTGGCCGGCGTGCATTTCCACGAGGACGTGCACGACCCGCTCAGCGGCAACGGCCGCGAACTGCTGCTGCCGACCTGGCGCGCACTGACCGCTGTAACCGATCCGTTGGAAGCGCTGACGCTGGCGGCGCGCCTGCGCCTGCTGACCGCCTTGCGCGATGGCGGCCAGGGCGCGGCGCCGTTGAACGCACGCATCGAGGAAGCCCTGGCCGGCGCGCATCGACCGCCGTACTTCCATGGCCGCTTGCTGCTGATCACCGAGAACAGCTATCGCCATGGTTTGTTCAACGGCGACATCGGCGTCTGCCTGCGTGCCGACGCGAGCGTTCGCCCGGTCGGTGCGCGCGAACAAGACGGCAGTGCGGCGACCACCGTGGCCTGGTTCGCCGGTGGCAGCGACGGCGTACGCGGCTTCCATCCCTCCGCCCTGCCTGCGCACGGCGGTGCCTTCGCGATGACCGTGCACAAGGCCCAGGGCTCCGAGTTCGACAGCGTCTGGTTGCAACTGCCGAGACAGGATGCGCGCCATCTGTCGCGAGAGTTGCTCTACACCGGCATGACCCGGGCGCGGCAGTCGCTGCACATCGCCGCCAGCGAGCCGGTGCTGAGGCAGGCGTTATCGAGGCATGCGGCGCGGGTGACGGGATTGGCGTGGCGGTTGGGTCGGTGAGGGTTTTCGTTCTGCGCCGGTTCGTAACGGGTGTACGCGTCAACACCAGGCCCGATTTGCTCAAGCGGCGCCATCGGCTCTCCCCCCTTTGAAAAAGGGGGGTAGGGGGGATTTGCCTTTGCTGTTGCTGTGCGCGGCTTGGCACTCGCGAAGGCAATGGAAGACCCGGAGGGCGGCCCGCAGGGATGCGGGCCGTTTTTCAT
>NZ_JMTZ01000088.1 GCF_000731095.1 Lysobacter antibioticus | reverse complement strand
CGCGCCGTAAAGCGCGCCCGGCTCTGTCGGTTCGTGCCCCCGCGAAGGCGGGGTGCAGAGTCGGCAGTCGAGTTCGGCTCTCGGTCGAGGGCCGGTTCCCTGAACAGGGTCCCAGCTCGCGCAATCCGCCATCAGGGCAGGGCGCTTGCGCTCTTCTCCCGGATGCATGTAGAATGCGCGACCACCGTGCCACCCTTGTTCACGCCAGGGCGGCACGACCAGCGAAATGAGGTGCAGGATGCGCCTCGTATTCGCCAGACAAGGACATGTCGCACGGCTGCGCTCCGTACGTTCCGGGCCCTCGGGCTTCCAAGGAACAGTAAACGGGGCCTTTCGTGCGTTCCAATCCTTTCTGGGCGGGTCGGGCAACCGACCTGCCTTAGTTTTTACCAGGCAAGGAGGCTCCGGGACGTGGGTGTAGTCCTGGAGTGTTTGCGTTTTCGTGGGGTTCGGCACACCCAGAGGCCGGCCCGTCGCTCTTTTAACCAAGGAATTCCGTCATGGCGGACCAAAAGATCCGGATTCGGCTGAAGGCGTACGATCATCGTCTGATCGACCGCTCGGCCAGCGAGATCGTCGAGACAGCTAAGCGGACCGGCGCGCAAGTGCGCGGCCCGATCCCGCTGCCGACCAAGATCGAGCGCTACACCATCCTGGTGTCCCCGCACGTCGACAAAGACGCGCGTGACCAGTATGAAACCCGCACGCACAAGCGCGTGCTCGACATCATCGACCCGAACGACAAGACCGTAGACGCGCTGATGAAGCTCGAGCTGGCGGCTGGCGTCGATGTGCAGATCAAGCTGACCTGAGGCCACCACCATGACCGCGAAGAAATATTCGTTGGGCATCGTCGGTCGCAAGGCCGGCATGAGCCGCTTCTTCACTGAAGACGGCAAGTCGGTTCCGGTGACCCTGATCGAGGCGACCCCGAACCGTATTACCCAGATCAAGACCACGGACACCGACGGCTACAGCGCCGTGCAGGTCACCGTCGGCGTGCGCCGCGCTGCGCTCGTCAACAAGCCCGAAGCCGGACACCTCGCCAAGGCGAAGGTCGAAGCCGGTCGCGGCTTGTGGGAGCTGCGCGTGGAAGACGACAAGATCGGCGCGTTCGAAGTCGGCGGCGAAATCAAGGCCGACATCTTCGAAGTGGGCCAGATCGTCGACGTCCAGGGCATCACCAAGGGCAAGGGCTTCCAGGGCACGATCAAGCGCTGGAACTTCAGCATGGGCGACGCGACGCACGGTAACTCGTTGTCGCACCGTTCGCCGGGTTCGATCGGCCAGCGCCAGACGCCGGGCCGCGTTTTCCCGGGTAAGAAGATGTCCGGTCACATGGGCGCCGTCCAGCAGAGCACGCAGGGCCTGGAAGTGGTCAAGGTCGACGCCGAGCGCGGCCTGATCGCGATCAAGGGCGCCGTGCCGGGCGCTCCGGGCGGCGACGTGATCGTCCGTCCGTCGAGCAAGGGAGTATGACGATGGAACTTGCCATCAACGGTAGCGACAAGAAGCTGTCGGTTTCCGACGCCATCTTCGATCGCGAATTCAGCGAAGACCTGGTCCACCAGGTTGTTGTGGCCTACCGCAACGCGGGCCGCGCCGGCACCAAGGCGCAGAAGACGCGTTCGGAAGTCAACGGCACCACCAAGAAGTCGAAGAAGCAGAAGGGCGGCGGTGCGCGTCATGGCGCGCTGACGGCTCCGATCTTCGTCGGCGGCGGCGTGACCTTCGCGGCCAAGCCGCGCAGCTTCGCCCAGAAGGTGAACCGCAAGATGTACCGCGCAGCGATGGCTGCGATCCTGTCGGAATTGAACCGCCAGGGCCGCATCACCGTCGTTGAGAAGCTGGACGTCGAGACGCCGAAGACCTCGGGCATGGTCGCCATGCTGAAGTCGCTCGAAATGGGCCGTCGTCCGCTGCTCGTCACCGAGGAAGCCTCCGAGAATCTGTACCTCTCGGCTCGCAACCTGCCCTATGTGGAAGTCCGCGACGTGCAGGGACTCGATCCGGTGGCCCTCGTCGGCGCCGATTCGATCGTGTTCACCGCCGATGCGGTCAAGAAGATCGAGGAGTGGCTGGCATGAACGAGGCCAAGCTCTACAGCATCATCCGTGCGCCGCGCGTGTCCGAAAAGACCGCGCGTCTGCAGGAAGTATCCAACCAATACGTCTTCGAAGTCGCGACGGACGCTACCAAGGCCGACATCAAGGTCGCCGTGGAAAAGCTGTTCGACGTTAAGGTCGAGGCGGTGAATGTGGTCAACGTGAAGGGCAAGAACAAGGCCTTCAAGTTCCGCATGGGCCGTCGCGCCGACTGGCGCAAGGCGTACGTGAAGCTGGCCGAAGGCCAGTCGATCGACGTAATGGCCAAGGCCTGAGGAAAGACCCATGGCATTGATGACTTTCAAGCCCACTTCCGCCGGCCGCCGCAACGCGGTCCGCGTCGTGACGCCGGGCCTGCACAAGGGCGCGCCGCACGCGGCGTTGGTCGAAAAGCAGAGCAAGAGCGGCGGTCGTAACCACCACGGCCGCATCACCACCCGTCACATCGGTGGTGGTCACAAGCAGCACTACCGCATCATCGACTTCAAGCGCGACAAGGAAGGCATTCCGGCGCGCGTGGAGCGGATCGAATACGATCCCAACCGCACCGCGCACATCGCGCTGCTGTGCTACGTCGATGGCGAGCGCCGTTACATCATCGCCCCGAAGGGCCTGAAGGACGGCGATCAGGTGATCGCTGGCCGCGATGCTCCGATCCGCGTCGGCAACACGCTGCCGCTGACCAACATCCCGGTCGGTTCGACGGTGCATTGCATCGAAATGAAGCCGGGCAAGGGCGCTCAGATCGCCCGCGCCGCAGGCGCCGGCGTCCAGCTGGTCGCTCGCGAGCAGGGCTACGCCACGCTGCGTCTTCGCTCCGGCGAAATGCGCAAGGTGCCGGTCGAGTGCCGCGCCACCATCGGCGAAGTCGGCAACGACGAGCACAGCCTCGAAAAGCTGGGCAAGGCCGGTGCCAAGCGCTGGCGCGGTATCAAGCCGACCGTCCGCGGCGCCGCCATGAACCCCGTCGACCACCCGCACGGTGGTGGTGAGGCGAAGGCTGGCCAGGGCAACCCGCATCCGGTCACCCCCTGGGGTGTTCCGACCAAGGGTTACAAGACGCGCAAGAACAAGCGCACTTCGCAATTCATCGTGCGCGATCGCAGGGGTTAATCGGCCATGGCACGTTCACTCAAAAAGGGTCCGTTCGTCGACCACCATCTCATCAAGAAGGTGGAGACCGCGGGCAACAACAAGAAGCCGATCAAGACCTGGTCGCGCCGCTCGATGGTGCTGCCGGAAATGGTGGGCTTCACCATCGCCGTGCATAACGGCAAGAACCACATCCCGGTGCTGGTCAACGAGAACATGGTTGGCCACAAGCTTGGCGAATTCGCTTTGACCCGTACGTTTAAGGGTCACGGCGGCGACAAGAAGTCGGGTAAGTAAGGAGATGACCATGGAAGCGAAAGCCATCCTGCGCACCGCGCGCATCTCCCCGCAGAAGGCCCGCCTGGTCGCCGACCAGGTGCGCGGTCTGTCCGCCGAGCGCGCCGTCAACCTGCTGAAGTTCTCGGACAAGAAGGCAGCTGCACTGATCCGCAAGGTCGTGGAGTCCGCCATCGCGAACGCCGAGAACAACCAGGGCGCCGACGTTGACGAACTCAAGGTCACGACCATCATGGTGGACGAGGGTCCCGCACTGAAGCGCTTCATGGCTCGTGCGAAAGGCCGCGGCACCCGCATCCTCAAGCGCACCAGCCACATCACTGTGGTTGTGGGCGCGGGCAAGTAAGGCGGAGTCAGACAATGGGTCATAAAGTACATCCGACCGGAATCCGCCTGGGCATTGCCAAGGACTGGAATTCGAAGTGGTTTGCCGGCAAGAAGCAGTATGCCGAGTACCTCGCTGCCGACCTCAAGGTCCGCGAGATGCTCCGCAAGAAGCTCGCTCAGGCTGGTATTTCCAAGATCTTCATCGAGCGTCCGGCGAACAACGCCCGCGTGACGATCCACACCGCCCGTCCGGGCGTGGTGATCGGCAAGCGCGGCGAGGACATCGAGAAGCTGCGTAAGGAAGTCAGCGCACTGATGGGCGTCCCGGCGCACATCAACGTGACCGAGGTCCGCAAGCCGGAACTCGACGCGCAGCTGGTCGCCGAATCGATCGCGCAGCAGCTCGAGCGCCGCATCATGTTCCGCCGCGCGATGAAGCGTGCCGTCGGCAACGCGATGCGCCTGGGTGCCCTCGGCATCAAGGTCAACGTCGCCGGCCGTCTCAACGGCGCCGAAATCGCGCGTTCGGAGTGGTACCGCGAAGGTCGCGTGCCGCTGCACACGCTGCGTGCCGACATCGACTACGGCTTCGCTGAAGCCAAGACGACCTACGGCATCATCGGCATCAAGACCTGGATCTATAAGGGCGAAGTGTTCGACTTCTCCCAGGTGGGCCAGGAGAAGCAGGACGATTCCCCGCGCAGCGATCGTGGTGACCGCGGCGACCGCGGTGATCGTAACGACCGTCCGGGCCGTCCGGCCCGCGAACAGAGGTAATCCGTCATGTTGCAACCCAAGAGAACCAAGTACCGCAAGGTACACAAGGGCCGCAATGATGGCCTGAGCTGGAGCGGCAACGCCGTCAGCTTCGGCGAGTACGGCCTCAAGGCCACCGCTCACGGCCAGCTCACTGCGCGCCAGATCGAAGCGGCCCGCCGCTCGATCAGCCGTTACGTCAAGCGCGGCGGCAAGATGTGGATCCGCGTGTTCCCGGACAAGCCGATCACCAAGAAGCCGATCGAAGTCCGAATGGGCTCCGGTAAGGGCAACGTCGAGTACTGGGTCGCTCAGATCCAGCCCGGTCGCATGATTTATGAGATCGAAGGCGTGGGCGAGGACGTGGCGCGCGAAGCGTTCCGTCTGGCCGCCGCCAAGCTCTCGGTGACCACTACTTTCGTTACCCGGACGGTGCGCTAATGGAACTCAAGCAACTGCGCGAGAAGTCGGCCGACCAACTGAAGGCCCACCTGGTGGAACTGCACAAGGAGAGCTTCGCTCTTCGCATGCAGAAGGCCACCGGCCAGCTCGCCAAGACTCATGAAGCCCGCCGTGTGAAGCGCGAAATTGCTCGCGTCAACATGCTGCTGGGTGAGAAGAAGTAAGGACCCGCCATGACCGACAACAATACAGACAAGGCGCTGCGCACGGTTGAAGGCCGGGTCGTCAGCAACAAGATGGACAAGACCGTCACCGTGCTCGTCGAACGCCAGGTCAAGCACGCGCTGTACGGCAAGTACATCCGTCGCTCGTCCAAGCTCCACGCTCACGACGCCGAGAACGCCTGCAAAGAAGGCGATATCGTCCGCGTGAAGGAGATTGCTCCGATGTCCAAGACCAAGAACTGGAGCGTGGTTGAAATCGTCAGCCGCGCGGCCGAATAAGAGGAGGCTGAACCATGATCCAGATGCAAAGCTACCTCGGCGTGGCCGACAACTCCGGTGCTAAGGAAGTGATGTGCATCAAGGTGCTCGGCGGCTCCAAGCGCCGTTACGCGCACATTGGCGACATCATCAAGGTCACCGTGAAGGACGCGATCCCGCGCGGCAAGGTCAAGAAGGGCGACGTTTACGACGCCGTTGTGGTCCGCACCCGCAAGGGTGTGCGCCGTCCGGACGGCTCGCTGATCCGCTTCGATGGCAACGCTGCGGTGTTGCTCAACAATAAGCATGAGCCGATCGGCACCCGTATCTTCGGGCCCGTGACTCGCGAGCTTCGCTCCGAGAAGTTCATGAAGATCGTCTCGCTCGCGCCTGAAGTGCTCTGAGCGGAGGAACTAGACATGAACCGTATCAAGAAGGGCGATCAAGTCATCGTCACCGCCGGCAAGGACAAGGGCAAGAAGGGTGATGTGGTGCGCGTGCTCGGCGACAAGGTCGTCGTGGCGAACATCAACATCATCAAGCGCCATACCAAGCCGAATCCGCAGGCCAACCAGCCGGGCGGCGTGATCGAGCGCGAAGCGCCGATTCACATTTCCAACGTCATGCTGTTCAACCCGGCCACCGGCAAGGGCGAACGCATCGGTTTCAAGATGCTGGAGGATGGACGCAAACTGCGTGTGTTCCGCTCCAGTGGTGAGGCGGTTGACGCCTGAGGAATGCTGAAATGACCACCCGGCTCGAAGAGTTTTACAAGAAAGAAGTGGTTCCGGCGCTGACCGAAAAGTTCGGCTACAAGAACCCGATGGAAGTGCCGCGCCTCGTCAAGATCACGCTGAACATGGGCGTGGGCGAAGCCGCCACCAACAAGAAGATCCTGGAAAATGCCGTCGCCGACATGACCAAGATCGCCGGCCAGAAGCCGATCGTGACCAAGTCCCGCGTGTCGGTGGCTTCGTTCAAGATCCGCGACGGTTGGCCGATCGGCGCCAAGGTCACCCTGCGCCGCGCCAAGATGTACGAGTTCCTCGACCGTCTGGTCAACATCTCGCTGCCGCGCGTGCGCGACTTCCGTGGTGTGTCCGGCCGTTCGTTCGACGGCCGCGGCAACTACAACATGGGCGTCAAGGAACAGATCATCTTCCCGGAAATCGATTTCGACCAGGTCGACGCGCTGCGCGGCATGGACATCGCGATCACCACGACCGCGAAGACCGATGCCGAGGCCAAGGCCCTGCTCGAAGCCTTCCGCTTCCCGTTCCGCAACTGATACTTAAGGATTGAACAATGGCTAAGACTTCCATGGTCAACCGCGAGGTCAAGCGGGCCAAGCTGGCGAAGAAGTTCGCCGGCAAGCGCGAAGCGCTGAAGAAGATCATCTCCAGCGACGCCTCGTCGTACGAAGACAAGGCCGAGGCCGTGGTCAAGCTGTCCAAGCTGCCCCGCGACTCCTCGCCGAGCCGTCAGCGCAACCGTTGCGCCCTGACCGGCCGTTCGCGCGGCGTATACAGCAAGTTCGGCCTCGGCCGCAACAAGCTGCGCGAAGCCACCATGCGCGGCGACGTGCCTGGTCTTCGCAAGGCAAGCTGGTAAGATAGTCGGCTTTCCCGGATCCACCGCCGCGGCCTTCGGGTCGCGGCGGCGCTTCTGGGGGCTGCTGCAACAAAGCGTTATTACAACTGAAATTCGCAATTCCGCGGATATCGGTGCTACTCATAAGGTGAATCTCAATGAGCATGACTGATCCCATCGCCGACATGCTGGTCCGCATCAAGAATGCGGCGGCTGTGCGCAAGCCGACGGTGAAGATGCCGTCGTCCAAGGTCAAGGTGGCCATCGCGGCCGTGTTGAAGGACGAGGGTTACATCCTGGATTCCCGCGTGACGGAAGTCGCTCCGGGCAAGTCCGAACTCGAAATTTCGCTGAAGTACTACGAAGGCAAGCCGGTGATCGAGCGCCTCCAGCGCTACTCCCGCTCGGGCCTGCGTCAGTACCGCGGCAAGGAAGCGCTGCCCAAGGTCCTCGGCGGCCTGGGTATCGCCATCATCTCCACCTCGAAAGGCATCATGACCGATGCGCAGGCGCGCCAGCAGGGCGTCGGCGGTGAAGTCCTGTGCTTCGTGGCCTAAGGGAGTAAACGACCATGTCCCGAGTTGCCAAGAAGCCGATCGCCCTGCCGAAGGGTGTTGAGCTGAACGTCCAGTCCGATTCGATCGTCGCCAAGGGCCCGAAGGGCTCGCTGTCGATCGCCAAGCCGGCCGCCATCAACCTGAAGATCGAGAACGGCGAAGCGCTGTTCGCGACCGAAGACGCGGCGCTGATCCCGCTGACCGGCACCCTGCGCGCCATCCTCGCCAATATGGTGAAGGGCGTGTCGGAAGGCTTCGAGCGCAAGCTTGAGCTGGTCGGCGTCGGTTACCGCGCCTCGATGGCCGGTTCCGACCTGAACCTGTCGCTGGGTTTCTCGCACCCGGTGCTGTTCAAGGCCCCGGAAGGCATCACCATCGCCACGCCGACCCAGACCGAGATCCTGGTCTCGGGCGCGGACAAGCAGCGCGTCGGTGAAGTCGCCGCCAAGATTCGCGGTTTCCGTCCGCCGGAGCCCTACAAGGGCAAGGGTGTGAAGTACGCCGGCGAAGTCATCATCCGTAAGGAAGCCAAGAAGGCCTAACGGGTAGGGCGCCGGTCCCGTACCGGCCCCAAAACACCAAGCTTTCAGCTTTCGGAGATCAGAACATGAACAAGAACATCGCTCGTCTGCGTCGCGCCAAGTCGACCCGTTCGCACATCCGCAACCTCGGCGTGGCCCGCCTGACCGTGCTCCGCACCGGTCAGCACCTGTACGCCCAGGTCTTCACCGCCGACGGCTCCAAGGTCCTGGCCACGGCTTCGACCGTCCAGGCCGACGTCAAGGAAGGCCTGAAGAACGGCAAGAACGCCGAAGCCGCCGTCAAGGTCGGCAAGATGATCGCCGAGCGCGCCAAGGCTGCCGGTATCGAGAAGGTCGCTTTCGACCGTTCGGGCTACCGCTACCACGGCCGCATCAAGGCGCTGGCCGATGCCGCGCGTGAAGGCGGTCTGCAGTTCTAAGCATCCGGGCCTTCGCAGGCTTGAAAGCGTGGAGATTCGTCTCCACGCCTGATGCAACGAATCGTTTCAACTCGCCGACGCGAGCTGCGTCGGGCGCGATGACGGATTCCCGCCATCGCTGCAACACCCGAGTCACATCACAATCATAAGCGGCGATGCCGCAAATCCCTTCAATAAACGAGACATCGAAATGGCAGACGATAGAGCACCGCGGGGCCGCGACCGTGATCGCAACCGCGAAGAAATCGACGACGGCATGATCGAGAAGCTGATCGCGGTCAACCGCGTCAGCAAGACGGTCAAGGGCGGTCGCCAGTTCACCTTCACCGCTCTGACGGTGGTGGGCGACGGCAACGGCAAGGTCGGCTTCGGCTACGGCAAGGCGCGCGAAGTGCCGGTCGCGATCCAGAAGTCGATGGAGTACGCCCGCAAGGCGATGAACAACGTCGATCTGAACAACGGCACCTTGTGGCACGCCGTGAAGTCGGGCCACGGCGCGGCGCATGTGTTCATGCAGCCGGCGTCGGAAGGTACCGGCGTGATCGCAGGCGGCGCGATGCGCGCCGTGCTCGAAGCGGTCGGCGTCAAGAACGTGTTGGCCAAGGCCACCGGTTCGCGTAACCCGATCAATCTGGTTCGCGCCACGCTCAAGGGTCTGACCGGCATGCATTCGCCGGCCAAGATCGCTGCCAAGCGCGGCAAGAAGGTGGAGGATCTGCACCATGGCTAAGGCAGAAAACAAGGCCGTCGAAGGCGGCACCGTCACCGTGCGCCTGGTCAAGGGCATGCGCGGTTGCCAGGCCCGTCACCGCTTGTCGGTGAAGGCGCTCGGCCTGAACAAGCTGAACGACGTGCGCGTGCTGAAGGACAGCCCGCAGGTTCGTGGTCTGATCAACACGGTCCACTACCTGGTTCAGGTCGAGGGCTAAGGAGAACATCATGCGTCTCAATACACTCAAGCCGGCTGACGGCGCCCGCGAAGACCGCAAGCGCGTCGGTCGCGGTATCGGTTCCGGCCTCGGCAAGACTGCCGGCCGCGGCCACAAGGGTTCGTTCGCCCGTTCGGGCAAGGGCAAGATCAAGGCCGGTTTCGAAGGCGGCCAGATGCCCATGCAGCGTCGTCTGCCGAAAATCGGCTTCCGCTCCAAGCTGAAGAACGACACGGCCGAAGTGCTGCTGTACCAGCTGGACAAGCTGGACGCCGGCGACGTCGATTTTGCCGCCCTCAAGGCCGCCAAGCTCGTTCCGAGCTCGGCCAAGCAGGCCAAGATCGTCAAGAAGGGCGAGTTGACCAAGAAGTTCGTACTCAAGGGCGTGCTGGCCACGGCCGGCGCCAAGGCCGCCGTCGAAGCGGCCGGCGGCAAGGTCGAGGAGTAAACGACGCATGGCGCGGAGCGGCAACGCGATGGCTGGCCTCGGTGGCGGGCTCGGTAAGTTCACCGAGCTCCGTCAGCGTTTGCTGTTCGTGATCGGCGCTTTGATCGTCTACCGCATCGGTAGCTACATCCCGGTGCCCGGCGTCAACCCGCAGGCGATGGTCGAGTTCATGTCGACCAAGCAGGGCACGATCGTGGACATGTTCAACATGTTCTCGGGCGGCGCCCTGCATCGCTTCAGTCTGTTCGCACTGAACGTGATGCCGTACATCTCGGCTTCGATCATCGTGCAGCTGCTGGTGCAGATCGTGCCCAGCCTGAAAGCCATCCAGAAGGAAGGCGAGTCGGGCCGGCGCAAGATCAACCAGTGGTCGCGTATGGGCGCGATTCCGCTGGCGGTGTTCCAGGCCTGGGGCATCGCCGCCGGCCTGCAGTCGAGCATGGCGCCGAACGGCGTGCCGGTGGTGTACGCACCGGGCATGGGCTTCATCCTGACCGCCGTGATCGCGTTGACCGCGGGCACGATGTTCCTGATGTGGCTCGGCGAGCAGATCACCGAACGCGGTATCGGCAACGGCGTCTCGCTCATCATCTTCGCCGGCATCGTCGCGGGCCTGCCCGCCGCGGTCCTGCAGATGTTCGAGCAGATCCGCAACGGCGACATGAGCGCCATTGCGGCGATCGCGATCATCGCCCTGGTCGTCGGCTTCACCTATCTGGTGGTGTTCGTCGAGCGCGGCCAGCGTCGGATCACGGTCAATTACGCCCGTCGCCAAGGCGGCCGTAATGCCTACATGAACCAGGCCTCGTTCCTGCCGCTGAAGCTCAACATGTCGGGTGTGATCCCCGCGATCTTCGCCTCGAGCATCGTGATGTTCCCGGCGACGGCAGCGACCTGGTTCGCCCAGAACAACAGCGGCAGCGGTTTCTCCGGCTTCCTGCAGCGCCTCAGCCAGTGGTTGAACCCGGGTGAACCGGTTCACATGATCCTGTATGCTGGCCTGATCATCGGCTTCGCGTTCTTCTACACGGCGCTGGTGTTCAATTCGCAGGAAACCGCCGACAACCTGAAGAAGTCGGGCGCGCTGATCCCGGGCATCCGTCCCGGCAAGGCCACCGCGGACTACGTTGACGGCGTGCTGACTCGTCTTACGGCGGCTGGCGCGATTTACCTGGTGATCGTCTGCCTCCTTCCGGAGGTCATGCGCACCCAACTGGGAACCTCGTTCTACTTCGGCGGCACCTCGTTGCTGATCGTCGTGGTCGTGGTGATGGATTTCATCGCTCAAATCCAGGCTCATCTGATGTCGCATCAGTACGAAAGCCTGTTGAAGAAAGCGAACTTGAAGGGCGGCTCGCGCGGCGGTCTCGCGCGCGGGTGAGTCAGGACCGTTCCGCGCGCCAGAGTAGCGCGCGGGGCTGGGAAGGCAGGTCATCGCCTTGTTCAGCCAGTTCAGATTCGTCGCCGGAGCATGGGCACACTCCCCATGCCGTGGTTCCGTGGCACCTTTGGTGCCGCGGGGCTTCCTATTAACCCGAGACCTAGATATAATTTCCAGTTCACTCCGCCGGGATTAATCCGTCCTGGCCGCCAAATCAGTTGGAGATCGCCTTATGGCGCGTATTGCGGGCGTTAATTTGCCTGCCCAGAAGCATGTCTGGGTTGGCCTGCAAAGCATTTTCGGCATCGGCCGTACCCGTTCGAAGCAAGTCTGCGAGTCCGCAGGCGTCACTTCGACGACCAAAATCCGTGACCTGTCCGAGCCGGAAGTCGAGCGCTTGCGCGCCGAAGTCGGCAAGTTCGTGGTCGAAGGCGACCTGCGTCGCGAGGTCGGTATTGCGATCAAGCGTTTGATGGACCTGGGCTGCTACCGCGGCCTGCGTCACCGCCGCGGCTTGCCGCTGCGTGGTCAGCGCACGCGTACCAATGCACGTACCCGCAAGGGTCCGCGCAAGGCCATCAAGAAGTAAGGGACCCATACCATGGCCAAGCCGGCAGCTGCCAAAACCAAGAAGAAGATCAAGCGAGTCGTCACCGACGGCATCGCCCACGTCCACGCTTCTTTCAACAACACCATCATCACGATCACCGACCGCCAGGGCAACGCGCTCTCGTGGGCGACCTCGGGCGGCGCGGGTTTCCGCGGTTCCCGCAAGTCGACCCCGTTCGCCGCCCAGGTGGCAGCCGAAAAGGCTGGCCGTGCTGCGCTCGACTACGGCGTCAAGTCGTTGGAAGTGCGCATCAAGGGCCCGGGTCCGGGTCGCGAGTCCGCCGTTCGTTCGCTGAACAACGTCGGATACAAGATCATCAACATCATCGACGTGACGCCTATCCCGCACAACGGGTGCCGTCCGCCGAAAAAGCGTCGCGTCTGAGGAGCTGAAGAAAAATGGCTCGTTATATTGGCCCCACCTGTAAGCTCGCTCGTCGCGAAGGCGCCGACCTTGGTCTGAAGTCGTCCGCTCGCGCGCTCGACTCGAAGTGCAAGCTCGAGCAAAAGCCCGGCCAGCATGGCCCCACCGCCCGCAAGGGCAAGCTGTCCGACTACGCCACCCAGCTTCGCGAGAAGCAGAAGGTCAAGCGTATCTACGGTCTGCTGGAGCGTCAGTTCCGCAATTACTACAAGAAGGCCTCGACCAAGAAGGGCAACACCGGCGAGAACCTGCTGCAGTTGCTGGAGACCCGTCTCGACAACGTCGTCTACCGCATGGGCTTCGCCGTGACCCGTCCGGCCGCCCGCCAGCTGGTTTCGCACCGTGGCGTCACGGTCAACGGCAAGTCGGTCAACCTCCCGTCGTACCAGGTCAAGGCCGGCGACGCGATCGCGTTGTCCGAGCGTGCCCAGAAGCAGCTTCGCGTGCAGGAATCCCTGACCGTGTCGTCGCAGATGGACCTGTCGCCGTCGTGGGTCGAGGTCGACAACAAGAAGTTCAGCGGCGTGTTCAAGGCGGTTCCGGATCGTGCGGACCTGCCGGCCGACATCAACGAAGCGCTGATCGTCGAGTTGTACAGCAAGTAATAGTGCAGGGCGCTGCCGGTCCCCGGGGCCGGCAGTACCCGCAACCCAGGTCGATGCGCCAGGCGCATCGGCCGCTCCCTCGAACAGAGGGGGCTCCAAGAGCTAAAGCCTTCCGTCGCCCCCCGACGAAGGTCATTGGAGACACCGAAACATGACGGTTACCGCCAACCAGGTACTGCGCCCGCGCGGTCCGCAGATCGAACGCCTCACCGGCAATCGCGCGAAAGTCGTGATCGAGCCGTTGGAGCGCGGTTACGGCCACACGCTGGGCAACGCGCTGCGTCGCGTGCTGCTGTCGTCGATCCCGGGTTTCGCCATCACCGAGGTCGAAATCGACGGCGTGTTGCATGAGTACACCACGGTCGAAGGTCTGGAAGAAGACGTGCTGGAGGTTCTGCTGAACCTCAAGGACGTCGCGATCCGCATGCACACCGGCGACGCTTCGACGCTGTCGCTGGCCAAGCAGGGTCCCGGCATCGTCACCGCCGGCGACATCAAGACCGACCACAACGTCGAAATCCTCAACACCGACCATGTGATCTGCCACCTGACCAAGGACACGGCACTCAACATGCGTCTGAAGATCGAGCGCGGCTTCGGCTACCAGCCGGCGGCTTCGCGCCGTCGTCCGGACGAAGAAACCCGCGCGATCGGTCGCCTGATGCTCGACGCCAGCTTCTCGCCGGTCCGTCGCGTCGCCTACGCGGTGGAAGCCGCGCGCGTCGAACAGCGCACCGACCTCGACAAGCTCGTGCTCGACATCGAAACCAACGGCACGATCGACGCCGAGGAAGCCGTGCGCACCGCCGCCGACATCCTCACCGATCAGCTGTCGGTGTTCGGCGACTTCACCCACCGCGACCGCGGTGCGCAGAAGCCGGCCACCAGCGGTATCGATCCGATCCTGCTGCGTCCGATCGACGACCTCGAGCTGACCGTTCGTTCGGCCAACTGCCTCAAGGCCGAGAGCATCTATTACGTCGGCGATCTGATCCAGAAGACCGAAGTCGAGCTGCTCAAGACCCCGAACCTCGGCAAGAAGTCGCTCACCGAGATCAAGGAAGTGCTGGCTCAGCGCGGCCTGTCCCTCGGCATGAAGCTTGAAAACTGGCCGCCGGCCGGCATCGCCTCGCACGGGATGATGGGCTGAGCCCAAGCCTAGCCCGCGCGGCACTGCCGCGCGGCTTGGGCGAAGGCCCGGCGCGCTGCGCCGGGCCGGGGAACGAAGAGAGTCCACGCCGAAGCTAAGCCGAAGCGTGGATTTCTTGCTAACGGCGACCGAGTAAAAGCAACACCGCAACACAAGCCGACGGACCCAGAAGTCCGCGGCTCGCCGGTCAGGGAAGGCCGGTTCGGACCAACCGCAGTCCAATGCTCCAACGCCTGGATGGCGACAGCGATCTCCAACAGTTACGACATTCATCAGGAATCACAACCATGCGCCACCAGAAATCCGGCCGTAAGTTCAGCCGCACCAGTGCTCACCGCGATGCCATGTTCACCAACATGGCCGCTTCGCTGATCAAGCACGGTCTCATCCGCACCACCCTGCCGAAGGCGAAGGAGCTGCGTCGCGTTGCCGAGCCGCTCATCACCCTCGCCAAGAAGGACGGCGTGGCCAACCGCCGCCTGGCCTTCTCGCGCCTGCGCGATAAGGAAGCCGTCGGCACCCTGTTCGTCGAACTCGGCCCGCGTTACGCCTCGCGTCCGGGCGGTTACCTGCGCATCCTCAAGTGCGGTTTCCGCGCTGGCGACAATGCGCCGATGGCCTACGTCGAGCTGGTCGATCGTCCGCAAGCCGCGGCCGAGTGATCGCCGGCGCCGGGCGACCGGCGCTGCGATACGACATGCAAGCCAATAGGCAGGCGACCGGCGACGGTCGCTCGCCCAGCTAGCGAAGCCCCGGCCCCGGCCGGGGTTTTTGCTTTTCGGCGACGGTTACTTCGGCAACGGTTGCGGCGGTAATGATTATGGGAGACGGGTTTCGGGGGCAATCGGTTTCGCGACGCAACTTTTCCGGCCCGGCGCAGTCGATGTTGCTGCGACGAAACGCCACGTTGCGTAGCGACATGCCTATCCGACATTGGCACGACCCGACCCAGACCCGTATGGTGTGAACATGAACCCCTTCAAAGCCTCTTTCCGGACCCAGTACCTGCTCGGCTTCCTGGCCTGCACGGGCCTGCTTGCTTACGCGTTCTACCTGCAGCTGTACCAGCACCTCGAACCCTGCCCGCTGTGCATCTTCCAGCGCGTCGCCTTCTTCGCCCTCGGACTGGTGTTCCTGGCCGGCGCCCTGCACGGCCCGAAGAAGGCCGGCGGACGCGGCACTTACGGCGTGCTGGCCCTGCTGGCCTCGCTCGGCGGCATCGCCGTCGCCGGCAACCACGTGCGTCTGCAGCACCTGCCGCCCAGCGAAGTTCCGGCTTGCGGCCCGGGCCTGGATTACATGCTCGATGCGATGCCGATAGCCGGAGTAATCCGCAAGGTCATGACCGGTTCCGGCGAATGCGCCGCGGTCGACTGGAGCTTCCTCGGCCTGGCCATGCCGGCCTGGAGCCTGATCTGCTTCGTCGTCCTGGCGGTCTGGGCGGCCTATGCCGCGTTCCGCCGTCGTTGATTCAATAGAGTTCCCGCGTCACTCGATCCCCACCGCTGTCCCCAACTGGAAACCAAGGAAATGAGCGCCTCCGATCGCAACCTCCGTGCCGTCAACCTTCCCGCCGACTGGACGCCGACGTCCTGGCGCGAGCGCACCGCACTGCAGTTGCCGAATTATCCGGACGCGGCCGAGTTGGAATCCGCGTTGCAGGAACTGCGTCACCTGCCGCCGTTGGTGACTTCGTGGGAGATCCTCTCGCTGAAGCAGCAGCTCGCCGAGGCGCAGGAAGGCAAGCGCTTCCTGCTGCAGGGCGGCGACTGCGCCGAGAGCTTCGACCAGTGCTCCTCGGACGTGATCTCCAACCGTCTGAAGGTGCTGCTGCAGATGAGCCTGGTGCTCGTCCACGGCATGCGCAAGCCGGTCGTGCGCGTCGGCCGTTTCGCCGGCCAGTACGCCAAGCCGCGTTCGGCCGACACCGAGACCATCGACGGCGTGACCCTGCCGAGCTACCGCGGCGACATGGTCAATGCGCCGGCCTTCAACGAGGCCGCGCGCAAGCCCGACCCGCGCCGCATGATCAAGGCGCATGCGCGTTCGGCGATGACGATGAATTTCGTCCGCGCCCTGATCGACGGCGGTTTCGCCGACCTGCACCACCCCGAGTACTGGAACCTGAGCTGGGTCGGCCACTCGCCGCTGGCCGACGAATACCGGCGCATGGTCAACGCCATCGGCGATGCGGTGCGCTTCATGGAGACGCTGTCGGGTTCCGAGGTGCACAACCTCAACCGCGTCGACTTCTACACCTCGCACGAAGCCTTGCTGCTGCCGTACGAAGAGTCGCTGACCCGGCAGGTGCCGCGTCACTGGGGCTTCTTCAACCTCAGCACGCATTACCCGTGGATCGGCATGCGCACTGCGGCGGTCGACGGCGCCCACGCCGAGTACTTCCGCGGCATCCGCAACCCGATCGCGCTCAAGGTCGGCCCGTCGGTGACGCCGGACCAACTGCTGCGCACCATCGATCTGCTCAACCCCGAGGACGAGCCCGGCCGCCTGACCTTCATCCATCGCATGGGCGCGAGCCACATCGCCGAGAAGCTGCCGCCGCTGCTCGACGCGATGCGTCGCGACGGCCGCCGCGTGCTGTGGGTCTGCGACCCGATGCACGGCAACACCGAGAGCACCAGCAACGGCTACAAGACCCGTCGCTTCCGCAACATCCGCGCCGAGATCGAGACCTCGTTCGAACTGCACGCGGCGGCCGGAACGCGTATGGGCGGCGTGCACCTGGAGCTGACCGGCGAAGACGTGACCGAATGCCTGGGCGGCGCGCGCGAATTGACCGAGAGCGATCTCGATCGCGCTTATCGTTCCACGGTCGACCCGCGCCTGAACTACGAGCAGGCGCTGGAAGTGGCGATGCTGATCGTGCGTAAGCAAGCGCAGATCGCCGCGCCGGCCTGAGGTTTTTTCGCTTCAGGTCTCGGCAAACGCACCGCAAGACGAAAGCCCGCCGCAAGGCGGGCTTTTTTGTAGGGTGGCGTGTCGGTGGTTGGAGAGATGCCGGTCGCGCGCAGTGGACGGTGGCGGCTTGCGACCGAAGGAAATCCAGACGGGGCTGCTCCCGAGCACGAACATCGGACGATTGCCGTTGCCGTTGCCGTTGCCGTTGCCGTTGCCGTTGTAGTTGCCGTTACTGTCGTTGTTGCCCTTGCCCTTGCCCTTGCCCTTGCCCTTGCCTTTACCTTTACCTTTACCTTTACCTTTACCTTTACCTTTGCCTTTGCCTTTGCTGTTGCTGTTGCTGTTGCTGTTACTGTTGCTGTGCGTCGCGGCGAGCTAGCGAAGGCAATAGAAGACCCGGAGGGCGGCGCGCAGGGATGCGCGCCGTTTTT
>NZ_JMTZ01000087.1 GCF_000731095.1 Lysobacter antibioticus | reverse complement strand
TTTTTCATACGGGACATCCCTGTCCCGATGAAAAACGGCCTGCATCCATGCAGGCCACCCTCCGGGTCTTCTATTGCCTTCGCAAGGTCGATACGACGCACGGCAACGGCAACTGCAACGGCAACAGAAAAATCTTCAAGGCAACCGAAGCCAAAGCCGAAGCTGAAGCTAAGCGGTAACGACGTCGTCTCCACCAGCGCCACCTACTATTCGCCCCACAAAAAAGCCGCCCCCTTTTGCAAGGAGGCGGCTTCCGGTTGCCGCAAAAAACCGAAACGCTGGCCAATCAGGACTTCTGTTTCGCCCTCGCGAACGCATCCGCCAGGGCGCCGCCCATCGGCGCGGCGGCCTTCGGGGCGAACGAGCCGCCGCGCGCGGGGGGCGCATCGCGACGGCCGCTGCGCGGGTCGTTGCCGCGCCCGCCATTGCGGTCGCTACGCTCGTTACGTTCGGCGCCCGCACCGGCCGGACGCGGCGCCGGCACGGCGTCGTCGAGACGGCGCGTCAGGGCGATGCGCTTGCGCGGGATGTCGACTTCCAACACCCGCACCTTGACCACATCGCCGGCCTTGACCACCTCGCGCGGGTCCTTGACGTATTTGTCCGACAAGGCCGAGATGTGGATCAGGCCGTCCTGGTGCACGCCGATGTCGACGAAGGCACCGAACGCGGCGACGTTGCTGATCACGCCTTCGAGGATCATGCCGACCTGCAGGTCCTTGAGGTCCTCGACGCCGTCGGCGAACCGCGCGGCCTTGAACTCGGGACGCGGGTCGCGGCCGGGCTTTTCCATTTCCTTGAGGATGTCGCGCACGGTCGGCACGCCGAACTTATCGTCGGTGAACTGCTCGGGCTTGAGGGTGCGCACGAACTGCGGGTCGGCGAGCAACTGCTTCACCTCGCGTCCGCACTGTTGGACGATGCGTTCGACCACCGGATACGCCTCGGGGTGCACCGACGAGGCGTCGAGCGGTTGCTCGCCATCGACGATGCGCAGGAAGCCGGCGCATTGCTCGAAGGTCTTGTCGCCCAGGCGCGGCACCTTGAGCAAGGCCTTGCGCGAGGCGAACGGGCCGTTCTCGTCGCGATGGCGGACGATGTTCTCGGCCACCGTGCTCGACAGGCCCGACACCCGCGCCAGCAAAGCCGCCGAGGCGGTGTTGACGTACACGCCGACCGCGTTGACGCAGTCCTCGACGCGGGCGTCGAGCGCGCGCGCCAGGCGGTACTGATCGACGTCGTGCTGGTACTGGCCGACGCCGATCGCCTTGGGTTCGATCTTGACCAGTTCGGCCAGCGGGTCCTGCAGGCGCCGCGCGATCGAGACCGCGCCGCGGATGCTGACGTCGAGATCGGGGAATTCCTTGGAAGCGAACTCGGAGGCCGAGTACACCGAGGCGCCGGCCTCGCTGACCACGGCCTTGGTCAACTTGGCTTCCGGCACGAGCTTGATCAGGTCGGCGGCCAGCTTGTCGGTTTCGCGCGAGGCGGTGCCGTTGCCGATCGCGATCAGTTCGACCCCGTGCTTGATGCACAGCGCGCGCAGCGTGTGCAGGGACTGGTCCCATTGCTTGCGCGGCTCGTGCGGGTAAATGGTGTCGTGGGCGACGAACTTGCCGGTGGCATCGACCACCGCCACCTTGACCCCGGTGCGTAGGCCCGGGTCGAGGCCGAGCACGGCGCGCGGGCCGGCCGGCGCGGCCAGCAACAGGTCCTTGAGGTTGTCGCCGAACACGTCGATGGCTTCGGCCTCGGCCTTCTCGCGGGCCTGGCCGAACAGGTCGAGCAACAAGTGCAGGTGCAGCTTCGCGCGCCAGGTCAGGCGGCAGGCATCGAGCAGCCAGCGGTCGGCGGCGCGGCCCTGGTCGGCGATGCCGGCGTTGAGCGCGACCCGGCCTTCGCCGTAGGCGTGGCCGGCCTCGGCATCGGCGCCGGGCTCGAGTTCGAGGAACAGCACTTCTTCGCGACGGGCGCGGAACAGGGCCAACAGGCGATGCGAGGGGATCTTCGCCAGCGATTCGGCGTGGTCGAAGTAGTCGCGGTACTTGGCGCCTTCGGCTTCCTTGCCTTCGGCGACGCGGGCGCGGATCACGCCGACCTCAGTCAGCCAGCCGCGCAGTTCGCCGACCAGCCTGGCGTCTTCGCCCCAGCGCTCCATCAGGATCGCACGTGCGCCTTCGAGCGCGGCCTTGACGTCGGCGACTTGCTTTTCCTCGCTGACGAAGCCGGCGGCGAAGGCTTCCGGGCTCAGGGTCGGGTCGGCCAGCAGGCCGTCGGCCAGCGGCTCCAGGCCGGCTTCGCGGGCGATCTGGGCCTTGGTGCGGCGCTTTGGCTTGTACGGCAGGTACAAGTCTTCCAGGCGCGCCTTGCTGTCGGCCGCTTCTATGTCGCCGCGCAACTCGTCGGTCAGCTTGCCCTGCTCGGCGATGCTTTCGAGCACCGCGGCGCGGCGGTCTTCGAGCTCGCGCAGATAGCGCAGACGCGATTCCAGGTCGCGCAGCTGGATGTCGTCGAGGCCGCCGGTCACTTCCTTGCGGTAGCGGGCAATGAAGGGCACGGTCGCGCCTTCGTCGAGCAAAGCGATGGCGGACAGGGCCTGGGCGGTCTGGGCGCCGATCTCGACGGCGATGAGTTTGGCGATCTTGTTTGCGATCTGCGCGGACTGCGTGTTCTGGTCTTGCATCGTTTCCAATCGATTACCCCGCTGGCGGGGGACCGGGCGATTGTCGCAATGCCGGCGTGAAGGCGAAACCCATTGACAGGACTGGGTTTTTGGGGCGGGCGGATGAGAAAACGAGCCGAGAGGAGTGAGAAGTAAGCGGGAGCGAGGCGGTATCGGCTTTGCTCGCTCCTCACCCCTCTCCACTCACTCCTCTCTTTAAGAACCGTTCTCATCGCTCGGGTACAATGTGCGCCCCGCTCCACCCGATCGATCCTCGCATGTCCTCCGCTTTTGGCACCGAAACGGTGCTGGACGTCCGTCACTGGACGGACGACTACTTCAGCTTCACCACCACCCGCGACGACGGTTTCCGCTTCGAGAACGGCCAGTTCGTGATGATCGGACTGCAGGTCGAGCAGGCGGACGGCTCGCACAAGCCGCTGCTGCGCGCCTATTCGATCGCCAGCGCGAACTGGGAAGAGCAGCTCGAGTTCTTCAGCATCAAGGTGCCGAACGGCCCGCTGACCTCGCGCCTGAAGTCGATCCAGCCCGGCGACAGCGTGCTGATCGGGCGCAAGCCCACCGGCACCCTGCTGGTCCACGACCTGCATCCGGGCCGCAACCTGTACCTGCTCGGCACCGGCACCGGCCTGGCGCCGTGGCTGTCGGTGATCAAAGACCCGGAGACCTACGAGCGCTTCGACAAGGTGGTGCTCTGCCACGGCGTGCGCAACGAGAAAGACCTGGCCTACCGCGACTACATCGTCAACGAGCTGCCGCACCACGAGTTCCTCGGCGAGCAAATCGCGGCCAAGCTCAAGTACTGCCCGGCCGTGACTCGCGAGGCCTTCGAGTACGCCGGCCGCGACCAGCGCGGCCGCCTGACCGAGATGATGGAAAGCGGGCGGATGATGGACCTGCTCGGCATCGAGCCGCTCGACCCCGAGCACGACCGCGCGATGATCTGCGGCAGCCCGCAGGTGCTGGCCGATTTCCGCGGCGTGCTCGACCAGCGCGGCTTCACCGCC
The DNA here is from genome assembly GCF_000731095.1 of Lysobacter antibioticus. GTDB lineage: Bacteria > Pseudomonadota > Gammaproteobacteria > Xanthomonadales > Xanthomonadaceae > Lysobacter > Lysobacter antibioticus_B. The sequence goes on along the minus strand of NZ_JMTZ01000087.1, from coordinate 20,264 downwards.
TCGCCGCGCATCGGCACGCCGGGCCAGTACGTGTTCGAGCGCGCCTTCGTCGAGAAATAAACCCGGGCGGCAGGCACGACGCCCGCCGCGACAGAGCGCGCCATTCAGGCCGCGCGCCGCTCCTGGCGCAAGGCGCCGCGGTAACGCCGGCTGCACGGGATGCGGGTGCCGTCGCTCATGGTGATGCGCGCATCGCCGCTTTCCAGCGGCTCGATCTCGCCGACGCAATCCAGGTTGACCATATAGCTGCGGTGCACGCGCACGAAGCGGGCCGGATCGAGCTGAGTCTCGATGCCGGCCATGGTCGTGCGCAGCGGATAGTCGCGTCCGCGCAGATGCAGGTTGACGTAGTTGGACGAAGCCTGCAGCCACTCGACCTCGGCTGCGGCGATCAGGAACTCCTTGCCGAGCTTACGCACCAGGAAGCGCTCCGGCCGTTCCGGAACGACCGGCTCGGGCACGTCGTCGGCGACGGTCAATACGCTGGCTTCGCCCTGCCAACGGCGCAGCAACAAGCGATATGCCTCGATCCACACCACCATATAGGTGTAGGAGCGCACGTCCTTGAGGTATTCGTAGACGTATTCGGCCGCCCAGGGGCTGAAGTCGTAGCTTTCGCCGAGACCGATGTAGACCGCTTTGCGGATGGCGACCATGGCGGTCACGTGGGCGACCGACCAGGCCACGCTGCCGAGCAGGTGCAGGGCCACGGCGCGGCGCCAGGTATCGACATGGAACGGGACCTGGCGCGTGTACCAGACCAGGGCCGGCACCAGCGCCAGCGCGACCAGGCAACTGCTGCCCTCCCAGACCGGCGGCGCCCAATTCGGGATGTCGAGGCCGGCACGACGGATGTCCATCAAGGTGGTCAGGCTGCCGGCGACCGCATTGACCCCGAACAGGATCACCCAGCCCAGGATCTCGGCGGTGCGGCGCCAAGGTTGGTAGCGGTCCCAGGCGCTGGGCGGGACGGCCGGACGGGCGGGAGGAAGGGCGGCGGCGCTGGCGGCCGCGGGGATCGGGGACACATCGTCGTTCATGCGCGCATTCTCGCCCGGCGACCGTCGCACGCGACGACCGGTCGTCCCCTGGGGACCGCGATTCGTCCCCATGAACCGCCATCGGTCACCCCGGCATCGCTCGCCGACGCCCGTCGCCACAGGCTTGCGGCTCCGCCACTGCCGTGACCGCCCATGCAACGCCGATACGACATCGACGCCCTGCGCGCCCTCGCCTTCGCCCTGCTGATCCTCTATCACTGGGCGATGCTCTACGTCGCCGACTGGGGCTGGCACCTCAAAAGCACGCACCTGTCGGAGACCCTGCAGTTGCCGATGCTGTTCGTGAACCGCTGGCGCATGGACCTGATCTTCTTGATCTCCGGCCTGTCGGTGCACTTCCTGTTGCGCGGCAGCTCGCTCGGCCGCTTCGTCGCCCAACGCAGCTGGCGGCTGCTGCTGCCGCTGACCTTCGGCTGCCTGGTGGTCGTGCCGATCCAGCCCTATGCCCAGGGCGTGGCGAACGGCCTGGTCGAGCCGGGCTTCGTCGACTTCCTGTTGCGCTACTACCGCTTCCAGCCCTGGCCGGCGGAGGCCTTCGACGGCTGGGAGTACGGCTTTACCTGGAACCACCTGTGGTACCTGGTCTATCTGTGGGTCTACACCCTGGTCTTCGCGGCCGTGTTGCCGCTGTTCCGCAACGGCGTCGGCCGCCGCGCCCATGCCGCGCTGGCCGCACTGCGCCGTTGGAAATTGGTCGTGTTGCCGGCGCTGCCGCTGGCGCTCGGCTCGATCCTGCTGCAGCCGCATTTCGAGGAAACCGGCGACCTGATCCACGACTGGTACCGCCACGCGATCTATTTCACCGTGTTCCTCTACGGCTACTGGCTCGGCAACGAGGCCGGCCTGTGGCAGGAACTGCTGCACCTGCGCCGCCGCACCCTGGCCTGGGCGCTGGCGCTGTTCGCGGCCTACCTGGCGATGATCCGGCTGCTGCCAGAGGACGTGCCCGACAGCGTGCAGTACGCAATCTGGACCGTGCGCAGCCTGTACATCTGGGCGGCGATCTGCACGATCCTGGGCTGGTCGCACCATCTGCTCAACCGCCCGTTCCGCTGGCTGCCCTGGGCCACCGAAGCGGTCTACCCCTGGTACGTGCTGCACCAAAGCCTGACCGTACTGATCGCTTATTGGGTGCTGCCGCTCAAGTTCGGCGCGGTCGTCGAGCCGGCCATCGTTCTGCTCGGCACCGTGCTCGGTTGCTGGGCGCTGCACGAAGCGATCCGGCGCGTGACGTGGCTGCGGCCTTGTTTCGGTTTGAAGGCGTGGCGCCGCGAGCGTCCGCAGATCTCGCTATCGAACAGGACGACCCCACAAGCGGCGGAGGCCGCCTAATGGCTTGGGATACGAGCGACGCGGCGGCGATCTGGTCCGTCGGCGGGTGTCGGCTGCGACGTCGTTGCGCCGACACGGTCGCGGCTTGCGCCGCTCCTACTCCGTAAAGCGTGCGCTGCCGATTCGACGTGGCCGTACCGGCGGCTTCTGGGTAGGAGCGGCGCAAGCCGCGACCGCGCTGCTTCGGCCGCCGACGCGGTCGCGGCTTACGCCGCTCCTACCCTAAAGCGCTGCGTGCGCCTCAGGCCAGCGCTTTCTCGATGTCGGCGGCGATCGATTCGGGCTTGTCGGTCGGCGCATAACGCTTGATGACGGTGCCGTCGCGGCCGACCAGGAACTTGGTGAAATTCCATTTGATCGCGTCGATGCCGAGGAAGCCGCCCTTCTCGTCCTTGAGCCACTTCCACAGCGGATGCGCCTGATCGCCGTTGACGTCGATCTTGGCGTACAGCGGGAAGCTCACCTCGTAGGTCAGCGAGCAGAATTCCTTGATCTCGGCCTCGTTGCCGGGCTCCTGGTGGCCGAACTGGTCGCAGGGAAAGCCCAGCACTTCGAAACCGCGCGCGGCATAGTCGCGCTCGAGTTTTTCCAGGCCGGTGTACTGCGGGGTGAACCCGCATTTCGAGGCGACGTTGACGATCAGCAGCACCTTGCCGCGATAGCGATCGAGCGACTGGTTCTGACCGTCGATGTCGACGGCTGAGAAATCGTAGGCGGTGGTCATCGCGGGGACTCCCTGGGGACTGGACGCACCATAACGCTTCGCGGTGGCGGTGTCTGGGGGCTGGATACGGCTTTGAGGTTGCAGCTGCATCCAGTTCGCTGTTGCCGTCATCCCCGCGAAGGCCGGTTCCAGGGCTTTACCGCGGCCTCACTCTGAAGTCTCTGGGTCCCCGCCTACGCGGGGACGACGAGCACGGCGTCGAGCCTCCAGGCAGCAGCGTTTCGCTCTTGCCGTTATCCCCGCGAAGGCGGGGATCCAGGGCTTTATCGCGACCTCACTCTGAAGTCTCTGGGTCCCCGCCTACGCGGGGACGACGAGCACGGTGTCGAGCCTCCAGGCAGCAGCGTTTCGCTCTTGCCGTCATCCCCGCGAAGGCGGGGATCCAGGGCTTTACCGCGACATCGCTCTGAAGTCTCTGCGGCCCGGCCCGGCCCGGCCCGGCCCGGCCAGGGCGCATGGCGCCCTGGCGTTCATGGATGCGCGAGCCAGTGGCTCGCATGCGCATCCCTTCGCCCACAAAAAACGAACGGCCCGCACGAGGCGGGCCGTTCGAAGTATCGCAATGCAGGCTCGGATCAGAACGAAGCCTTGAACTCCGCACCGACGATGCGCGGGTCGTTGACGAAACCGACCAGGTTGTTGAAGTCGATACCGCCGACCGCACGCTTCTCGTTGAGGATGTTGCGGCCGTACAGAGCCACGTCGTAACGGCCGTTGTCCCACTGGTAACCGATGCGCAGGCCGCCTTCGAGCAGGTCCTTGCCGCGGAACTCGCGGGCCTCGTACAGGAAGAAGTTCACTTCGCTGCGGTAAGCCCAGTCGGTGTAGACGTAGAACTCGTTGCCGTTGGCGAGCGGCAGGCTGTAGCGCGCAGTGACGTTGTAGACCCACTTCGGCGCCTGCGGCAGCGGGTTGCCGTCGATCGCCGCGAGGGTCTGGCCGTTGCGCACTACGGTCGGATCGGTGACGGTGCAGCCGCCGCCGCAGGGAGCCACGAACAGGTTGCTGTCCTGGATCTCGGTGTCGTTATAGCTGGCGCCGAAGGTGACCATCAGGTTGTCGGTGACATAGGCGTCGAGGTCGACTTCCACGCCCTGGCCGAGGGTCTTGTCGGCGTTGACCAGGATGGTCTGGTTGAGCGCGCCGCCGACCGCGTTGAGCTGCTGATTGTCGACGGTGTAGCGGAACAGGGCGACGCCGAGACGTGCGCGCTTGTCCCACAGGTCGGCCTTGAGGCCGGCTTCGTACGAAATCACCTTCTCGGCGTCGGCGACCGACGGCTGCGGCGGGGTCTGGAACAGCAGGCGGCCCTGGATGCTGGGCGCGCGGAAGCCCTTGGCGATGCGCGCGTACAGATTGATGTCCGGGGTGGCCTGGAACACGCCGCTGATGTCCCAGCTGACGTCGTCGACGTCGGTGCGGACCTTGAACGGGCCCGACACCGGCGCACCGAACGGCGCGCTCTGCAGCACGCTGGCGCTGAAGTCCTTCTTGTCCTGGGTGTAGCGCAGGCCGCCGCGCAGCTTGAAGCGCTCGGTCACGTCGTATTCGAGCGAGCCGAACGCAGCCCAGGCCTTGTTGCGCTGCTTCTGCTGGGCATGACCGGCCTGCACGCCACCGGCGAGGCTGTCGTAGTTGAGGCTGTCGACGGTGATGTCTTCGTCGAAATAGAACAGGCCGGCCTGCCAGTTGAGCGGACCCGCGTAGCTCGATTCGATGCGGAATTCCTGGGTCCACTGGCGGTGGTCCGGCAGGCCGTCGGCCGACTCGGCGGCGAACGGAATACCGACCGGGGTGCTGCCGCCGGGCAGGAACATCGCGCCGACGCCGCCGTCGATGTCGCCGCGGCTCAACGAGTCGGCGGTTTCGTAACCGGTGATCGAGTACAGGGTCAGCTCGTTCGGCAGTTCCCAGCTCAGGCGCGCGCTGGCGCCGTAGCTGTCGAGCTTCTGCGAGTTGCGGCCGTCGATGCCGACCTCGTCGATGTCGAAACCGTCGGCGAAATCGTTCGTGCCCTTCTTGAACAGCATGGCGCGGAACAGACGCGCGGTGCCGTTGAGGTGGCGCGAGTGGACGTTGAACAAGGCGTTGAAGGTGTCGCTGCCGTCGTATTGCAGCTGCAGGCGCACGGCGGATTCGTCGTAGCCTTCGAGTTCGCCGTTGCTGCGGGCGTTCGGATTGGTGTTGGTCACCCAGTCGTCGCGGCGCTGGTACATCGCCGAAGCGCGGGCCGACCAGTTGGCGCCCAGCGGGCCACTGATGGCGCCTTCGAAATTGGTGGTGCCGTAGGTGCCGTAGGACACCTGGCCGTAGCCTTCCAGCTCGCGGGTCGGCTTGGCCGACTCGAACTTGACCACGCCGGCCGGGGTGTTGCGGCCGAACAGCGTGCCCTGCGGGCCGCGCAGCAGTTCGACGTTCTCCAGGTCGAACACCGGGAAGCCCTTCAGCAGCGGGTTCTCCAGGACGATGTCGTCATAGACCAGCGAGACCGGCTGCGAGGCGTTGAGGTCGAAATCGGTATTGCCCAGGCCGCGGATGTAGAAACGCGGGAAGGCGCGGCCGAACGAGGACTCGATGTTGAGGCTGGGCAGGCGGCCGGACAGGAAACGGATATCACCGCCGCCGGAACCGAGCACGTGCAGCTTCTCGCGGTCGACCGTAGTCAGCGCGACCGGGACGTCCTTGGCGCGTTCGACCTTGCGCTGGGCGGTGACCATCAGGGCGTCGAGGGTCTTGGCCTCGCCTTCGGCCGGTGCAGCCGTGGCGGGCGCTGGCTCCTGGGCGAAAACGGTGGCGGAAGCGAGGGTCAGGCCGATAGCGACGGCCAGGGCGTGACTACGGGGCGCAGGGCTGCGGAGAGCACGCAAGTGCTGGAACATGGTCGGGTTTCTCGATGGACGCGGCGCGTGGGGCGCCAGTTCGTGGGAAACCGCCGCCGTCGTGCTCCCTCGGGCACGCGCGTACGGCGATGGGCGATCGGACCGTCCCTTGACGGCCGTGACGCGGACTGCCCGCGCCGGTGGCGGCTCATTGACCGGCGAATGTTACCAAACCATTAAAGAGCCCGTGCTCGAATGGGCTTTCTAGCCGATCGGCGGGCTTGGCAGTTGGGCAAGAGCAAATCCCCCCTGCCCCCCTTTTCAAAGGGGGGAACGGCCTGGGAGTACTGGAACCGCCACGGGGACGACCTCAGGGCCGCGAACCGCTCGGGCGGGTTTGCTTCGGCTTACTTCGCCGCGGCGACCTTGGCCGGTGCGGCGAAGGGCTTCACGCCCAGGGCGTCGTAGACCTCGCTCGGGTAGTAGGCGGTGTCGCCCTGCAGCACCAACGAGACCTTGCGGATGTCGGCGATGTCGCGGGTCGGGTCTCCGTCGATCAGGATCAGGTCGGCGCGCTTGCCGGCCGTCACCGAGCCGCGATCGTCGAGCACGCGGGCGACCTTGGCCGCGTTCCAGGTCGCGACCTGCAAGGCCTGCGACGGGGTCAGGCCCGCGCGCACGTACAGGGCCAGTTCGTGCTGCAGGGTGAAGCCGGGCACCTCGTCGGTGCCGGCCAGCAGCGGCACGCCGGCCTTGTAGGCGCGACCGACGAACTCCACCGCCTTGGCGTAGGACTTGTTGTAGCGCGCCGCGGTCGCATCGTCGGGGATGTTCATCTCGGCCGAACGACGACCACGCTGCACGTCCGGCGGCAGGTGGTCGGCGATGCCCTCGACGATCGGCGACAACTCGCCGTCGCGCTGATGCAGGAACTCGAAGGTCGCCAGGGTCGGGTCGATCGCGATCTGCTTCTTCGCCAGGGTCGCGATGAAGTCCTGCACCGGCTTGGAATCCAGGTCGAGGTCGGCGGCCTTGTCGGCGACCAGGTAGAAGCGCTGCAGGGTGCGGGTGTCGGTCTTGTCGTCGACGAAGAAATTCAGCAGCAATTGGTTGATGTGCTGCACTTCGTCGTAACCCTGGTCGACCACGTCCTGGGCGCGCATGAACGCCGGCACGTGGCCGCTGACGCGCAGGCCCTTGCTGTGCGCATAGGCCGCGGTCTCGCGCAGCAGCTCCTTCGGGAAGGAGTTATAGATCTTCACCTGCGGATAGCCGTTGGCGGCGTACCAGTCGACCGCCGACTTGGCTCCGGCGATGTCCTTGATGACGAAGCCGTTGCGCGCCGAGAAATTGCTCTCGCCCTCGATGAAGCCAGCCGGCACCACGTTCGGCGACAACAGCGTGCCGGCCTTGATCTCGCCGATCATCTGCTGCAGGGTCGCGTTGTCGTTGCCCATGTCGCGCACGGTGGTCACGCCCGCGGCGATGTTGAGGCCGCCGTCCCAGCGCGACAGGTGGCCGTGCATGTCGAACAGGCCCGGCATCAGCACGCGGCCGCCGCCGTCGACGCTGCGGTCGTACTTCAGCGACGCCGCGGCCTTGCCGACCGAGACGATCTTGCCGTCGGCGACGACCACGTCGGTGGCCTCGCCGAGCTGGGCCTTCTCGCTGTCGAACACGCGCACGTCGCGCAGCAGAGTGGTGCCGGAAAAGCGGTGGCCGAGCTTCTGCCGCAAATCCACCAACAGCTTGCCTTCGGCGGCTTTCTGGCGGGTCTCCAGGGCCGCGGCGTTGCCCTGCCAGCCTTCCTCGATCAGCTGCAGATAGCCGGGATAGATGAAGGCGAACAAGCGCGGTTCCGCACCGGTGGTGGCCCAGGCGAAGTTCGGGGTGAAGCCCTGCCCGGTCATCGCCAGCAGCTGCACCTTCTCGGTCTTGCCGTCGCGAGTGACTTCGGCCTCGTCGATCTTGCGCGCGCTCAGGCTGCCGTTGGGCAGCAGCGGCAGCTTGCCGTCGCTGCGCTTGGCCAGCGCATTGAGCACCACGGAGAAACCGGCCGGGGTGCCGCCGAGCGGTGCGTACAGACCGGGACCGGATACGGTCGCCTCGCCCGAATCGGACAGCGACTTCCACACCGCCTTGTCGCCCTCGCGGCGGAAGCTCTCGTCGACTTTCGCGCCGAAAGTCGAGGTGCCCTGGACCTGGTAGGTCTGGTAGGTGCCGTCCTTCGCCAGCGTGTAGGTTTCCTTGAGCTCGGGGCCGCGGCCGTTGTCTTTGAAGATGAAATCGACCGTGGTGGTGCCGTCGTCGGCCCGGGTCACGACCTGCTGGCCGGCCTGCTTGCCGCCGTCGACCAGGGCCAGGTAACGCGTGGTCTCGGCCGCGAAGGCGCTGGTGGCGAAACCCGAGGCGAGGCAGACCGCGAGGGCCAGGCGGGCGACGGAGGGCAGGCGCGGCGCGCGCAGGGTCGAACGGGACATCGGCAGTTGAGGCATCGGATCGTGCTCCGGAAGAAACAGCATGGAATAGGCAGAAACCTGGAATGCAAAAGCTTTAACTGGAGTGCGAAAGCTTTCAGTCGTGATGCGTGACCATCAGGACGTAACCGTCCGGGTCTCTGACCCGGAACTCGCCCTTGGGGCGGTAGAACGGATAGGCCATCGCGCCGGCGTCGATACCTGCGGCGAGCACGCGCTCGCGCATCGCCGCGACGTCGTCGCAATACACGTAGAACAGCACCGCCTGAACGGTGTCGTCGACCGGCCCGTCGGCCAGCACCAGCATCAGCTCGGCGCCGCCGGGGCTCTGCAGCGAGACCCAGACCGGATCGTCGCCGCAGGAGGGCTCGTAGTGGGCGTTGCCGATAGCGAAGCCGAAGGTGGCGTAGAAGGCTACCGCGCGCGGCACCTGGGCGACGTGCAGCATCGGCACGAAACGCTGTGCGCTCGGCGCCGTCACGAGGCCCGTCCTGACGCCCGTCCTGTGTGCCGGCTGCCCTGCGCCATCGCCCCGCTCCCTGATGAACTGCGCCGGAGTGTAAACCGGCCGCCGCCGGCGAACCTGGCCCCTTGGTCATGCTTTGCCCGGCCTCGCGGGCCCGCCCCGGGCGGCCATGCCTTTCGTCACGGGCCGCCCCTGCCCGGGGTCGGTTAGGCTTTAAGGTTCCTATTGACGAGGTTCCGCACGATGAAGCATCCCCTCGCGCTGGCGTTGGCCGTGGCCCTGTTCGCCACCGGTACCAGCCTTGCCCACAATGCCCAGGCCCAGACCAAAGCAGACCAAGCCGTGACCGCCAACGCTCAATCGAACGCGAACCCGTTCTTCCAGGAGAGCCCGCTGCCGCTGCAGTTCCCGCAGTTCGACAAGATCAAGGACGCCGATTTCGCGCCCGCCTTCGATCGCGGCATGGCCGACCAGCTCAAGGAAATCGACGCGATCGCCAACAGCGCCGACGCGCCGAGCTTCGACAACACCATCCTGGCGCTGGAGCGTTCGGGCCGCATCCTCGCCCGCTCGACCTCGACCTTCTTCAACCTGATGAGCACCGACACCAACCCGGTGCGGCAGAAGCTCATGCAGGAATACGCGCCGAAGATGTCGGCCCACCGCGATGCGATCAACCTCAATCCCAAGCTGTTCGCACGCATCAAGACCCTGTACGGCCAGCGCGATTCGCTGGGCCTGGACGCCGAGGGCGTGCGCCTGGTCGAGCGTTACTACACCGACTTCGTCCGCGGCGGCGCCAACCTCAGCGACGCGCAGAAGACCCGTCTGAAGGCGATCAACGCCGAACTGGCCGAACTGGGCGCCAAGTTCAGCGAGAACGTGCTCGAAGAGGTCAAGGACTCGGCCATCGTCGTCGACAGCAAGGCCGAACTCGACGGCCTGTCCGACGAGCGCATCGCCGCCGCGGCCGAAGCGGCCAAGGCGCGCAAGCTGGAAGGCAAGTACCTGCTGACCCTGCTCAACACCACCGGCCAGCCCCCGGAAACCGACCTGACCAACCGCGCCCTGCGCGAGAAGCTGCACAAGGCCTCGGTCGCGCGCAACAGCCGCGGCAACGCCTTCGACAACACCGCGCTGGTGTCCAAGGTCGTCACCCTGCGCACCGAACGCGCCAAGATGCAGGGCTACCCGAACTACGCCGCCTACGTGCTCGAGGACGAGACCGCCAAGAACCCCGAGGCGGTCAACAACATGCTCGGCCAACTCGCCCCGGCCGCGGTCGCCAACGCCAAGCGCGAAGCCGCCGACCTGCAGGCGATGATCGACAAGGAACAGGCCGCCAAGGGCGAGAAGAGCTTCCAGCTCGAGCCCTGGGACTGGGCGTTCTACGCCGAGAAGGTTCGCAAGGAAAAGTTCGCCTTCGACGAAGCCCAGCTCAAGCCCTACTTCGAGATGAAGAACGTGCTCGAGAACGGCGTGTTCTACGCCGCCGGCCAGCTCTACGGCCTGAAGTTCAAGCAGCGCACCGACCTGCCGCTGTACCGCCCGGACACCAGCGTTTACGACGTGTTCGACGCCGACGGCAAGCAGTTGGCGATCTTCATCGCCGACATGTACGCGCGCGATTCCAAGCGCGGCGGCGCCTGGATGAACTCCTACGTCGACCAGTCGGAACTGTTCGGCACCCTGCCGGTGGTGGCCAACCACCTCAACATCCCGGCGCCGCCGGCCGGCAAGCCGACCCTGATGACCTGGGACGAGGTCACCACCATGTTCCACGAGTTCGGCCATGCCCTGCACGGCATGTTCTCGAACGTGAAGTACCCCTACTTCTCCGGCACCAGCGTGCCGCGCGACTTCGTCGAGTTCCCCTCGCAGGTCAACGAGATGTGGGCCGACTGGCCGTCGGTGCTGGCCAACTACGCCAAGCACTACCAGACCGGCGAGCCGATGCCGAAGGAACTGCTGGACAAGGTCCTGGCCGCTTCCAAGTTCAACCAGGGCTTCACCACCACCGAGTACCTCGGCGCGGCCATGCTCGACCAGAACCTGCACCAGATCGGCGACGCCGCCCAGGTGCCGAAGGCCAAGGACGTGATGCCCTTCGAGACCGCTTCGCTGAAGAAGGACGGCATCTATTACACGCCGGTGCCGCCGCGTTACCGCACCCCGTACTTCAGCCACATCATGGGCGGCTACGCGGCCGGCTACTACGCCTACATCTGGTCGGAAGTCCTGGACGCCAACACGGTGCAGTGGATCAAGCAGCACGGCGGCCTGACCCGCGAGAACGGCGACCGCTTCCGCGCCACCCTGCTCTCGCGCGGCGGCAGCAAGGACGCCCTGCAGCTGTTCCGCGATTTTGCCGGGCATGAGCCGAAGATCGAGCCCCTGCTGGAGCGCCGCGGCCTGACCGCCCCGGCGGCCGGCGAACCCAAGAATAAATAATTCAGGCCCGCCCTTCAGGTTTTGCAACGCAAAAGGCCGCCCACCTGTCCGGTGGGCGGCCTTTTTGTCGTTGGAAGGCACATAACCACCGTTATCACGATCTAAAGATTTCCAAAGAATTTCCGCACTTTCGACGAAGCTCGACTTATGTCACATTCGGTCCAAGTGGAGCCCAACTAACCTGATTTTGGATATCGACGGCGTCGGTGCGCGCAAGCGAAACGACAGGATTTCGATCAACAGGGGACATCAGGATGGCCGCCATCTCCGTGGTCCAAGCCGCAAGCTCGTCCGGTTCCAGTTCCAACCGCAACGACCGACGCATCGCGCTGGTCGAACGCGACCCGATGTTGAGGCAACAGATCCTGCATTCGCTGCAGATGCGCCAGTTCGCCGTCGTCGAATGCGCGAACGCCACCGCGCTATACCGCAACCTGCTCAGTTCGCCCTGCGATATCGCAGTGATCGCCAGCGACCTGCCCGACGACAATCCGCGCACGGTCGCCCTGCACCTGCGCCAACATTCCGACACCGGCATCGTCATGCTCGATGCCGATGCCGGCAACGGCTGCCAGACCGAGTCCTATCGCGAGATCGCCGACGCTTGTTTCCCCAAACCGGTCGACCTCGACGGACTCGCCGCAGTCATCACCGCGATGCACAGCCTGCAACACCACATGCGTGCGATGCCGTCGCGCAGCAGCGCCGGCCTGAGCGAATGGGAACTCGCCCTCGACGGTTGGACCCTGCGCACGCCGGATGGATCTTCCATCGACCTCAGCGCGCCCGAGCGCAGTGTCTTGTTACGCCTGGTCAATACCGGCGCCGGCGGCCATCCGGTTTCGCACGACAGTCTGATCGGTTCCTTGACCAGCGATGTCTACGATTTCGACCCGCACCGCCTGGAAATGCTGATCTATCGTCTGCGCAAGAAAGTCGCGCTGATGAGCCCCTTGCCGTTGCCTCTGCGCGCCGTGCGCGGCATGGGTTATCTGTGCACCATCGTGCGCGCGAACAATTGAATAGTCACTGCGGACTTTCATAGCGGCCGCAGGGGGCGGCCGACGTCGACAACTGTCCAAATCACATACTCGCTTGCGTGATCTCGCGTGAGTGAAGGTGATGCTGCATGAGTGTATTGCGTAGATGGGCTACCTAGCCTGCATCAGCCGATGCCTGCCGTGCCAGCGAACGCGGCAGCAGCGATACCCGGGGACGAAGAACGAATCGCGGCCATAACGGCCGGCTGGCGTGCGCTCCGTCCTGCGCTATCGATCGGCTCACCGCAACGATCGTAGACGGAGACTGTTGCCATGAATCAGCGCGACACGCAGAACGGAATGCTTCTGACCACCGCATCGGCAGCCACGCACGACATCCGCACCCACGGCCTGCGAACGACGCGCACGCCCCTGTTTCGATCGACCGCCTGTTGGTGCCTCGCGCTAGGCCTGGCCGCCACGCCCTTGTTCGCCAGCGCCGCCGAAGACGGCTCCGCACTGGCCGCGCCTGCGATCGAAAGCAGCGAAGACACCTCGTCTTCCAACGGCGAACAACCGGCCGCCAGCGATGAACTGCTCGACGAGGAAGCGCCGCTGCTGCCGCTGGTGTTCGACGGCATACCCAACAGTTCCACCTGGGATTCGATGGCCTTCGACGACGGCGGCATGGCCTCGCCCATGAGCGTGATCCAACCGCCCGACCCGGCCAACAACAGCCTGCCCGGCATCAACGCCTACCTCAGCAACTGGCTGCTCGGAAACGACTATCAAGCATGCGGCCTGCTCGGCAGCGGCTGCCTGACCATCGATCGCGCCAACTTCAATTATTCGTATCTGTCGCTGATCCTCAACCTGGTGCAGGCGCCGAACGTACTCGACCTGGACGGCAACCAGCCCGCGAACCATTTGACTCTGATCGGCGCGGTGCAGTCCGACAGCTACATCCAGTTCCAGGACAGCAACTACACCGGCAACAACAACAACGCCTCGTGCGTGATCATCGGCCTGGCCTGCACCTGGAGCACCAATGCCGCGCAGAACAACCAGGTCATCATCGGCGACGGCAGCTATGCCAACGGCTCCAACACCATCGTCATGGGCACCAACGCCCGCCATCAGCTGCCGACCGTCACCGCGGCCTCGCAGGGCTTCGTCGGCGGCCCCGACACCAACTACGCCGCGCGCCTGGGCAATTCGGTGGTGATCGGCGACAACAGCTTCGGCAACGCCAACCGCCAGACCATCCTCGGCTTCGGCGCGACCTCGACCCACGCCAACAGCGTCGCGCTCGGCGCCGGCTCCAGCACCGCGATCGGCGCGCAGAGCGGCTACACCGCGTTCGGCCTGGTCGCGCCGCAAACCTCGGCCGGCGAAGTCTCGATCGGCGCAGCCGGCTCGCCCCGCAAGCTGACCAACGTCGCCGCCGGCAGCACCGGCACCGATGCGGTCAACGTGGCCCAATTGCAGGGCGCGCTGGCCAACGCCGCGGCCGATCCGTTCGCGGTCAAGTACGACGACCTCGGCGGCACGCCCGACTTCGGCAACGTCACCCTGCAGGGCCCGGGCGGCACCGTCATCTCCAACCTCGGTGCGGGCGTCATCGCCGCCGGCAGCACCCAGGCGGTGAACGGCAGCCAGATCTTCGCGATCAGCCAGTCCAATGCGCAGCGCCTCGGCGCCGGCGCCTCGGTGGCGGCCGACGGCACCGTGACCGCGCCGAACTTCATCATCGACGGCAACGGCTACAACAACGCCGGCGACGCGTTCGCCGCGGTCAATGCCGGCATGGCCAACGCCGATGCCTTCGCTGTGCAGTACGACGACGACGGCCTCGGCAATCCCGACTACGGCAACGTCACCCTGCGCGGCCCGGCCGGCACCGGCACCTTGATCGGCAACCTCGCCGCCGGCCAGATCGCCGCCGCCAGCTTCGACGCCATCAACGGCAGCCAGATATTCGGCATCGGCACTTCGGTGGCGAACCTGTTCGGCGGCGGTACCACCTTCAACGCCGGCGGCACCTTCACCGCGCCGAACTACGTCATCGGCGGCAATAGCTACAACAACGTCGGCGCCGCGCTGACCGCGCTCGACGGCGGCCTGACCGGCAGCAACGCCTTCGCCGTGCGCTACGACGACGACGGCAGCGGCAACCCCGACTACGGCAACGTCACCCTGCAAGGCCCGGCCGGCACCGGCACCGTGATCGACAACCTCGCCGGCGGCGCAATCGCGGCCGGCAGCCTGCAGGCGGTCAACGGCGGCCAGTTGTTCAGCCTCGGCACCTCGACCGCGGCGCTGTTCGGCGGCGGCGCCACCTTCAACATCGGCGGCGGCTTCACCGCGCCCAACTACGTCATCGGCGGCAATACCTACAACGACGTCGGCGCGGCGCTGAGCGCGCTCGACGGCGGCCTCGCCGGCAACGATGCCTTCGCGGTGAAGTACGACGACGACGGCAGCGGCAACCCCGACTACACCCGCGCCACCCTGCGCGGCCCCGCCGGCACCGGCACGACCCTGGACAACGTCGCCAACGGCCAGATCGCCGCCGGCAGCCTGGAGGCCGTCAACGGCGGCCAGGTGCAGGGCTTCGGCGACGGCATCGCCTCGATCTTCGGCGCCGGCACCAGCTTCAGCGGCGGCGTTTTCGGCGCACCCAGCTTCACCGTGCAAGGCGGCAGCTACCAGGACGTCGGCGCGGCCTTCGCCGCGGTCGATGCCAGCCTGACCAACATCAACAACCGCATCGACAATCTGCCGCCGGGCAGCACCCCGGAACCGCGCATCGCCATCGACGGCACCGGCAACGCCTCGGTCGGCGCGGGCACGCGCGCCATCGCCGCCGGCGCCGGCGCCAGCGCCGGCGGACAGCATGGCGTCGCAGTCGGCGGCGACGCCTACGCCGCCGGCGACAACGACACCGCGGTCGGCGGCAACGCCCGGGTCAACGCCGACGGCAGCACCGCGGTCGGCGCCAACAGCAGCATCTCGGCCAGCGCGACCAATGCGGTCGCGGTCGGCGAAAGCGCCAGCGTGACGGCGTCGGGCGCGGTCGCGCTCGGCCAGGGCGCGGTGGCCGACCGCGCCAATACGGTGTCGGTGGGCACCGCTAGCGCGCAGCGCCAGATCGTCAACGTCGCCGCCGGCAGCCAGGACAACGACGCGGTCAACGTCGCCCAATTGCGCTCCTCGCAGGCCGGCACGGTGCGTTACGACACCAACGTCGACGGCAGCGTCAACACCACTCAGGTGACCCTCAACAACGGCGGCAGTTCGGTGCAGATCCGCAACGTCCGCGCCGGCACCTCCAACACCGATGCGGTCAACGTCCAGCAGCTCAACGACGGCGTCAACCGCGCCATCACCACCTCCAACCAGTACACCGATAACTGGGGCAACGGCCTGCGCCGCGAGATCGGCCAGCTCGACGACAAGGCCAGCGCTGGCGTCGCTTCGGCGATGGCGGTCGCGGGGCTGCCGCAGTCCTACATGCCCGGCAAGAGCATGGCGGCGATCGCGGCGAGCTCGTTCCGCGGCGAAACCGGCTTCGCGATCGGCGTCTCGACGATCAGCGAAGACGGCCGCTGGGTCTATAAATTCTCCGGCAACAGCAACTCCAAGGGCGACGTCGGCGTGACCGTCGGCGCCGGCCTGATGTGGTGAGCCCGGAAACCTGACCTCCCCCCGGCGACCGCGCGCGCCCCGCCGTGGTACGCCAGGCCGCCCGAAGCGATTCGGGCGGTCTTCTTTTTGCCACGCCGTCGCTGCCACGGCGCGGCGCCGACCTTGGATAGCCACCGCATCGCCGCCATCTAGCCCACAGCCCTGTCCCGCCTGCGACCACGCCCCCGAATGAATCCGAACGCCGCCGACACCCGCGATGCGCACACCGCCGCACAGGCCCTGTACGAGTGGCTGCGCCCGCACCGGCGGGTGTTCGTGCTGACCGGCGCCGGCCTCAGCACCGGCTCGGGCATCCCGCATTACCGCGACGAGAACGGCGCCTGGCAGCGCAAGCCGCCGATCGATTTCCGCGCCTTCGTCGGCGACGCCCGCGCCCGTGCCCGTTACTGGGCGCGCAGCTTCGTCGGCTGGCCTTCGTTCGCCGGCGCACGGCCGAACAGCGGCCACCAGGCGCTGGCGCGTTGGCAGGAACGCGACGGCCCGCATGCGCTGGTGACCCAGAACGTCGACGGCCTGCACGCACGTGCCGGCAGCCGCGACGTGGTCGATCTGCACGGCTGCCTGGACGAGATCGTCTGCCTCGACTGCGGCGCGCGGCGTGCGCGCGAGTCGGTGCAAGCCGAGTTGGCCGAACGCAATCCGGATTGGGTCGACCTCGACGCGGCGGTCCTGCCCGACGGCGACGCCGACTTGGAAGGCCTGGAGTTCGAGCGCTTCGCCACGCCGGTGTGCGGCCACTGCGGCGGCATGGTCAAGCCCGACGTGGTGTTCTTCGGCGAAAACGTGCCGCGCGCGCGCGTCGCCGCGGCCCAGCAGGCCCTGGCCGAAGCCGACGCGATGCTGGTGGTGGGTTCGTCGCTGATGGTCTATTCCGGCTTCCGCTTCGCCCGCGCCGCGCGCGAGGCCGGCCTGCCGCTGGCCCTGCTCAACCGCGGCGTGACCCGCGCCGACGACATCGCCACGCTCAAGCTCGAAGCCGATTGCTCGGCCACCTTGCAGGCGGCGTTGGGGTGATTGGGCGGGATTCGGGAATTGGGAATTGGGAATTGGGAATTGGGAATTGGGAATCGGGAATCGGGAATTGGGAATCGGGAATCGGGATTCGGGATTCGGGATTCGGGATTCGGGATTCGGCTAACGATATCGCCGACTGTAGGAGCGGCGTGAGCCGCGACCAACCGAAGAAGTTGACGCCAGCGCCGCAACCGAAGCCCGGACAATCGGCGTCTGTTTTTTCGTATGCCGCAATCCCTGGCTGCGGACGAAGACGTGGTATTTCACCGCTTCGTTCTGTCGCGGCTTACGCCGCTCCTACCCAGAAGCGGCGGCGCGGCGGCCTCAGGGCGTCGGACGCCGATCGATGCGGCTGTGTTCGAGAAACAGCTTGCGCGCGGCCACGCCGATGTCGGGCTGGTCGATGAAGAAGCCCTGCACGCCCAGGGCGTAGAGCTGCAGGGCCTCGCCGAGCGCGCTCTGGACCACGCCGTTGGCGGTCTGGCTCAGGAAGGGTTCCTCGGCGCGCACCGTATACGGGTGCACCTGCAAGCCGAGCTGCAAAGCGCGGCCGAGCACCGGATGGACGAAACCGGTGTTGCGGGTGGTCAGCAAGGCATGGCCGTCGCCGTCGGCATCGCGCTTGGCCGGCAGGGCCACGCGCGGCAGCAGGCTGCTCTTGGACGGGCCCAGGCCGGCGACGTAGTGCGTCCGCATCCAGCTCAGCGCCGCGGTTTCGGTCAGCGCCGCATAGCCGGTGCCGGCGCCGATGCCGCCCGGGATCGCCGTGCCCAGATCGCCATAGATCGCGCTCAGGTCGCTGCCGTGCGCGAGGTGGTAGACGAAGTCGTAGGGACAGTCGCGCTCGAAGTCGCCGTACAACTGCACCAGCGGCAGGTCGATGCCGGCCTTCGGCAGGATCCTGCGCTTGAGCTCGATTAGGTTGGCGACTTCGAAACTCTGGATGTAAACCCGCGCCGGGTCGGTGAAGCCCTCGGCGACCAAGGTCTGCACCAGCTTCTCGCCGAGCGAGACCTGGATCGGCGTGCCATCGATGCGCTTGCCTTCGAGGGCGAACCAGGTCGGATGCTTGGTCTCGGGATAAATGCCGATGACGCGGCCGTCGCGGCTGTGCTCCTTGGCCAGAGCGATCACCTCGCGCAGGGTCGCGATCTCGAACCGGCCATCGAAGCGCTTGTTGCCGGGGCGGATCTGCGGGATGCGTTCGCGTGCGCGCAGGGTCTTGAGTTCGGCCAGGGTGAAGTCTTCGGTGAACCAGCCGGTGAGGCGCTCGCCGTCGATGACCTTGCTGACGCGGCGGTCGGCGAACTCCGGGTGGTCGGCGACGTCGGTGGTACCGGAGATCTCGTTCTCGTGGCGGACCACCAATTCGCCGTCGCGGGTCGCGACCAGGTCCGGCTCGATGAAGTCGGCGCCCTGCTGGATCGCCAGGCGATAGGCTTCTAGCGTGTGCTCGGGGCGATAACCGCTGGCGCCGCGGTGGGCGATCACGATCAGGCGCGGGCTATCGGCGGTCTGCACGGCGGACGAGGACTCCGGAGCGACGGGGGCGGGCGTGGCGTTCGCTGCCGCGCCGGCCAGCGCGCCGCAGACGATCCAGGCCAGTCTAAGAGATGTACTGCGCTTCACCGGTCGATTCTCCGCTAGTTCGTATGCATACAGGCGCGTCCACGCCGGCCGGCCCGCGTGCCGGCGCCGACGCAGTGCCGACGCGACAGGCGCGCCCGACCCGCCATCGTCGGGCCGGCCATCATCAGGCCGGCCATCATCAGGCATGGGCATTGCCGCGATTTGACGATCCCGCCCCAGAACGGTCCCGTATTGAAGCGCGGCCCGCCGCAGCCGCTATGATGCGGCGATCATTCGGGGAGAGCGTTCGATGAGCCTGGTGGCCAAGGTATTCCGGCACAAGTCGGTGGAACAACTGCAGGCCGAGGCCAGCAAACGTACGGATTTCCGCCGCGTACTCGGGCTCTGGCAGCTCACCGCGATCGGCATCGGCGGCATCATCGGCGTCGGCGTGTTCGTCCTCGCCGGCCACGAAGCCGCCACCAACGCCGGCCCCGCGGTCGCCCTCGCCTTCCTGCTCGCCGGCATCGCCAGCGCCGCGGCGGCGCTGTGCTACGCCGAGTTCGCCGGCATGATCCCGGTCACCGGCAGCGCCTACACCTACAGCTACGCCACCTTGGGCGAGCTGCCGGCCTGGCTGATCGGCTGGGACCTGTTGCTCGAATACGCGCTGATCGTGGCGGTGGTCGCGATCGGCTGGTCCGGCTACGTGCAGGCCCTGCTCGGCAGCGCCGGCTTCCATCTGCCGGTATGGGCGCAGGGCGCCATCGGCACCGGCGAAGGCCGCGTCTTCAACCTGATCGCGGCCCTGGCCACGATCGGCGTGTCGGCTTTGCTGGTGTTCCGTACCGAATGGGGCGCGCGCTTCAACACCCTGATCGTCGCGATCAAGGTCATCGCGGTGGTGCTGGTGATCGGCGTCGGCGCGTTCTACATCGACCCGGCCAACTGGGTGCCGTTCATTCCCGAGCGCGTCGTCGACGCCAACGGCGTCGGCCACTTCGGCCTGCAAGGCGTGGCGACCGCCGCCGCAGTGGTGTTCTTCGCGGTGTTCGGCTACGACACCCTGACCACCGCCGCCGAGGAATCCAAGAACCCGCAACGCGATCTGCCGCGCGCGGTGCTGCTGTCGCTGGGCGTGTCGATGGTGCTGTATCTGGCGGTGTCGCTGGTGCTGACCGGCATCGCGCCCTACACCACCCTCGGCGGCGACGCCCCGGTCTCGGAAGCCTTCACCCGCCTCGGCCTGCCGTGGATCGCCGCTGCCATCTCGATCTCGGCAGTGATCGGCATCGCCAGCGTGCTGTTCGCCTTCATGCTCGGCGCCGCGCGCATCTGGTTCTCGCTGTCGCGCGACGGCCTGCTGCCGGGCTGGTTCGCCAAGATCCACCCCAAGTACGGCACGCCGCACCGCCCCACCATCGTGCTCGGCATCTTCACCGCCCTGGTTGCCGGCTTCCTGCCGATCGGCGAGGTCGCCAAGCTGGTCAACATTGGCGTGCTCTCGGCCTTCATCGTGATCTGCGCCTCGGTGTGGGTGCTGCGCGTGCGCAAGCCCGACCTGCACCGCGCCTTCCGCACGCCGTTGGTGCCGCTGATCCCGCTGATCGGCATCGGCTTCTCGATCTGGCTGCTGTCCGAGCTGGCCGCGATCACCTGGCTG
>NZ_JMTZ01000086.1 GCF_000731095.1 Lysobacter antibioticus | reverse complement strand
CCTTGTCCTATCGAAAAACGCCGCACGTCCTGTGCGGCGCCCTCCGGGTCTCCAGGCGTTCTCGCAAGTTCGATACTGCGCCAAGCTCATGTGGCAACGGCAACGGCAACGGCAACGGCAACGGCAACCTGCTTCCGGGTAGGAGCGGCGCGAGCCGCGACCGTGATGATTCCGTTCGCACCGTCACCGGCCGCAGACTACGTAGAAACGCTACAGGCCGCGATCGGGTCGGGTGCTTCGGTTACCCGCGCTCGCCGTCGGCGCCGACCGGCGCTTCCACTACCAGGCGCAATTGTCCGTCGCTGACCCGCGCGTTGAGGCGGTCGCCGGGGGCGGCGTCGAGCACGCTGCGCACGACGCGGCCGTCTTCGTGTTGGACGATGGCATAGCCGCGGGCTACGGTGGCCAAGGGGCTGCAGGCTTCGAGCGAGCGCGCCAGGCCGCGCAGGCGCAGGGCGTCGCTGCGCAGGCGCCGGGCGATCGCCGCCTGCGGGCGGTGGGCGAGGGCGCTGAGGCGTTCGCGCAAGCGCGCGATGCGCCGCTGCGGTTGGTGCGCACGCAGCACGGCGTCGGCGTGGCGCAGGCGCGCGCGTTCGCGTTCGAGCTGGCGGCGCCAGGCCTGTTCGAGGCGGCGCAGCGCGTCCTGTTGACGGACGCGCAGGGCCGCCAGTCGCGCCTGCGGGCGCAAGGCGTTGAGGCGCAGGCCGGCGCGGTCGGCGCGTTGCATGGCCTGACGCAGGCGCTGCAATTGCAGATTGCGCAGCCGCGCCTCCAGCACGCGCACGCGGTGCAGCAGGTCTTCGCGCTGCGGCACCAGCAGCTCGGCCGCCACCGAAGGCGTCGGTGCGCGCACGTCGGCGGCGAAATCGGCGAGGGTGAAATCGGTCTCGTGGCCGATCGCCGAGACCACCGGCACTTCGGACGCGGCGATCGCGCGTGCCAGGCGTTCGTCGTTGAACGCCCACAGGTCCTCCAGCGAGCCGCCGCCGCGGGCCAGCACGATCACGTCGTAGCGTTGCGAGGCCAGGGCGCGTTGCAGCATGGCGACGATCTGCGCCGCCGCGGTATCGCCCTGCACCGGCACCGGCAACACCTCGGCTTCGACCAGTGGAAAACGCCGGGCCAATACGCTCAGCACGTCGCGTACCGCGGCGCCGCTCGGCGAGGTGATCACGGCGATGCGCGAGGGGAAGCGGGGCAGCTCGCGCTTGCGTTCGGCGTCGAACAGGCCTTCGGCGCTTAGCCGCGCCTTGAGTTCCTCGAACGCGCGCCGCAAGGCGCCTTCGCCTGCCTCTTCCATATGGTCGAGCACGAGCTGGTAGTCGCCGCGCGCTTCGTACAGGGTCAGCCGGCCGCGCGCCAACACCCGCAGGCCTTCGCGCGGGACGAACTTCAGCCAACTGCTCTTGGGCTTGAACATCGCGCAGCGGACCTGGGCGCGCGCGTCCTTCAGGGTCATGTACAGATGCCCGGAGGACGGCCGCGACAGGTTGCCGAGTTCGCCTTCGACCCAGATCAGCGGGAAGGTGTCCTCGAGCAGGTTGCGCGCCAGCGTATTGAGCTGGCTTGGCGTCAGGACGTGATCGGGGTCGCTGGGGGGCATGGAAGAGACTGGAGAGACGGCGGCAGGCGGGAGCGACGGCATGGCGCCGCAAGGGGCGCCGACGGGCACAGGCGCCGATAGTATCGCGATGGGCCGGCCCGGTCTCAGCGCCGGTCCGCGGCTTCGGCCCTTGCGCGGGGCCGTTCATCGAACCGCGCTTCACCTGCGCGACACGTAAGTCCGGCCCTCGGCGCTACAATGGCGGGCATGAATTCAGACCTCGTCCTGCCCTGCGCTCATTCCGGTTTTGGCCCCCTCCCGCGCCGTCTGACCCGTACGGTCAAGGTCGGCGGCGTCGAAGTCGGCGGCGGCGCCCCGGTGGTGGTGCAGTCGATGACCAACACCGATACCGCCGACGTGGCCTCGACCACCAAGCAGGTCGCCGAACTGTGGCGAGCGGGCTCGGAGATGGTGCGGGTGACCGTCAACACCGCTGAAGCGGCCGCGGCGGTGCCGCGCATCGTCGACAAGCTGGCGATGATGGGGATCGAGGTGCCGATCATCGGCGACTTCCACTACAACGGCCATCAGTTGATGACCGCCGAGCCGGCCTGCGCCGAGGCCCTGGCCAAGTACCGCATCAACCCGGGTAACGTCGGTTTCGGCAAGAAGAAGGACAGCCAGTTCGCCACTCTGATCGAGCTGGCGATCAAACACGGCAAGCCGGTGCGTATCGGCGCCAACTGGGGCTCGCTCGACCAGGCCCTGGCGGCGAAGCTGATGGACGAAAACCATGAGCGCGCCGAGCCCTGGGACGCCGGCCGCGTGTTGCGCGAGGCGCTGATCCGTTCGGCGCTGGACTCGGCCGCGCGTGCGGTCGAGCTCGGCCTGGCGGCCGAACGCATCGTCCTCAGCGCCAAGGTCAGCGGCGTGCAGGAACTGATCGCGGTGTATCGCGAACTCGCCAACCGCAGCAACCACGCCCTGCACCTGGGCCTGACCGAGGCCGGTATCGGCAGCAAGGGCATCGTCGCGTCCAGCGCCGCGCTCGGCGTGCTGCTGCAGGAAGGCATCGGCGACACCATCCGCATTTCGCTGACGCCCGAACCGGGCCAGGCCCGCAGCAACGAAGTCATCGTCGCCCAGGAACTGCTGCAGACCATGGGCCTGCGCGCGTTCACGCCGATGGTCACCGCCTGCCCGGGTTGCGGCCGCACCACCAGCACTTTCTTCCAGGAACTCGCGCAGAAGGTGCAGGAACACGTGCGCGCCAAAATGCCGGAGTGGAAGATCACCCATCCGGGCGCGGAAAACCTCACCCTGGCGGTGATGGGCTGCATCGTCAACGGCCCGGGCGAATCGCGTCACGCCAATATCGGCATTTCGCTGCCGGGCACGGGCGAAGCGCCGTCGGCGCCGGTGTTCGAAGACGGCCAGAAGACCGTGACCCTGCGCGGCGAGAACATCGCCACCGAATTCGTCGCCCTGATCGACACCTACGTCGAGCGCAATTATGGCGCCCGCGCCGCAGGCGTCTGAGTCCAGCGTCGCCGCCCGAGAGGGCGGCGACACCCTCCAGCAGGAAGCGCGCTTCGGCGCCGCGCTGCTGCGTCGACACGGCTGGCTGTTGCTGCTGGTCTTCATCGGTCTGCTGATGCCGCTGTGGGGCTTCGCCGAACTCGCCGACGAGATCCACGAGCAGGAAGCGATCGTCTTCGACGTACCCATCCTCGAATACGCCCACGGCCTGGCGCGCGAGGGCTACGACAAGTTCTTCGTGCTGATCTCCCGGATCGGCTACCTTCACGGCGTGGTGCCGTTCGACATCGCCCTGGTGGCCGCGCTCATCGCGCGCCGCCGTTTCCGCGAAGGCAGTTTCGCCGCGCTCGCCCTCGGTGGCTCGGCCCTGCTCAACATCGCCGCCAAGCAGTTCTTCGCCCGCGAGCGGCCGTCGCTGTGGGAGTCGATCGCGCCCGAGCACAACTACAGTTTCCCCAGCGGCCACGCGATGGGCTCGATGACGCTCGCGGCGACCTTGATCCTGTTGAGCTGGAACACGCGCTGGCGCTGGCCGGTGCTGGCGATCATGGCGGCCTTCGTGCCCCTGGTCGGTTTCTCGCGCCTCTACCTCGGCGTGCATTTCCCCTCCGACATCCTCGCCGGCTGGGCGGTCGCCACCGCCTGGGTGGTGGCGGTGTATCTGATCGTCTACCGCGGCGGGCAGTTGCGGCCGTGGCGCGCGGCTACCTGATTCCAAGCCCGCGGGCAAGGGTTTCGGCGGCCATCGTTCGGCCGGTTTCGCCAAGACTGGCAAGGTTATTCCACAAATAAAGTGTGACGCGGGTGGGGGGATCCCGTTCCGCCTGCGTTGTGACTTCAGGGGGAAGGAACAACGCAGCACCTGGGCCGTGTCCACGCCGGCGCCGCGACGGATCCACCTTCCCCTACACGAGTGCGCAATGCCGGTCGCGTTGGCCAGGCGTTGCGCTTAGCGCATGCGTCAGCAAAGAGGGGCTAGGGGAATGCGGAAAGTGATGAAGAGGACTTCCATTGCGGCGGCGATCGCCGCGGTTGCCGCCGTCGCGGGGGCGAGCGCGCTGATGTCGGGCCGCGATGCCGGCCCGAGCGGGCCGATCGGCGGCGCACCGCCGCCGTCGCTGCCGAGCGAGGCAGCGCTGGACGGTTATCAGCGCTATATCGTGGTTTACCGCGAGGCGCCGTTGGGCAGCTACAAGGGCGAAGTGCGCGGTTTGCCGGCGCCCAAGCGCCTGCCGAGCACGGTCGCCGGCAATGGACGCATCGACGTCCAAAGCGCGGCGGCGCGCGGCTACGTGCAGCATCTGGGCGATGTCCAGGCCCAGCACGAGCA
Source organism: Lysobacter antibioticus (assembly GCF_000731095.1). Taxonomy (GTDB): domain Bacteria; phylum Pseudomonadota; class Gammaproteobacteria; order Xanthomonadales; family Xanthomonadaceae; genus Lysobacter; species Lysobacter antibioticus_B. Next base: position 45,664 of record NZ_JMTZ01000086.1, on the reverse strand, counting down.
GCGCATCCGCGGCCTGCTCGGACGCAGCCCGCGCATCGACTTCCGCATGCGCCACGCCCTCAACGGCATGGTCACCCAGCTCACCCCGCGCGAGGCCGATCGCCTCGCCCAACTCGACGAAGTGCGCTTCGTCGAGCCGTACAAGGAATACGAGCAGGCCACCGACGTCGGCCCTGCGCTGATCGGTGCGCCGGCGCTGTGGAACGCCGCTCCGACCGGGTTCCGTGGCGAGGGCATGGTGGTCGGCATCATCGACTCGGGCATCAACTTCGGCAGCCCGGCCTTCGCCGCGATCGACGACAGCGGCTATCGGCACGTCAACCCGCTCGGCGCCGGCACCTACCTGGGCAGTTGCGCCCCCGGCGGCGTCGACGAAGGCCGTTGCAACGACAAGTTGATCGGCGGTTACGATTTCGTCTGCAACGCGCCGGGCAACCAGTGCGGCGTGGCCGACATCCGCGAAGAGCCCGGCTTCGGCGACACCAACAGCCACGGCAGCCACGTCGCCTCGACCGCGGCCGGCAACGCCTGGACCGCGAGCTACCGCGGCCACAACATCCGCATTTCCGGCGTCGCGCCGCGCGCGAACATCATCGCCTACGACGCCTGCTACACCCAGATTTCTACCGGCCGCGGCCTGTGCCCGAACACCGCCACGGTGCGTTCGATCGACCAGGCCATCGCCGACGGCGTGGTCGACGTCATCAACTACTCCATCGGCGGCGGTTCCAATCCGTGGAGCGAAGCGACCTCGTTGTCGTTCCTCAACGCCACCGATGCCGGTATCTACGTTGCCGCCGCTGCGGGCAACGACGGCCCGGGGTCTTACAGTTCCGGCCACCTGGAACCATGGGTCGCCACCACCGCCGCTTCGCAGCACGGCCGCGGCACCTTCGCATGGGTGCTGTCGCTGTCCGGCCCGGGCAGCGTGCCCGACGACCTGCAGGCGATCGAACTGACCGAAGGCAGCGGCGGCACGCCGTTCACCGTCGCCATTCCGGCCAACACGCCGGTGCGCGTGAGCGCCGGCATCGATACCGCCAACGACGGTTGCGCCGCATTCCCGGCCAATACCTTCCAGAACTCGGTCGCGGTAGTCCGCCGCGGCACCTGCAACTTCAGCGACAAGGTCGCCAACGCCGCGGCCGCGGGTGCGGTGGCGGTGGTCATCGCCAACAACCAAGTTACGGGGCTGACCCCGACGGTGACCGGCGCGACCGTTCCGGCCTTCGTCGCCAGCCAGGCCGACAGCAACCTGCTGCGCGACTTCGCCAATGCCAACGCCAACACCAGCGTCGGCGCCATTCCGTTCCCGTCGGTGATCGTCAACAACACGCCCGACCAGCTCGCCGGTTTCAGCTCGCGCGGCCCGGCCGGCACCCTGGATGTGATCAAGCCCGAAATCACCGCGCCGGGTGTGGATATCCTGGCCGTCACCGCGGGCACGGCGATCAGCGGCAGCGAGAACCTGGTCGGCCTGATCAGCGGTACTTCGATGGCCTCGCCGCACCATGCCGGCGCCGCCGCGCTGGTGCGCCAGGCACGTCCGAACTGGACCGTGGCCGAGGTCAAGTCGGCGCTGATGATGACTGCCAAACAGGAAGTGCTGAAGGAGGACGGCGTCACTCAGGCCGATGCGCACGCGATGGGCGCCGGCCGCCTGCAACTGGAGCAAGCGATCCGCGCCGGTCTGGTGCTCAACGAGACCACCGCTAACTACCGTGCGGCCAATCCGGCCGGCGGCGGCGAGGTCTCGGCGCTGAACCTGGCCAGCATGGCCAAGTTCAGCTGCGCCGGTTCGTGCTCGTTCACCCGCACCTTCCGTAACGTGCTGTCGACCCGGCAGACCTGGACCGGCAAGGTGCAGGGCTTGAGCGCACTGGTCTCGCCCTCGCTGTTCACGCTCAATCCGGGCGAGAGCAAGACGGTCAAGATCACGGTCAGCACCAGTTCCTTGCCCTCGAACGGCAACTTCAACTTCGGCAAGTTGGTGCTGACGCCGTCCGGCGGCGACACCAGCCAACCGCTGTTGCGCCTGCCGATCGCGGTCGCGGTGCAACCGCCGCGTCTGGATGCCACTCCGGCCACCGCGCTGAGCCTCGCCCAAGGCAGCAGCGGCAACGTGACCTTCCGCCTCGGCAACATCGGCGGTTCCAACCTGGATTGGCAGATCGACAATACCGGCAGCGGTGGACGCACGCTGGTCGCGCAGTTGCCGAACAACGCCAATGGCCGCCGTTCCACTCGCTTTACCGACGCGGCCACGGTCGGCGCGCGCGCGCAGCTGTCGGCGGATGACTTCACCCTCAGCGATGCGACCGGTATCACCCGGATCGTCGCCGATGGTTTCGTCAACGGCGGTTCTCTGGCGACTTCGACCAACATCAACTGGTCGATCTTCCGCGACGTCGACGGCAACCCCGAAGGCAATCCGGAATCGACGCCGCAGTTGGCAGTGTGGAGCCACACCTCCACGGTGAACGGCGCCGGCGTGTCGACCTCGGGCTTCGCCACCATCAACCTCAACCTCGCCACCGCCGGTCAGAACGTCAATCTGCCGGCCGGTCGCTACTGGCTGGTGGTATCGGTGCGCGCGCCTTTGGCGACCGGTTGGTTCTGGTTCAACGCCACCAGCGGCGACAACATCTACCGCGGCGCGATCATTGTCCCCGACGGCAGCGGTGCCTGGACGGCGACGGCCGGTGCGCCCGGCATGGCCTATCAGCTGCAGGGCGCCAACGCCTGCGGCGCCACCTGGATCGGCGCGCCGTCGCGCGCGTTCGGCCGCCTCGCGGTCGGCGCCAACGTCGACACGCAGGTGCAGATCAGCGCCGCCGGCCTCGCGCCGGGCAGCTACTCCGGCTATGTCTGCGTGGCCAGCAACGATCCGTTGCGTCCCAAGGCGGCGCTGCGGGTGGCCCTGACGGTCACGCCCTCGCCGTGACGCTCCGGGTGCCGGACCCGCATTCGGGTCCGGCACCTCAAAACCCGGCGCGGCCGCTTGTGCGGTCCGCGTCGATGCCTCTTTCCACCGCCGCGCCGATGCACGGATCCGCGGCGGCGCACGACATCCTACTGGGGGACAGTTTGAACATTTCGCACAAGACTCTTCTCGCTGCCGCTCTTTCGCTGGCTTGCACAACCGTCTGGGCCGGCGAGCCCTGCGTGCTCGACGACGGCTTCGGCGGCACCACCACCGGCGGCGCCACCGCCGCCGGCGGCAGCGCCATCGCTTGCGGTCAGGGCGCCAGCGCCGACGGCGACTTCGCCGTGGCCACCGGCGCCGGCGCGACCGCCAGCGCGGTCGGCGCGGTTGCGGTCGGCGCGGGCACCACCGCCGCGGGCGACCAGAGCACCGCAGTCGGCACCGGCGCGACCGCTTCGGCCGCCAACAGCAGCGCGATCGGCGACAGCGCCACCGCGGCCGGCGAGTTCTCCACCGCGAGCGGCTCGGCCAGCACGGCCGGCGGACGCTTCTCCACCGCCAGCGGTGCCGGCAGTTCGGCCAGCGTCGACAACGCCACCGCGTTGGGCGCCAACAGCTCGGCGTCGGCCGTCGGCTCGGTCGCGCTCGGCAGCGATTCCATCGCCGACCGCGCCAACAGCGTGTCCTTCGGCGCCGCCGGCAGCGAGCGGCAATTGGTCAACGTCGCCGCCGCGACCCAGGACACCGATGCGGTGAACCTTTCGCAGCTCAACACCCTGAGCGGCGCCTTCGGCGGCGGCGCGAGCTTCGCCGGCGGCGTGTTCACGCCGCCGACCTATGTAATCCAGGGCGGCAACTACAACGACGTCGGCGCGGCCTTCTCCGCGGTCGACGGCCGTTTGACCGATCTCTACACGCGGGTCGGCGCCGGCGTGGCTTCGTCGGTGACCTATGACGACGCTTCGAAGGCACAGGTCACTCTGCAGGGCGGTGGCGGCACGCGCGTGTCCAACGTCGCCACCGGCACCGCGCCGACCGATGCGGCCAACGTCGCCCAGGTGCAGGCCGGCGATGCGCAGACGCTGCGCAGCGCCAACACCTACACCGATGCGCGCATGAACCAGATGCTGGCGGCGCCGACCGCGGCGATCAACGAACTGCGCGACGACATGAACTGGCGTTTCAACAAGCAGGACGAACGCATCGACAAGCTGGGCGCGATGACTTCGGCGATGGTGCAGATGTCGGCCAGCGCGGCCGGCCTGCGCACCCAGAACCGCATCGCGGTCGGCGCCGGTTTCCAGGGCGGCGAGCAGGCCTTGTCGATCGGCTATCAGCGCGCGATCAGCGACCGCGCCACGGTGACCGTCGGCGGTGCGTTCAGCGATTCGGAAAGCTCGGCGGGCGTGGGCGTCGGCTTCGGCTGGTAAGGCGGTTCGCATTGTTGTCGCGTAACCCAGGGCAGTTCATGTCCGATCGTTGAAGCGCGATTTCAAAAAGCGGCAAGTTCTGGGCGGCGCTCGTGAGGGCGCCGCTTTTTTTAGGCACGCAGGCTTCCGGGCGGGTCCCGGCATCGCAGCCTCGGCGGCCGGTCGGGCGCAGCTTGGTTGTGCCTTTGCAAGCCACCGCAATGCGCGCGGCCGCAGCGGACATCCGCATGGCGCAATGCGAACATCGCGGCCGGGCGGTGCGCTCGTACCGTCCCATCACCCGGGGAGACAACAGGATGTCGAAGCAGATTTCGATCGCCGTGGCGCTAGCCGCGGCGGCGGTGACAGCGCTCGCTTTCGCGGCCATGAAGGTGTCGCGCGAGGAGGCAGGAAATTCGGGACCGGTTGGCGGCGCTCCGCCACCGGGCTTGAGTACGGGCAGCGGCGGCGACGCCGTGCGTTACTTCGTGGTCTATCGCGAGGCGCCGCTGAGCGCCTATCGCGGTCAGTCGGGTTATCTGCCGGCACCGGCGCGACAGCAGGCCGGCCCTGCCGGCCGCGGACGGTTGGACGTGCATGGCAATGGCGCACGCGCCTATCTGGATCACCTCGAGCGCCTGCAGGCGCAGCACGAGGCCGAGATCGGCCGTGCGCTCGGACGCCGCCTGCACGTCGAGCGGCGCCTGCGTCACGCGCTCAATGGTGCGGTAGTGCGCTTGAGCGCGGCCGAGGCTGCGCGTGTCGCGGAACACCCCGAAGTCTTGCTGGTCGAGCCGTATCGCGAATACGCCCAGGCCGGCGACACCGGACCGGCGTTGCTCGGCGCACCGGCGTTGTGGAATGCCGTCCCGACCTCGTTCCAGGGCGATGGCGTGGTGATCGGCATGATCGACTCGGGCATCAACTTCGGCAGCCCGTCGTTCGCCGGCGTGGATGCGGCGAATCATCAACACGTCAATCCGCTCGGCAGCGGCAATTATCTCGGTTCCTGCGCTCCCGGCGGCGTCGACCAAGGGCGCTGCAACGACAAGCTGATCGGCGGGTACGATTTCGTCTGCGGCGCGCCGGGCAATTTTTGCGGCATCTCGACGGTGCGCGAAGAGCCCGGTTTCGGCGATAGCCAAGGCCACGGCACGCAGGTGGCATCGGTGGCCGCGGGCAATGCGCGCACGGTCCAGTACAAGGGCCGCGACGTCGCCATCTCTGGCGTGGCTCCGCACGCCAACCTGATCGCTTACGACGCCTGTTACAGCGCGGTCTCGACCGGGCAGGGCTATTGCCCGAGCGTGTCGGTCGTCGCGGCGGTCGACCAGGCCGTGGCCGACGGCATCGTCGACGTGCTCAACCTGTCGATCACCGGCGGTCTCGAACCTTGGGGCGAAGCGGTGTCCTTGGCTTTGCTCAACGCCACCGAAGCCGGCATCTATGTGGCGGTGCCGGCAGGCAACCTGGGCTCGGAGGCGGGCAAGGTCGAGCATCTCGAACCCTGGGTCGCGACGACCGCGGCCGCGCAGCATGGGCGCGGCGAGTTCGCTTCCTTGCTGCAGGTCACCGGGCCCGCACCGGTGCCGGCGGCGGTGCAGACGATCGTCCTGGGCGAAAGCAGTACCGGTGTAGCGCTGACTGCGGCGATAGACGCGAGCACGCCGTTGCGTGCGAGTCCGGGCATCAACACCGGGTCCGATGGTTGCAGTGCATTCCCAAGCGGGACGTTCCAGGGCGCGATTGCGATCATGCGCCGTGGCACCTGCACCTTCTCGATCAAGGTCAACAACGCCGCTGCCGCCGGTGCGGTCGCGGTGGTGATGGCCAACAACGTGCCGGGCACGTTCGCGCCGACCTATCCAGGCACGACCATCCCGGCCTTCCACGTTTCCGCCGCCGATGGCACGCAGTTGCGCGATTTCGCCATGGCCCAGGCCTCGGCGACCGCCGGCATCGGCTATCCGGCGACGCCGATCCCGAACACGCCCGACGTGTTGGCCGGCAGCAGCGGCCGCGGGCCGGCCGGCCGTTTCTCCGTGCTCAAGCCCGACCTGACCGCACCCGGCGTGCTGGTGCTGGCGGCGACGTCGGGCACGGCGATCAGCGGCAGCGAGTCCGCGGTCGCGTTGGCGAACGGCACGTCGATCGCGGCCGCGCACAATGCCGGCGCGGCGGCGTTGCTGCGTCAGGCACGGCCTCAATGGAGCGCGGCCGAGCTCAAGTCGGCCTTGATGATGACCGCCAAGCCCGAGGTGTTCCTGCCCGACGAGTACACGCCCGGCAATGCGCATGCGATCGGTGCCGGCCGCATTCGCGTCGATCAGGCCTGGAGCGCCGGCCTGGTGCTCGACGAAACCGCGGCGAACTTCCGCGCGGCCAATCCGGCCAACGGCGGCGACCCGGCGAACTTGAACCTGGCGAGCCTGGCGCAGGCGAAGTGTCCCGACAGTTGCAGCTTCACCCGGGTTTTCCGCAATACCTCGGCGAACGCACAGACCTGGAACCTGGTGCTGCATGGCTTTCCCGGCTCGATCGCGCCGACCCAGTTCACGCTGACGCCCGGCGCAAGCCAGGCGGTGCTCGTCACCATCGACAGCAGCGGCGTGCCGAAAGACAACTCGTGGCGCCACGGCCGCTTGGAACTCAGCTCCGGCAGCGGCAGTACCCAGGCCGTTCTGCGTTTGCCGATTGCGATCGCGGTGCCGCCGCCGGCGATCGCGTTCAATCCGGCGCAGGTATCGTTGACCGTGGCCGCGGGCAGCAACGCGACCGTGCCGTTCCGTGTCGAAAATCGTGGCGGCTCGTCCTTGCTGTATCAGTTCCAGCTCGGTGGCACCGCACTGCGTACGCTGGTGGACACCAGCGCCTCGCCTATCGCGTATGGAGACGTGAGCACGATCTTCACCGATCCCAACCTCAATCCGCCGGCGGCCTTCGCCGCCGAGGATTTCACCCTCACCGAAACCACGCGCATCGGCAAAATGCTCGTGCGAGGCGCGAATAGCGGCGGCTCGCCGTTGGCGAACGTGGCCATGATGTTGGGGTGGAGCGTGTATCCGGATTTCAACGGCAACCCATCCGGACACCCGATGACGGTCGGCAATCCACCGGCGGTCTGGAATTTCTCCACCGCTTCGATGACCGCGCCCGGTCTGCGTCTCAAGGGGGGCGATATCGGCTTGGATCTCGCTGCGGCCAATCAAACGCTCGACCTGGCGCCTGGACGGTATTGGTTGGTGCCTTACGTGCGCACGGCGCAAGCCACGCAGTGGATCTGGCTGCAATCGAACTTGGCCGGGAGCAACGGCTATCGCGCCATGCGTCTGGGTTTCTACAACTGGAGAAATGGCTTGCCCGGGCCCGGCGGGACCGGACTGGCCTGGAGCGTCGAGACGCGGCATACCTGCGGAGCGAGCTGGATACTCACCAACTTGGGCAGCGGCCAAGTCGGAATCGGCAATGGCGACGACCACGACGTCACCATCGTCAGCAACGGTCTCGCCCCTGGGCACTACGTCGGTTATGTCTGCGTCTCCAGCGACGATCCCGAGCGCCCCAACTCGGCCTTGCGCGTGGAGTTGACCGTGACGCCCTGAGGCCGCACCGCAGCGCGCCTCACTCGCGGCTCGTGCTGCGATGCAAGGTGAATACCGCGACTCTGCCGCGGCGCAACAAAACGACGGCGCCCCACCGGGCGCCGTCGTCGTTAGCGGCAACCTCGCCGAGGGCTCGCAGGTTCGCTCGGCCTCGCTGCCATCGCTGGCCGGCATCGGCCGCACGTCCGCGCCTGCCCCGGAACTGAGGTTTCAGCACTGCAACATGCCGAAAAAGCATCTGTGGGCGCATCGAAAATGTGTTACTCATCACGCCGCAACGTTCGAGCCTCCAGCAGGCTGCTGGCTTGGGAGGGGAGGCAACGCCTCGTTGCGTTTGCGGTAGTTCCGGCGCTTGGAAGGGCGCTGGGGGGCTGCGGGCACGGAGCAGGGCCGCCGTTCGTCGCCGACGATCTTTACCTTCCTGAATTCGAACCGCGACATGCCTGAGGGGGCAGGCGTGGGGCGGTTTCTTCGCGAACGGACGAGGAGATCTCTCATGCCAACTGCACTGAACCGATTGACGATCGCCATCAGCCTGGTCGGGCTGGCGGCGCTCGCGGGGGCCGCGATCCGCGGTCTCTCGAACGACAGCCCGGCCGATGCCGGCGCGATCGGCGGCGCACCATCGCCGAATCGTATCCATAACGGCCTGGAAACCCAGACCAGCCGTTACATCGTGTTGTACAAGGAAGCGCCGCTCAGCACCTACCACGGCGAAGTCGCGGGCCTGCCCGCGCCGCAACGCCTGGCCGGCGCGCAGAACGCGAACAGCGCTGCCGCCAACAGCGCGGACGGCAATCGCATCGACGTACACAGCGCGCAAGCGCGCAGCTACGTACGCCATCTCGACACCGTGCAGCGCGATCACGAGCGCGGCATCAGTTCGTTGATCGGTCGTCCGCTCGCGATCGAGCGCCGCATGCATCACGCCGTCAACGGCGTGGTCACCCGCATGACCCAGAACGAAGCCGCGCGCATCGCCAAGTTGCCCGGCGTCGAACTGGTCGAGGAATACCGCGAGTATCCGCTGGCGACCGACGTCGGCCCGCAGCTGATCGGCGCGCCGGCGTTGTGGAACGCCAGCCCGACTCAGTTCCGCGGCGAAGGCGTGGTGGTCGGCGTGCTCGATACCGGCATCAACTTCGGCAGCCCGGCGTTCGCCGCGGTCGACGATACCGGCTATCAGCACATCAATCCCAACGGCAGCGGCAACTACCTCGGCACCTGTGCCCCCGGCGGCGTCGACGAAGGCCGTTGCAACGACAAGCTGATCGGCGGTTACGACTTCGTCTGCGGGCCGCCCGGCAACACCTGCGGCGTTGCGGGCCTGCGCGAAGAGCCCGGTTTCGGCGACACCAACAGCCACGGCAGCCACACCGCGTCGACCGCGGCCGGCAACGCCTGGACCGCGAATTACAAGGGCCGCAACATCCGTATTTCCGGCGTCGCACCGCACGCCAACATCATCGCCTACGACATCTGCTACACGATCATCGCGACCAACCAAGGCCAATGCCCCAACACCTCGGCGGTGGCCGCGGTCGACCAGGCGATCGCCGACGGCGTCGACGTGATCAATTACTCGATCGGCGGCGGCGCCTCGCCGTGGGGCGAAGCGGTGTCGCTGGCCTTCCTCAACGCGGCCGATGCCGGCATCTACATCGCCACCTCGGCCGGCAACAGCGGCCCCGGCCCGAACACGCTCGGCCACCAGGAACCGTGGACCTCGACGACCGCCGCTTCCCAGCACGGCCGCGGCACCTTCGCCTATCTGCTGCAGGTGACCGGCCCCGGCGCCGTGCCGCCGGCGTTGCAGGCGGTGGTACTGACCGAAGGCTCGTCCGGCGCGGCGTTCACCACGTCCTTGCCGCCGACCACGCCGGTCCGCGTCAGCGCCGGCATCGATACCGCCGCCGACGGTTGCGCCGCGTTCCCGGCCGCCACCTTCCAGAATGCGGTCGCGGTGGTGCGTCGCGGCACCTGCAACTTCACTGTCAAGGTCAACAACGCAGCCGCCGCGGGTGCGGTCGCGGTGGTGATCGCCAATAACCAGCCGGGCGCCACCTCGCCCAGCGTCCCGGGCACGACGATCCCGACCTTCCTCGCCGCGCAGACCGACAGCGATGCCTTGCGTAATTTCGCCACCGGCAACGGCAATACGACGACCGGCGGGATCAACTTCCCGCCGACGCCGATTCCGAACACGCCCGATGTGCTCGCAGGTTTCAGCTCGCGCGGACCGACCGACGGCCTGGATCTGATCAAGCCCGACGTCACCGCACCCGGCGTCAACATACTCGCGGTGATTTCCGGCACCACCCTGACCGGCAGCGAGAACATCGTCGGCCTGCTCAGCGGCACCTCGATGGCCTCGCCGCATCAGGCCGGCGCCGCCGCGCTGTTGCGCCAGGCCAAGCCCGATTGGACCTCGCACGAGATCAAGTCGGCCTTGATGATGACCTCGAAGGAAGAGGTCTTCAAAGAAGACGAAGTCACCCCGGCCGACGCCTTCGCCAAGGGAGCGGGCCGCATCCAGGTCGATCGCGCCTTGCGCTCGGGCCTGGTGCTCAACGAAACCACGGCGAACTTCCTGGCGGCCGATCCGGCCACCGGCGGCGACGTCTCCAAGCTCAACCTGGCCAGCCTGGACAAGCGTGAGTGCTATGGCTCGTGCACGTTCAAGCGCGTCTTCCGCCATGCCCAGGGCAAGCCGGAGTTGTGGCTGGCGCAGGTGAAGGGACTCGACGGCATCGCCTTCCCGCCGGTGTTCCTGTCCGCGCCCGGGCAGAGCACGACGGTGCACGTGATCGTGCTGAGCAAGGGCTTCGCCAAGGACGGAAGCTGGCACTTCGGTCAGCTCGACCTCAAGCCGATGTTGACCCGCGCATCGCCCGATCTGCATCTGCCGATCGCGATCTCGGTGCCGCCGCCGGCGATCGCGTTGAGCCCGGAACAAGTGTCGCTGAGCCTGAGGGCCGGCAGCCGCGGTTTCGCCGACTTCAGCATCGGCAACACCAGCGCCTCGCCGCTGGAGTTCCAGGTCGACAACACCGGTTCGGCATCGCGCACCGTCGTCAACGCCAGCAGCGAAGGCGTCGCCAGCGGCTTCCGCAGCACGATCTACACCGACCCGGCCTCGGCCGGCGGTCTGCCGGCGCAGTTCTCCAGCGACGATTTCACCCTGACCGACACCACCCGCCTGTCCAAGCTGTTCTCGGAAGGCTTCGTGTCCAGCGGTGCGTCCCTGGCGAGCACGGCGACCAACATCAGCTGGAGCGTGTATGCCGACAACGGCGGTAATCCCAGCAGCAACCCGTTGGCCGGCAGTGCGGTGTGGAGCTACACCTCCGCGCCGAACGGCGTGGGCGTGACCCTGGACGGCGCCAACATCGCGCTGGACCTGGTCGCGGCCGGGCAGAACGTCGAACTCGCTCCGGGCCGCTACTGGCTGGTGGTGAATGCGCGTACCAGCTTCGCCAACCGCTGGGTCTGGTTCGCCTCCAACAGCGGCGACAGCCAGTTCCGCACCATCGCGCCGAACGCGAGCGGTGTCGGCACCTGGTTGGCCGGTGCCGGTTTCGCCGGGCTGGCCTACGACATCCAGGGCCTGAGCGCTTGCGGTGCGCCGTGGATCGGTGCGCCGACGCGCGCCTTCGGCACCGTGCCGGGACACGGCACGATCGCCAATCGCGTGCGCATCAACACCGCCGGCCTCGCGCCGGGCGGACACGTGGGTTATGTCTGCGTGGCCAGCGACGATCCGGTGCGGCCGAAGGTGGCGTTGCGGGTGGCCTTGACCGTCACTCCGTAACCATCGCAGGCTGAAGCGTTATCCAGACCGGGCCCGTTCGCGGGCCCGGTTTTTTTTGCCTGCGTGGCGGCGAGGATGCCTGCGATGTGGTCGTACATCGATCGGTGATTATCGATCGGCCGCTTCTGTTTTCTCGCCATCGACAGCTATCGACGGCCGACCGTTGAGCGCCGATGGATGTGCCATCTACGCATTCATATTCAACGAATTCAATTCACCCTTCGTTTCCTGCCGTATTTCGAAGGCTTGCAAAGCACATTTCATACGAAGAAAGATTGCGACGGAAAGCGGACAAGGTTGCCCGCATCGAAGGTTTCAGCTGCAACGGCTGACTGGCACGGATGAACCATGAGAACTTCAAACGGAACTACCGATCGCAATCAATGGTTGCGGCGCGCCTTGGCCTGGATGGCGTTTTTCGGACTGGCGCTGGCGCTCGGTTCGGTACGAGGGCAGGCGCTGGGTTCGCCGGACGGATGCGCCACGCACGTCTGTCCAAGCGTAGTCGGGATGGGTGCTGCTCATACCGAAATAACGAACGAAGCAGAGTGCCCGTGAAACTGTCCGCTTCGGCGTCTTGGGCATCAGGCGCCTGTTTGTTCGTGCTTTCTGCCCGTGCGAATTGCACTTCGTTCGATCTTCACGGCGTATCCTTCAAATCGGGCCATCCCTCGAAGGGGGAGGGTATCGAGGAGTCGGTGCAGGATGAAGCGGATCTTGCCGCTTTTCGTCTCGTGCCTTGGAAGGCTCCACAACTCATTGACAATGGCGGGCGTACTCGATGATGTGAGCCGCGCCGGTGTCGCCGACGCAGCCCACTCGCCTCACCACTCGCGCCATTCCTCGGTGATGTCGTCCTGGCCCGAGCCCACGCCGGCGGTCGCGGCGACACGGATGATCAGTTCGCACAGGCCTTCGCGCTGGTCGGTCTCGATCAGGCTGTGATTGCAACGTGCGTTGAGGGCGTTGAGGGCGAGCACCGCATCCTTGACCGCGCCGCTGGCGCGGGCGTTGTCGCCGGCGGCGTGGGCGATGGAGTCGAGGAAACGATCGATGATCCCTTCGCAGTCGTCGATGTCCTGTGCGGTGTAACCCGCGTCGCTGCCGTCTTCGGCGACTTCTTCCATGTAGCTGCGCATGCCGTCGAGGATCTCGCTCTTGAGTTCGACGTAATCGTTCGTTTCCACTTGCACGTGGCCCTCTCTGTGGCGATGGGTGCGGTCGTTCCAGGTTGTCGTTCGCAGGCCGCTCGCGCGCCTGCACGGCAGGTTCGATTGTAGCGGGCCGACATTGCAAGCAGCGCCATCGCTTGAAAGTACGGCATCGCGCAATGGCCGTGACGGCGGTCGGCGAAACGCGGGTCGGGTCGGTCCCGCACTTGCGCATGGCGCGGTTACGGGGCAGGGCGGCCGGTCCGGTCCGTGCTCTGGTCCGTGCTCCGGTCCGATCCCGCGGCGGCGAGGCCTTGCTAGACTCGACAGGTCGGAGGCCATGACAGGGGATGGGGTTCGACAGCTCCGACCCCAGGAATCCGAGTCGTGCAGAAACCCGAGATACCCGCCAACGAAGCCGCGCGCCTGGCGGCGTTGCGCAGCTACGACATCCTCGACACCGCCCCGGAAAAGGATTTCGACGATCTGGTCGCGATCGCGGCCGCGATCTGCGATGTGCCGACCGCCTTGGTCAGCCTGGTCGACGCCGACCGGCAGTGGTTCAAGGCGCGCATCGGCCTGGCCGCGAGCGAGACACCGCGCGAGCTGGCGTTCTGTGCCCACGCTATCCTCGAGCCGAACCGGACCATGGTGGTGCCGGACACGCATAACGATGCGCGTTTCGCCGACAGCCCGCTGGTCGTCGACGACCCGAACATCCGCTTCTATGCCGGGGCGCCGCTGGTGACGCCGGGCGGCGAGGCGCTGGGCACGCTGTGCGTGATCGACCGCCAGCCGCGCGAGTTACGCCAACACCAGTACGTCGCTTTGCAGGCCTTGTCGACCCAGACCTCGCGCCTGCTCGAATTGCGCCGGGTCAGCCACGCTTTGGCACGGCAGTTGCAAGAGAGCGATTGGTACGAGCAGAAGCTGCTGCAGTACCAGGCCGAGCTCGAAGCCAGCAACGCCGATCTGACTGCGCTGACCCGCACCGATCCGCTGACCGGCCTGCCGAACCGGCGCGCGTTCGCGCTGGCGCTGGAACAGGCGCTGGCGCGGCAGCAGGCGCCGGCCGCGCTGCACGTCGCCGTGCTCGACATCGACCACTTCAAGACCATCAACGACGTCCACGGCCACCCCGAAGGCGACCGTGTCCTGCTGGCGGTCGCCGAGGCCTTGCGTCTGTACGCGGCCGCGCCGGGCGGGGTGGCGCGCTACGGCGGCGAGGAGTTCCTGATGATGTTCGAGTGCGGTCAGGCGCAAGCGCAGCTGCAATGCGAGTACGTGCGCGAGGCGGTCGCGAATCTGCCGGTCGGGTTGCCGCTGACCATCAGCATCGGCCTGGCCACGCACCGCGCCGGCGAGGACACGGCGGCCACGTTCGCGCGCGCCGACCAGGCCTTGTACGCGGCCAAGCGCGGCGGGCGCAATCGTGTGGCGGTGGCGGAAGGCGATTGAGCGCGTTGCCGCCAACCGATAGCAGCACGGCTAACGATAGGCCTGTTCGCGTTCGGCCTGCAGGCGCTGGCGCAGGTACTCGTCGCGGCTGAGCCCGCCGGGGATGCGCTGCATCGCCAGGACTTCGGCGACCACGTCGCGTTCGCGCTGCTTGTAGTCCCGGAAACGCGGGTCTCGCTGTTGCTGGTTTTGCCACTGCGCATTACGGCGCGCGGCCTCGGCGCGGTAACGCTGGGCGAGCGCTTCGACCTGCGCCGCCTGTTCGGCGGGGTCGACGACCGTGGCCTGGATCAGCCCGACCCGCAGCAGCATGGTTTCGCCGGCGGAGAGTTCGCCGGCGTTCTCATAGGCATCGATCTTGCGCTCCAACACTTGCGCGCGCTGGCTGCGTGCGACCGGCCCCAGGTTGCGCGCATCGCGGAAGAAGCGCTGCGCATCGCGCTGGAACTGTTGGCGCTGGCGGTAGTCGCGGGCCTGCGGTGTCGCCAGCAGGGCCTGCATCTGCGACGGCGCGCCCGTGCCCTGAGCGTTGCTGGCCGCTACCGTATCGGCTTTCGCCTTGGACAGCGGCAGCCAGCCGCCGCCGACCGCCGCGGCGATGGCCGCGGCGGTCAGGGTGAGCACCCATAAGAGGGTCGTGCGCATCGGTGCCTGCTTCTATCAGGTGTGAACCGGTCAGGCCAGCAACTGGTCGACCAGCCAGTACAGCAGGTTGAACGGCTTGGCCTTGTCGCGGCTGTCGTTCTGCTCGGAAGCGTCGCGCACCTTGCCGCTGCCGTCGAGCACGCTGTCGATGAAGTGCTTCAGCTCGAGGCTCTGCTCCTGCACGTCGCCGTTCTTGAAATCGACGATGGTCGTGCAATGGCTTTCGTTCAAGGCGCGGTATTGCGGGAAGTAACCGCCGAAGTTGTCCAGGCCGTTGAGGCGGTCCGACAGGCGTTGGGTGTCGGAAGCCCATTTCGCGTGGATCAGGGTTTCTTTCGCGGCCTGGTTCGGCGCCGATTGGATGTCGGCGTGGAAGCGCTCGTAGGAGTACGACGAGTAATTCAGGTCCTGCCAGAAGTGGGTCGCGCCGAGCCGGTCGCTGCCGTGCTTGTTGGCGAGTGCGGGGTAGATCGAACCGAGTTCGTCGAGGTCGAGCTGCGGCAGGCCGCTGGCGAGATAGGCCAGCGGGCCGTTCGGCGCGTCCAGGCCCCAAGCGCCGCGGATATGCGCCATCAACGGCTGCGAGGGGTATTGGGCCGGGTTGCCGTTGCGCGGGGTCGGGAAGATCGGGCCGGAGTCGTCGATCAGAAAGGCGCGGCTCGGCGACAGATCGCGGCGCAGCGGGTCGTAGTTGATCAGGCTGCCGGCGCCGCCGGCGCTGCAGCCGGTGCTGAGCATCTGCCCGGGCCGCGGCAGGTTGTCCTTCAGCCAGGCGGTCAGCGCGCGCGAATTGCGCAGGCCGTTGTGGTGCCAGACCAGCGGTTGCGCTTGCCCGGTCGGGTCGTCGTAGACCGCGACCTTGTCGCCGCCGTAGAGGTCGCCGGTGCAATAGGGCACGTAGACCATGTTCCAGCCCTGGGTCTTGACCCCGTCGAACGGGCTGACCCGGGTCACGAACGGACTGACCAGGCTCGCGCCGGGATTGAGCAGCTTCATGTAGTCGTCGGGCACGCCGTTGGGATTGCGCGCGCCGCGCACGCCGCCCTGGCCCGAGCAGCTCGCATAGTCCCAGCAGGCGCCGCCGCCTTCCATGTAGATGATGGTGTTGGTGGTGTCGGGCACGCGGTTGACGAAGATCTTGTACGGCGAACCGTTGCCGCAGACTGCGCCGGTCTCGGCGGGCAACTGCACCGTCTGCCACTGGTAGTAGGCGCCGGGGTCGAAGCCGTCGGCGCGTGCGGCGTCGCGACTGAGCAGCGGGTACTGCCCGCTGCGTTGCGCCGGCTGGACTTTGTTGTCGGCCTTGGGCGGCGAGAACAGGTTGCGGATGGTTTCGAAGAAACCGTAATCGCCTTGCTCGGCATGCGAGGGCAGGCTGGACAAGGCGACGGCGCCGCCCAGAAGGGCGACGGCCACGTGACGGCTCAGTGCCATGATCTCTCTCCTTGGATCGTCATGAAGGGAGGAGCGGGTCGCGTTACCGGCGCGCGCTAGGGCGTGCGCGAGGCCGGTTCCCCTCCGTACTGCCGCGTCTGGATATCGCCCGCCGTACGGCCGCGTCAATCGCGCCGGCGTGCGCCGGACCCGATCTGCGCAGATTGACCGCTAATGCGGCCGCGCCTGTCCGCTAATGCCCGGACCCCGATCACGGAATCGCCGAGTGCGGTCGGCGCCTTCGTGCGCTGCAACAAGCGGAGTCGATGCATCGCTGGTACGAGCCACCAGGAGCGTTCGTGCCTTCAAAGCCACCGTGCTGTTCCCCTTTTGCAAAGGGGGGGCAGAGGGGATTTGCGCCAGATCGCGAGGCCCCGCCTGACCGGCGACCCTACAAACGCTACGACCAGGCGCAGCAACTCACTCTCCCGGCACGGCCCCCGCCGTCGCCGCGGCCGACGCCGCGCGCCGCGCCAGCACCGCTTCGCGATGGGCGATGTAGGCGTTGGACGCCAGGATGATCGCCGCGCCGGTCACCGTGTAGGCGTCCAGGCCTTCGCCGAACCAGAGCCAGCCGGCCAGCGCCACCAACGGCAGTTGCATGAAGCTGATCGGCGTCAGCGCCGAGACTTCGCCGAGTTTGAGCGCGTGCGTCCACAGCACTTGCCCGCCGGTGCCGAAGATGCCGGCGGCGATGATCCACCACCACACCGTGCCCTGCGGCCACTGCCAGACGAACAGTGCCGGGACCAACGACATCGGCACCCAGAACGCATAGGTGTAGAGGACGATGGTGTTGGCCGAGTCGATGCGCGAGAGCTGCTTGATCTGGATCGAGATCACCCCGCCGAGCACCGCGGCGAGCAGGGCGGCGAGGCTGTCGATGGAGAAATCCGCCGAGCCCGGCCGCACGATCACCAGCACGCCGATGAAACCGGCCAGCACCGCGAGCCAGCGCCGCGCGCGCACCTGTTCGTGCAGGAACAGCACCGCGGCGATGGTGACGAAGATCGGCGTCGAATAGGTCAGCGAAATCGCCTGCGCCAGCGGCAGGTGGCCGATGGCCCAGAAGCCGGCGAGCATCGAGCAGATGCCGATCAGGCAGCGCACGAAATACTTCGGCAATTGCCGGGTACGCAGTTCCGCGCGCTGCGCGCCGAGCAACAGCGGCAACACCGCGAGCAGGCCGAACAGGTTGCGGAAGAAGGCGATCTCGAAGGTATGCAGCGATTGCGAAGCGAAACGGATCGCGATGGTCATCACGCCGAACGAGATCGTGCTGGCCAGCATCAGGCTGGCGGCCCGCATCGGATGCGCCGGCGCGGCGCTCACCACGTGGCGCCGATCAGGCGCGGTTCCGGTTCGATCGCGACGCCGTAGCGGGACTGCACCGAGGCGGCGATGCGGCGGGCCAGGTCGAGCAGTTGCACGCCGCTGGCCCGGCCATGGTTGACCAGGACCAGCGCATGCGCGGCCGACACGCCGGCGTCGCCGTCGCGATGGCCTTTCCAGCCGCAGCCGTCGATCAGCCAGGCCGCCGACAGCTTGCGCGTGTCGGCGTCGTTGCCGCGGAACGACGGCATCGACGGATGCTCGGCCAGCAAGGCTTCTGCTTGCGCGATCGGCACGATCGGGTTCTTGAAGAAGCTGCCGGCGTTGCCGAGCACGGCCGGGTCGGGCAGCTTGCGGCGGCGGATCGCGATCACCGCATCGGCGACCGCCTGCGGCGTCGGTGCATGCACGCCCATCGTCGCGAGCTCATCGCCGATGCCGGCGTAGTCGAGCCTGAGCGCGGGCACGCGCGACAGCGAAAACTCGACCGCGCTGATCAGGTAACGGTCCGGCGATTGCTTGAACAGGCTGTCGCGGTAGGCGAACCGGCATTGCGCGTTGTCGAAGCGCAACCAACGCCCGGTCGCCGGCTCGAAGGCTTCGACTGCGTGCACGAAGTCGCGCACCTCGACCCCGTAGGCGCCGATGTTCTGGATCGGCGAGGCACCGACCGTGCCCGGGATCAGGGCCAGGTTTTCGGGGCCGGCGAAGCCTTGCGCCAGCATCTGCATGACGAAGCCGTGCCAGGGCACGCCGGCATCGGCGCGGACGATCGCGCGTTCGCCGTCGTCTTCGACGATGCGCACCTGGCGGCCGCTGAGTTCGAGCACCGCACCGCTCGGGTCGCCGGCGAACAGCAGATTGCTGCCGCCGCCGAGCACCAGGGCCAGGCCGTCGCTCAGTTCGGGGCGTTGCAGCGCCTCGGGCAGGGCCGCGGCCTCGTCGACGCTGACCAGCCACGGCGCGCGCGCGGCGACACCGAAGCTGTTGCGGTCTTTCAGGGATGCATCGCGCAGCACGCGCACGCTCGGGCTCATGCGCTCATGCCTGCGAACCATGCCTGCGAATCATGCTTGCGATAGGGAATCGGGTGGATGACGGCGGGCTCAGATCGTCGGCGGGACATTGCCGCGGCTGGGCGCTTCCTTGCGGCGGCGGATCGCTTCGACGCATTCGTGGACCAGGGCCGGCCCGCGATAGACCAGCCCCGAATAGCACTGCACCAGGCTCGCGCCCGCGGCCATCTTGGTGACCGCGTCGGCGCCCGACAGGATGCCGCCGACGCCGATCATCGAAATGTTTTCCGGCAGGCGCGTGCGCATCTTGCGCAGCACCGTGGTCGATTGGCTCATCAGCGGGCGCCCGGACAGGCCGCCGGCTTCCTTCGCATGCGGGCTGTCTTCGACGCCGTCGCGCGCGATGGTGGTGTTGGTGGCGATGACGCCGTCGACCTGCAACTCGCCGAGCACGCGGCCGGCGGCCTCGATGTCGTCGTCGGACAGGTCGGGCGCGATCTTGACCAGCATCGGCACGCGCCGGCCTTCGCGCGCGGCGAATTTCTCCTGCGCCTCGCGCAGGCTGCCGACCAGGCGGCGCAGCGACTGCTCCTCCTGCAGTTCGCGCAGGCCGGCGGTGTTGGGCGAGGAGATGTTGACGGTGATGTAGTCGGCCAGCGGATACACGCGTTCGAGGCAGTAGAGGTAATCGCTCTCCGCGTTCTCGTTCGGGGTGTCCTTGTTCTTGCCGATGTTGATGCCGAGCAGGCCGCGCTTGCGCCGCGCCTTGGCGACGTTGCGCACCAGCGCGTCGACGCCGTCGTTGTTGAAGCCCAGGCGATTGATCACGGCCTGCTGTTCGGGCAGGCGGAACATGCGCGGACGCGGGTTGCCGGCCTGCGGCTTGGGCGTGACGGTGCCGATCTCGATGAAGCCGAAACCCAGCGAGAGCAGGGCGTCGACGTGGGCGCCGTTCTTGTCCAGGCCGGCGGCCAGGCCGACCGGATTGGGGAAGCTGAGGCCGAAGACCTTGGTCGGCAGCGGCTTGGGCGGCCGCGCCATGAGTGGATTGAGGCCGCTGCGATAAGCGGTTTCCAGCGCCGTCAGGCCTAGGCCGTGCGCTCGTTCGGCATCCAGTCCGAAGAGAAAGGGTCGGGCAAGGCTGTACACGAGGTCGTCGGGGGCGCTCGGGGACGGGGACGCCGATTATCGCCCAAGCGGGTGGCTCGGGGCGAGCATGGCGTGTGGCGGTTGGCGGCGGGCGGGCTGGGCCGCAGCCGGCGGGATGGCGCGGCGGTTGCGCGATGCGCCCGGGGACGCATCGCGCAGGCGGTGTCAGTGCTGGCCGCTCAGGGCCACGATCGTGGCCAGGCCGCCGAAGAACAGCACGATCACGATGAGGCTGAGCAGGGCGATGATCACCGAGCCCCAGCCCAGGATCAGGCCGCCGATAGCCAGGCCGTTGCCGTCGTAGCGGTCCGGTTCGCGGCGAATCTGGCCGCGCGCCATATGGCCGGTGATGATGGCGCCGAGGCTGCCGACCAGGGGCAGCAGGGTCCAGCCGAGGATGCCGGCGATCAGGCTGATGATGGCCAGGACATTGGTCTGGCGGACAGGCATTTGCATGGGGACGTTCCCTCGTGATGTGAATATCGTCACAGCATACGACGGGCTTGCCGCGCCGGCATGCTCGCCGCGGGTTATCGCGACGACGCAAAGACGAAGCGGTCCGCAAAGCGCGTTCGCGGTCCGCGTTCGATCATGGCCGGTACCGGGCGCGTGCCGATGCCCGCGATAGATCAATCCGGCGGATAGCTCATCGCGCAGCCGCTGGCGGTCTCGCAATCCCACATGGCTTCCAGGCAGGGTTGCGTGTCGCCTGGGCTGTTGCTTCGGCAGACGTAATAGCCGGCCAGGCAGTGCTCGCATTGCGGCGCGGCGTAGGCGGTCAGGGCGGCGGCGAAGCCGAATACGCCGAAGGCCAGTGCGCTCAAGCGGATGCTACGGTTCCGTGTGTCCACAAGACGTCCTTCACCGTCGCCAGTCCATCTGGCGAGCCCATGCTAGGGGCGGCGGCGCGGCGATTACGCCGAATGCGTCGCGGTCTGCGATCGCCGGTGTGACGGACTTTTGCGCTTGCGATCACAAAACGGTGTGGTTGCCGGGGACTGCGTTGCGCTAGCCCGGGCTGCTGGAATCGATGGGCTCGACCAACACTTCGGCCGGCCTGAGGCAAAACCGCGGAGAGTTCTCGCCGAACCACAGGTAACCGTAAGCGTCGATGCGCAAAACCGGCAGCGACTGGCCTTCGAAGCGGCGCAGCTCCGCGACCTCTGGCTCGGGCAGGTCGTGGATCAACCAGTCGGGCAAACAGGGAATGCATACCCGCGTGCCTGCACCGATGGGCTGGCCCGCGGCATCCGTTGCCGCCAGGGGATACCCCGGCGGCAACGGACCTGGCGTTCGATCGGAGAACGGCATCGCCGCCCGCGCTTACAGATCGAACTTGATGCCCTGCGCCAGCGGCAATGCGTCGGAGTAGTTGATCGTGTTGGTCTGGCGGCGCATGTAGGCGCGCCATGCGTCCGAACCCGACTCGCGACCGCCGCCGGTTTCCTTCTCGCCGCCGAACGCGCCGCCGATCTCGGCGCCGGAGGTGCCGATGTTGACGTTGGCGATGCCGCAATCGGAACCCGCGGCCGACAGGAAAGCTTCGGCGGCCTTGAGGTTGGCGGTGAAGATCGACGACGACAGGCCCTGCGGCACGTCGTTCTGCAGGGCGATGGCTTCGTCCAGCGTTTTGAACTTCATCACGTACAGGATCGGCGCGAAGGTTTCGGTCTGCACCACTTCGGCGTCGTTGCTCAGGCCGGTGACGATGGTCGGCAGGACGAAGTTGCCCTTGCGCTCGATCTGCGCGCCGCCGGTCTCGACCTTGCCGCCGCTGGCCTTGGCCTTTTCGACCGCATCCAGGTAGGCCTGCACCGCATCGCGGCTGTTGAGCGGGCCCATCAGGTTGGCCGGGTCGGTCGGGTCGCCGATCTTCTTCTCGACCTGCTTGAACGCCGCGACCAGCTTGGCCAGCACGTCGTCATGGATCGACTCGTGCACGAACAAACGGCGGGTGGTGGTGCAACGCTGGCCGGCGGTGCCGACCGCACCGAACGCGATCGCCGGGATCGCCAGCTTCAGGTCGGCCGAAGCGTCGACGATGATGGCGTTGTTGCCGCCGAGTTCCAGCAGCGAGCGGCCCATGCGGCGCGCGACGCGCTCGCCGACCACGCGGCCGACCTTGGTCGAACCGGTGAAGCTGACCAGCGCGATGCGCTTG
Organism: Lysobacter antibioticus; assembly: GCF_000731095.1. GTDB lineage: Bacteria > Pseudomonadota > Gammaproteobacteria > Xanthomonadales > Xanthomonadaceae > Lysobacter > Lysobacter antibioticus_B. The sequence goes on along the minus strand of NZ_JMTZ01000086.1, from coordinate 23,570 downwards.
TCGTCGACGAAGTTCGAGGCCAGCTCGGTGCCGGCGTCGTTGAACAGGAAGAAGATGTCCGGGAAACCGGCGGCGCGCAGTGCTTCGTTGCAGATCTTCATCGAGGCGATCGCCGACAACGGGGTCTTCGGCGAGGGCTTCCAGATGGTGATGTCGCCGCAAATCGCCGCGATGAACGAGTTCCAGGCCCACACCGCGACCGGGAAGTTGAACGCCGAGATCACGCCGACCAGGCCGAGCGGATGCCACTGCTCGTACATGCGGTGACCCGGGCGCTCGGAGTGCATGGTCAGGCCGTACAGCTGGCGCGACAGGCCGACGGCGAAATCGCCGATGTCGATCATTTCCTGCACTTCGCCGTCGCCTTCCGGCTTGGACTTGCCCATTTCCAGCGCGACCAGCGAACCCAGCGCGTCCTTGTGCTTGCGCAGCGCGTCGGCGCACAGGCGGATCGCTTCGCCGCGGCGCGGGGCCGGGGTGGTGCGCCACACCGCGAAGGCGGCTTGGGCGCGTTCGACGATGGTGTCGTAATCGCTCTGCGAGGACGCCTGCACGCGCGCCAGCACTTCGCCGTCGGTGGGATTGATCGGCTCCAGCACGCCGGCGTCGGCGGTCTTCGACCATTCGCCATGACCGAGGTAGGTGCCGGACTCGTTGTCTTTGAGTCCCAGGGCGGCGAGAACGGGGTGGGTCATACCGAAAGCTCCAAGTGATGGTCGCGCCGTGGCGCGGCGAGACGGAAAGGGGACGCCCTCGCGGGCGCCGGCAGCGCGCATGAGCGGCGCTGCGTGGTTGGCGACCCCGACACGATTCGGACGTGTGACCTTCCCCTTAGGAGGGGGGCGCCGCGTCCAATCGAAGCGTGGGGTGCTCCGGCGAATTGTAGCCGGTGGGCCGCGGCGGTGCTCGGCAACGGCCGGTAACGGGCGCTTATGGCCGGTTATTGCATGTTGATTGCCCGTCATGGCCGGGCATGGCTAGGCCGATCACGGCCGCGCGGCGGGCCGCGCCGGCCGCTGTCGATCCGGCGGTCGGCTTGCTTACTGGACCGTGCAGCTCAGGGTTACGGTCGCCTGATTGTTCGGTGCCGTCGCCGCCAAGGTTGCCAGCGCCACCCCTGCATCCAGTTGCGCGATGGTCAGGGTGGGTGCGGGGCAACCCGCTCCCGAGCAAGCTGCCGGGCCTGGGCAGATCAGCTCGCTACGGCCGGCGATCGGATCGCGCAATACCGCGCCGGTCACCGCGTCCGGGCCGTTGTTGGTCACCACAATGGTGTAGGTGGTGATGGCGCCTTGAATCAAGGTGTCGTTGGCCTGGTCGACGTCGCCGTTCACGCCCGGGGTGTTGGTCTTGGTGATGGACAAGTCCGCGAGCGGTGCGCGGGTGTTGGCGAAGGTGCAGGTCAGGTCGTCGCCGGCTACCGGAGTGAGATTGAAACTGGTGCCGCTGCCGCTGGGCGTCTGTCCGCCCGAAAAGGCGTTGCTGCAGTTCCAGGCCGTGGTGTAGTTCGCCAGATTGGTGCCGGCCGCCGCCGTTTCCGACAGCGTATAGGCCGAGCCGATCGTGGCCGGGTCCACCGTCACGGTGCCGGTGGCGGTGCTGCCGCTGCCGGTGGTCGTCACCGGCGCCGGCGCGCCCGGGCCGGCCACGCTCAGTGCGAACTGATCGGCGGCAACGAAGCGTCCGAGCGGCAAGGACTTCTGCAGGCGAATCACCGGTCGCTTGATATTGGTGTAGGTACAGGTGGTCGCCGTGGTGCTGGTCGAGATCGTCAGCGAGCGTCCGGTCGCGCCCGACGCGAGCGTGGAGCCGCCGGCGCAGGCGACCGTCGTGAGGTAGTTCGCCTGGCTGCCGTTGGAAAAGGCTTCCGCCGGAAGCACGACGCTGTCGCCGGCATACACGGTGACCGCCGCGCCGGTATCGGTCTCGTTCGGTGTGTTCGCAGTGGAGGCGAGCGTCGGGTTGTTGGTGCCGCCCGTCGTCGTCACCGTAATCGCATTGTTGACTGTGGCGTTCTGCCAGGTCTTGGCCAGATTGATCTGCTGCGCGATGCGGGTATTGGTGAACGCGCAGCCGACGCCCGAGTCGGTCGGCATGGTGAAGCTGCCGCTAGCGCCGGTGCCGCTCGCCACCAGCGTGTTGTTCGAGATGCGCCGGCATTCCCAGGTGATGGTGTAGTTCGCCGCGCTGCCGGTGGTGAAGGTTTCGCTGAGGGTGACCGTTTGGCTCGGCAAGCCGTTCGCGGTCGCCGCGGTCGTCGTGGCCGGCGGCGTCGAGGTGCCGGCGGTAGGATTTTCTGCGCCCGCTCCTGCGAGAGTCAGGCTGACGGTATCGCCGCTCTTGCCGTTGACCCAGGTCTTGCCCAGGGTGATCGGCAGGTTGGGCACATTGGCCGAGCCGAAGCCGACGCCCAGGTTGTCCGTCACCAGACCGACCGCCGTCAATACCAGACGGTCGAAGGTGGTGTTATGGGTATCGATGAAAACCAGCGTGTCGGGATAGTTGCCGCCGGTCGCCGACGGAAACGACGACAGCGTGTAGGTCGCGGTGGATGCGTTCCAGGTGTAGTTCGTCGGCGTGCCGGTGGGCGGATACGGGTCGACGACCGTCACTGTCCAGGTGCTGGTGTTGATCGGAACGCCTTGATAGTAGGCATCGAAGTTATAAGTGAACGGCCCGGTGACGCCGGTATCGCCGGAACCGGGGTCGAATAACGAAATGATGGTGTTGTCGGGCGAGGTGACGCTGCCGTTGAATTTGAAGTCGACGACGGTCGTGGAAACCGCCGCGGGCGGCGCATCGTCCGGTGCGCGCGGAAATTCGCCCTCGAAACCGAAGTGGAAGATTCCGGTCACGCCGCCGACAGAGTTGGCGTATGCGTCGGAGTAAGCGGGGGCGCCGAAGCCGCTCGCGGTAATGGTGGTTTGATGATTCTCGGTGAATCCATAGACCTGCCCGGCGCCGGTGCGGGTCATATCGACCGTGCCGGTAATAGAGCTTCCACCGGGCGCCCACAGCCAGGTTCGCGTGGCGGTCTGGCCGCTGTTCAAAATGCCCGGATTACCGCCCGACAAGGTGACCCAGTTGGTTTGCGCGAAAGCACCGCCGGCGAATCCGAATGCCGACATCGCCGCAAACAGGCAGAGGAAGGCGCGTCTCGAAAATCGTATGCCCGGCCTGCGCCGGCTCACAGAAAGCAGGGCTGCGCCTGGCGGCAGCAGGGCACTGGATGACCTCGGCATGGAACCTTCCCCCTGAGAACGGCTGTAGCAACTCGATGCCAGCGGTTCGTCGGTTGTTCCGACAGAGCGCAAGCATAGGGCCGCATGTTCCGTCGTACGTAGAGAAATACGCCAAATTCAGGGCAATCACACTTATTTTTTGTTCATGGCCGCTGGCCGAAGACGGCGCTGTTCGACGTTATGTGCGCGATGCCGGCAGGTAAGTGGCCGGGGCGGATCGAACCGCACAAAGATGGCGAGTGTTCGATGTGTCGTTCGTGCCGGCCGAGCAGACGTGACGCATTGGTGCCGGCAGCGTGTTTGCCGCCGTCGGGCCGTTGCCCGACCGGGTGAAGTCCGAGTCGAATGCGATGAGCGGAGCCATCGGGACTTGGAAGCGCGCGCTTGCTTGCTGTCTCGCCCAGCCCTTAGGTTGGCGACCCCGACACGATTCGAACGTGTGACCTTCCCCTTAGGAGGGGGATGCTCTATCCAGCTGAGCTACGGGGCCGTTGCGATTTCACGGTGTAGCCGGCTGCTCTACGACCGCGCTGCGCCTGAGTGCAGCGAGCCGGAGGATTGTACCCGGGGCGGCCGTGGCCCGGCCACGACCGTGTCCGGCGGCTGGGCCGGGACGCCGCATAGCCGTGCTTGCGCGCTGCGCTACAACGCTCGCGGCCGGGTTCGTCGCAGGCGGCTGGTCCCGCGGGGGCCAGGCCACGGCGCGCCCGATCGCGCGTAGCGGCGCGTCCGAGTCGGCAAGCTCGGCTGCAACGTGCCGCGGCCGGCATCGTGAAGCCGAGTCCGGGGTTGTCGGACCAGCGGTACGGAAAATCCGGGTCATCTGGATTAATGTGTCGCTTGGCACAGTTTTTATTGTGACGAGTTGTCCGCAAACGGGCTCGTTCCGCGTTAACTGTTTCCAACGAAGCGCCTCAGGGAGGGGCGCTTGTGTTCCGGGTACCGGTTTCGACCGGACGCTCGTCGGGCCTTGGGGTAGGCCGCGAGCGCATAGGCCCAGGACTTTTTGCAGGGGAGCACTCGCGTTCGTGGCGCACAGGCCGTGCGCGCGATCGCGTGTGCGAGGGTTTCGTGCAACCGCGATGCGGTTCGCCTAGGGGGCGAGATGATGCTTATGAAGACGTTGCGATTCCGTGCGGGCGCGACCACGCGCCTGTGTCTCGATCCGGCCCTGCGCGCGGCTCGCGGCGCCATGGTCCGGCTGAGCGGCCTGCTGTTGCTGGCGGGGCTCGGCATTACCGGTACGGCGCAAGCGCAAAGTTGCGGTGTCGGCGAAACGCCGGCGGCGTTCGGTTTCACCGGCGGCGAGCAGACCCTCACCGTGCCGGCCGGCGTGCATTCGCTGACCGTCTACCTCAGCGGCGCCCAGGGCGGCGCCGGTCGCAGCGGCGCCGGCACCATCGGCGGCAGCCCGAACTCACCCGGTGGCACCGGCGGCCTGGGTGGGCGGGTGCGCGGCACCCTGGCGGTCACGCCCGGCGCGACCTTGTCGATCTGGGTCGGCGGGCAGGGCTCGCAGGCGGTCAATCCCGGCGGCATCGGCGAGGGCGTCGACGGCATCGGCGGCGGCGCCACCGACCTGCGCGTCGGCGGCAACGGCATCGGCAACCGCGTCGGCATCGCCGGCGGCGGCGGTGGCGGCGGTAACGCCGGCTGGAGCACCGCGAACGTCATCGCGGGCGGTGCCGGCGGTGTCGGCGGCGGCGGCACGGGCGGCGCAGGCGCGGACGTGCCGGGCGGCCCCGGCCCCTACGGCGGCGGTGGCGGAGCGGTCGGCACCGGCGGTGCGGGCGGCGGTGGCTGCGGCAGCTTTCCGGCCACTGCCGGCAACGCGGCCAATGGCAACGGCGGCGACGCCTTCAACTTCTCCGGTTCCTTCAGCGGTGCCGGCTTCGGCGGCGGCGGCGGCGGCGGTGCCACGGTCGGTGCCGGCGGCGGCGGTGCCGGCGTCGGTACCGTCACTTGCCAGCAGAACTGGAACGGCGGCGGTGGCGGCGGTGCGGGCGGCAGCTCGGGCGCGACCGGCCTGAGCGCCGTCACCATCAACAACGGCGTGCAAGCCGGCAACGGCGCGGCCTTGGTCTGCTTCGCCCCGACCCAATTCGCGGTCGGCGGTTCGGCCAGCGGCCAGACCGGCCCGGTCACCCTGCAACTCGCCGCGACCAATCCGGTCAGCTCGCAGCAGGTGGTGGTGGCGCAGGCCGCCAGCAGCTTCGTCTTCGCCACACGCCTGCCACAGGGCGCGAACTGGAACGTCAGCGTGCTCAGCAATCCCGCCGGCCAGCTGTGCAGCGTCGCGCCGTCCAGCGGTGCGGCGATCGCCGCCGACGTGACCAACCTCGTGCTGAGCTGCGTCACGGTGGCGGTGACGGTCAATCCGGCCACCTTGCCCAATGGCGCGCTCGCGACCGCGTATTCGCAGACCCTCAGCGCCACCAGCGGCAACGGCGGCGTCGCTCCGTATACCTTCGCGGTCACCGCCGGCGCCTTGCCGCCGGGCCTGGCCCTGTCGAACGGCGGTGCGTTGTCGGGCACCCCGACCGCCGCGGGTTCGTTCAATTTCACCGTGCAGGCGACTTCGAGCAACGGTTTCAGCGGCACGCGCGCCTACACCCTGGTGATCGCGCAGGGGAGCCAGGCGATCACCGCCTTCGCCGCCAATCCGGCCTCGCCGGTGTACGCGCCGGGCGGCAACTTCACCGTCTCGGCCACCGGTGGCGCATCGGGTAACCCGGTCGTCTTCGCCAGCACCACGCTTGCGGTCTGTACCGTCGCCGGCAATACGGTGACGACGGTGGCGGCAGGCAACTGCGCGCTCACCGCCGATCAGGCCGGCAATGCCAACTACACGGCCGCGCCGCAGGCGACGCTTGCGGTGACCATCGGTCCTGCCAGCCAGGCCATCAGCGCGTTCGCGGCCAATCCCGCCGCACCGGTGTACTCGCCGGGCGGCAGCTTCACCGTGTCGGCGACCGGTGGCGCCTCGGGTAACCCGGTGGTGTTCGCCGGCACCACGCCGGCGGTCTGCACGGTCAGCGGCAACACGGTGACGATCGTCAGCGCGGGCAATTGCTCGCTGACCGCCGACCAGGCCGGCAACGCCAACTACAGCGCCGCGCCGCAGGCCTCGCTGGTCGTCGCGATCGGTGTCGCCACTCAATCGATCAGCAACTTCGCTGCCAATCCGGCCGCGCCGGTGTACGCGCCGGGCGGCAGCTTCACGGTCTCGGCGACGCCGGGCCTGTCGAGCAGCCCGGTGGTGTTCGGCAGCGTCACGCCGAGCGTGTGCACGGTCGCCGGCAGCACGGTGTCGATGCTGAGCGCGGGTACCTGTTCGCTCACCGCCGATCAGGCCGGCGACAGCAATTACAGCGCTTCGCCGCAGGTCAGCTTGAATGTGGCCATCGCCCTCGCGGCCCAGGCGATCACCGATTTCGCGGCCAACCCGGCGGCGCCGGTGTTCGCGGCCGGCGGCAGCTTCGCGGTCTCGGCCACGCCGGGTGCCTCGACCAGCCCGGTCGTGTTTGCCAGCACTACGAGTTCGGTGTGTACGGTCAGCGGCAGCACCGTGACGATGTTGAGCGCGGGCACCTGTTCGCTGACGGCCGACCAGGCCGCCGACGGCAACTACAGCGCCGCGCCGCAACTGACGCTGGACGTGACCATCGGCGCGGCCGCTCAGGCCATCACCGCTTTCAGCGCGAATCCGGCAGCGCCGGTGTACACGCCGGGCGGCAGCTTCACGGTGTCGGCCAGCGGCGGAGCCTCGGGTAATCCGGTGGTGTTCGCCAGCACTTCGCCGGCGATCTGCACCGTCAGCGGCAATACGGTCAGCACGCTGGGATCGGGCACGTGTTCGCTCACCGCCGACCAGGCCGGCAACGCCAACTACACCGCCGCGCCGCAAGTCGCCTTGCAAGTGATCATCGCCGGCGCCACGCCGAACCTGGCCTGGATCGGCGACCTCGCCAAGACCGTCGGCGAGGCGGCCTTCGATCTGCCCGACCCGAGCAGCAACAGCAACGGCGCCTTCAGCTTCAGCAGCGCCAATACGGCGGTGGCGACGGTCAGCGGACGCAGGGTGACGATCGTCGGTGCCGGCGTGGCGACCCTGGTCGCGACCCAGGCGGCCAGCGGCAGTTACCTGCAGGCTTCGATCGATGCCACCTTGACGGTGACCGGCCGACCCGACCCGACCCGCGATCCCAGCGTGGTCGGTGGCTTGCAAGCGCAAGTCGACGCCAGCGTGCGCTTCGCTTCGGCGCAGCAGTCCAACATCCACGACCGCCTGCGCCAGCAGCGCTTCGCCGGCGCCAACCGTTCCAGCAACGACATGGCCCTCAACCTGAGCAGCCGCTCGGGCGGGGCGATGTCGCTGACCGCCGGCCAAGTGATGTCGATCGATCCGGTGCGCCTGCCGGAAGGCTGGGGCCTGTGGACGGCCGGCAGCATCACGAATGGTCAGCGCGAACGCAACGCGCGCAGCGACGGTTTCGACTTCCAGAGCGACGGCCTCACCGTCGGTGCCGACTGGCGCATCGGCGAGCGCTTCCTGCTCGGCGTCGCCGGCGGTTTCGGCTGGAACGACACCGACCTGGACGACGGCCGCTCGAAGCTCGATGCCGAGCAGCGCGCGTTGTCGCTGTACGGCCTGTGGCGCCCGAGCGAACGCTGGTTCGTCGACGGCATCCTCGGTTGGGGCCGCCTCGATTTCGACATCCGCCGCTACAGTGCGACGGCCGGTGCCACCGCTTCGGCCGAGCGAGAAGGCGACCAGGTGTTCGGTTCGCTCACCGCCGGTTACGAACACGGCGGCGGCAACGGCATGATGCTGACCGGTTACGGCCGCCTCGACAGCAGCCGCACCAAGCTCGACGGCTATCGCGAGACCGGGCTGGGCATCTACGACCTGAGCTACGGCTCGCAGACCGTCGAGAACAGCGGTGCATCGCTGGGCGTGGAAGGCAGCCTGCCGATCGTGACCGCACGCGGCAACATCTTCCGTCCGTACTGGTTGCTCGAATACCGCGAGTCGATCGACAACCGCAGCGACGTCAACCTCAACTACGTGATCATGCCGGTCGCCAACGACTACGTGCTGGGCCTGCGCAGCTACGGCGACAACGCGTTGAGCTACGGCGCAGGCATGGACATGACCTTCTCCAGAGGTTGGAAGCTGTCGCTGCTGATGCGTCGCCAGCACGGCAGCGGCCAGGACCCGAGCACCAGCTTCGGCCTGCTGCTGTCGTTCTCGCCGGGCCTGCAGTCGGGTGCGGCGATGATGGCCCCGAGCGCGCAGGACGTGGCGATGGAGACGGAGGCGGCCACGAAGACGCCGGAGACCGGGCGCTGAGTGGGCGCTGTTGAGTCGCGGTTGGCCGGCTGCAAAGCGCAACCGCGAAGTTGATTGAAACGATGCACTCAGAACGCTCCGGGCTCGCACCCGGAGCGTTCTGCTTTTCGGGTAACCGAAGTAATTTTCGCAAGCGTAGTCAGCCGAAGCCGCAGGGAAGCGGCTGCTTTATGGCGATGTCCGATTGCGTCCTGGCTCCGGACACCGGCTTGGTATTTCGCCGCTTCGACTGTCGCGGCTTGCGCCGCTCCTACCCAAGAGCGTATCGCCGCAATCGGGTAGGAGCGGCGCGAGCCGCGACCAATCGAAGTAATTTTCGCAAGCGTAGTCAGCCGAAGCTGCAGGGAAGCGGCTGCTTTACAGCGATGTCCGATTGCGTCCTGACTTCGGTTGCTGGCGTGGTATTGCACCGCTTCGGCTGTCGCGGCTTGCGCCGCTCCTACCCAAGAGCGTATCGCCGCCACCGGACTCATAACGACAACGCCCCGCTCGAAGCGGGGCGTTGTCGTATTTGCGACGGGGCCTGCGGAGGCTTACTCCACCGACAAGCCTTCGACCTTCTGCCAGCCGCGCGGCAACAGGCCGCCGCGGGTGGCGCGGGCGCCGAGGTAGGGCTCCAGGTCTTTCCAGGACAGGCTCATGGTGCGCGCGCCCGACTTGACGGTCAGGGTGCCGCCCGGGGCCACCACGGCGACGGCGATCACGCGTTCGGTGCCGAGCTTGGCCTTGGGGATGTCGATGATCTTGTTGCCCTTGCCCTTGTCGAGCTCAGGCAGCTCCGACACCGGGAAGGCGAGCAGATGGCCGACGTTGGTGACCGCGACCACGCGATCCTGCTCGACATCGCCGACCTGCGCCGGTTGCAGCACCTTCGCATTCGGGGTCAGCGACAGCATCGCCTTGCCCGCCTTGTTGCGGCCGGTCAGGTTCTCGAAGCGGGTCACGAAGCCATAGCCATGACTGCTGGCGAGAACGAAGCGCTGATCGTTGTCGCCAGCCGCCAGGGTCTGGAACGACGCGCCCGGTGCCGGCGAGAAACGGCCGGTCAAGGGTTCGCCGTTGCCGCGCGCCGAGGGCAGGCCGTGGATCAGGGTCGAGTAGGAACGGCCGGTCGAATCCAGGAACGCGACCTGCTGGGTGCTGCGTCCGCGCGCCGCGCCGAGCAGGCCGTCGCCGTCGCGATAGCTGAGCGTGGCGGCGTCGATCTCGTGGCCCTTGGCCGCGCGCACCCAGCCCTTTTCGCTGATGACCACGGTCATCGGCTCGCTGGCGACCAGCTCGGTTTCCGACAAGGCCTGGGCGGCGTTGCGCGAGACCAGCGGCGAACGGCGCGCGTCGCCGAACTTCTTGGCGTCGGCCAGCAACTCGTCCTTGATCAGCTTCTTCAGCTTGGCCTTGCTGCCGAGGGTGGCGATCAGCTGTTCGCGCTCGGCGGCCAGTTCGTCCTGCTCGCCGCGGATCTTCATTTCTTCCAGGCGCGCGAGTTGGCGCAGCCGGGTTTCCATGATGTAGTCGGTCTGCTCTTCGCTGAGGTCGAAACGCTTCATCAGCACCGGACGCGGTTCGTCCTCGCTGCGGATGATGCGGATCACTTCGTCGAGATTGAGGAACGCGACCAGCAAGCCTTCCAACAAGTGCAGGCGGCGCTCGACCTTTTCCAGGCGGTGGGTCAGGCGGCGGGTGACGGTGTCGGTGCGGAAGCTCAGCCACTCGCTCAGGAAGGCCTTGAGCCCCTTGACCTGCGGCCGGCCGTCCAGGCCGATCACATTCATGTTGATCCGGTAGCTCTTCTCCATGTCCGTTGTCGCGAACAGGTGGCCCATGAGCTGTTCGACGTCGACACGGTTGGAGCGCGGCACCAGCACGATGCGGGTCGGGTTGGCGTGGTCGGACTCGTCGCGGATGTCTTCCAGCCAGGGCAGCTTCTTGGCCCGCATCTGGGTCGCGATCTGTTCGATGACCTTGCCCGGCGAGGCCTGGTAGGGCAGCGCGGTGACGACGATGTTCGGGCCGTCCTTCTCGAAGATGGCGCGCGCGCGCACGCTGCCCAGGCCGGTCTCGTACATCGCCAGCAGGTCGCTGCGCGAGGTGATGATCTCGGCCGGGGTCGGATAGTCCGGGCCCAGCACGTGTTCGCACAGGTCGCGGGTGGTGGCGTCGGGGTCGTCGAGCAGGCGCACGCAGGCGCTGACGATCTCGTTGAGGTTGTGCGGCGGCACGTCGGTGGCCATGCCGACCGCGATGCCGGTGGTGCCGTTGAGCAGCAGGTGCGGCAGGCGCGCCGGCATCCAGGTCGGTTCTTCCAGGGTGCCGTCGAAGTTCGGGGTCCAGTCGACCGTGCCCTGGCCGAGCTCGCCGAGCAGCACTTCGGCGATCGGGGTCAGCTTGGATTCGGTGTAGCGCATCGCCGCGAACGACTTGGGATCGTCGCTGGAACCGAAGTTGCCCTGGCCCTCGACCAGCGGATAGCGGTACGAGAACGGCTGCGCCATCAGCACCATCGCCTCGTAACAGGCGCTGTCGCCGTGCGGGTGGTACTTACCGATCACGTCGCCGACGGTGCGCGCGGATTTCTTCGGCTTGGCCCCGGCGTTGAGGCCGAGTTCGCTCATCGAGTAGATGATGCGGCGCTGGACCGGCTTGAGGCCGTCGCCCAGGAAGGGCAGGGCGCGGTCCAGGACCACGTACATCGAGTAGTCGAGGTAGGCGCGCTCGGCGTACTCGCGCAGGGGAATCTGTTCGAAGCCGTGGAAAACCGGACGTACGGGATCAGTCATGGAACCTTTGAGGCGGGGTAGGGCTGAGCCGGGATTCTAACCGGGGACGGCTGGGCGGATGTGGACGGGGTATCGTGGACGGGGCGTGGACCGGCGCGGGCGTCGTGCGGCAGCCGTGCGGCAGCCGGTTCGGGCGCGAGGCGGTATTCTCGGCATCCGCGATCGCCCACGTTGAGACTGCCATGCCCTTGCGCGCACGCCTTCCCGCCTCGCTGATCCCTTGCCTGGCCTTGATCGGGGCGAGTGTGCTGCCGGTGGCGACGGCCCAGGCGCCGGGGCGTGAAGTGCCGGTGTATTCCTACCGGGTGGTCGCGCGCTATCCGCACGATGCCGGCGCGTTCACCCAGGGCTTGATCTTCAAGGACGGTTTCCTGTACGAGAGCACCGGCATGTACGGGCGCTCGTCGGTGCGCAAGGTCCGCCTGGCCGACGGCAAGGTGCTGGAGAAGACCGATCTGCCGGCCTCGGTGTTCGGCGAAGGCCTGACCGACCGCGGCCAGCAGTTGCTGGTGCTGACCTGGACCACGCAGACCGGCTACATCGTCAAGCTGCCGGGGCTCGCGGTGACCGGCAACTTCGCCTATCCGGGCGAGGGCTGGGGCCTGGCGCGCTCGGCCGACACGATCTACATGAGCGACGGCACCGCGCAGATCCGTTTGCTCGATCCGAAGTCGCTGCGCGAGCGCTCGCGCATCCGGGTGACCTTCAACGGCAAGCCGCTGCCGCAGCTCAACGAACTGGAATGGGTCGACGGCGAGCTGTTCGCCAACGTCTGGATGACCGACAGCATCGTCCGCATCGACCCGAACAGCGGCCGGGTCGTCGGTCGCATCGACCTGGGCGGCCTGCTCGCGCGCCACGGCACCCGCAGCCGCGGCGCCGACGTACTCAACGGCATCGCTTACGACGGCGCGCGCAAGCGTCTGTTCGTGACCGGCAAGTTGTGGCCGGATCTGTTCGAGATCGAACTGGTGCCGCCGGCGCCGCGCGCGGTCAAGCCGCGCTGAGCAAACGGCCCAGCCAAACCGCGCCGTTCGAACCGCACAGATCAAGCCACATAGAGCGGGATCTGGCCGCCTGTATCGCTGGAGCCTGCGTGCCCTTGCGGCGCCGCATTGTGCTGCGTGCGTCCAACCATCGCGATCGTGCGACGCGACCGTGCCGATAGGCACTGTCGTCGAACGCATCGATATGAAGCAGGCCGGCGATAACCGCGCCAGCTGACGAATTTGTCAGCCAAGCGACAGCTTGCTGTCCGTGGCCGCCGCCTAGAGTCGTCGCACGGTCTGCTTTCCTCCCCTCGCGGGCCGTCGCGGCGCGCTCCGGTGCGCCGCTCCATCGACCCGCCACGGATGCCGCCATGTCGCCCACGCCCGTCTCCACGCTTTCGCCCCGCGCCCGCAAGACCGTTTTCGCCGCCGCTGTATCGCTCGCGGTCGTCGCCGGAGGGCTGGCCTGGGGCGCTTTCGGCAGCCGCGGCGCGCCGCCGCCGGCGCCACCGCCGCCGGTTCCGGTGACGACGATGCGGGTCGAGCGCCGCGACGTGCCGCATTGGCAGGAAACCATCGGCACGGTGACCTCCCTGCAGAGCACGGTGCTGCGCCCGCAGGTCGATGGCGTGCTGACCCAGGTGCTGTTCCGCGAAGGCCAGCAGGTCAAGCGCGGGCAGTTGCTCGCGCGCATCGACGACCGCAGCATCGCCGCGAATCTCGACGGCGCCCAGGCCGCATTGGCGCGCGATGCGGCGCAACTGCGCGCGGCGAAATCCGACCTCGACCGGTTCCGCCAGTTGTCCGGCAGCCAGTTGATCGCCCGCCAGATGCTGGAACAGCAGGCCGCTTCGGTGCAGCAGTTGCAGGCCACCGCGCAGGCCAACCAGGCGGCGATCGACGCCACTCGCGTGCAACTGTCGCATACCCGAATCTTGTCGCCGATCGACGGCCGCGTCGGCCTGCGCCGCGTCGATCCGGGCAATGTGGTGCGCGCCGGCGACGACGACGGCCTGGTCACGGTGCAGCAGGTCGATCCGATCTCGGTGATGTTCACCCTGCCGCAGGACCAATTGCCGGGCCTGCGCCAAGCCCAGGCCGCCGGCGCGGTCGAGGTGCAGGCGCTCGACCGCGACGCCGGCGTGGTGCTGGCGCAAGGCGAGTTGAGCGTGATCGACAACCAGATCGACGACGCCACCGGCACCGTGCGCATCCGCGCGGTGTTCAAGAATTCGCAGGACCGCCTGTGGCCCGGGCAATTGGTCAGCGTGCGCGTGCGCACCGGCACCAGCGCGGCCGCGACCGTGGTCGCCAGCGAAGCGGTGCAGCGCGGCGCCGACGACCACTTCGTCTACCGCCTCGAGGCCGGCAACAAGGTCGCGCTGGTTCCGGTGCGGATCGAGTACCAGGACGACAAACTCGCCGTGGTCAGCGGACTGCAGGCCGGCGACGTGGTGGTGCGCGACGGCCAGTCGCGACTCAAACCCGGCATGACCGTGGCGCCGACCGCGCCGACCGTACGCGCCGCGCCGGGCAACGCCGTGGCGGCGCGCGTGGCGGGGGCGCCGTGAGCGGTCGCGTCTCGATTTCCGGCTGGTTCGTTCGCCATCCGGTCGCGACCACGCTGCTGACCGCAGCGGTGCTGTTGCTCGGCTTGTTCGCCTTGCCGCGGCTGCCGGTGGCGCCGTTGCCGCAGGCCGAGTTCCCGACCATCCGCATCGATGCTTCGCTGCCCGGCGCCAGTGCCGAGACCATGGCCTCGGCGGTGGCGACGCCGCTGGAGACGCAGCTGACCGCGGTGCCGGGCATCAGCGAGATGACCTCGACCAGCGCCCTGGGCAGCACCTCGATCACCTTGCAGTTCGTGCTCGACAAGAGCATCGACACCGCCGCCCAGGAAGTGCAGGCGGCGATCAACAACGTTTCCGGGCGCCTGCCGCGCGACATGCCGAGCCTGCCGCGCTGGACCAAGATCAACCCCGCCGACAGCCCGATCCTGATCCTGAGCATGCATTCGCCGCTGATGCCGCTGACCGAGCTCAGCGACCTCGCCGAGACCCGCTTCGCGCGCAGCCTGAGCCAGATCGACGGCGTGTCGGAAGTCTTCGTCGCCGGCCAGGTGCGGCCGGCGATGCGCATCCAGGCCGCGCCCGAGCGCCTGGCCGCGATCGGCCTGACCCTGGCCGACCTGCGCAACGTCGCCCAGAGCGCCAGCGTCAACCAGGCCAAGGGCGCGGTGATCGGCGCGCGGCGCATGTCGACCCTGGAAACCAACGACCAGTTGTTCAAGGCCGAGGACTACGAGCGCCTGGTCGTGACCTATCGCAACGGCGCGCCAGTGCGGCTGGGCGACGTCGCCCGCATCAGTTTCGGCGGCGAGAACGATTACGTACGCGCTTGGCCGAACGGCAAGGACGGGGTGATGCTGGTGGTGTTTCGCCAGCCCGGCGCCAACATCATCAAGACCACCGACGCGGTGCTCGAAGCGTTGCCGCGGTTGCGCGCCAATCTGCCGGCCAGCGTCGAGGTCGAGGTCTTCAACGACCGCACCCGCACCATTCGCGCCTCCCTGCACGACGTCGAGCTGACCCTGGTCCTGACCGTGCTGCTGGTGGTCGTGGTAATGGGCCTGTTCCTGCGCGAACTGTCCGCCACTCTGATCGTCGGCGCGGTGCTGGTGGTGGCCCTGGTGGCCACGTTCGCGGCGATGTACGCCCTGGGTTTCACTCTCAACAACCTCACCTTGGTGGCGCTGGTGATCGCCGTGGGTTTCGTGGTCGACGACGCCATCGTCGTGGTCGAGAACATCCATCGTCATCGCGAAGCCGGCATGCCGATGCTGCAGGCGGCGCTGCAGGGCGCCAGCGAGATCGGCTTCACCGTGGTGACCATCGGCGTGTCGCTGATCGCCGCCTTCATCCCCTTGTTGTTCATGGGCGGCGTGGTCGGGCGCCTGTTCGCCGAGTTCGCGCTGACCGTGACCGTGGCGATCGCGATTTCGATCGTGGCGTCGTTGACGCTCGCGCCGATGCTGGCCTCGCGCTTCATGCGCAAGTCCTCCGGCCATGCCGATGCCGCCGGCACCTGGTCGGGACGGTTGCTCGCCGGCTACGACCGCAGCCTGCAATGGGCGCTGGCCCATCAACGCCTGATGCTCGCCGGTTTCGGCCTGACCGTGGTGATCGCGGTCGCTTCCTATGCGCTGATCCCGAAGGGCTTCTTTCCGTCGCAGGACACCGCCTTCGTGTTCGCCACCACCGAAGCTGCGCAGGACATTTCCTACGAGGACATGGTCGCCAAGCACAAGCAACTGGCGCAGCTCGCCGCCGAAGACCCGGCCCTGCAGAGCTGGGGCCATTCGGTCGGCGCCACGGCCGGCAGTTCGACCATGTCCAACGGCCGGTTCTGGTTCGTGCTCAAGGACCGCGGCGATCGCGACGTGTCCGCCGACGAGTTCATCGACCGCATGCGCGGCAAGCTGTCGCAGGTGCCGGGCATCACGATCTTCATGCGCTCGGCGCAGGACATCAACATCGGCGCCGGGCCCTCGCGCACCCAATACCTGTACGCCCTGCGCGGCGCCGACAGCGCCGAACTGGGGCTGTGGGCCGATCGCCTGACCCAGCGCCTGGCGACATTGCCGGAGCTGCGCGATGTGTCCAACGACCAGAAGATCGGCGCCAGCATCGTGCGCCTGGCGATCGACCGCACCGCCGCGGCGCGTTTCGGCCTGAGCGCCCAGGACATCGACAATGCGCTGTACGACGCCTACGGCCAGCGCCAGATCAACGAGTTCCAGACCGAGACCAACCAATACCGGGTGATTCTCGAAATCGACCCGCGCATGCGCGGCAGCATCGACAGCCTGGCTTACTTCCATCTGCGTTCGGCCACCACCGGGCAGATGGTGCCGTTGTCGGCGGTGGCGCGGGTCGAGCCGCCCGGCAACGGGCCCTTGTCGATCAGCCACAACGGCCTGTCGCCGGCGGTCAACATCTCGTTCAACCTCGCCGCCGGCGTCGCCCTCGGCGATGCGGTCGCCGCACTCGACCGGGCCAAGGCGGAGATCGGCATGCCGAGCAGCGTCAGCGGCAATTTCCAGGGCTCGGCGCAGGCCTTCCAGGACTCGCTGGCGACCCAGCCGCTGCTGATCCTGGCCGCCTTGCTCGCGGTCTACATCATCCTCGGCGTGCTCTACGAGAGCTTCGTCCACCCGCTGACGATCCTGTCGACTCTGCCGTCGGCCGGCATCGGCGCGGTCTTGCTGCTGTGGGTGTGGCGCCTGGATTTCTCGATCATGGCCCTGATCGGCATTGTGTTGCTGATCGGCATCGTCAAGAAGAACGGCATTTTGCTGGTCGACTTCGCGCTGGATGCGCAACGTCGGCGCGGCCTGACGCCGACCGCGGCGATCCACGAGGCCTGCCTGACCCGGTTCCGCCCGATCATGATGACCACCCTGGCGGCCTTGCTCGGCGCGATTCCGCTGATGATCGGCTTCGGCACAGGCGCGGAGTTGCGCCAGCCGCTCGGCGTGGCGGTGGTCGGCGGCCTGCTGATCAGCCAGGTCCTGACCCTGTACAGCACGCCGGTGATCTATCTGGCGCTGGACCGGCTGTTCCTGCGCCGTCGCCGCGAGGCGGCGCAGGCGGCCTCGCCCGGGCCGGTCGACCCGGCCCGCTCGGCCGACCCGGCCGCAGCGGCGACGGCCTGAGCGGCGGTACGATGTCGGCCCAGGTATTGCCCGCAAGCTCGGTGTCGCGATGAAGCTGCTGATCGTCGAAGACGAAATCAAGACCGCCGATTACCTGCGCGACGGCCTGGCCGAGCAGGGCTGGGCGGTCGATGTCGCCCGCGACGGCGTGTCCGGCCTGCACCTGGCGCGCGAACTCGATTACGACGTGATCGTGCTCGACGTGATGCTGCCCGGCATGGACGGCTTCGCGGTGCTGCGCGAACTGCGCACGCGCAAGCAGACGCCGGTGATCATGCTGACCGCGCGCGACCGCATCGACGACCGCGTGCATGGCCTCGGCGCCGGCGCCGACGATTACCTGGTCAAGCCGTTCTCTTTCATCGAGTTGTTGGCGCGCTTGCAAGCGCTGGTGCGGCGCGGCCGCCAGCAGGAGCCGACCGAGCTGCAGATCGGCGATCTGTCGATCAACCTGATCGCGCGCCGCGCCCATCGCGACGGCTGCCGCCTGGATCTGACCGGCAAGGAATTCGCCTTGCTGGCCTTGCTGGCGCAACGCCGCGGCCAGATCCTGTCGAAGACGGTGATCGCCGCACAGGTCTGGGACATCAATTTCGACAGCCACACCAACGTGGTCGAGGTCGCGATCAAGCGCCTGCGCACCAAGATCGACGGTCCCTTCCGCGACAAGCTGCTGCACACCGTGCGCGGCATGGGCTATGTGTTGGAGGCGCGCGAGGGCGAGCAGGGCGAAGTCCCGTCGCCGTCGGGGCGGGCCTCGGCATGAGGCCTTTCAGCGACATCTCCATCGCCCAACGCCTCGCGGCGATGTTCGCGCTCGCCGCGCTGTTGGTGTTCACCCTGGTCGGCGTCACCCTGTACCAGGTGCTGGAAAACCAGATCGTGCGTTACCAGCGCGCCGAGCTGGAGACCAAGCTGCGTTCGGTCGCCGGCAGCGTCGCCATGTGCGACACCCGCCAGCGTTGGTACAAGGTGCAGGACAAGGTCGAGAACCTGACCTCCAGCGATCGCAGCATCCGCATCTGGGCCTGGAGCGGCGATGCCGGTTTCCGCATCGGCAGCGGCGAGCCGGAAGTGGACGTGCCGCGCAAGGGCGACCATGGCATGGGCCGCCTGTGGCTGAACGGCCACTCGGCGCCGTACCGCACCCTCAACGAATTGATTCCCGCGCACGGCGAGCGGCCGGCGGTGCGGTTGTGGATCGGCATCGATTCCTGGCCTTACGTGTCGGCCTTGCGCTCGTTCGTGCTGGCGCTGGTGGTGCTCGGCGTGGTCGGCACCGCCGTGGTGGCCTTGCTCGGCCACTGGATCGCGCGGGTCGGCCTGCGGCCCTTGCAGCGTTTGTCGAGCCAGGCGCAGGCCTTGAGCCCGAGCAACCTCTCGCAACGCCTGCAGCCGGCGCAGTTGCCGCCCGAGCTCGGCCATCTGACCGGCGCCTTCAACGGCGCCCTCGACCGGCTCGAAGGCGCCTACACCCGCCTGGATGCGTTCAATGCCGACGTCGCCCACGAACTGCGCACGCCGCTGACCAATCTGATGGGCCAGACCCAGGTCGCGCTGTCGCGGCCGCGCGAAGCCGCCCAGCTCGAGGACGTGCTGCAGTCGAACCTGGAAGAGCTCGAACGCATGCGCTGCATCGTCAACGACATGCTGTTCCTGTCGCGTGCCGACCAGGGCGACATCGCCCTGGATCGGGTCTGCGTGGCGCTCGCCGACGAAGTCGCCAAGACCGGCGAGTTCCTCGAGTACCTGCTCGAAGAAGCCGGCATGCGCCTGCGCATCGACGGCGCCGCCGATGCCTGGATCGACACCGCGCTGTTCCGCCGCGCCATGACCAACCTGCTGCACAACGCGGTGCAGCACGCGACCCCGGGCTCGGAGATCGTGGTCGAACTCGGCAACGGCGGCGAAGGCGCGCGCGTCGCGGTGCGCAACCAGGGCTCCTCGGTGGCCTCCGAGCACCTGGTGCGCATGTTCGATCGTTTCTATCGCGTCGACGCCGCGCGCGAACACCGCGGCGAACGCCATCACGGCCTGGGCCTGTCGATCGTCAAGGCCATCGCGGTCCTGCACGGCGGCGAAGTATTCGCGAACAGCGAAGAGGGTGCGACGACGGTGGGCTTCAACCTCGCCACACCGGCGGCCTGCACCAGCGCTACAGGGTAGGAGCGGCGTCCTGCTGGATTTCCTTCGGTCATAAGCCGCGGCCACACAGTTTCAGATTGCCGTGAACCCATCGATGGGCGTCGCTCGCATCGCTGATTCTCTGCTAGCCGCCGATGTGTCGCAGCTGGCTGCGGTTTCGCGGTCGCGGCTCGCGCCGCTCCTACCCAGGAGCGACGCAGCAAAGGGTAGGAGCGGCGCAAGCCGCGACCACGCGGTTTCAGATCGCCGCGAACGAACCATGGCCGTCGCTCGCGCGGTGGTTCTCTCGTGGCCTTTGCCGGGGGCGTCGTCGCCGTTGGTTTCGCGCTCGCGGCTCGCGCCGCTCCTACCCACGGGCGCGCCCGCGCGACTCAGCGGTGCAGGTCGCCCGCAGCTTCGGGTTGGTAGCGCAGGGCGAGCACGCGCAGTCGTGCGCTGCGGCCGCCGGGCAGGGGCCAGTCGATGCTGGCGCCGACCGACAGGCCGAGCAGGGCGGTGCCGATCGGCGCCAGGATCGAGATGCGTTCGGCGCTGCCGTCGGCGTCGCGCGGATACACCAAGGTGACTTCGCGCTCTTCGCCGCTGCTCTCGTCGAGGAAGCGGATCACCGAATTCATGGTGATGATGTCGGCCGGCATCTGCGCCGGTTCGACGAGGTCGGCGCGGTCGAGTTCGCGGCGCAGGCCGCGGGTGTCGAGAGCGGCGGCGAGCGGCTGTTCCAGCAGGGCTTCGAGCCGGTCGCAGTCCAGGCGCGACAGGGTCAGCGGAGGAGGCAGTCCCGAGGGATGGGGCAGGTGGTTCGGGTTCATTCGTGGATCTCCAAAGCAAGAACGGGCGACGCACGATGCGCCGCCCGCGGTTCAGGATGTTCGCGGACCTTAGCCCGGCGGCGAGGGGGCATCAAGCCGCAGGCGCTGCCCTGCCGCGCCGCTGCGCGGTCCGAGCGCGGCAGGAATCGGATGGAACCGGGCCTCGGTGATGGAGCGCAGCAAGCGGAGCGTTCAGCACCGTTCGCCGGCGCCGACGGCGGCGCGATTGCGTCGGCGCGCGCATGGCGCGGGCCTTGCGCTGCAGTCCTCGCGAGCGCAACGGCTCGGACGCGGCCTTCCCGACCTTGCCTTAAATGCTGGTTGAAATAAGTTGCGACAAAACCGTTGACAGCCGACCCGCCGCAACGCAACATACGCGCCCCGCAGTACTGAACGTGTTGCGGCAGGCCCAGGTGGCGGAATTGGTAGACGCACTAGTTTCAGGTACTAGCGGGTAAAACCGTGGAGGTTCGAGTCCTCTCCTGGGCACCACTACATCGATCATCGCAGTCGGCACCGATGCGACGATCCAACGAAAAACCCCGCCTCGGCGGGGTTTTTTGTTGCCTGCGATTTTTTGCCGGCAACCCCTCGCGGCGACCCGCCGGCCCGGCCGGCGCGGTGCCGCCGCCCCCTTATTCATCCTGCCGCGGCCACCAGGCCTGACCGGTCCGGGCCAGGGCTGCCGTATTTGTCCACATGGGTCGGCGGTCGCGACCGTTCCGGCCGGCCGATCGACGGTTTCGGGCGTTTGGAGGGTCGGGACGGCCTCCGGCGCTGCCGAGACCGGCGCGGGATGGCCGAGCGGTATTCGGTGTGCCGGCGACGGGGCGCCAGGACGTTGGCCCCTGCCAACCGGGCCGTCGTGACCCCTGCGACAAGGCTCGGCGATAGTCTTTGCGGGGGCCGGCCTTTGCCTGGCCCAGGCTCATCGGCTAGTCTTCGCCACGAAGCTCAAGCCGTGAAGGCTGTGGCGGCAAGGGGAAGCGCAGGGCCCCGGGGGCCGATTCGACGGTTTCGACCGCGAATCCAGGCGAGGGGAACGACGCGCCGGTCTGCAATACAGGAAATCGAGTTCACACTAAGGAGAGGTCTCATGAAAAAGCTTTGTCTGTCGATCGTGTTGCTGATGGCGTCCTCGAGCGCCTTCGCCAACGAGTTCATTCCGTACTACGGCAACAACCCCTTCTTGTTCTGCAAGATCGGCGTGCCGCAGGACTGCTGGAGGCCGGTCAATCCCGCCACCGGCGAGTACAAGGTCGTCAACCGCAAGTGCTTCAATCCCTATTCGGCCAACCTGTTCGCACGTGTGTGCAAGCAAGCGTTTCTCGACGGAAAGATGGGTGACGCCGACTTAGGCGGCGAGCCGCCGGCTCCGACCACCGACACCAAGGGCGCCAGCTCCACCAGCCGCGACCCGGCCCGCATCGACAAGTAAGCCGGTCGCGACATCGGTTCGAACGCAGCGGCCCCGCCTTGGCGGGGCCGTTCGCTATGCGGATTCGCAAGCGAGCTGCAGGGGGCGCGGCGGTCGCGCTTCGCAAGCCCGCTCGGCCATTCCCGCGCTGTGCCGATTCGGCCGGTTTCATGCCCCGCCCGTGATTGAGCGCACGACCCCGAACGCAGGGGCTGGCATAGTCGCGCTCATGCAGCGAACGAGAGCGATATGAACGAGATGCTTATCCTGGTCGACGAGCAAGACCAGGCCATCGGCGTCGGCGAGAAGATGCAGGTGCACCGGCAAGGGCTGCTGCACCGCGCGTTCTCGGTGTTCGTGTTCGATGCCCGGGGGCGCTGGCTGCTGCAACGTCGCGCCGACGGCAAATACCACTCCGGCGGTTTGTGGAGCAACAGCTGCTGCGGCCATCCGCGCGAAGGCGAGGCCACCGATGCCGCGGCGCGGCGCCGCTTGCGCGAGGAGATGGGTTTCGAGTGCGAGCTCAGGCACGTGGCCCGCATCACTTATCGTCTCGACGTCTCCGACGGCCTGGTCGAACACGAATGCGACCACGTCTTCGTCGGCCGCTACGACGGCCAGCCGCTGCCCGATCCCGCGGAAGCTTCCGACTGGGCCTGGAAGCCGCTGCCGGAGCTGTGGGATGCCCTGGCCGGACGGCCGCAGGAGTTCAGCCGCTGGCTGCGCCATATCGCCGACCAAACCGGGCGCGCCGAGTTCGAACGCTGGCAAAGCCTGGCGACGCGATAACGCCGCCGGCTTTGCGGTTCTGCTTGCTGCGGTCGAGCCTCAGCCGTAGCGATCGGCCAGCGCGTCGGTCGCGCTCACCAGTACGTCGACGATCGCCGGATCGGCCGCGCTGTGGCCGGCCAGTACCACGCGGAA
This sequence comes from Lysobacter antibioticus, assembly GCF_000731095.1. GTDB lineage: Bacteria > Pseudomonadota > Gammaproteobacteria > Xanthomonadales > Xanthomonadaceae > Lysobacter > Lysobacter antibioticus_B. The sequence continues at coordinate 1,200 of NZ_JMTZ01000086.1, read as the reverse complement.
ATCGGCCTCGGGCCAGGCGCAGGCGAGGTCGTAGGCGCTCTTGACCGGGCAAATGATGTCGTAGCGCCCGTGCACGATGGTCGCGGGGATGTGGCGGATACGCTCGACCCCGCGCAGCAACTGGTCCGGTTCCAGGAACACCCGATTGCGGAAGTAGTGGGCCTCGGCGCGCGCGACGCTGATCGCGGCATGCGGCTCCTCGAAATTGCCGACCTCGTCGGGGTCGTGCACCAGCGTGGTGCTGCCGCCTTCCCAATAGCTCCAGGCCTGCGCCGCGGCCAGGCGCACCGCCTCGTCGTCGCTGTCGAGCCGGCGCCAATAGGCCTCGGTCAGGTCCTCGTGTTCGTCCGGCGGAATGTGGTCGAGATAGCGCGTCCACCGTTCCGGGAAGATCCAGCGCGCGCCGCCGTCGAGTTCGTTGAACCAGCGCAGCTCGCCGGTGCTGCCGAGGAAGATGCCGCGCAAGACCAGGCCGAGCGTGCGCTCGGGGTGGGTTTGCGCATAGGCCAGCGCCAGGGTCGAACCCCAGGAGCCGCCGAACACGACCCAGCGCTCGATGCCGAAATGCTCGCGGATCGCTTCGATGTCGGCGACCAGGTGCCAGGTGGTGTTGTCGCGCAGTTCGGCGTGCGGCGTGGAGCGGCCGGAGCCGCGCTGGTCGAACAGCACGATGCGATAGCGCTTGGGATCGAAGAAGCGGCGGTGGTACGGCGAGACGCCGGCGCCGGGACCGCCGTGCAGGAAGATCACCGGCAAGCCGTCGGGGTTGCCGCATTCCTCGATGTGCAGCTCGTGCAGCTCGTCGACCGCGAGGCGATGAGTGCGGTAAGGCTCGATTTCCGGATACAGCTCGCGCACGGACGGTCTCCTGCAGGGAATCATCCGAGCATAGCGCCAGGGTTCCGTGCGCGTCATCAGCCGCGAACCTCGCGCCGCAATTTTGACCGATCCGGCACGGTGTGGCGGTGGGTTGCGCAGCGACCTGCATCTCGGCGCGTGATCGGGGCGTTGTGTTCGCGGCTTCAAAGGGTAGGAGCGGCGTCCTACTGGATATCCTCCGGTTACAAACCGCAACTACGGAGTTTCAATCTCGCGTCGTCGACTGCTGGAGCGTGGGTAGGAGCGACGCAAGTCGCGACCGCGCTCTCGCGGCCTCCGGCGTGTCTCTCAAGCAAGAGCAGAGCTTCCGCCCGCTACGCG
>NZ_JMTZ01000085.1 GCF_000731095.1 Lysobacter antibioticus | reverse complement strand
GATCGTGCCGACGTTCACGTGCGGCTTGGTGCGCTCGAATTTACCCTTAGCCATGGTTGTCTCTCTTTAAGGAATTACTTGTTGATTGCTTGAACGTGAGCCGGCCGGCAGGCCGGCTCACTTACGATCAGGACTTCTTGATCACTGCGTCGGCGATGTTGTTCGGCGCTTCGGCGTAGTGGTCGAATTCCATCGTGAAGGTCGCGCGGCCCTGGGTCAGCGAACGAATGGTCGTCGCGTAACCGAACATTTCGCCCAGCGGCACCATCGCGTTGATGGTCTTGCCCGACGGCGTGTCGTCCTGGCCCTGCAACAGGCCGCGACGACGGCTCAGGTCGCCCATCACGTCGCCGACGTACTCTTCCGGCGTCACGACTTCGACCTTCATCATCGGCTCCAGCAGGACCGGATCCGCCTTGCGGAAGCCTTCCTTGAACGCCATCGACGAAGCGAGCTTGAACGCCATTTCCGACGAGTCGACGTCGTGGTACGAACCGAACACGAGCTTGACCTTGACGCCGACGACCGGGAAGCCGGCCAGCGGACCGCTGGTGATGGTCTCGCGCAGGCCCTTCTCGACGGCCGGGATGAATTCCTTCGGAATCACGCCGCCGGTGATGTCGTTGATGAACAGGAAATCGTTCTCGACGTCTTCGTGCGCGCGATCTTTCTCGTTCATCGGCGACAGCTCGATCACGACGTGACCGTACTGACCCTTACCGCCGGACTGCTTGGCGTGCTTGTAGTCCGACTTGACGTCCGACTTGCGGATGGTCTCGCGGTAAGCGACCTGCGGCTTGCCGACGTTGGCTTCGACGTTGAACTCGCGCTTCATGCGGTCGACGAGGATGTCCAGGTGCAGCTCGCCCATGCCGGCGATGATGGTCTGGCCCGACTCTTCGTCGGTACGCACGCGGAACGAAGGATCTTCCTGCGCCAGGCGGCCCAGGGCGATACCCATCTTTTCCTGGTCCGACTTGGTCTTCGGTTCGACCGCCATCGAGATGACGGGCTCCGGGAAGATCATGCGCTCGAGGGTGATGATGTGATCCTGCGCGCACAGCGTGTCGCCGGTGGTCACGTCCTTCAGGCCGACCGCTGCGGCGATGTCGCCGGCGCGGACTTCCTTGATTTCGTCGCGCTGGTTGGCGTGCATCTGCAGGATGCGGCCGACGCGTTCCTTCTTCGACTTGACCGGGTTGTACACCTGGTCGCCCGAATTCAGCACGCCCGAATAGACGCGGAAGAAGGTCAGCGAACCCACGAACGGGTCGGTCATGATCTTGAACGCCAGCGCCGAGAACGGTTCGGTGTCGGACGCCTTGCGGGTGTCTTCCTTCTCGTCCTCGTCGATGCCGGCGACCGGCGGACGGTCGGACGGCGACGGCAGCAGGTTGATCACGCCGTCGAGCATGGCCTGCACGCCCTTGTTCTTGAACGCCGAGCCGCAGAACACCGGCACGATCTCGACGCGCAGGGTGCGCGCGCGCAGACCGGCGACGATCTCTTCTTCGCTCAGCTCGCCCTCGTTGAGGTACTTGTCCATGAGCTCTTCCGAGGCTTCCGCCGCGGCTTCGACCATGAACGCGCGAGCCGCTTCGGCGGTGGCCTGCAGATCGGCCGGCACGTCGCGGTATTCGAACTTGGTGCCCTGCGAAGCGACATCCCAGTGGATGGCCTTCATCTTGAGCAGGTCGACCACGCCCTCGAAGCCTTCTTCGGCGCCGATCGGCACCTGCATCGGCACGGCGTAGGCGCCCAGACGGGCCTTCAGCTGCTCGACGACCTTGTCGAAGTTGGCACCGGTACGGTCCATCTTGTTGACGAAGGCCATGCGCGGCACGGAGTACTTGTTGGCCTGGCGCCACACGGTCTCGGACTGCGGCTGCACGCCGCCGACCGCGCACAGCACGAACACCGCGCCGTCGAGGACGCGCAGCGAGCGCTCCACTTCGATGGTGAAGTCGACGTGTCCGGGGGTATCGATGATGTTGAAACGGTGCTCGGGCAGGGACTTGTCCATGCCCTTCCAGAACGCGGTCGTCGCTGCCGACGTGATGGTGATGCCGCGTTCCTGCTCCTGCTCCATCCAGTCCATCGTCGCGGCACCTTCGTGCACTTCGCCGATCTTGTGGCTGACGCCGGTGTAGAAAAGGATGCGCTCGGACGTCGTGGTTTTACCCGCGTCGATGTGCGCCATGATGCCGAAGTTGCGGTAACGCTCGATGGGAGTGGTGCGAGCCACGGGACCCTCTCGTAATAAGTTTTCGAATTCCAAATGGCCGGACGCCGCCTCGTGGGCGGCCTCCGGTTCGCTAGGCGGCCTTTACGCCGCCGCCGCAACATCTCATGCGGATGTTGCGAAGGCCCTGTTGCCAGGGCGCTCGGATCACCAGCGGTAGTGCGCGAACGCGCGGTTCGCTTCCGCCATACGGTGGGTCTCTTCGCGCTTCTTGATCGCAGCGCCGCGGTTTTCCGAGGCGTCGAGCAGTTCAGCGGCGAGCTTGCGCGGCATGCTGCTCTCGCCGCGCTTGCGCGCCGACTCGATCAGCCAACGCATCGCCAGCGCCATGCGGCGCGAGGAACGCACTTCGACCGGCACCTGGTAGGTGGCGCCGCCGACGCGACGCGACTTCACTTCGACCGACGGAGAGACGTTGGTCAGCGCCTTCTCGACCAGCTCGAGAGCATTCGGGCTCTTTTCGCCGATGACGTCCATCGCGCCGTAAACGATCTTCTCGGCGACGGACTTCTTGCCGCTCTGCATGACCATATTGATGAAGCGCGCGATCGTCTCGCTGCCGTGCTTGGGATCGGGCAGAACCGAACGCTGCGGGGTGGAACCTTTACGCGACATGGTGCGTACCTATTCTCGTGATTCTTGGTAGACGTATTTCCGGGACCCGGCGCTTACGCGAAGCGCCAGTCGACGAAACGACGCGCTTAGGACTTCGGACGCTTGGCGCCGTACTTGGAACGGCTCTGGCGACGCTTGGCGACACCGGCGGCGTCGAGCGAGCCGCGCACGGTGTGGTAGCGCACGCCCGGCAGATCCTTGACGCGACCGCCGCGGATCAGGACCACCGAGTGCTCCTGCAGGTTGTGGCCTTCGCCGCCGATGTACGAAATGATTTCGTAGCCGTTGGTCAGGCGCACCTTGGCGACCTTGCGCAGAGCCGAGTTCGGCTTCTTCGGGGTCGTGGTGTAAACGCGGGTGCAAACGCCGCGACGCTGCGGGCAATTCGCCAGCGCCGGCGAGGCGCTCTTGTAGGTGGTCGCCTGCCGCGGCTTGCGGACGAGCTGATTGATGGTTGCCATCTAGAACTCTATTGATGAGGGGCCGGGCGGCCGCTTCGTGAGAAACGAACGGCAAGCCGAATACACCCGACCCACCGAGACGAAAAAGTATAGCTCGCGTTTGACGTGGCCGTCAACGCGAGCGACGCGGACGAACGAAATCGGCGCCGGATAGCGCCAATTCCATTCCAACTCCGATTGATCCCGCCCTGCCCTGGGCCGAACACGAGGCGCTCCCTGCGCCTCATTTCGTGATCTGGGACGGCCCGAAGGCCGTCCGAATTACCTAGTTTAGCTGTATTGCCGTGCGATTACGAGCCGCAGCGCCTCAGGAGGCGCTGGACTCCTCGCCTGCCGCTTCGGCCACCGGGGCCGCCGGGGCCGGAGCCTCGACCGCCGGGGCCGAGACCGGGCCCGACAGGGCTTCCATTTCCGAGTCGGTCAGACCCGAGGCGTTCTTGCGGCGCTGGGTGTGGTACGCCAGGCCGGTACCGGCCGGGATCAGACGACCGACGATCACGTTTTCCTTGAGACCGCGCAGGCCGTCGCGGGTGCCGCGCACGGCAGCCTCGGTCAGCACGCGGGTGGTCTCCTGGAACGAGGCGGCCGAGATGAACGACTCGGTCGCCAGCGAGGCCTTGGTGATGCCGAGCAGGACCGGGTCGTACTTCGACGGGATCTCGTTGCGGGCCAGCAGGCGGGCGTTCTCTTCGACGAAGCGCTGACGCTCGATCTGCTCGCCGTGCAGGAACTTGCTGTCGCCCTGGTCGGTGATCTCGACCTTGCGCAGCATCTGGCGAACGATCACCTCGATGTGCTTGTCGTTGATCTTCACGCCCTGCAGGCGGTAGACGTCCTGGATTTCCTTGGTCAGGTACACGGCCAGCGGTTCGACGCCCAACAGACGCAGGATGTCCTGCGGGCTCGGCTCGCCGTCCACCACGGTCTCGCCCTTCTCCACGTGCTCGCCTTCGAACACGATGATCTGGCGGTACTTCGGGATCAGCTCTTCGTGCTCTTCACCGTCGGCCTGCTTGATGATCAAGCGCTGCTTGCCCTTGGTGTCCTTGCCGAAGCTGACGATGCCCGAGACTTCGGCGAGGATCGCCGGGTCCTTGGGCTTGCGCGCTTCGAACAAGTCGGCCACGCGCGGCAGACCACCGGTGATGTCGCGGGTCTTCGACGCTTCCTGCGGGATCTTGGCGACCACGTCGCCCACGCCGACCGGCGCGCCGTCCTGCAGGTTGACGATCGAGCGCGGCGGCAGCAGGTACTGCGCCGGCAAGTCGGTGTTCGGGATCTGCAGATCCTTGCCGTTCTTGTCGACGATGCGCACGATCGGGCGCAGGTCCTTGCCCATCGAGCCGCGACGCTTCGGATCGGTGATCTCGCGCGAAGCCAGGCCGGTCAGTTCGTCGGTCTTCTCGATCACGGTCACGCCGTCGACGAAGTCGATGAAGCGGATAAAACCGGCGACTTCCGAAACGATCGGGTGGTTATGCGGATCCCAGTTGGCGACGGTCTGGCCGGCCTTGATCTCGGCGCCGTCCTTGACCGCAACGGTCGCGCCGTACGGCAGCTTGTAGCGCTCGCGCTCGCGGCCGTGCGGGTCGAGGACCGACAGTTCGCCCGAACGCGACACCGCGACCAGGTGGCCGTTGGCGTGCGCGACGTGCTTGAGGTTGTTGAACTTGATCGAACCGGTGGTCTTGACCGTGACGTTGTCGATGGCGGCGGCACGCGAAGCCGCACCACCGATGTGGAACGTACGCATGGTCAGCTGCGTGCCGGGTTCGCCGATCGACTGAGCGGCGACGACGCCGACCGCTTCGCCGTGGTTGACCAGGTGACCGCGGCCCAGGTCGCGGCCGTAGCAGTGGGCGCACACGCCGAAGCTGCTTTCGCAGGTGATGGTCGAACGCACCTTGATCGACTGGACGCTGGCGTCCTCGAGCTTCTGCACCCAGGCTTCGTCGAGCAGGGTGTTGCGGGTGACGATCGGATCCTCGTCGTTGCCCGGCAGGAACACGTCCTCGGCCACGACGCGGCCCAGCACGCGGTCGCGCAGCGGTTCGACGACGTCGCCGCCTTCGACGATCGGGGTCATGGTCAGACCGCCGAGCGTGCCGCAATCGGTTTCGGTGATGACCACGTCCTGCGCCACGTCGACCAGACGACGGGTCAGGTAACCCGAGTTCGCCGTCTTCAACGCGGTATCGGCCAGACCCTTACGGGCACCGTGGGTCGAGATGAAGTACTGGAGAACGTTCAGGCCTTCGCGGAAGTTCGCGGTGATCGGCGTCTCGATGATCGAGCCGTCGGGACGCGCCATCAGGCCGCGCATACCGGCCAGCTGACGGATCTGGGCCTGCGAGCCGCGGGCGCCGGAGTCGGCCATGATGTAGATCGAGTTCATCGACTTCTGCGGAACGCGCTTGCCTTCTGCGTTTTCCACGGTGTCGGTGCCGATCGCGTCCATCATCGCCTTGGCCACGCGCTCGTTCGTGCGCGACCAGATGTCGACGACCTTGTTGTAGCGCTCGCCGGCGGTGACCAGACCGGACTGGTACTGCTGCTGGATTTCCAGCACTTCGGTCTCGGCCTCGGCCAGGATGCCCTTCTTCTCGCCCGGGATGATCATGTCGTCGATGCCGATCGAGACGCCGGCGCGGGTCGCGTAAGCGAAGCCGGTGTACATCAGCTTGTCGGCGAACACGACCGTGTCCTTCAGGCCGAGCATGCGGTAGCACGAGTTGATCAGGCGGCTGATGTTCTTCTTGGTCAGCTCGGTGTTGGCCAGCGCGTACGGCAGGCCGTCCGGCAGGATCTCGCGCAGCAGGGCGCGGCCGACGGTGGTGTCGACGATCGAGGTCTTGGGCTCGCGGGTGCCGTCCTCGTTGATCACGATCTCGCTGATGCGGACCTTGACCTTGGCGTGGATCTGCACGACGCGGTTGTCGTAGGCGCGCTTGACTTCGGCCACGTTGGCGAACGCCATGCCCTCGCCCGCCTTGTTCTCCAGGGCGCGGGTCATGTAGTACAGGCCGAGCACGACGTCCTGCGACGGCACGATGATCGGCTCGCCGTTGGCCGGCGACAGGATGTTGTTGGACGCCATCATCAACGCGCGCGCTTCCAGCTGGGCTTCCAGCGAGAGCGGCACGTGGACGGCCATCTGGTCGCCGTCGAAGTCGGCGTTGAACGCGGTGCAGACCAGCGGGTGCAGCTGGATCGCCTTGCCTTCGATCAACACCGGCTCGAACGCCTGGATGCCGAGACGGTGCAGGGTCGGAGCACGGTTCAACAGCACCGGATGCTCGCGGATCACCTCTTCGAGGATGTCCCACACCTCGGCCTCTTCACGCTCGACCAGCTTCTTGGCGGCCTTGATCGTGGTGGCCAGGCCGCGACGCTGCAGCTTGGCGAAGATGAAGGGCTTGAACAGCTCCAGCGCCATCTTCTTCGGCAGGCCGCACTCGTGCAGACGCAGGGTCGGGCCGACCACGATGACCGAACGGCCCGAGTAGTCGACGCGCTTGCCCAGCAGGTTCTGACGGAAACGGCCCTGCTTGCCCTTGATCATGTCGGCGAGCGACTTGAGCGGGCGCTTGTTGGTGCCGGTGATCGCGCGGCCGCGACGGCCGTTGTCCATCAGGGCGTCGACCGACTCCTGCAGCATGCGCTTCTCGTTGCGCACGATGATGTCGGGCGCATTGAGTTCGAGCAGGCGGCGCAGGCGGTTGTTGCGGTTGATGACGCGACGGTACAGATCGTTCAGGTCGGAGGTCGCGAAGCGGCCGCCGTCCAGCGGCACCAGCGGACGCAGGTCCGGCGGCAGCACCGGCAGCACGGTCATGACCATCCACTCCGGACGGTTGCCGGATTCGAGGAAGGCTTCGACCAGCTTGATGCGCTTGGTGAGGCGCTTGAGCTTGGTTTCGCTGTTGGTCGAGGCGATCTCTTCGCGCAGCTGCAGCATTTCGGCCTGCAGGTCGATCGTGCGCAGCAGGTCGTACACGGCCTCGGCGCCCATCGCGGCTTCGAAGTCGTCGCCGTGCTCCTGACGCGCGGTCAGGTACTGCTCTTCGGTCAGCAGGTTGCCGCGTTCCATCGGGGTCAGGCCCGGCTCGGTCACGACGTAGGCTTCGAAGTACAGGATGCGCTCGATGTCGCGCAGGGTCATGTCGAGCATCAAGCCGATGCGCGAGGGCAGCGACTTCAGGAACCAGATGTGCGCGACCGGCGAAGCGAGGTCGATGTGGCCCATGCGCTCGCGGCGCACCTTGGCCAGGGTCACTTCGGTGCCGCACTTCTCGCAGACCACGCCGCGGTGCTTCATGCGCTTGTACTTGCCGCACAGGCACTCGTAGTCCTTGATCGGTCCGAAGATGGCGGCGCAGAACAGGCCGTCGCGTTCGGGCTTGAAGGTACGGTAGTTGATGGTTTCCGGCTTCTTCACTTCGCCGAACGACCACGAACGGATCAGGTCGGGCGACGCCAGCGCGATCTTGATCGCGTCGAAGTCCAGCGCGGGACGCTGCTGGTTGAAGAGATTGAGCAAGTCTTTCATGGGTTTCTCCGGGAATCGGGAATCGAGAATTGGGAGTCGTCAGATCGGGCTTCGGGACGGGGACGGAACGCTTTCGCGATTCCCTCCCGCATTCCCGACTCCCGGCGGTCCTCAGTTCTCTTCCAGCTCCATGTTGATCGCGAGCGAGCGGATTTCCTTCACGAGCACGTTGAAGGACTCCGGCATGCCGGCGACCATCTCGTACTCGCCGTCGACGATGTTCTTGTACATCTGGTTGCGGCCCTGCACGTCGTCGGACTTCACCGTGAGCATTTCCTGCAGGGTGTAGGCCGCGCCGTAGGCTTCCAGCGCCCAGACTTCCATTTCGCCGAAACGCTGGCCGCCGAACTGCGCCTTGCCGCCCAGCGGCTGCTGGGTGACGAGCGAGTACGGACCGGTCGAACGCGCGTGCATCTTGTCGTCGACGAGGTGGTTCAGCTTCAGCATGTGCATGTAGCCGATCGTGACCGGACGCTCGAACGCCTCGCCGGTGCGGCCGTCGTGCAGGATCGTCTGACCGCTGCTCGGCAGCTCGGCCAGCTCGAGCATGCGCTTGATCTCGAACTCTGCCGCGCCGTCGAACACCGGCGTCGCCATCGGCACGCCGTCGACCAGGTTGTGCGCCAGGGTCAGCAGCTCTTCGTCGGTGAACTGCTTCAGATCGACGCGCTGACCGTGCAGCTTCTGGTCGTGGTTGTAGATGTCGTCGAGGAACTTGCGCAGTTCGGCGATCTTCTGCTGCGCTTCCAGCATGCGCTGGATCTTCTGGCCCAGGCCCTTGGCGGCCCAGCCCAGATGCACTTCGAGGATCTGGCCGATGTTCATACGCGACGGCACGCCCAACGGGTTCAGCACGATGTCGACGGTCTGGCCGTCGGCTGCGTACGGCATGTCCTCGACCGGCACGATGGTCGACACGACACCCTTGTTGCCGTGACGGCCGGCCATCTTGTCGCCCGGCTGGATGCGGCGCTTAACCGCCAGGAACACCTTGACCATCTTGAGCACGCCCGGCGCGAGGTCGTCGCCCTGGGTGATCTTGCCGCGCTTGTCGGCGAAGCGGCGGTCGAATTCCTTCTGGTGGACGTCGATCTGCTTCTGGGCGCGTTCGATCGCTTCGATCGCTTCCTCGTCCTTCATGCGCAGGGTGAACCAATCGGACTTCTTCAGGCCGTCGAGCACCAGGCTGGTGACCGTGTCGCCCTTCTTCAGGCCGGCGCCGCCGTTGGCGGTCTTGCCGATCAGCTGCGAACGCAGACGGTCGTAGATCGCCGCTTCGAGGATGCGGAACTGGTCGTCGAAGTCCTTCTTGACGCGACGGATTTCCGACTCTTCGATCTGGCGGGCGCGCTTGTCCTTCTCGATGCCGTCGCGGGTGAAGACCTGCACGTCGATGACGGTGCCGTCCATGCCCGGGGGCACGCGCAGCGAGCTGTCCTTAACGTCCGAAGCCTTCTCGCCGAAGATCGCGCGCAGCAGCTTCTCTTCCGGGGTCAGCTGGCTCTCGCCCTTCGGCGTGACCTTGCCGACCAGGATGTCGCCGGCGCGGACTTCGGCGCCGATGTAGACCACGCCCGACTCGTCGAGGCGGTTCAGCGCCTGCTCGGAGACGTTCGGGATGTCGGCGGAGATTTCCTCCGGCCCCAGCTTGGTGTCGCGCGCGACGCAGGTCAGCTCTTCGATGTGGATCGTGGTGTAGCGATCCTCTTCGACCACGCGCTCGGAGAGCAGGATCGAGTCTTCGAAGTTGTAGCCGTTCCACGGCATGAACGCGACCAGCATGTTCTGGCCGAGCGCGAGCTCGCCGATGTCGGTCGAGGGGCCGTCGGCCAGCACGTCGCCGCGGGCGATCACGTCGCCGACCTTGACCAGCGGGCTCTGGTTGATACAGGTGTTCTGGTTCGAACGCGTGTACTTGATCAGGTTGTAGATGTCGACGCCGGCATCGGTGACGCCGGAGATTTCCGACTCGTTGACCTTGACCACGATACGGGCCGCATCGATCTGCTCGATCGTGCCGCCGCGCAGCGCATTCACGGTCACGCCCGAGTCGCGCGCCACGGCGCGCTCGATGCCGGTACCGACCAGCGGCTTCTGCGCCTTCAGGGTCGGGACGGCCTGGCGCTGCATGTTCGCGCCCATCAACGCGCGGTTGGCGTCGTCGTGCTCGAGGAACGGAACCAGCGCGGCCGCGACCGACACGGTCTGCATCGGCGAGACGTCCATGAAGTGGATCTCGGACGGCGGCTTGAGCAGGGTTTCGCCCTGGTAACGGCAGGCGACGAACTGCGAGCTGATCATGCCCTTGTCGTCCTGCGGCGCGTTGGCCTGGGCGATGACGTACTCGTTCTCTTCGATCGCCGAGAGGAACTCGACGTCGTCGGTGACCTTGCCGTCCACGACCTTGCGGTACGGCGTCTCGAGGAAGCCGTACTTGTTGGTGCGGGCGAACACGGCCAGCGAGTTGATCAGGCCGATGTTCGGGCCTTCAGGCGTTTCGATGGTGCAGACGCGGCCGTAATGGGTCGGGTGCACGTCGCGCACTTCGAAGCCGGCGCGCTCGCGGGTCAGGCCGCCCGGGCCGAGGGCCGACACGCGACGCTTGTGCGTGACTTCCGACAGCGGGTTGTTCTGGTCCATGAACTGCGACAGCTGCGAGGAGCCGAAGAACTCCTTGATCGCGGCGGCCACCGGCTTGGCGTTGATCAGTTCCTGCGGCGTAAGGCCTTCGGACTCGGCCATCGACAGGCGTTCCTTGACCGCGCGCTCGACGCGGACCAGGCCGACGCGGAAGGTGTTCTCGGCCATTTCGCCGACCGAACGCACGCGACGGTTGCCCAGGTGATCGATGTCGTCGACTACGCCGCGGCCGTTGCGGATCTCGGTCAGGACGCGGATGACGTCGAGGATGTCCGAGGTCTTGCCCAGCTCGTTGCGCAGGCGCACGGACTCGTCGTCCTTGCGCTCGGCGAAGTACTTGGCGTCGTACAGCACCGAGGCGCCGAGGGTTTCCTTGCGGCCGATGCGGCGGTTGAACTTCATCCGGCCCACGCCCGACAGGTCGTAGCGCTCGAAGGTGAAGAACAGGTTGTGGAACAGGTTCTGCGCGGCGTCCTTGGTCGGCGGCTCGCCCGGACGCATCATCCGGTAGATTTCGACCAGGGCTTCCAGCTGCGTCTTCGACGGATCGATGCGCAGGGTGTTGGAGATGTACGGACCGCGGTCGAGGTCGTTGACCCAGATCGTGCCGACCGACTCGATGCCGGCCTTGCGGAACGCAGCGAGCTGGTCGTCGCTGATTTCGTCGTTGGCCGAGGCCAGCAGTTCGCCCGAACGGGTGTCGACGACGTCGTGCGACAGGATGCGGCCGACCAGGTAGCTGTCGGGCACGGCCAGCGCGGCGATGCCGGACTGCTCGAGCTGCTTGACGTGGCGCGCGGTGATGCGCTTGCCGGCTTCGACGATGACCTTGTCGCCGTCGGCCAGATCGAAGTCCAGGGTTTCGCCGCGCAGGCGCTCGGAGACCAGCTCCCACTGCACGCCCTCGGACATGATGTGGAAGGTGTTGATCTCGAAGAACTCGGCGAGCATTTCTTCGTTGTTGTAGCCGAGCGCGCGCAGCAGCACGGTGACCGGCAGCTTGCGGCGACGGTCGATACGGGTGAACAGCGCGTCCTTCGGGTCGAACTCGAAGTCGAGCCAGGAACCGCGGTAGGGAATGATGCGGGCGCTGTACAGCAGCTTGCCCGAGCTGTGGGTCTTGCCGCGGTCGTGATCGAAGAACACGCCGGGCGAACGGTGCAGCTGCGAGACGATGACGCGCTCGGTGCCGTTGACGATGAAGGTGCCGTTGTCGGTCATGAGCGGGATTTCGCCCATGTAGACCTCTTGCTCCTTCACGTACTTGATGGCCTTGGTCGACGACTCGCGGTCGTAGATCACCAGGCGCACGGTCACGCGCAGCGGGGCGCCGTAGGACAGGCCGCGGTTGCGGCACTCGCGCTCATCGAACACCGGGTCGCCGAGCTTGTAGCCGACGTATTCGAGAGCAGCGTTGCCGCTGTAGCTGGAGATCGGGAACACCGACTTCAGGGCGGCGTGCAGGCCGCGATCGGCGCGCTTGGCCGGGTCGGTGTGCTCCTGCAGGAATTCGCGATAGGAATCGACCTGGATCGCGAGCAGGAACGGCACTTCGAGGATGGACTTGCGCTTGCCGAAGTCCTTGCGGATGCGCTTCTTTTCGGTGAACGAATAGTTCGTGGAAGCTGTGGTCATGGTGAGCTACCGCCTCGATTAACTTTAATGGGCCGGGAAAGCCGCCGTGGCGTCCTTCCGGGCAGACCGCGCGTCCGCGGTCCGGGGGAACAAGGGAAAATTGCCAGTGGGAAGTCGCTGGTATTGCCGGCACCAGCACGCCTTCTCCCGCTACTTCCGACTGGTAACTCGGATGACGCCGGGAACATCGGTTCCCGTGGAACGGCCAAAGGCCGGGGACTTTCGTCCCCAGCCTTCAGTGGTCGCCAAAGTGACTCGGCGACGCAAGTACGACTTACTTGACTTCGACAGCTGCACCAGCGGCTTCGAGGTCCTTCTTGAACTTCTCGGCGTCGGCCTTCGAGACGACTTCCTTGACGGTCTGCGGAGCGCCTTCGACCAGGTCCTTCGCTTCCTTCAGGCCCAGGCCGGTGATGGCGCGGACGGCCTTAATGACTTCGACCTTCTTCTCGCCGGCAGCCTTCAGAATGACGTTGAACTCGGTCTGCTCTTCGACCGGAGCAGCGGCTTCGGCGGCAACGCCGGCAACGACCGGAGCAGCGGCGGAAACGCCGAACTTCTCTTCGATCGCGCGGACGAGTTCCATGACTTCCATCAGGCTCTTTTCGGCGATGGCTTCGACGATTTGTTCGTTGGAAAGGGACATTTGAATAACCTCAGGAAATATTGATCTTACGAATCGGATTCAGTGAAGCGGTCGCGAATGCGGGGCGGCGATTACGCCGGTTCCGCTTCGGCCGGAGCTTCGACAGCGACTTCGCCACCGCCCTGCTGGTCGGCCACGGCCTTGACGGCGCGGGCGAACATGCTGGCGGGTTCGGACAGGACGCGGGCCAGCATGGCCAGGGCCTGGTCGAGGGTCGGCAGCGAGGCAAGCACGTCGACGTGGCTGGCCGGGTACACCTGGCCTCCCAACGCGACGACCTTGGCCTGCAGCTTGTCGTTACCCTTGGCGAATTCCTTGATCAGACGACCGGCAGCGCCGGGTTCTTCCGTCGAGAACGCATACAGCAACGGACCGACGAGCTTGTCTTGGACGCACTCGTATTCGGTACCGGCAACGGCACGCGAAGCCAGGGTGTTCTTGACGACACGCAAGTACACACCGGTTTCACGAGCCTTCTTGCGCATCGCGGTCATTTGACCGACCGTGATGCCTGCGTACTCGGCAGCAATCAAGGAGTGAGCCTTGGCGGCGACTTCTGCCAGTTCGGCGACTACTTCTTGCTTCTGAGACAGATTAAGAGCCATTGCACTCCTCCAAGGCCGGGATTCGGGATTCGTGAGAGGGAACCGGCGAAGCGGCTTGCGCCTGGCTTCGACCGATCCCCGATCCCGTACTACCCATCCCGGCACTATTAACTCCGCTTACGGCTCCTGCCGCTTGCGGTCCTGGGCGGCGACCGTCCTTGGCGCCGGGGACGCCGAAGGCATCCCGGGTGGTGGCCTTTCCTGAAAATGGTTTCAGGGGCGGCACCATCTACGCCGGCCCGGCTCCGAAGAGTCCGAATTAAGCGATCCCGCTGTACCGACGGCGACTCCTTGCCGTGTCGAGCTTCCCTGCCCGTCGTCGGTATGCGCTGACCGCGCCTGCGGTCTTTGACGGCGATCGCTTCGGGTTGCCCCTGGGCGATAGCCCTCAAAAAGTTAGGAGCGAGGTGAGAGAAGCGAGAAACGAGTGAGAGCGAATGCGGCTTTTCGCTCACTCCTCACTTCTCTTGGCTCACTCCATTGATTCGATTACTTGAGCGACAGCGAGGTCAGATCGACGGTCACGCCCGGACCCATGGTCGAGCTGATCGAGATCTTCTGCAGGTACTGACCCTTGGCGGTCGCCGGCTTGGCCTTGATCAGGTCGAGCAGCAGCGCCTGCAGGTTGTCCTTCAGCGAGGCGTCTTCGAACGAAGCCTTGCCCAGGGTGCAGTGGATGATGCCGGCCTTGTCGGTGCGGTAACGCACCTGGCCGCCCTTGGCGTTCTTGACCGCTTCGGCCGGGTTCGGCGAGACGGTACCGACCTTCGGGTTCGGCATCAGGCCGCGCGGGCCGAGCACCTGGCCCAGCTTACCGACGACGCGCATGGCGTCCGGGGTGGCGATGACGACGTCGTAGTTCAGATCGCCGGCCTGCATCTTCTCGGCCAGGTCGTCCATACCGACGGCTTCGGCGCCGGCGGCCAGGGCCTCGTCGGCCTTCGCGCCGGCCGGGGCGAACACCGCCACGCGCACGGTCTTGCCGGTGCCGGCCGGGAGCACGGTCGAGCCACGGACCTGCTGGTCGGACTTCTTCGCGTCCACGCCCAGGCGCACGGCGACGTCGACGGACTCGACGAACTTGGCCTTGGTCGCGGTCTTCACGATCTTGACCGCTTCTTCGAACGAGTAGGCCTTGCCCGGGACCACGGCTGCCTTGATTGCTTTTTCGCGCTTCGTGATTGCCATGATCAGCCCTCCACCACCAGACCCATGCTGCGGGCCGAACCCGCAATCGTCTTCACTGCCGCTTCCAGGTCGGCCGCGGTCAGATCCGCTTCCTTCGCCTTGGCGATGTCTTCGAGCTGCTTACGGGTGACCTTGCCCACCTTCTCGGTGTTCGGGCGCTTGGAGCCCGACGAGATGCCGGCGGCCTTCTTGAGCAGGACCGAAGCCGGGGTGCTCTTGGTGACGAAGGTGAAGGTACGGTCCGAGTAGGCCGTGATGATGACTGGAGTCGGCAGACCCGGCTCGAGCTTGGAGGTCGCGGCGTTGAACGCCTTGCAGAACTCCATGATGTTCAGGCCGCGCTGACCCAGCGCAGGACCGACCGGCGGCGAGGGGTTGGCCTGACCGGCCTTCACCTGCAGCTTGATGTAACCGACTACTTTCTTTGCCATTGCTCTGCTCTCCGGGTGCTAGCGCCTGGACCTCAGGCTCCCCATCGGGCCGGAAATCGCGCGTTCCGGCATCGCGTTTTGCTTGCGCAGACAGCCGCCCCGGACCTTTTCAGAGGGGGCAGCTGAATGAATGGGCCACCGCATCTAGGCAGTGAGCCGCGCACTATATCAGGTTTTTTGGAATACGACACGACGAGACCCGGCAAGCCGGGCCTCGTTCGATGGGGTCAGCCAGGCCGGGGCCGGGCTCAGGTGGCCTTTTCGACCTGCCCGAATTCCAGCTCGACCGGGGTCGAGCGGCCGAAGATCAGCACTGCAACGCGCAGGCGGCTCTTCTCGTAGTTGATTTCCTCGACCACGCCGTTGAAATCGACGAACGGGCCATCGACCACACGGACCATTTCGCCCGGCTCGAACAGCACCTTCGGACGCGGCTTTTCGACGCCTTCCTGAACGCGCTGCAGGATCCGGTCCGCTTCGCGGTCCTGGATCGGCAAGGGGCGATCGGCGGTGCCGCCGATGAAACCCATGACCTTCGGGGTTTCCTTGATCAGATGCCAGCTTTCGCTGTCGATGCGCGGAATACCGGCTTCGTCGTGCGTGGCGATCTGGACCAGGACATAGCCCGGGAAGAATTTACGTTCGGACCGGCGCTTCTGGCCGGAACGCATTTCGACGACTTCTTCGGTCGGCACCAGGACGTCGCCGAAGCGGTCCTGCATTTCGAAACGGACGATGCGGTCGCGCAGCGCTTGCGCCACGGACTTTTCGAAGCCGGAATACGCATGTACCACGTACCAGCGCTTGTTATCTTGCGAATTCACGTCGGTCGTCTCCTCAACGCGACAGCAGGAACTTGACCGCAGCCTGGATCACATAATCGAAGCCGGACAGGATGAGGCTGAGAATCGCGACCGCGATCATGACCACCCAGGTGGTCTTGAGCGCTTCTTCGCGGTTCGGCCAGACCACCTTGCGCAACTCGAAACGCGATTCCGAGAGGAATTCGCGGGTCTGTGCACCCTTGGTGGAAAACATGAACACCACCGCGCCGGCGAGCAGGCCGGCGACGACCACGCCGCTACGCAGCGGGCCGCTCCAGTTCTCGAACCAGAGGTAGGCGAACACACCGCCCAGCGCAAGCAGCAGCGCCAGCGCGTACTTGGCGATATCACCGGCACCGCCGGATTTATGTTGTTCGGCCTTGCTGTTCATTCTCGGGGCGATTCCCTCGCGAAAGCCCGCCCATCCCTGCGCGGCCCTTTCAATGCATTCCAGTCGCCGGATCGTCCGAGCCGGCTCGGTATCGAGTGGCACGCCAGGAGGGACTCGAACCCCCAACCTGCGGTTTTGGAGACCGCTGCTCTGCCAATTGAGCTACTGGCGTACGTCTTTGAAGTCTTCTGCCCGACTCAGCGCCCGAATCGGGCCCGGGATCGAGCGGATATTCCAAGGTGTACTAAACAACGAAGGCGGACCGGGTTGCCGGCCCGCCGTTCGCGGCTTGCGGCGGCCTTGCGACCGCCGCGATGGTGCGATTACTTGATGATCTTGGCCACGACGCCGGCGCCGACGGTACGACCGCCTTCGCGGATCGCGAAGCGCAGGCCTTCGTCCATCGCCACCGGGTTGATCAGCGTGACGACCATCTTCACGTTGTCGCCCGGCATCACCATCTCGACGCCCTCCGGCAGCTCGCAAGCGCCGGTGATGTCGGTGGTGCGGAAGTAGAACTGCGGACGGTAGCCCTTGAAGAACGGGGTGTGACGGCCGCCTTCGTCCTTCGACAGCACATAGACTTCGGCTTCGAAGTCGGTGTGCGGCTTGATCGAACCCGGCTTGCACAGCACCTGGCCGCGCTCGACGTCGTCGCGCTTGGTGCCGCGCAGCAGCAGACCGGCGTTGTCGCCCGCCTGACCCTGGTCGAGCAGCTTGCGGAACATTTCCACGCCCGTGACCGTCGTCTTCTGGGTCGGACGGATACCGACGATTTCGATTTCGTCACCGACCTTCACGATGCCGCGCTCGATACGGCCGGTCACCACGGTGCCGCGGCCCGAGATCGAGAACACGTCTTCCACCGGCATCAGGAACGGCTTGTCGACGTCGCGCTCCGGCTGCGGGATGAAGCTGTCCAGCGCTTCGACCAGACGCAGGATCGACGGCACGCCGATTTCGCTCTGATCGCCTTCCAGCGCCAGACGGGCCGAGCCGTGGATGATCGGGGTGTCGTCGCCCGGGAACTCGTACTTGCTCAGCAGCTCGCGCACTTCCATCTCGACCAGCTCGAGCAGCTCGGCGTCGTCCACCATGTCGGCCTTGTTCAGGAACACGACGATGTACGGCACGCCGACCTGGCGCGACAGCAGGATGTGTTCGCGGGTCTGCGGCATCGGGCCGTCAGCGGCCGAGCACACCAGGATCGCGCCGTCCATCTGCGCTGCACCCGTGATCATGTTCTTCACGTAGTCGGCGTGGCCCGGGCAGTCGACGTGCGCGTAGTGACGCGTCGCCGATTCGTATTCCACGTGCGCCGTCGAGATCGTGATGCCGCGCGCCTTTTCTTCCGGCGCCGCGTCGATCGCGTCGTATGCCTTGAACTCGCCACCGAAACGCTCGGCGCCCACCTTCGTCAGCGCCGCCGTCAGCGTCGTCTTGCCGTGGTCAACGTGGCCGATCGTGCCGACGTTCACGTGCGGCTTGGTGCGCTCGAATTTACCCTTAGCCATGGCTGTCGCTTCTCGTTTGTGGGTCTGTATGTCGCGGCGGCTGTTGGTAAAGCAGCCTTGTCTTGCTTTGGATGGTGCTCACGAAAGGAATCGAACCTTCGACCTCCTCCTTACCAAGGAGGTGCTCTACCGACTGAGCTACGTGAGCGTGAAACCTGGGTGTTGCGACCCGCCTGCGCGGGCTTTAACTGCAATGGGACCGACGCGGGCGAATTCAACCTTACCGCCGACGAAGCCGTTCAATGGAGCGGGAGACGGGATTCGAACCCGCATTATCAGCTTGGAAGGCTGAGGCTCTAACCATTGAACTACTCCCGCGCCGCGTACAGCCATTACAGCGTTGGAACTTTAATCTGAAACCCGCACCGCCGACACCCTTGAAAGCGAGATCGTCGTTGCTTGATTCCACTAGTGCCTGCCGCGCCAGAATCCGTCGAACTCAAAAAAACCGACGAACCGTAGCCTGTCGCGATGAAACTGGTGGAGGGAGGTGGATTCGAACCACCGAAGGCGTAAGCCAGCAGATTTACAGTCTGCCCCCGTTGGCCGCTTGGGTATCCCTCCAAAAGAGCCCGTAATTCTGGCGCGCGTTCTTCAGGAAGTCAACGCGTTTTCGTACAACTTTTTTCGGAATCTACTCGCGACGGCCGAACCGGCTGCCAGGCGACCCCGAAACGGCCGCATAGTGTACTCAGACATTGAACCGGAAGTGCAGTACATCGCCCTCTTGGACGCGATATTCCTTGCCTTCCAGGCGCAGACGCCCGGCATCGCGGGCCCCGGCCTCGCCCTTGTACTTGATGAAATCGTCGTAGGAGATGGTTTCGGCGCGGATGAAGCCCTTCTCGAAGTCGGTGTGGATCACCGCGGCGGCCTGCGGCGCGGTCGAGCCGGCCTTGACCGTCCAGGCGCGCACTTCCTTGACCCCGGCGGTGAAATAGGTCTGCAGGCCCAGCAGCTCGTAACCGGCGCGGATGACCCGGTTGAGGCCCGGCTCGGCCAGGCCGAGGTCGGCCAGGAAGGTGTCGCGGTCGGCGTCGTCGAGCTGACTCAGCTCTTCCTCGATCGCGGCCGAAACCGGCACGACCTGGGCGCCCTCGAGCTTGGCGCGCTCGCGCACCGCGTCCAGGTGCGGGTTGTTCTCGAAACCGTCCTCGAGCACGTTGGCGACGTACATCACCGGCTTGAGGGTGAGCAGGAACAGATCGCGCAGCGCGGCCTTGTCGTCCTCGGACAGGCTCAGCGCGCGCGCCGGCTTGCCGGCGTCCAGGCCCTCGCGCACGCGGCCGAGGACCTCCTTGCGCACGATCGCTTCCTTGTCGCCGGTCTTGGCCGAGCGCTCGGCGCGCTGGTAGGCCTTCTCGACGCTTTCCAGGTCGGCCAGCGCCAGCTCGGTATCGATGGTCTCGATATCGGCGATCGGATCGACCTTGTTGTTGACGTGGATGACGTCCGGATTCTCGAAGCAGCGCACCACGTGGGTGATGGCGTCGACTTCGCGGATGTGGGCGAGGAACTTGTTGCCCAGGCCCTGCCCGCTAGCGGCGCCGGCGACCAGGCCGGCGATGTCGACGAATTCGACCGCGGTCGGCAGCAGCTTCTGCGGCTTGACGATCTCGGCCAGCGCGTTCAGGCGCGGATCCGGCACCGGCACGGCGCCGACGTTCGGCTCGATCGTGCAGAACGGGAAGTTCGCCGCGGCGATCCCAGCCTTGGTCAGGGCGTTGAAAAGGGTCGACTTGCCCACGTTGGGCAGGCCGACGATGCCGCATTTGATACCCATGGCTTCGTAATCCGGGAATAGAGAATCGAGAATCGGGAATGGGAAAGCGGGCTCTGACGATTCCCGATTCCCCATTCCCCATTCACGACTTGGGCGTGTGCAGGCGGGTCATGGCGTCCATCAGGTTGCCCTGCACCGCCAGCGGCATGACCTCGATGGCGTCGTCGATCGCGCGCAGGATCGTCGCCTCGTCGGCCTTGCCGGGACGTCCTAGCACCCAGGGAGTGACCTTGTCCTTGTGGCCGGGATGGCCGATGCCGATGCGCAGGCGGTGGAACTTGCCGTGACCGAGCAGTTGGATGGTGTCGCGCAAGCCGTTCTGGCCGCCGTGGCCGCCGTCGAACTTGAGCCGGGCCGTGCCGGGCGCGAGATCGAGCTCGTCGTGCGCCAGCAGCGCTTCCTCGGGCTCGATCTTCCAGTAACGCAGGGCCGCGGTGACCGACTTGCCCGACAGGTTCATGAACGTGGCCGGCTTGAGCAGCCAGACCGGGCGCCCGGCGATCTCGATCTTCGAGGTTTCGCCGAACAATTTGGACTCCAGACCGAACCGGCCGCCGAACTTTTCGTTCAGGGCGTCCACAAACCAGAACCCGGCATTGTGCCGGGTCCGGGTGTGTTCCGACCCCGGGTTGCCGAGGCCGACGATCAGGCGCAGATCTGCCATCGCGTAAGACTATCCGTGTACGCAAACCAGCGCGCCGATCAGGGCGCGCCGGTCCACGATCACTTCTTGTCTTCGTCCTTCTTGGCGACCTTGGCGGCCGGCACTTCGGCGACCGGCGCCTCGGCGGCTTCCTCGGCCTCTTCCTTGCCGTGCTTGGCGATCACGACGGCGACGTCGTGTTCCTTGCCCAGCTTCAGCTCGGGGATCTCGACGCCCTTCGGCAGCTTGAGCTCCGAGAGGTGGACGATGTCGCCGACGGCGAGCTTGGACAGGTCGATCTCGAGGAACTCCGGCAGGTCCTTCGGCAGGCAGCTGATTTCGACTTCGTTGAGCTCGTGGGTCACGACGACGTCCGCGGCCTTGCCGGCCGGCGACTTGTCTTCGTTGAGGAAGTGCAGCGGCACCGCGACGCGGATGGCCTGGTTCTCGTCCACGCGCTGGAAGTCCAGGTGCATGATGATCTGCTTGTACGGGTGGCGCTGCATATCGCGCAGCAGCACGCTCTCGCTCTTGCCGTCGACATCGAGGGTCAGGATCGAGGAGTAGAACCACTCGTGCTGGCTGGCCAGCCACACTTTCTCGTGATCGAGCTGGATCGGCTGCGGCGTAGCCTTGCCGCCGTAGATGATGGCCGGGATGCTGGCGGCACGACGCAGGCGGCGGCTCGCACCCTTCCCCTCGACGTTGCGGCCAGTGGCCTTGATGATGTGTTCGGACATTGTCGTTTACTCACTTTTACAGCGTTAGGATCGCCTCGCGGCGATTTGGAGACTCATCCGCGACCAGATGAGTCTTTGGAGCTGGGAATCGGAAATGGGGAATCGAGAATCGGTAGAAGCGCATGCCGCGGCGCTGCTTTTTACGATTCCCTATTCCCCATTCCCGACTCCCGAATTGATCAATCCACGTACAACGAGCTGACCGACTCGCCGAAGGCGATGCGGCGGATCGTCTCGGCCAGCAGCTCGGCGACGCTGAGCTGGCGGATGCGGCCGGTGGCGCGGGCCGCGGCGGTCAGCGGAATGGTGTCGGTCACCACCAGCTCGTCCAACTGCGACTTCATTACGTTGTCGATCGCCGCGCCCGACAGCACCGGGTGGGTGCAGTAGGCGACGACTTTCTGCGCGCCCTGCGCCTTCAGCGCGGCCGCGGCGGCGCACAGGGTGCCGGCGGTGTCGACGATGTCGTCGACCAGCACACAGGTCTTGCCCGACACGTCGCCGATGATGTTCATCACCGTGGCGACGTTGGCGCGCGGACGGCGCTTGTCGATGATCGCCAGGTCGGCGTCGTCGAGGCGCTTGGCGATCGCGCGGGCGCGGACCACGCCGCCGACGTCGGGCGACACCACGATCAGGTTGTCGGTGCCGTGCGCGCGCCAGATGTCGGCGAGCAGCAACGGCGAG
Source organism: Lysobacter antibioticus (assembly GCF_000731095.1). GTDB lineage: Bacteria > Pseudomonadota > Gammaproteobacteria > Xanthomonadales > Xanthomonadaceae > Lysobacter > Lysobacter antibioticus_B. Next base: position 11,442 of record NZ_JMTZ01000085.1, on the reverse strand, counting down.
GCGTAGACGTTGTCGACCGGAATGTCGAAGAAGCCCTGGATCTGGTCGGCATGCAGATCGACCGTGAGCACCCGGTCGGCACCGACGGCGCCGAACATCTTGGCCGCGACCTTGGCAGTGATCGGCACGCGCGAGGAGCGCGGGCGGCGATCCTGGCGGGCGTAGCCGAAGTACGGCACCACCGCGGTCACGTTGGCCACCGATGCGCGCTTGAGCGCGTCGATCAGGACCAGCAGTTCCATGAAGTTCTCGGCGGTCGGCGCGTTCGTCGACTGAATGACGAACACCTCCTGACGACGCACGTTTTCTTCGATCTCGACCTGCACTTCACCGTCGGAGAACCGCCCGACGAGCGCCTTGCCGAGCCGGATGCCGAGCTCCTTGCACACCGCTTCGGCAAGCGGACGGTTGGCATTACCGCTGAATACCAGCAGGTTGCGATCGTTTTGCACTGTCTTCTCCGCTTCGCTCTGACCGTGGCGGCTGGTGATGATTGGGGAGTGGGGAATCCACGATTCCCAACTCCCGGCATTCGATGGCAGGGGCGGTAGGATTCGAACCTACGAATGCCAGGATCAAAACCTGGTGCCTTGGGCCTCTTGGCGACGCCCCTGCGGAAGATTTGCCTCGAGTGCGGCACACAGCGCGGAACGCCCTGCACCGCCCGCCGTCCAGGCCCGTAGGCCGGAAGGCAGTTCCGCCAGCGCTGCCTCGGCGGATTCGCGCTGCGCGAACTCGACGAAACACCCGCTGCCAGAGCCGGTCAGGCGTGGCGAACCGATCTGCGACAACGCGGCGAAGGCGGCCTCGACGGCAGCTTCGCGCTTGCGCAACACCGGCTCGAACGCATTCCCGAGCGGCTTACCCGAAACGAAGTCCGACATTGTCGCGGGCGCGGCATCCCGCGTCAATTCAGACGATTGAAACAAGGCCGCGGTCGGCGCGTGAACGCCCGGGTCGACCAGGACGTACCAGGCCGGCGCCAGTTCGACCGGCCGCAGCACCTCGCCGACGCCTTCGGCCCAGGCATTCTCACCGCGCACGAAGACTGGCACGTCGGCGCCCAGGCGCAGCCCGAGCTCGGCCAGGCGGTCCACACCGAGGTTCGTGCCCCACAAAGCGTCCAGGGCGACCAGGACGGTGGCCGCATCGGACGAGCCGCCGCCGAACCCACCGCCGGCCGGAATGCGTTTTTCGATGACGATGTCGGCACCTTGGCTGCTGTTCGACTCTTTCTGCAGCAGCAAGGCGGCCCGCACGGTGAGGTCGTCGTGCTCGGCCACGCCGGCCACCGAGGCGCCGTGACGGATCACCCGACCGTCCGCGCGCGGGCGCAGGCGGAGCGTGTCGCCCCAGTCGAGCAGGCGGAACACGGTCTGCAACAGGTGGTAACCGTCGGCACGGCGACCGGTGATGCGCAGGAACAGGTTCAGCTTGGCCGGGGCGGGCCAGATCGACCAATTCGACTCGATCGGAGCGGTCGGCTCGGAGAGGGGGGCGGACATGATCGGATCGCAGCTCGGGCGGGCGTTATCGGTCGGGCGTTAAGGGTCGGGAAAGAACGCTCAGGATCAGCGGCCGGCGCCATCGGACGCCGGCGCGGCCTCCGCGCCCTGCCACTGGTCGACGATCAGGCGCACGCGGGCGTCGCCGCGGCGTGCGTCCAACCGCGACGGCAGGTCGCCGGTGAGCGGCCATTCGTAGGCGATGCTCCAGCCGGCCTGCTCGATCGAAAGCGGGCGGCCGTCGGGCCCCGCGGCGATCCGCGGCGCGGCGGCGCCGGCGGCCGGCAAGGCGCGCAGCCAATCGGCCAGAGCCTCGACCGGAATATCCCAACCGGTGGCCTCGTGCAGCACCGCCGCGGCGTCGACGCCTTCGCGCGGGCCGCCTTCGAGGCCGTCCAGACGCGCTTCGCCGGGGCCGCCGGCAAGGCGCCAGCTCTGCCGGGTGACCGGCGCGCTGAGGGCGACTTCGTAGCGTTCGCCGCGCTGGTTCCATTCGATGCGGCCGCTGCCACCCTTGCCGGCGTTGGACACGGCGATGCGGCCGGTCAGCGACCACTCGCCATCGGCGCGGACCCGGGCGATGCGCCCGGCTTCGCGCTCGGCCGCGACCGCCGTCGGCAATACTTCCGGCGGCGGGCGCCTGACGCCCTGCCCGGCGCAGGCGCTCAGCAACAAAACCAATACGGCGACCGCGACGGACTTCGCCGGGCACGAAACAGGGTGCGCCTTAAGACGCAAAGCGGACGAACGCGTGTTCACAGGCCGAGCCGCTTCAGCGCGCGCAACAGCGAGCGATTGTCGGGATCGATCTTGCGCGCCTGCTCGAAGTATTTGCGGGCTTCCTCGCGCTGGCCGCTCTGCCACAACACCTCGCCGAGATGGGCGGCGATTTCGGCGTCCTTCTGCATGGTCAGGGCGCGGCGCAGCTCGGTTTCGGCCTCCTTGACGCGGCCGATGCGGTACAGCACCCAGCCGTAGCTGTCGACGATCGCATAGTTGTCGGGCTCGGCGTTGCGCGCGCGCTCGATCAGTTCCAGCGCTTCCTGGAAGCGCGTGGTGCGGTCGGCCAAGGTGTAGCCGAGTGCGTTGAGCGCCGCGATGTTGTCGGGCTCGGCGACCAGGATGCGGCGGAAATCGGCCTCGGCGCGGGCGATGTCGTCGCGGCGCTCCCAACTCAGGGCGCGGGCGTAGAGGATCTCGGGTTCGTCCGGAAATGCCGCCAGGCCACGCGCGAAAGCATCGTTCTCGCCGGCGTCGTTCTTGTCCTCGCCGCGCAGATTGGCCTCGACGATGTAGGCGTCGCGGCGGGCGTCGTCGCCGGTCGAAGCGTCGGACTGGATCGCGCGCAGATTGGCGTAGGCCTCGTCGTTGCGCTTGAGCTTGTGCAGGACGTTGCTGCTGCGCAGGCGCGCGATCGAACGCGGTTGCCCGGCAGGCACGCCCTGGTACCAGCCCAGGGCTTCCTCGTAACGCTCGAGGAATTCGGCCAACTGGCCCAGCAGCAGGCGCCGCGCCGGGTCCGGCTTGGCCGCGTTGGCGCGCAATTCGTCGTAGAGCTTGGTCAGGGTCGGCTTGTCTTCGGCGCGGGCCAGGTAGGACGCGCGCAGCGAATAGGTCTGCTCGTCCTGCGGGCCGCGCGCCAGGGTCGCGGCGACCGCCTGGAAATCGTTGAGCGCTTCGTACTGCTCGGCGATCAGCGCGCGCAGATTGGTGTCGCGATCGGCCAGCGCGACGATGCTCTGCAGCATTTTTCGGGCTTCGTCGTCCTTGCCCGACTCGCGCAACTGGCTCACCCGCAACAGGGCCACGCGTGGCTCGCCGGGGAAGCGGTCGACCACTTCGGCGACGATGCGTTCGGTGAGCTTGGGCTGGTCCAGGCGCTGCGACAGGCCGCCGAACGCGACCCAGGCCATCAGGTTGCCGGACGGGATCTTGCCGCCGTCGACGAGCTTCTCGAGCACGCGCGCGGCCTGCTTCGGGTCTTTGGAACCGGTGGTCAGCACGATCAGGGCCTGGCGCCAGCCGGCCTCGGGATCGTTCTCCATCAGAGCGTTGAGCTGACGCAATGCGGCGCGGTCGTCGCCGCGGCGCAGCGACAGGGTCGCTTCGGCGGCGCCGATCGAGGTGCCCTTGCCGCCCAGCTTGCGCCACAGCGCCAGGGCCTCGGCGGCCAGCGCGTCCTGCTTGGCGACCACAGCGATGCTGGTCGCCCGCTCGGCCAGGCCGACGTCGTTGGCGGCGCGCGCGGCCTTGAGATAGGCCTCGGCGGCTTCGTTCAGCTTGCCGGACTGGAGGGCGAATTCGCCGCTCAGCAGCGATTCCAGCGAGGCCCCGGTCGGGTCCTTGGCGGCACGCGCCTGGATCGTGGACTTGGCCGTGGCCAGAGCGGAGGCCGATACCGGCGTCGACGGCTCGGCGGCGGCGCTGCCGAGCCAGCCGCCCAGGGCCAGGGCCAAAACCGCGATTTGCAGGCCCCGTCGCGGCGCGGCGGGCCGGCGCGAACCGAGGCCGGCGCAGGCGAGCCGCGCGGCCTCGGCCGAGTCGTCGCTGCCGTCATCGTTGCCATCTATTGGACCGATCGAGCAAATCGAATCGTAGAGAACCACGTCGGGACCAGTGGGCCGGTAGAATGGCGGCCTTCAGCAGCCCGCAGCTTATCGCAAGCACCTGAACCGATGTCCCGCGACGCACGCCGCCTCATGAAACTTTTTTGCGTCGCCGCGACGGCGGTTTACTGCGTCCGCCGCCCGGGATCGAAGCGCGTCCACCGATGAGTCTGTTCGTTCTAGGCATCAACCATCAGACCGCGCCGGTCAGCCTGCGCGAGCGCGTGGCGTTTTCCGGCGACACCGTCACGACCGCGCTCGACGCCCTGCGCGCGCTCGCGCCGGTACGCGAAGTGGCGTTGCTGTCGACCTGCAACCGCACCGAGCTGTATGCGGTGGCCGACGACGACGGCCGCGCCCTCGCCGACTGGCTGGCCACGCACCCGGACGACGTCGGTGATCTGCACGCCTATCTCTATCGCCATCGCGATGCCGACGCCGTGCGCCACCTGTTCCGGGTCGCGACCGGGCTCGATTCGCTGGTGCTCGGCGAGCCGCAGATCCTCGGCCAGGTCAAGGACGCCTGGGCGACCGCGCGCGCCGCCGGCACCCTGGGCAGCCAACTCGACCGTCTGTTCCAGCAGGCCTTCTCGACCGCCAAGCGCGCACGCACCGACACCCGCATCGGCGCCAATCCGGTGTCGGTCGCCTCGGCCGCGGTGCGTCTGGCGCAGGAGTCGTTCGCACGCCTGGAAGACTCGACCGTGCTCCTGGTCGGCGCTGGCGAAACGGTCGAACTGGCGGCGCGGCATCTGGTCCAGGCCAAGGCCAAGCGCCTGCTGATCGCCAACCGCACCCTCGCCCACGCTCAGGACCTCGCCACCCGCCACGGCGGCGTGGCCCTGCCATTGAGCGAACTCGAACGCCACCTGGGCGAGGCCGACATCGTGCTGTCGGCGACCGCCAGCCGCGAACCGATCCTGCACCGCGCCCAGGTCGCCGCCGCGCTCGCCACCCGCAAGCACCGGCCGATGCTGTTGCTGGATCTGGCGGTGCCGCGCGACATCGCCGCCGACGTGGCCAGTTTGAAAGACGTATTCCTGTACACCGTCGACGACCTGGAACGCGCGATCGAAGACAACCGCCGCAGCCGCCGCGAAGCCGCGACCGAAGCCGAGGCCATCGTCGAGCTGCAGGTCGCCCGTTTCGTCGAAACCCTGGCTGCGAGCACGCGCACTGCGCCGATCAAGCGTCTGCGCGACCATGGCGAGGCCGCGCGCGAGGAAGTGCTAGCGAAGGCGCGCCAGCAACTCGGCGCCGGGCAGGACCCGGCGGAGGTGCTGAACTTTCTCGCCCACACCCTGACCAACCGCCTGCTGCACGCCCCGACCGTGGCCCTGCGCGAAGCCGCGCTGAGCGGCAACCCGGAGCTGGCGCGCGCCGCCGACAAGTTGTTTCCAGCGGTGGGACCGGGAATCGGGAATGGGGACTCGGGAATCGAAACAGCGGATTCGTCGGACGACCGTTAGCGACCAGATCTGATCGCATGCGCTTCCGACTCCCGACTCCCTATTCCCGGCTCTCCAATGACCCCCACCCTGCGCCGCAAGCTCGAAGCCCTGGCCGAACGCCGCGAAGAACTCGAGCGCCTGCTCGCCGACCCCGGCGTGATCGGCGACAACGACCGCTTCCGCAAGCTTTCGCGCGAATTCGCCCAACTCGAACCAGTCGCCGTGGCGCTGGCCGAGGAAGCGCGCGCCAAGGCCGACCTGGCCGCCGCCGAAGCGATGCGCAACGATCCTGAGCTGCGAGAACTCGCCGACGAGGAAATCGCCGCCGCGCAGACGCGCCTGGAACAGCTCGACGTCGAACTGCTGGCGCACCTGATCCCGAAGGACGCGCGCGACGAAGGCGACCTGTACCTGGAAGTGCGCGCCGGCACCGGCGGCGACGAAGCCGCGATCTTCGCCGGCGACCTGTTCCGCATGTATGCGCGCTACGCCGAACGCCAGGGCTGGAAAGTCGAAATCGAGTCGTCCAATGCCGGCGAGCACGGCGGCTACAAGGAAATCATCGCCCGCGTCGAAGGCCGCGGCGCCTATTCCAGGCTCAAGTTCGAGTCCGGCACCCACCGCGTCCAGCGCGTGCCCGAGACCGAATCGCAGGGCCGCATCCACACTTCGGCGGCCACGGTGGCGATCATCGCGGTCGAGCCGGAAGGCGAACCGATCGAGATCAACCCGGCCGACCTGAAGGTCGACACCTTCCGTTCTTCTGGCGCGGGCGGCCAGCACGTCAACAAGACCGAATCGGCGATCCGCATCACCCACATCCCCAGCGGCGTGGTGGTCGAGAACCAGACCGAACGCAGCCAGCACGCCAACCGCGACAAGGCGCTCAAGCGCCTGCAGGCGATGCTCGCCGACGCCGCGGCGGCGAAGGCCGCGGCCGCGCAGGCGCAGGACCGGCGCCTGCAGGTCGGCAGCGGCGACCGCAGCCAGCGCATCCGCACCTACAACTTCCCGCAGGGCCGCATCACCGACCACCGCGTCGAAGGCCTGACCCTGTACGACCTGCCCAACATCGTCGCCGGCGATCTCGACGGACTGATCGGGCGCCTAATCCACGAGCATCAGGCCGACGAACTGGCGCGCTTGTCGGCGGGCTGAGGCGGCCCTCACCCCAGCCCTCTCCCGCCAGCGGGAGAGGGAGCAAGTCCGAGCATCGGCGGTCAAGCGACCGTACTCGCAAGCACGAAGCCTCCCTCGGCCCGGCAACTCTCGACACACAAGGGACCGGCCTCGCTCCAGTTTGCGGGAGAGAGTTAAGGCGAGGACCCGCTTGCGGGAGAGGGCTAGAGCGAGGGCATGCTTTCACAGCGAAGCCGCCGCCTGGTTCAAGTCGGCCTGGTTCAAATCGGCCTGGTTCCAGTCGGCCTGCTTCAAATCGATTTGACTCAGATCGACCCGACTCGAATCGAAGCGCCCACTCCATCGCCACCGCGCCCGAATGGAGCCATATAGCGCACAGCGCCTGAGCCAAAGCCTCCGCCACGCCTGCGCCTTGTGCGCCGCTGCGCGATTCGTCGAAGTCGCGCCGCACAGTCATGACGCCGCGCGCGTTCAACGGCCATAATCCGCCCTCTCCCGCCGGATCGCCTGCCATGAGCCTCTCAGTTCGCCGCGCAACCCTCGACGATCTCGACCTGCTGGCTCCGCTGTTCGATCATTACCGGTACTTCTATACCCAACGCGACGACGAAAGCGTCTCGCGCGCCTTCATCGGCGAACGCCTGAGCCGCGGCGACTCGGTCGTGCTGCTCGCTACGCTGGACGGCGTCGACGGCGCCGGTTTCACCCAGTTGTATCCGACCTTCTCCTCGGTCCGCGCCGCACGCGTGTGGGTGCTCAACGATCTGTTCGTCGATCCGACCGCCCGCCGGCGCGGCGTCGCTCAGGCCTTGCTCGACGCCGCCACCGGTTTCGCCCGCGCCGATGGCGCGGCGCGGCTGGAACTGGAGACCGACCACGACAACCTCACCGCCCAGGCCTTGTACGACGGCGTGGGCTGGCAACGCTACGACGGCACCCAGCGCTACCACCTGCCGCTCAGTGCGGCCTGATCGCGCCATGCGCAACCGCTGCATGCCCGAACCCGGCGCGAATACCCTCGTCGCGAGGTCGGCGCCATGAACGACCCCCGCCTCGAACTGCGCCAGGCGCTGCAGCGCAATCCCGGCGACGCCATGGCCTGGATCATGCTGGCCGAACACGAACTCGACGCCGGCGATGCCCGCGGCGGCGAAACGGCGGCGCGACGCGCCTTGAACCTGCGGCCGGGCCATCCCGAGGCGCTCGCGCGCCTGGGCCGGGCGCAATGGATGCAGGGCCGCCGCGACGACGCGGTAACCAGCCTGCGCGCGGCCGCGCACAACGCGCCGCAGCACCCCGGCATCGCGGTGTGGCTGGCGCATGCGCTCGAAGACGTCGGCGATGCCGAAGGCGCCCTCGGGGCCTATGCCCACGCCTATGCGCTCGCACCGCGCGAACCGCAGTTGGCCGCCTATCTGCTGGCGTGGCGACGCAAACTGTGCGACTGGCGCGATCTCGATGCCCTCGCTGGCCAGGTCCGCGACGCGATCGCACGCGGGCAGGCCTCGGTCGAACCCTTCGCCTTCCTCAGCGAAGACGCCAGCGCCGCCGAACAACGCCGCTGCGCGGCGCTGCGCGCGACGGTGATCGCCGGCAGCGTGCGGCCTTTGCCGGCCGCACCGCAGAAGGACACATCGGCACCGATCCGGGTCGGCTTTCTCTCCAACGGCTTCGGCGCCCACCCGACCGGCCTGTTGATCGTCGCCTTGCTGGAAGCGCTGCAGCGGCGCGGCGGCCTCGACCTGCACCTGTTCGCCCTCAACCGCGACGACGACAGCGCCATCCGCCGCCGCCTGCATGCCGCCGCAAACGCTTTGCACGACGTCGCCATGCAACCGCACGCCCAGGTCGCCGCGGCGATCCGCCGCGCCGGCACCGACGTGCTGTTCGACCTGCGCGGCTGGGGCGGCGGCGGTGCGCCGGAAGTGTTGGCGATGCGGCCGGCCCCGGTGCAGGTCAACTGGCTGGCGTATCCGGGTACTTCGGCGGCGCCGTGGATCGACTACGTACTGGCCGACCGCTACGTCCTGCCGGAAGCGCTGAGCGCCGATTTCAGCGAAACCGTGGCCTGGCTGCCGCGTTGCTTCCAGCCCTCCGACACCACCCGCGAACCGGCCACGCCGCCGAGCCGCGGCGAATGCGGCCTGCCCGACCAGGGCGTGGTGTTCTGCTGCTTCAACAACAGCTACAAACTCAATCCGCGCAGCGTCGCGCGCGCACTTGCGGTACTGCGCGGCGTGCCCGGCAGCGTGCTGTGGCTGTTGTCCGGCCCGGGCCGCGCCGACCAGCGCCTGCGCGATTTCGCGAGCCGCCAGGGCATCGCGCCGGAGCGCCTGGTGTTCATGCGCAAGCAGCCGCATGCCGACTACCTGGCGCGGCTGCGCCATGCCGACCTGTTCCTCGACACCGATCCCTACAACGCCCACACCACCGCCTCGGACGCGATCTGGGCCGGTTGCCCGGTGTTGACCTGCCCCGGCGCGACCTTCGCCGCGCGCGTGGCCGGCAGCCTCAACCACCACCTCGGCCTGGAGTCGATGAACGTAGCCGACGACGCGGCCTTCGTCGCCCGAGCGATCGCGCTGGGCAACGACCCGGGCGCGCTGCGGGCCTTGCGCGGCGAACTCGCCGCACGCCGCAGCGACAGCGGCCTGTTCGACATGGATGGCTTCGCCATCGATTTCGCGGCGATGACGATGGCGATGGCGCGCAGGCAGCGCAAGGGCGAAGCGCCGACACCGCTGCGCGGGCCGGCGCGCTAGCCGTTCCGACACACTCGATCGGGTCGACCCGACTCGAACCGCCTGACTCGAACGTCCTGAGTTGATCAGCCCCACCCGGTTTGCGCTAGGCTGCCCTCATGACCGCAGAACGCGATTTCATCCCCCTCTCGCTGTGCGTGCTGACCGTTTCGGACTCGCGCACCCTGGCCGACGACAGTTCCGGCGACTATCTCGTCCAATCCCTCACCCAGGCCGGCCATCGCCTCGCCGAGCGCAAGCTGCTGCCCGACGATCGCTACAAGTTGCGCGCCGCAGTGTCGCAGTGGATCGCCGACGACAGCATCGACGGCATCCTGGTCACCGGCGGCACCGGCTTCACCGGCCGCGACTCCACGCCCGAGGCCCTGCTGCCCTTGCTCGACAAGGAAATGCCCGGCTTCGGCGAGCTGTTCCGCGCAATCAGCTACGACGAAATCGGCACCTCGACCCTGCAATCGCGCGCCTTCGCCGGCCTGGCCAACGCGACCTTCCTGTTCTGCCTGCCGGGCTCGACCTCGGCCTGCCGCACCGCTTGGGAAAAGATCGTCGGCGCCCAGCTCGACGCGCGCACCCGGCCGTGCAACCTCGCCACCCTGCGTCCCCGCCTCAAGGAGTGATCGGCATGCCGCTCGACACCACCCTGCGCCTGCTGGCCAAGGCCCGCGGCCTCAACGCCACCGACATCGCCACCGCGATTCCGCGTGCTGGCGTCGCCACGGTCAGCGCCTGGCTGCGCGGCGACAAGCTGCCCGGCAAGGACCAGCTCGATGCGCTCGCGCGCGCCTTCGGCGTGCCGGCGGGCGCGCTGCTGTCGGAACTCGCCAGCACGCTCGACCCGGCCCGCACTCAGGGCGAACACGACCTGCTCGCGGCCTATCGCGCGCTCAACACGCGCCAACAGGGCGCCTTGCTCGAAGTCGCCACCGGCATGGCCGGCACCCAGCGCAGTGCGGCGCCACGCAAGACCGCGGCGAAGAAGAGCAAACGATGAGCAAGCTCAAGCGCAAGGATTACGAAGCGCAGTTGGAAACGCTGCAGCTGGAACTGGCAGCGATGGCGCGTTGGCTGCAACACAGCGGCCGCCGCGTGGTGGTGCTGCTGGAAGGCCGCGACACCGCCGGCAAGGGCGGCGCGATCGGCGCGATCTCCGACCACCTCAATCCGCGCCAATGCCACATCGTCGCCCTGCCCAAGCCGAGCGAACGCGAAAGCGGCCAGTGGTATTTCCAACGCTACGTATCGCATCTGCCGGGCGCGGGCGAAATCAGCCTGTTCGACCGCAGCTGGTACAACCGCGCCGGCGTCGAACAGGTCATGGGCTTCGCCGAACCCGCGCAGGTGAAGGCCTTCCTGCAGCAGGCACCGGTGTTCGAGAAGCTGCTGACCGACGACGGCATCCTGCTGTTCAAGTATTGGTTGTGCTGCGACCAGGAACAGCAGGAAGAACGCTTCGCCGAACGCCTGGAAGACCCGCTCAAGCGCTGGAAACTTTCGCCGATCGACCTGCAGGCGCGCAGGCATTACGACGACTACACCCGGGCCCGCGAGGCCATGCTCAAGGCCACCCACAGCCAGCACGCACCCTGGACCCTGGTCGATTTCAACGACCAGCGCCAAGGCCGGCTGACCCTGATCCGGGACCTGCTGTCGCGCTTGCCCGACACTCACCTGCCGGATTCGGAACTCGAATTCGCGCCGCTCAAGGGCAAGCCGTCGAAAGAGAAATACGGCGTGCTGAAGCCGATCCGGGCTGGCAAGAAGGGCTGAGTTGTCTCGGGCAGGTCGCGGCTCATGCTGCAGGCTTCCACCACCAAAGCGGCTGCATTGACGAATTGAAGCGCTGCTCTTGCTCGAAGAAGAAAGCGCTGCGAATCCTCTCTCTGTAGGAGCGACGCAAGCCGCGACCGCGCTGCAACGGTCTCGCGGCGTATCGCTCAAGCAAGATCTAGATCTAGATCAAACGCCTAAAGCTTCCGCC
>NZ_JMTZ01000084.1 GCF_000731095.1 Lysobacter antibioticus | reverse complement strand
ATGAAAAACGGCGCGCATCCCTGCGCGCCGCCCTCCGGGTCTTCTGTTGCCTTCGCGAGTGTTTTACGACGCACAGCAAGAGCAAGAGCAACAGAAATCCTGCAACCACGACGGTACAAAGGGTAGGAGCGGCGCGAGCCGCGACCGCGAATCTGCGGCTGCCGGCACCAGTGATCGTGGTTGCGCGGTCGCGGCTTGCGCCGCTCCTACCCTAAGAGCAAAAAACTCGTTGCCGTTGCCGTTGCCGTTGCCGTTGCCGTTGCCGTTGCCGTAAAGAGCTTGGCGCAGTTTCGATCTAGCGATGCGATCGTAGACCCGGAGGGCGGCGCACAGGACGTGCGCCCAGCCTTTAAAGGAATAACTCGATAGGACAAGGATGTCCTATCGAAAAATCTCGGCGACAGCATCGTACTCGTGGCCTGTGCCCTTGCAAGGAGAGCCCTTTTCTTTGATTACTTTTCTTTTGGGCTTAGCAAAAGAAAGTAACCCGGCCGCGTCAGCGGACGGAAGCTCTGCTCTTGCTTGATAGACGCGCCGCAAGACCATCACATCGCGGTCGCGGCTTGCGCCGCTCCTACCCTCGCGACAGTTCAAGACTTCGATCAAGGACGTAAGCGATGCGGCCTCTGCGCATTCCGTGGTCGCGACTTGTGACCGAAGGAAATCCAGTAGGACCTCGCTCCTACCCTCGCGACGACACGCCGCTTCGATGAATGGCATCGGCGATGCCGTTCCTGCGCGTCCCTTGGTCGCGGCTCACGCCGCTCCTACAGGGGCCGCGTTCGGTAACATCGCGAGACCGCGCGCCCTCACTCGCCCTGCGAGCGCCGGTACGGGTGAAACAGCTGCAACAGCCACGGCTTCTGCGCCAACACCAGGCTCACGCCGACCCGCTCCTGCGCGCTCAAGGCGGCATCTCGCGCCAACAAGCCGTCGAACTCGCGCGCGACCTCGCCCAGGCGCTGCTTGAGCTGACGGATGCCGGCGACGCTCAGGGCGCCGCTGAGCAACAACAACACGTCCTGCTCGCCGTCGAAGGGGTCGGCGAAATAGTCGCCGAGCATGCGCAGGCGGAAATGGCGCTCCATCGGGCCGTCGGCGCGCCAGCGGAAGTTGCGCGCGGTCAGCGGCCGCCCACGGTTGCCGGGCATCAATTCGATGATGCCGAGCCGGTCCAAGCGCACCAGCAACGCCGTCCACTTGACGTCGTCGAAGGTGAAATGCGCTTGCACGTCCGCCTGTTTCCATCGGTTCAAGGTCAGGAACAAGGCCAATAGCAGGGCCGGATCGTCGACCAGGGCCTGCTCCTGCTCTTCGCTGAGCATGGCCATCGGCGCGCGGCCGCGTCCGGCTTCGGCGCTCAACTCGACCAGGCCGATATCGAGCACGTCGCAGATCTGCTCCAGCCGCTGCAGGCTCATCGCCCGCCGCGAAAACATACGCTTGACCGCGGCCTCGCTGAGCTTGAGGCGCAAGGCCAGGTCCCGGTAGGTCAGGTCCTGGGCGCGCAAAAAACGCTTCAGGCCGTCGATCAGTTCGATGGAAATCGCCATACGTATCAAAATACGCTACCCGATGGCGAATTCCGAGACACTTTGTCGATGATTATTGCATTCGCCCCGCGTCCCACCGAGGGTGGCCCCGGACCTTCACGAGACGGTGCGAGATGCCAAGGATTGCCAGCCGCATGTTTCCCCTCGCCCTGTCCGTTTCGGCCGCCGCTGGCCTGCTGGCAGGGACGCCGGCCTTTGCGGCGGTGCAGTCCGACGGCCTCAGCCGCCAGTCCGAACTCAGCCTCAACGCCTCGGTCGAAGTGCCGGTGGCCGCGGCGCGGGCGCTGTCGGCCGGGGCGAAATTCTCGGTCGCCGGGTTCGAGGCCAGCGCCGAGGGCGTAACGCTGACGGTCTCGGCGGTCGGCCTGGGCACCTCGTTCGCGGTGGTGTTGTCGGCGCAGGCGGTCAAGCAGCTCGGCCTCAAGGTCGGCCAGGCCTTGACGGTGTCCGCGGTCGCCGGCGGTTGGCTGCTCAGCGGCGCCGATGGCGATCCCTTCTGCTTCATCCCCAACGAACGCGCCCGCGCGCTGATGCACAGCGAGCGGATCGATGCATGAGCGCCGCGCGCGCCTCTTTTGCTTATTCCGGATTCGCGGCCTGCAGGATGCTTATGGCCGCGTTGGCGGTGGTGGTCCTGGGAGTGTTGCCTGCACAGGGACGCGCAGGCACTCGCTGCGACAACCAGACCGTCACCCCACAGAAACTGGCCGCGGCGGCGCAGACCGCGCTGACCGTCGCCACCGCGCTCGAGCAACGCGATGCACCCGCCGCGCTGGTCGCCCGCGTCGGCACCGACTTGTCGGCGCAGGGTCTGGTCTATAGCCATGTCGGTTTCGTCGTGCGCGACCATGCCGCCGGCCGTTGGACCGCGGTGCATTTGCTCAACGAATGCGGCAGCGACCGCTCCGGCCTGTACACGCAAGGCTTGGTCAACTTCTTCGCCGACGATCTGGTCAACCAGGACGCGCGCATCGTCTGGCTGCAACCGGCCCAGGCCGAACGCCTCGCCGCGCAGCTGCGCGGCCTGCCCAGCGGGGGCCTGCACCAGCCGCACTACAACCTGATCGCACGCCCTGGCAGCGCCGACTATCAGAACTCGACCGCATGGCTGCTGGAGCTGTTCGCCACGACTCTGCCGGACGCGTCCGCGCCGGGCAATCGGCGCGAGGCCTATCGCGCCGCGCTCGCCGACGGCTTTCGCCCCGATCGCGTGCGGATTCCCTATTCCAAGCGCGTGCTCGGCGGTTTGTTCACGGCCAATGTCGCCTTCAGCGATCACCCGATCGGCACCCGCCTCGCCGGCGACTACCCGGTGGTGACCGTGCGCTCGATCGTCGACTACCTGGCGCGCGGCGGGCACATCAGCGAGCAGCGCGAATGGCGCAACGGACGCTTGATGGCGAAGCCGGGCGCGTTGTAGCCCGGCTCAACCGCAGAGGAAGCCGGCGCCGGCTTCGTCCTCGCGCGCCGGCTCGCGGATCACCCGGTCGACGCGCGCCTGCGCCGGGCCGTGGCCCAGCCATTCGGCCAGGCGCGTCACGGCGGCCTCCTCGCCGACCGCCAGCACTTCAACGGTGCCATCGGCGAGATTGTTGGCGTAACCGCGCAGCCCCAGGGCGAGCGCCTGCTCGCGGGTCGAGGCGCGGAACCACACGCCCTGGACCTTGCCGGCCACGAAGAAGCGCGCCGCGCTCATGCCTTCGGCACGGCGACCTGGGCCGAGGCCTTGGCGATGGCGGCCTCGATCTTCTTGGCGTCGACCGGGCCGAGGAATTTCTCCGCGACCTTGCCGTCGGGCCCGATCAGATAGGTCATCGGCAAGCCGCGCGGCGTATCGAAGGCCTTCGGCGGGTCGGCGACGTCGAGGATCGCGATCGGATACGACACCGGGTGCTTCTTGAGGAAGGCCTGCATATCGGCGAGCTCGATTTCCTCGTAGGCCAGGCCGATCACTTCGATGTGGTCGCGCATGGTGTCCAGCGCCGACAACTCGGGCATTTCCTTGATGCACGGCGCGCACCAGGTCGCCCAGAAGTTCACCACCACCCAACGGCCGCGTCGCTCGGCCAGGTCGTAGGTCTTGCCGTCGATGGTGGCGATGCGCAGCTCGGGCGTGTCGCTCGCGGTATCGGCGGGCGGCGCATCGGCCGGCTTGGCATCGCCCGGCTTCGTGTCCACGCCCGGGGCCGGGGCCGGCGCAGGTTTGGCGTCGGTCGTTGCGGCCGGCTTGCCGTCGCTGGCCGGCGTCTGCGGCTGCTGGCAGGCGCCGAGCGACAGCACGGCAACGGCCAGCGCCAGTGCGGACAACGAACGCAGGCTGGACTTGCAATGACTCGGGATCATGTTCCTTCCTCTTCGGCGTGAATACTGGACACGCGTCGTTTCATGAGCGCGCGCAGGGGCACACGCAGTTCGTCCATCGCCGCGACCGCGGACTGACCCAGCGAGTCGTCGCGGCACGGCAGCATCGCCTCGGCGATCGGGATGCGCAGGTTGCAGGCTTCGTACAACTCGCCGAGCGACAGCTCGTCGAGATCGCGCGCGAGCAGCCATTCGCCGTTCTCGGCGCGGCGCACCACGTTGATCTCGCCGAGTTGCTCGAGCATCTGCTGGACCAGCGAATCGGTCAGCATCGGCTCCAGTTGCTGGATGTCGTCGATATGCAGGCCGCGACCGCGCTTGCGCGCCTCGTTGAAGCGGGCGAGCAGACGCAACAGGCCGTACATCTCGAAACCGAGCGGCAAGCGCATCGACGCGGGCTGGTAGCGGAACGCCGAGATCGACGAGGCCAGCGACGCGCCGAGCAGCACCGCGACCCAGCTCAGATAGATCCACAACAGGAAGATCGGCACGAACGCCAGGGTGCCGTAGATCTTCGAGTACGAACCGAAATTGCCCAGGTACAGGCCGATGCCGCCCTTGATGGTTTCGAACAGCACCATCGCCAGGAAAGCGCCGGCGACCGCATGCCGCCACTTGATCGTGCGATGCGGCACGACCCGGTAGATCGCAGCGAAGGCCAACCATTCCAGCAGCATCGGCGCGACCCGCAGCAACAGGCTTTCGAGCCAGCGGCCTGGTTGGGTCGAGAACACCTCCATGGCGAAGAAGCGCGCCGAGATCGCCAGGCTCGCCGCGGCGATCAGGGCGCCGAGCGTCAGCACGGTCCAATAGACCAGGAAGCGGCCCAGGCGCGGGCGCGGCGAATGGATGCGCCAGATCCGGTTGAACGCCGACTCGACGCCGTTGAGGGTGATCAACAGCGAGACCACCAAGGCGATCACGCCCGCCGTCGTCAGCTGGCCGGCGTTGGCCGAGAACTGCTTGAGATAACTCTCCACCGAGCGCGCCGCCGAGGGCACGAAGTTGGAGAAGATGTAGTCGCTAAGGCGGTCGCTCCATTCGCCGAACATCGGGAACGCCGACAGCACGCCGAACACCACCATCGACAGCGGCACCAGCGCGAACACGGTGGTGTAGGACAGAGCGCCGGCGGCCTGGAACAGGTTGTCGTCGAGAAAGCGGCGGGCCAGGAAGCGGAAGAACGTTCCGGCGCGAGCGCGATCGCGCACCCGGTCGCTCCAGCGATAAATCGAGTCCAAGGGTTCCATCCGGCGCAGGGTAACCGATGGCGCGTCACGGGGGCATGCGCTGCGGTTGCCTGGGGGTTCGTCGGGGATGAGGCATTGCGGCACCAGGCGATGCGCCCCGCCCGCAACGCCCACCCAGCCGCCCTGGCTCCCCAAAACCCCAATCGCCCTCTCCCCATCCTCTATCCTTGCCGCCTACAGGAGAGATCGATGACCGAAGTTCTGGTGCTCTATTACAGCCGCGGCGGATCGGTGGCGCGGCTGGCGCGGCAGATCGCGCGCGGGATCGGCGAAGTCGACGGCATCGCCGCGCGCGTGCGCAGCGTCCCGCCGGTGGCCGCGATCACCCAGACCGCGGCGCCGCCGGTGCCCGAGGACGGCGCGCCCTACGTCGAAGCCCGCGACCTGGCCGAATGCGCCGGGCTCGTGCTCGGCAGCCCGACCCGGTTCGGCAATATGGCCGCACCGGTCAAGCACTGGCTGGACGGGCTCGGCGCCGAATGGGCCAGCGGCGCTCTGGTCGGCAAGCCGGCCGGCGTGTTCACCTCGACCGCGAGCCAGCACGGCGGCCAGGAATCGACCCTGCTGACGATGATGGTGCCGTTGCTCCACCACGGCTGCGTGATCGTCGGCATTCCCTATACCGAACCCTTGCTCAGCACCACGCGTGGCGGCGGCAGCCCCTACGGCGCGAGTCATGTCGCCGGGCCCCAGGACGACCCGCAGCTCAGCGACGACGAAGCGGTGTTGGCGCGCGCGCTAGGCCGCCGGGTCGCCGAACTGGTCGCCAAGGTGAGCCGATGAGCACCGCCACGCCACGTCCCCGCTCCAATCTGGTCCTGCTGCTCGCTCTGCTGGCCCTGAGTGCGCTGTATGCGACGTGGATGCTGTCGCAGCGTCATCTGGCCGCGACCCTGGTGGTGTTCGTGCTGCCGCCGCTGCTGCTCGCGATCGGCGTCTGGTTCCGCAACCGCCACGCCGCCTACTGGGCCGGCGTGCTGGCGCTGGGCTGGTTCAGCCACGGGGTGATGGTGGCCTGGTCGCGGCCGCCGGAACGCCTGCAGGGCTGGATCGAACTGGCCCTGGCGGTGACCGTCGTGTTCGCCGCCAACCTGCCCGGCATCCAGGCCCGCTTCGGCAGGAAACCCTGATCCGGCCGGCGGGCATCCGAAGCCCGCGGCGCGAAAACCACGCGGCACGACGACGCCGGCATCGACAGCGAACGACCCGGCCGGGCCCTGGCCATGGGCCTATAATCTCCGCTTCCCCGACCTCGCGACCTTACCCACGATGGACCAGCTCTGCATCGTCACCACCGGCGGCACGATCGACAAGATCTACTTCGACGACAAGTCGGACTACCAGATCGGCGAACCGCAGATCGGCCGCATCCTCGACGAGCTCGGCGTGGCCTTCCGCTACAGCGTGATCCCGATCATCCGCAAGGACTCGTTGCACATCAACGCCGGCGACCGCGAGCTGATCCGCGCCGCGATCGCCGCCCAGGACGCGCAGCACGTGCTGGTTACCCACGGCACCGACAGCATGGTCGAGACGGCCAAAGTGCTGGCGACGATTCCGAACAAGACCATCGTCATGACCGGCGCCCTCAATCCGGCGCGTTTCCGCGGCTCCGATGCCGAGTTCAACATCGGCACCGCGGTCGGCGCGGTGCAGTCGCTGCCGCCGGGCGTCTACATCGCCATGAACGGCCGCATCTGGGACCCGAGCAAGGTCCGCAAGAACGTCGACGCGAACCGCTTCGAAGCGATCTGAGCGGCGCATCGCGCCGCAGTTCGCGCAAGCGCCGCTTTGCTGCACTGCGATGCTTCCGGATCGATGCATTAGGATCGGGGGCTGTCCGATAGCAATGGTGATCGCGATGCGCGTACTCGTCCTGGCCGTAGCGGTGTTGGCACTGTCGGCTTGTCAGAAACCCGCCGACAGTGCGGACTCCACCCGGACCGCCAAGAACGACACCGGCCAGGCCCCCTCCGCATCGCCCGCGGCCTCGACCAATCCTCTATTGCCGCCGGAACGCGTGCTGCGCAGCGACGCGATCGGCTACGACGGCTTCAACGGCAGCGACCAGGCCGGCACCGTCACCGCGAAGTTCGGCGCCGACAGCGCGAGCGTCCGCCAGGCCTGGGGCGGCGAGATGAAGGACAACCGCGATCAGCGCCCGGACGCCGCCTGCCACCTGCTCTATCCGGTGCGCGGCGCGGTTACCCACCAATACGCCTTCCTGATGGCCGGCGACAAGCTCGCCGGCATCGACGTCTACGACGCCAAGGCCATCGCCCCGGGCGGCGGCCGCGTCGGCATGAGCATCGCCGAAATCAACCAGGCCTATGCCGGCCGGACCAAGCAGGTCGCCAACCCGACCTTCGAAGGCTCGGCCTTCATCGAAGTCGCCGCGCCGCAGGCCAAGAACAGCCAACTGACCTTCGAGACCGACGCACTCGGCACGGTCACCCATTGGCGCATCAGCGAACGCGGCGCGCACGAAGCCAGCGAGAGCTGCACGCGCTGAGGCGCGGTTCCAGCGTCAGTCGCACAGACCCGCCCTGGCCGAAACCGGCGCCGATCGGGCGCGCCGGTCGGTGCCGGGCCGCCACTCGTCGCGCGGCACACCCGGAGCATGGTCATTTTTTGTGACTTTCGTCACTATTGAATGATCAACGGGAGTCTGGAGCCATGCTCATCGCCTCGCCGCCGCCAGTCCAAACCTCGTGGGTCTTGCCCGACGCCACGGTCGAATCCGTTACCGTCCTGATCCAGCAGGCGCGGCAAGGGCGTAGCGACGCCTGGAATCTGATCTATGCGCGCATCTATCAGGACCTGCACCGGCTGGCGCGCTCCGAGCTGCGCCAGCGGGGCCGCCGTCCGTCGCTGTCGCCGACTTCGTTGATCAGCGAGGCCTGGCTGAAGATGGCCGGCGCCGCGTCCACCGCGGAAAGCCGCTTTCATCTGATCGCCTTGATCGCCCGCGCCATGCGCTATGCGATTCTCGACGAAACCAAGAAGGCGGTCGCGAGCAAGCGTGGCCAGGGCGCCGAGTTCGTCGATTACGACGAAGACTTCAAGACCGGCGAAACCGCGCGCATGGAGGAACTGGTGCTGATGGACCAGTTGCTCGAACACCTGGGCAAGATCGACAAGCGCTTGGTCTCGGTGGTCGAGCTGCGCTATTTCGGCGGCATGTCCGACCGCGAGATCGGCGCGTTGTTCGAGGTCAGCGAAGAGCGTATCCGGCGCGAGTGGCGGACCGCGCGCAGCTATCTGATCGCTCACCTCGGCGCGGCCCCGCTGCCCGATCCTCCGGCCGCCTGAGCCCGCCGGCGTCCATGTCTTCGGTCGAGGCCCGCGTGCTGTCGCTGTTCAGGGCCTACATGGATCTGGACACGCGCCAGCGCCCCGGTTTCCTCGCCGAGATTCGCCACGACGATCCACAGGCGCACACGCTGCTGGCGGCGATGATCGCGGCCGACGCGGTCGCGCATCCGCTCGACGAACCGCTGCGCCCTCCGGCGAGTGCGCACGATGACGCCGCACTCGGCTCCGACACGGAAGGCGACGAACGCATCGGCACCCGCCTGGGGCCGTGGCGGATCGTGCGCAAGATCGGCGCCGGCGGCATGGGCATCGTCTACGAGGCGCAACGCGACGATCGGCAATACCTGCAGCGCGTGGCCTTGAAATGCGCGCGTATCGAACTGTCGTCGCCGCGTTTGGCCGACGCCCTGCTGACCGAACGCAACCATCTGGCGCGGCTCCAGCATCCCAACATCACCGCCCTGCTCGACGGCGGGCTCGACCCCGACGGACACCCCTGGTTCGTCTTGCAGTATGTCGAAGGCCTGCCCATCGACGACTGGTGCGACCGGCATCGCAAGACCCTGGAAGAACGTGTCGCGGTGCTCGGGCAAGCTTGCGATGCGCTCGTCTACGCGCATGGCGAAGGCGTGCTGCACCAGGACCTGAAGCCTTCGAACCTGCTGGTGACCGCCGAAGGCCGGGTGCAGTTGCTCGACTTCGGCCTGTCCGCGCCGCTGAGCGCGCATGGCGACCCGGAATCGATACCGATTGCGCTGACGCCCGGCTATACCGCGCCGGAGATCGTCTTCCAGGGCTCGCCGCCGAGCGTCGCGGCCGATCTGTATTCGTTCGGCGTGGTGCTGCGCCGGCTGTTGACCGGCGCCCCCCCCTGCCCATCGTTGCTCGCCCAGGCCAGCCGCTGGATGGGACCGTCGCGTGCCGACGATGCGCTGGTGCAGGCGGCCCTCGCGGCACCGCCGGGCGTCGCCGAGAACCGGAGCTTGCCCGACAACCGTACCCTGGCCAGACGCCTGGCCGGCGATCTGGATGCAATCGTCGAACGCTGCACCCACGCCGACCCGCAGCGGCGCTACACCAGCGCGCAGGCGCTCGGCGAGGATCTGAAACGCTGGTTGCAACAGCGCCCGGTCAGCGCGCGCAACGGTGCCCTGTACCGCGCCGGCCTGTTCCTTCGTCGTCATCGCCTGGCCCTGGGCCTGACCGGCGCCATCGTCGCAACGGCGGCGGTCGGCATCGGCGCGACGCTGTGGCAGGCGCAACGCGCCCAGGGCGAAACCGAAGCCGCGCTCGCGGTCAACCGTTTGTTCGAAGACACCTTGGGCACGGCAACGCTGTCCGGCCTTGGCGATACGCCGTTCTCGTCCAGCGAGCTGTTGCGTAAGGTCGAGACGAAGATCCGCAGGCTCGACCTGGAAGAACAACCGCGCGTATTCGCCGGCGCCCTGGCCTCGCTGGCGCGCAGCCACGCAGTGATCGGCGATTACCCCGGCGCCACCCGCCTCGCGGGGGAAGCCTCGCAGGTGCGCGGCGGTGGGGATGCGGCGTCGGCCGAGACCCAGGCCACCCTGGCCTCGTTGTTGAATCTGCAGGCGCGCCACACCCGGGCGCGCGAGCTTGCAAGACAAGCCCTGCAGGCGCTGCCCGACGACGACGACGCGAGTCGCGCCGCCCGCCTGCGCCTGCTGACCGAAATCGCCCGCAGCGAATGGGAGCTGGTCGAACATCGGCAAGCGCAACAAAACCTCGACCGGGCGCTAGCGCTGGCGCGCATGCGCCTCGACGCCGAGCCCGCGCCCTATGTCGAGCTGCTGACCTTGCGAGGCCACTGGAATACGCGCTTGTTGAATCTGTCCGCGGCCGAAGCCGACCTGCGCCAGGCAATCGCGCTGTCGGCCGACGAGCCGTCGCAACTGGCCAATCTCGCCCGCGAAAGACTGGTGCGCCTGTTGACCGTGCAAGAGCGCTACGCCGAAGCGCAGACCATCGCCCAGCAACTGCTCGACGAGCGCCGCCGCAGCCTGGGCGAACGCCACCCGGACACCGGCCGCGCCTGGGCGGTGCTGGCCGACAGCCAATGCGCCGGCGACCGGCCCGAGGATTGCCGCGTATCGATCGCCCGCGGCCGGGAGATCCTGCGCGCCAGTTACGGCCCGTCGCATCCCGAGTACGCCGAAGCATTGCGCGTATCGACGCAAATCTACTTTTTCGACGAGAACAGCTACGCCGAGCACCTGGACGAAATGCGACGCGCGGTAGCGATCATGCGCACCTCTTACGGTCCGAAGCACGAACTCAGGCTGCGGGCGGAAGCTGACCTCGGCGTGATGTTGGTGCATCGCAAACCGGCGGCGATGCCGGCCGAAGTCGCTGCGACGCTGAAAGACGAAGGCATGAAACAGCTCGCATCGTTCATTGCCGAAGCCAACCGGCAGAGGATTCCGGTGTTCGCGCCGAAGCTCTATTACGCCCGCGGTCTGGCCATCCGCAACCGCGGCGACGATGCGGCGCAAGCCCTGCGCCTGCTCGCCGAAACCGAAACCGATGCGCGGCGCTATTTCGGCCCATCGCACAGCTTGCGGTTCCGGATCCCTTTTACGCGCGCGGCGATCTCCTACTACGTTGGCGATCTGAAAGGCGCCGAAGCGCAGCTCATTACGCTGACGCCACAGGTCGAAGCCTCTCTGCCCAAGGTCCGCGCCCGACTCGCGCTGATCAACATCTTTCAATTGCGCGCCAAAATCGCCCTGCAACAGGGCGACGGCGCGCAAGCCCGCCGCTTTCTGCTGCGGATGCGCGACACCGCCACCCGCTGGCTCGGGCCGGAGCATGCGTCCGTCCGCCTGGCGCGCGAGGCTCTGGACGAGCTCGCACGCAGCCACCGATGACCTGTCCGGACCGAACGCGGCCCACCGGAGCGGTCGTGCCGGCCGCCATGCCTCACTGCACGGTGCAAGTCAGAAGCAGGCTGACACTGCTGTTGGCCGGGAAAGTGGCGACGACCAGGCCGCTGCCCTGCAAGGTCGCGACATCCACCGTCCCGGGGCACACCGCACCGCCATTGGCGCTACAGCTCACCGTGGCGCAAGTCAGCCCCGGCCCGACCGTATCGCGAATCACCGCACCGTCCGCCGCGTCCGGGCCGGCATTGCTCGCGACGATGGTGTACGTGCTGGCGGCGCCTCTGGTTACGGTGTCGCCGGCCTGGTCGTTCGCCCCGGCCGCCGGTGTATTGGTCTTGGTGATCGACAGATCCGCCACCCGCCGGGTGTTGGTCACGCTGCAGAGCAGATTGACCCCGGTGTCGGCATCGGTCAGCGCATAACTGCCGCCGGAAGCCGGCACGGTAAACGTCGTCCCGTCGCTGGAACGCGTGCAGATGTAGTCGGAGGTCGTATAGGTACCGGTCTGGGTCAGCCAAGTCTCGGCGCTCAGGTTGAGGGTATCGCCGATGTAGACCGCGGTCGGCGGCGAGGTCGACGTATTATTGCCGGTGGCGTCTGCGACGGGCGCGTAATTGCCCGAGTAACCGCTGGCGCTGTTCGCGCCGGCCGTACGCGACCAGGCCAACACGACCCGATCCCCTGGGGCGGCACGCGCCCAAATTTTCTGCGTTTGGAAGGTGGGCGACTTGCGGTCGGTGACCGTGCAGACGATGTCGGCGCCGGCAGGCACGCTGAGCAAGGTGTAGGTGTCGCCGGAGTTCCTGAAGACTTTATTGGCGGCGATGTTGGTGCAACTGAAATCGGTCAGCGTCCACGCCCGCCCGGACGACAGCACGGTGGTCTCGATGATGCGATAAGTCTGCCCTGGGGTCATCGGCACCGGCACGCTATCGGTCACCACCGTGCCCTCTGTCGCCGTGGTCAGGCTACGCGTTGCGACCACGCTGGCCGAACCCTGGTCGATGGTGAAATCGAAGGTCCCCACTCCACCGTAACTGACTTTGCGCAAGGTCAGTTGCGCTTGCGCCAGCGTGTCGCTGTCGGTCGCGCTGTTGTTGGTCAGCGCGGTGTCGCCGGTGCCGGCTCCGGCCGCGACCGTGGCGGTATTGGCGAGGGTGCCGGTCGCGCTCGTGGCGATGGTGCCGGCGATGGTGAAGGTCACGCTGCTCGAAGTACCGCCGCTGTAAGGCAGGGACGGAATGACGATGCCGCTGCCCTGCATCAAGGCGACGGTGGTATTGGCCACGGTCGGGCACACCGCTCCGCCGGTCGGGCTGGCGCAGGTCACCGAACTGACCGTGAAACCTGCGATCGCCGGGTCGGTGAACACCGCATTGGCGGCACCGAACGGGCCCGCGTTGGTCACCGTGACGGTGTAGCTACGCGGCCCCGGCGCATAGGTGTCGCTGGTCTGGTCGACGTTGCCGTTGACCCCGGGCGTATTGGTCTTGGTGATCTGCAGGTCGGCGCCGAAGGTGATGTTGGCGGTCGGGCAATTGGAGCCGTCGTTGGAACTCGAACCGGGCGCGCCGCTGATCAAGGTGGCGGTGCCGGTGGCCAGATCGAACTTGTAGAAACCGCTCGGCGGGTTGTTGCCGGAGCCGTACAGGCCGTTGGGTGCGCCGTACATGGCGCCGAAGAAGCCGTCGGGCAGGCTGTTGGACGCACCGATATTCGCCACCGAGCCGGTGCTCGGGTTCACCGACACCAATTGGCCGGTGAAGGTGACGCCATACAACAGACCATTGACCCAGGCCCAGTCGGCGATATCGATCGCCGCGCTCAGACTGACCGCCGTCGCGGTCATCGTGGTCACGTTGATCGCGTACATCGTCGTGCCGGCGGCGAGGTTGCTCTTGACGTAAAGAATATTGCCGGCGGTGCCGAACGCTCCGCTGATGTAAGTCCCGACAGGCAAGCCGCTGACGGTGCCCAAACTGACAACAGCGCCGTCGGACCCGATCCTGACGAGCGTATTGCTGGTCGGGGTGATCAGGCCGTACTGATAATTGTCGGTTGGGTTGTAGCCGACCGCGTTGTACACCACCGTCGCCGTGCCGACGGCATTGAAAGTCAGCGGATTGGCATTGGTGCCGATCTGGTACAGCGTGGTCGGCGTCGGCGCGCCCGGCGACTGCTCCAGCCACAGCCGCGAATCGCAGGTGCCGAAGCTCGGCTGCATGCCGTCGGTGTCCGAAGCGCTGTTGTCGGCCGCGGCGGTCTCGCTCACCCCGACCGGCACGGCGATCGCCGCGGTGTTGGTCAGGCTGCCGCCGCTGGCGGTCGCCATGGCGGTCACGGTAAACGTCACGCTGCCGTCGGCGGTCAAGCGCGGGATGACGATGCCGGCACCTTGCATCAGAGCGACCGTGGTGCTTGCGGCGACCGGGCATTGCGAACTCAAAGTGGCGCTGCCGCAGGCGACCCCGGTCACCGACAAGCCGCTCACCGCCGGATCGGTGAACACCGCATCGCTGACCGTCGTCGTGCCGGCATTGCTGACCACGATCGTGTAAGTCAGGGTCTGGCCGGTACCGTACTGGGTCTGGCCATCGGTCTTGCTGATCCGCAGGTCGGTGCTGCTCGGGCCGCTGAATTCCGAGGTCGAGCCGATCGAGGTGGTCGCCGTAGTCACGCAACCGGAGTTCTGGCAGCGGGTCGCGGTCATGCTCAGCGACGCCGCATCCAGGCCGGCGACGGTGCAACTGCTCGGCACGCTGGCGCTCGGCGCGGCGACGGTGCAACTGCTCAGCCACACTTGGCCCTCGCCGAAACCGGTCGCATCCAGGCCGCCGGGGTTGCGGTAAAAATCGATGCGATAGCCGTTGGCATTGGCGGTGGTGTCGAAGACGAACTTGACCGTGGTGCCGACGATGCTCGTCACCACCGGGTAATTCATCAAGGTATTCGGGCCGGTATCGGCGTCGGCGGCATCGTTCGCATTCACGCCATCGGTGCCCAGGTCGATGCCGAGCCCGCTGTTTCCGGAGATGTTGGTGTTGGCATAGATAGCGTTGTTGGTCGCCGTCGTGCCGCTGACGTTGATGCCGTCGCCCGAGTTGCCGGTGATGGTATTGCCGGTGATCGTGTTCTGGTTGACGTTGCTGTTGGCGTTTCCGGTCAATGCAATACCGACGCCGCCGTTGCCGGTGATGATGTTGCCTTCGATCCGGTTATCGTTGGTCTGGTTGGTGCCGGTACCGCCGGTGGTGCCGGTCAGCACGATGCCCGCGCCCGTATTTCCGCTGATCGTATTGTTAGTCAGTGTGTTGCCGCTGGTGATATCGCCATTGGAGCCTACCAAACGGATACCGGCACCGCTGGTTCCGCTGATCACGTTGGAGTCCACGGTCACGTCGGTCACGCCCGAGAGAGCAACGCCGATACTGACGCCGCTGAGGCGGTTTCCGGCCACCCTGCCCTGGTACCCGGCAATGGCCGCATTGTTGAACACACTGATGGCGTAGGAGCCGATCCCGCCGATGGTGTTGTTGGTGATGGTGCAGCCGTTGCTGTCCGAGCAGCGAATGGCGTCGAACGCGGCCGACATGGTGATCGTGTTGCCGTTCATCAGCATATTGGCGACATTGGCCGCGCTCACCGCCACCGCAGCGAAGTTGCGGATACTGATATTGCGAAGCTGACTGTCGCCCGCTCCCGCGGCGAAACGCAGTGCCTGATAAGCACCGTTGTTGCCGTTCAGGGTGATGCCGGCGCCGTTGAGGGTCAGCGTGTCGGAGACTATCGGCAGTTCCGATCCGACGTTGATGGTGCCGCCGACGCTGAAAACGATGCTGTCATTGACCGTCGCGGTCAGATTGGCCGCCGTAATCGCCGCGCGCAGCGTGGTGCAACTGAAATTCGGGCTGGTGCCCGCGCAGGTGCCGGCAGCATCGCCCAGGCTGGTAACCGTATAGGTTGCAGCCAGACCGCTGCCTGCCCACAACGACGAGGAAGCCACCAGCAGCCACAGACAGGCGATCCTGAACCTGCGCGGCCGTTTCCGCTCAGCCCCGGCGCTGCGGGCTACGGTCATCGGCTCGGTCCGGCGGCGCGCCGCCGCGATCCAAGTACGCAAATTCATGGTGCTGTTCCCCTGAGTGGTATCGATGCGAACGCCGCAGCGATCTGCCTGCACTCGACCGCGGACCGCTCCAGGACACGGCAGCGGTTCGCCTCGACTGCGGGCGGTTCAGAGGGAAAGTAGAAAGGCGCGCCTGAAACCGTCGGCGCGGATTCAGAGAGGATTCACTTTGGCGACAACGGCGCCGACATGGCAAGAACAGATGTAAAATCAATAGCTTGTGCTGCTGCGAGCGCGAACGGGCGAGCTCGCGGCAAGGCCGCAGCGCTGCTGCCTCGATCCAAATCGCAGGCCGGCCGGCACGGCATCCGGTGGGCATTCGCCGCTACTGCCGCACGGTCAAAGCCCACGACCACCGCCGATCGCATCGGGGCCACAAAAGAAACGGGCTCCATCGCGGAGCCCGTTTCGGTTCGATCAGCTACGGACAGGCATCAGAAGGTGATGCTCCAGGTGTCGATGCGGCCGACATCGTTGTTGGCGTTGTCGTTGACGCGCAGCTTCCAGGTGCCGTTGAGCGGCTCGCTGGACAGGTTGAAGTTGAAGGTACCGCTCAGATTGTCGGCGCTGCCGCCGGCGCGGTTGCTGATGTTGTAGAGCGAGCCGTCCGGCGCGACCAGGTCGACCTTAATGTCGCCGCGATAGGTGTGGATGATGTTGACCGACACCGAAGCGCTGGTCGGCGCGTTGCCGGTGCGGCCGGACACGGTGATCGGGCTGTCGACGGTGGCGTTGTCGTTGATCGCGTAGTCGGTGCCGTTGGTATAGGTCTGGGTGCCCGGACCCGGGCCGGTGCCGGCGGTCTTGCCGAGTTCGCCGAGGAAGGCCAGGCCGAGCTTGGCGAAGGGCACGCTGTTGGCGGCCGAGTTGCCCATGTTGGCGAGGGTGTCGTTGGGCGTGTGGATGGACCCGAAGTAACCGCCGCTGGAGGTGCCGCCCTCGAAGTAGATCGCCGCGGGGAAGCCGGCCGAGGTCCACGAGGCATGGTCGGAACAACCGTAGCCGCAGGTGTAGCTGCCGACGGTGCCGCCGATGTAGGTCGTGTACAGATCGCGCAGGAACTGCTGCAGGCTGGAGTTGGAGTAATCGCTGACCAGGCGCACCGCCGGCGCGCCGCTGGTGCGGTAGTTGGTCATGTCCAACTGCAGCACGCCGACCACGTTGACGCCGCGGTTCTTGAAATCGGTGGCGATCGCCTTGGAGCCGCGCAGGCCGACTTCCTCGGCGGCATAGCCCATGAACTTGATCGTGCGCTTGGGCTTGTAGCCGCTCGCCATGGCCACGCGCAGCACTTCGGTCAGGGTGGCGATGCCCGAGGCGTCGTCGTCGGCGCCCGGTGCGTTCATCGAATCGCCGCTGCCGCTGCTGGAGATCGAATCCAGGTGCGCGCCCAGCACCACTACTTCGTTCGGCAACTCGCTGCCCTGGATGGTCAGGATCGCCGAGGGCTGAGTCGAACAGGTGGTGCAACCGGTGTAGAGCTCGGCGGTAACGTCGCTGCGGCCGTTGGCCAGTCCAGCCCAGGTGTCCTTGATCCAGGTCGCCGAGGTGCGGCCGTGGCTGGAGGCGTAGTAACGGTTCGGGTATTGGGTCGACAAGTGGCTGATGGTGCCGCGGATGTTCGCTTCGGCGACCTGGCCCAGCCAGGGATTCACCGTCGCCTGGTTGTCGATGGTGTAGGTGGCGAACTTGGTGTTCATCGCTTCGACGCTGCGCTCGCTGCGCACGAAGGCTTCGGCCTCGGCGCGCGTCTCGAAGGCGACGAAACCGCCGCAGCGCTTTTCCTTCTCGTGGACATGACGGGTCACGTCGGCGAGCTGATAAGTCTTCAGTTCGGCCACCACCAGCTTGGCACCGGCCGGGTTGCTGACGCCGGTGGCGTTGCGCGCGAGCGACTGCACGCCGGCATCGAAGGTCTCGCGCGAGGTGACGATGAACACCGGCTGGAACGGATCGTCGGTGGCGTCGGCCGGACGTGCGTGATCGTGGCTGTGCGTCTGCGCCATCGCCGGTGCGATGGCGGCGGACAATGCGAGGGCGAGCAAGGCGGGCAACGGGGCAAAGTGCTTGTTCACGGAAGGCGCTCCTGTTCGGCGTCGCCCGGCCGGATGCGGGCGGCATCGGCGCAGGGACGCGATGGACTGGGATGACGGCCGCAGAGTGCGGTTCGTCGCGAGAGTTTGCTGCGCGTGAAAGCGGCGCCGAACGGTGCGGGGGGAAACGTTCCGATACGCCCGGGACTCGACCCTAAGCGCGATCCGATATGGCGAACAAGCGACAACCTGTTCGAGCGCACATTCGCGTTCGTGACCTCGGTCATGCATACGCGCAGTAACCGCTTACGGCGCACGTCCGGAGGGCGAAATCGATACGAAAACCGCGGAATTTTCACTGTTTCGGCGATGGAAACATCGCCGTTACGGCGGCCCGACACGATCGCCCTGCACCGCAGCATGCGGCTGCGCAGAAACTCGACGAAGCCGATGCGTGCCTGCATAAACGCGCATCCCCGGTCGAAGCCGGGGATGCGCGCTGCAACTTGCCTACGATCCGGAAACGATCAGAAGGTGATGCTCCAACTGTCGATGCGGCCGGTGTCCTGGGTGGCGTTGTCGTTGACGCGCAGCTTCCAGGTGCCATTGAGCGGCTCGCTCGACAGGTTCTTGACGAAGGTGCCGACGACGTTGTCGGCACTGCCGCCGCTGCGGTTGTGGATGTTGTAGAGGGTGCCGTCCGGCGCCACCAGGTCGACTTTCAGATCGCTCTTGTAGCTGTGCAGGATGTTGACCGCGATCGAGGCGTCGCTCGGTGCGTTGCCGGTACGGCCGGACACCACGATGCTGCTCTCGACCGTGGCGTTGTCGGGGATCTGCACGTCGGTGCCGTTGCTGTAGGTCTGGGTGCCGCCGCCTCCGCTGACCGTGACCGAGGCGGTCTTGCTGTGGCTGGCGTTATCGTCGTCGGTGACCGTCAGGGTGACCGTATAAGTGCCCGATGCGGCGTAGGTCTTGCTCGGATGGGTCGCGGTCGAGGTGGTGCCGTCGCCGAAGTTCCAACTGCGCGCGACGATGCTGCCGTCGCTGTCGCTGGAGCTATCGGTGAAGTT
This sequence comes from Lysobacter antibioticus, assembly GCF_000731095.1. Taxonomy (GTDB): domain Bacteria; phylum Pseudomonadota; class Gammaproteobacteria; order Xanthomonadales; family Xanthomonadaceae; genus Lysobacter; species Lysobacter antibioticus_B. Next base: position 4,935 of record NZ_JMTZ01000084.1, on the reverse strand, counting down.
CACGCTGAGGCCGCTGACGCTGGAAGTGAAATTCGCGACCGGCGGGGTATTGATGGGACCGGTGCCGCCGACGGTGAAGCGCACAGCGTTCGGCGTGCCCGGCTTGCCGGCGGCGTCGGTGCCCTGCACGTACAAGGTGTGCACGCCGTTGGCCAGGCCGGTGGTCGGGATGCTCGCGGTCACGACTTCGCGGCTGCTGTTGTAGCTGCCGTCGCTGGCGTTGAGCGGATACGAGACCGCTCCGGCCGCCCATGGCGGCGCATCGAGGTAGGCCCGCGCCGAAGCGATGTTCTGCACCGGCTCGGTGCCGTTGCTCTGGTTGAACACGCTGTCGTCGACGGTCGCCGTCAACGTGACCGGGGTGCCGGCCGGCACGGTCGCCGAAGACACGCTGACCGCGGTGGTGTCGGGGCCGGACGGCAGCTTGTACGGCGCCCATAGGCTGCGCGCTGCGTAGCGCAAGGATTTCAGGTTGTCCGGCAGGGTCGTGCCCTGGAAGGTGCTGCAGCTCTCGAAGAACGACACGCCCAGCTCGATCGTGTACGCCGGCACGCCGAGCAGGCCGTACATGGTGTCGTCGGTGGTGCCGTCGGTGGCGTAGAGCTCGTCGGATTGTTGCGGGCGGTAGTTGTTGTGGAAGGCCATGCGCCGGCCGAGCGCACGCAACGCCGCGCTGTTCGGCGCGGGATTGCTGGTGTCGCCCCACGACCACAGCACCAGCTGGGCGGCGCTGTGGATGTCCATGAAAATGCCCTGGTAATCCTCGGGCGCGGCGGTGTTGACGTCGTCGGGACGACGGTCCGGGAAGATGCCGCCGGTATACACGCCGCTGCTGTTGCGGGTGCCGGCGACCAGGCGCATCAGGTTCTGCGTCTCCGGCTCCGAGGCCGCGAGCGGGCCGCGATAAGTCTCGGCGCAGGCGTTGCCGCTGGAGCCGCCGGCGGCGCTGTTCCAGTGATAAGGGAAGTTGCGGTTGAGGTCGACGCCGATGGCCGAGGCGCTGCAACTGCCATTGCTGTTGTTGACGTTCTTGCGCCAGGACGAGCCCGCCTCGGCCTTTTTGCGGCCGTCGGGATTGGCCTGCAGCACGAACTGGAAGGCGAAGTTGTCGAGCAGCCAGGTCGCCTCGTCGTTCGTGCCGTAGTTGTTGGCCAGCCATTCGGCGAAACGGGTGACGGTTTCGGCCGGCGTGTACTCGCGCGCGTGGATCGAACCGAACAACACCAGGGTCGGCTTGTTCGGCAGCGCGGCGTCGGTCGCCGAATTGGTCAGCTTGAGCACCTTCATCTCGTAGCCGGTGCCGGCGCTCTGGGTCTTCTGCCAGCTCGGTCCGATGTTGGTCACGCGCGCCAACTGCGGCTTGCTCGCCGCCAGCTGGTCCATGGTCGTATAGGTTTCCTCGACCGTGCGATAACAGGCATAACCGGGAATGCTCTTGATGCCGAGCGCGGAGCTTTGCAGCGCGGTCTGCAGGCGTTGCAGTTTCTCGGTCGCGTCGCGATCGACCTCGTACTTGAAGCCGGCGCGGCTCAGCGCGGCGAGATCCTCCGGCATGGCTTCGACGCGGACGGTCTTGGCCTCGCGGTCGACGATCAGATGCTGGAAGCGCGACGCGATGCGTTGCAACTGCGCGCTGTTGGTGTATTTCGCGGTGACGAAGACAGGCAGGTCATCGGCTGCCTTGGCGCCGGCGGACAAGGCCAGCAACAGGGGCAGCGCGGCGTATTGGAAGCGCATTGGGAAACTCTCCATGTACCGGTACGTTGGACAGCGATGCGGTGGGTGCGGCCACCATGCTGGGTACGCGGCACGTGGGCTGACAAGCGTCGCCCGTCGCGGCCATGCCTCGCTTTCGTGATGCGTACGGCAGAACGGCGCAGTGGTCTGCGATGACGCATGGCGCGTCTTTGGATCGGGGTGCACGCGGCGAGGTCGCCGGGCCGCGCGGAATTCCATTCGCGAACAGGACTTCGTCCATGGCGCTTCCCCGCGGACGGGGAAGCGCCAATGGAAACGCCGCGCGCCGTTACGGCGCGCGGCGTCGGTGGATCAGAACGTGATGCTCCACTTGTCGATGCGGCCGGTGTCCAGGTTCGCATTGTCGTTGACGCGCAGCTTCCAGGTACCGTTGAGCGGTTCGCTCGACAGGTTCTTGGTGTAGGTGCCGATGACGTTGTCGGCGCTGCCGCCGGTGCGGTTGTGGATGTTGTAGACCGTGCCGTCCGGCGCCACCAGGTCGACCTTCAGGTCGCTCCTGTAGGTGTGGTAGATCGTCACCTGGATCGGCGTGGTCGCCGAGCCGTTGCCGCTGCGGCCGGACACGGTGATCGAGCTTTCCACGGTGGCGTTGTCGCTGATCGCCACATCGGTGTCGTTGGTGTAGGTCTGCGCACCCGGGCCGCCCGACACCGTGACCGTACCGGTCTTGGTGTTGGTCGCACCATCGTCGTCGGTGACGGTCAGCGTGACGGTATAGGTACCGGCGGCGCTGTAGGTCTTGGACGGGTTGGTCGCGGTCGAGGTGGTGCCGTCGCCGAAGTTCCAGCTACGCGAGGCAATGCTGCCGTCGCTGTCGGTGGAGCTGTCGGTGAAGGTCGCGGTCAGGCCGCTGACCGACGAGGTGAAGTTCGCCACCGGCGGATTGTTCGGCGTGCCGCCGCCCGAATCCAGGCCGTCGATGAACTGCGCACCGGTGTTGCCCGGGTCGAGCCAGTTGCTCAGGCGCGAATCCGCCGCGCCGCCGCCGGTCCACGAGGTGAACACGCGGCCGTACTGGTCGCTGCGGTTGGTGCCGGTGGCGCTGCAGCTCGACGGACCGCCGTGCAGCTGGCCGATCACGCGCTTCTCGGGGCTGTAGATCGGCGAACCCGAGGAACCCGGCTCGGTGACGCCGCCGGTCGGCTGCCACTGCACGTTCAAGTGGGTGGTGCCCGCGCCGCCGCCCCAGGCCACGAACGAAGTCGGGCTGGTCGAGTTGCTGATGCGCTTTTCGGCCACGTTCGGGTGATGGATGCCGATCGCACCCGGATAGTTCTGATCGCGGCGGTCCCAACCGGCCCAGAACAGATTGAACGCAGGGTTGGCCGGCGTGTTCAGTTCAAGCAGCGTGAAGTCGGAGGTCGCGTAGGTCGCCTTGTAAGTCGAACCGGACTGGGTGTTGGTCATCGAACCGTCGCCGTTGGCGCCGCTGGCGGGCGTGTTCGGCGGGCGGCAGGTCGAGTTCTGGTAGTTCCAGTACACCACGATGCTGGCCGCGGTCGACGCCGTACCCATGCCGCAATGGTGCGCGGTCAGGAAGTACATCTTCTTGTCGTTGGCGGTGTTGTTGACCAGCGAACCGGTGCAAGCGAGCGAGCCGTTCTTCGAGTAGGCCGCGACCGAGCGGATGATGTCGCGGCGTCCGTCGCCTTCGGGGCAGACCACGTCGATGTTGCAGGCGCCGGAGACGCCCTTTTCGCCGCTGGCGGCTGCGGCCAGGCGGCGCGCGAGCGGGCCCCAGCCGACATAGTCGTGATTGACCTTGGTCAGGTGCAGCTTGAGCTGGCCCATCTTCGCGGCCGGCACGACCACTTCGATCACCGCCTCTTCGCCGGGCACGATCGCCGTCCACAACTGGCCGGAGGGACTGTTGTCGCGGTCGGTGTATTCGCGGATCAGGCTGCGGTCGCCGCCTGCGGTCTGCGTCGCCGGGTACACCAGAAGGCGTCCGCCGGCCGGCATGTGGTATTGGGTGAAGCCGAAGTTCAACGACAGCGCCTTGTCCGAACGCACGCGCTGGCGCCAGATGACGTTTTCGTCGTCGAGCTTCTCCCATACGCCCGAATTCAACGTCGTCATGTCGACGTCGAGCGGCGCGGCGAAGCGAGGAATCTCATTGCGCGCTTCGCGCACGCGGTCTTCCGCGCGCAACTTGGCGACGTCCACCGCCGGCATCGCGCGCAGCGCGATCTTGTCCAGGCGCGAGATATTGGCGTGGTCGAACGCTGCCGGGCGCGTGGCCGGGGCAGCAAGTGCGGCACTGATCGACAGTCCGAGCAACAGCAAGGAACCACAAAGTCGTTTCATGAGTCTCTCCGTCCGTAGTAGAGGCAAGACCGCGACGCCGGCTGGGCCGGTGTGTTCGACAATGGCGATGGCGACGGGGTCAGGCGATGGGAACTGGATGCTCCAGCGTTTGATGCAGGCGAGGCCGCATGCTTCCCCTGAGCGTGCGTTTTTTCTACGACGCGTGGTGCGCGTTGCTACCGTGCCTTTGCGACCACGGCGCGACTCTGAGGCACACGCGTCGCGCACAACAAGACGCAAACGCGTCGAGTCGACATCGCATCCGTGCCTGACGTCACGCATACAACGAAGATTTGTTTCGATTGAAATCGGTGTGCCGGAGCGGAAATTGAAACTGAGAACCCGTCCGCGTTCATGATGCAATGCACGACACGAAGCCGGGGAACTCCGACGCAGCCGCGTCGACGGCCCATCGCCGGCGCCGTTTTTCCGATGCCATTCCCGCGCGGAAAGATACCTCTTCGACTACGGCTCGCCCCATTCGAGAACGGCGGCATTCGGCAGGGAGCGGTACGTTCGTGCCGCCGAAGGTGCGCCCGGGTCTCTGCCGCTCGGCACGGCCGGCCTCGCCCGCTCCATCGACATCGTCGCTTCCATGCTTCTATGCGCCACAGGCAGATTCGCTGGCGACTCGAAATGGACCGCGCAAAGAAAAACCCCGGCCGAAGCCGGGGTTTTACAGGGTCATCGTATCGATGCCCGGTCGATCAGAACGTGATGCTCCAACTGTCGATGCGGCCGGTGTCCTGGCTCGCATTGTCGTTGACGCGCAGCTTCCAGGTACCGTTGAGCGCTTCGCTCGACAGGTTCTTGTTGAAGGTGCCGGTGACGTTGTCGGCGCTGCCGCCGCTGCGGTTGTGGATGTTGTAG
>NZ_JMTZ01000083.1 GCF_000731095.1 Lysobacter antibioticus | reverse complement strand
CGATGAAAAACGGCCCGCATCCATGCGGGCCGCCCTCCGGGTCTTCTATTGCCTTCTAGTGCCAACCTGCGCACGGCAACGGCAATGGTCGGAGCTGCGGCACGAGGCAAGGGGCCTCGCCAGCTTGGAACCCCGCGGTCGCGGCTTGTGACCGAAGGAAATCCAGTAGGACGCCGCTCCTACTCAGCGATAGTTCGTGGTTTCAATCAGCGACGACGGCGTTGCGAAATCCGCCCGTCCTGCAGTCGCGGCTCACGCCGCTCCTACAGGGGTTCGGCCCGTACCGCCGCACTCCGATTCCGCTACGCGACGCACTGTTCCGCCCACGCGCGCCCGATCATCGCCCACCGCTAACGCCATTTGCGCGACCATCGACGGGCTCGGGCTCCGCCGCCCGATACGGAGTCCCGCATGACCAAGGCGTCCGATCTGTTCGTCGCCGCGCTCGAGGCCGAAGGCGTCGAATACGTGTTCGGTATCCCGGGCGAGGAAAATCTCGATCTGCTCGAATCGCTGCGCACCTCGAGCATCCAGTTGGTCTTGACCCGCCACGAACAGGCCGCCGGCTTCATGGCCGCCACCTACGGCCGGCTCACCGGCAAGGCCGGGGTCTGCCTGTCCACCCTCGGGCCGGGTGCGACCAACCTGGTCACGGCCGCCGCGTACGCCCAGCTCGGCGCCATGCCGATGCTGATGATCACCGGCCAGAAGCCGATCAAGACCAGCAAGCAAGGGCATTTCCAGATCATCGACGTGGTCGACACGATGCGTCCGCTGACCAAGTACACGCGCCAGATCGTCGCCGCCGACAGCATCCCGGCACGGGTGCGCGAAGCCTTCCGCCGCGCCGAAGAAGAACGCCCCGGCGCCGTGCATCTGGAGCTGCCGCAGGACATCGCCGGCGACCCGACTCAGGCGCGCCTGATACCGGCCTCGTTCTCGCGGCGTCCGGTGGCCGAGGACAAGGCCATCGAACGCGCGGCCGAAGCCATCGCCCAGGCCCGCCACCCGATCCTCATGATCGGCGCCGGCGCCAATCGCAAGACCACCGCCAAGACTCTGCACGCGTTCGTCGCCCAGCTCGGCATCCCCTACTTCACCACCCAGATGGGCAAGGGCGTGCTCGACGAGAACGGCCCGCTGTGGCTCGGCAATGCCGCGCTGTCGGACCACGATTTCGTCCACCGCGCCATCGATGCCGCCGACTGCATCGTCAACATCGGCCACGACGTCATCGAGAAGCCGCCGTTCTTCATGCGCGAAGGCCGGCGCACGGTGATCCACGTCAACTACGCCAGCGCCGAGGTCGATGCGGTGTATTTCCCGCAGATCGAAGTGGTCGGCGACATCGCCCACTCGGTCTGGCGCTTATCGGAGGCGCTGCAGCCGCAGGCGCATTGGGACTTCTCGTTCTTCGACCGCGTGCGCAGCGCGTTGTCGCAGCAACTGCTCGACCGCAGCGAAGACGACCGTTTCCCGTTGGCGCCGCAGCGCCTGGTCGCCGAAGTGCGCGCCGCGCTGTCGCCGCGCGACGTGGTCTGCCTCGACAACGGCCTGTACAAGCTGTGGTTCGCACGCAACTACCGCTGCGCCGAGCCCAATACTTTATTGCTCGACAATGCCCTGGCGACAATGGGAGCGGGCTTGCCGTCGGCGATCGCCGCGCGCATCGTCTGTCCGGACCGCAAGGTCGTCGCGGTCTGCGGCGACGGCGGTTTCATGATGAATTCGCAGGAGTTGGAGACCGCGGTGCGGCTGGGCCTGGACATCACCGTGCTGGTGCTGCGCGACGACGCCTACGGCATGATCAAGTGGAAGCAGGCCCACGAACGCTATCCGAGCTTCGGCATGGACCTCGGCAATCCCGACTTCGTCGCCTATGCCCGCAGCTACGGCGCACGCGGCCATCGCCCCGAGTCCAGCGATGCCTTCGCTCCCTTGCTGCGGCAGGCCCTCGACACGCCGGGTATCGACCTGATCGAAGTGCCGATCGACTACCGCGACGACGACCGTATCCTCAACGAAGACATTCCGCGCCTCGCCGCCGCCGTGCAGTGACGCGGCGCAGCGCCCCACTTACGACCCAGGAGCATTCCATGGCCCGATCGCCGAAACCGTCCGAGCGCGGCAAAGCCGCCAAACCCGCGAAGCCGGGCAAGGGGTTGAAACCGAGCTATCCCTACTACCTGGCCAACCGCCCGGTCGCCGCCAATACCGCGCTGGAAGTGCTCGACAAGTACAGCGGCAAGCGCGCGACCCGGGTCGCGATGGCCGACGCCGCGGCGGTGCGCAAGGCGATCGTCGCCGCGCACAAGGCGCGCGAAGCGATGGCGGCGTTCACCCCCGATCGCCGCCGCGACGTGCTCGAACACTGCGTGCGCCGCTTCAGCGAGCGCTTCGAGGAACTCGCCTTGGCGTTGTGCATCGAGGCCGGCAAGCCCATTCGCGATGCCCGCGGCGAAGTCACGCGCCTGATCGATACCTTCCGCATCGCCGCCGGCGAAGCCACCCGCAGCGGCGGCGAACTCATCGAGCTGCAGATCTCCGAGCGCACCCGCGGTTATCGCGGCATGGTCAAGCGCGTGCCGATCGGGCCGTGCAGCTTCATCACCCCGTTCAACTTCCCGCTCAACCTGGTCGCGCACAAGGTCGCCCCGGCAATCGCCGCCGGCTGCCCCTTCGTGCTCAAGCCGGCGATCAAGACCCCGGTCGGCGCGCTGATCATCGCCGAGGTGCTGGCCGAGACCGACCTGCCGGAAGGCGCGTTCTCGGTGCTGTGTTGCTCGAACGAAGACGCCTCGCTGTTGGTCGAGGACGAGCGCATCAAGTTGCTGAGCTTCACCGGTGGCCTGATCGGCTGGGACCTCAAGGCGCGCTCGGGCAAGAAGAAAGTCACCCTCGAACTCGGCGGCAACGCGGCCTGCATCGTCGACGCCGACCCGGGCGCGAGCCTGGACCACGTGGTCGAGCGACTGGTGTTCGGCGCCTACTACCAGAGCGGGCAGAGCTGCATCAGCGTGCAGCGCATCTACGCCCATGCCGATATCTACGACAAGCTGCGCAAGAAGCTCAAGGCCGCCATCGCCGCCCTGCGCATGGGCGACCCGCGCGACGAGCAGACCTTCATCGGTCCGGTCGTCGACGTCGATGCCGCCAAGCGCATCGAATCCTGGATCGACGCCGCGGTCAAGGGCGGCGCCAAGCGTATCGTCGCCGGCCCGCGCGACGGCAACATGATCCCGGCGACCTTGCTGGAGAAGGTTCCGCGCAACTCGGACCTGTACCGCAAGGAGGCGTTCGGGCCGGTGGCGTTCATCGAGCCCTTCGACGATTTCGACAAGGTCCTGAACACCGTCAACGACAGCGATTTCGGCCTGCAGGCCGGCGTGTTCACCGGCCGCCTCGACCATGCGATGAAGGCCTGGGACCGTCTCGACGTCGGCGGCGTCATCGTCGGCGACGTGCCGAGCTTCCGCGTCGACAACATGCCCTACGGCGGGGTCAAGGATTCCGGCCTCGGCCGCGAAGGCGTGCGCTATGCAATCGAGGACATGAGCGAGCAGCGGCTGTTGGTGATCCGCGATCCAACCGAAGCGATGTAACCCCGGAACTCCCCGAAGCCAGGCCCCTCCCGCTTAGCGGCCGGGGCCGGCTCACCCGCCCGACAACGCCCTAACCTCGCGTTCGGGCCGAGCCGGGTCGGGGGCAAGCACCGCCCTCCCCCCGCAAAAAATTTCCGCAGGCTCAACCCCTCGGCCATCGATGGTCCGTTCCACTTCCCAGGTCCACACACCAGGGAAGCCGCCATGAACGTCCGAGCCACGCCGCAGTCGTCGTCGAACCTCCGCTCCACCCGTCCCCTCACTGCGGCCCTGCTGACCGCGCTGGCTTTCTCGATCGCCGGCTGCCAGGCTCCCGGCGAGCTGGCGCAGTCGCGCGACAAGAGCGAAGGCGACACCCTCGTCGCCGAAGTCGCCCCTCACGATGACACCGCGGCAGCGGCCGATGCCGCCGCCAGCGCCGCGGCGGCTCCTGCGGCACCACCGGCGCCGCTCGCCGAAGCCGCCAAACCGATTCGTGCCGATGCTCGCGCCAAGGGCGCGGCCGAGCAATCGCGAGGCCAGGTATACGCAGAAGCCAAGGCCATGCCGGCCGGTAACGCCGCAGCACAAAGCGCGAGCCTCGACCGCATCGAGGTCACCGGCAGCCGTATCGGACCGGCCCCGCGCATGCTCAAGCGCAGTCAGTTCGCGCAGATGGCGGCTCCGTCCGTGCTCGCGCCGCCGGCACCCCCGCCGCCGCCGATGCACCAGGCCAGCGTCGACACAGAAAAATACGCCGAGCGCGACGACAACCCGGTGCAGCGCACCAGCGAACAACCGCTGTCGACGTTCTCGATCGACGTCGACACCGGCAGCTATGCCAACGTCCGCCGCATGCTCAGCGACGGTCAGCGCCCTCCGGCCGATGCGGTGCGCGCGGAAGAATTCATCAACTACTTCGACTACGGCCACGCCGCGCCGGCCTCGCTGGCCACGCCGTTCCGGGTCAGCACCGAGCTCGCGCCGGCGCCGTGGAATGCCCAACGCCAGTTGCTGATGATCGGCATCAAGGGCTTCGACGTGCCGAAAAAGACCCTGCCGCCGGCCAATCTGGTGTTCCTGATCGACACCTCCGGTTCGATGGACTCGCCCGACAAGCTGCCGTTGCTGAAAAGCTCGTTCTCGATGCTGGCCAAACAACTGCGCGCGCAGGACCGCATCTCGATCGTGGTCTATGCCGGCTCGGCCGGCCTGGTGTTGCCGCCGACCCCGGGCGACCGCAAGGAGGAGATTCTCGCCGCGCTGGATCGTCTGCAGGCCGGCGGCAGCACCAACGGCGGCGACGGCATCCGCCTGGCTTATGCGATGGCCAAGCAGGCCTACGTCGGCAACGGCGTCAACCGGGTGATCCTCGCCACCGACGGCGATTTCAACGTCGGCACGGTCGACAACAACGCCCTGGAAACCCTGGTCGCCGACCAGCGCAAGAGCGGCATCGCCCTGACCACGCTGGGCTTCGGCCGCGGCAACTACAACGACGAACTGGCGGAGAAACTCGCCGACGTCGGCGACGGCAATCATGCCTACATCGACACCCTGCAGGAAGCGCGCAAGGTGTTGGTCGAGGAAATGGGTTCGACCCTCATGACCATCGCCCGCGACGTCAAGATCCAGATCGAGTTCAACCCGGCCCTGGTCGCGGAGTACCGCCTGATCGGCTACGAAAACCGTCTGCTCAAGCGCGAGGACTTCGCCAACGACAAGGTCGACGCCGGCGATATCGGTGCCGGCCACGAGGTCACTGCACTGTACGAACTTACCCCGGTCGGCTCCAGCGCGATGCGCCTGCCCGCGCTGCGCTACACCGACAGCGCGCCGGCGGTCGGCCAGGGCGGCGAAATCGCCAACCTCAAGCTGCGCTACAAGCGCCCGGGCGAAGACCGCAGCCAGCTGATCGAAACGCCGATCCGCCGCTCCAGTCTGCGCATGGTCGCGAGCGAGCCGATGCGCATGGCGGCCTCGGTCGCGGCCTTCGCCGACACCTTGCGCGGCGGCAGCCAGTACGACGGCTGGGGCTGGGACCAGATCATCGCCACCGCCCGCGGCCTCAAGCTCGACGACCGCTGGGGCCAGCGCGCCGAGTTCATCGGCCTGGTCGAACGCGCGAAGGTGCAGATCGGCGAGATCGGCCGGGTCGGCCCGGTCGCGGGCGTGGCGGTCAGCGAATGAGGGTCGAGGCCGCCTTCGCGGCGGCCGCTTCGACCCGATCGGAGGCGATCGGGTCGACCTCCGCGGGCAGTGCCTCATCGGCGCCGAGTTCGATCAGGCCCGATCCGTCCGCCAGCGCAACCACCGCGTCCGATCCGAGCAGGCCCGCGCTATAGCTTTCGGCGATGCTCGCCGCGCTGCGGATGTGTTCGCCGGGATGGCCGAACAGATAGCCCTGGCCGTAGGTGCAGCCCAGCTCGCGCAACGCCGTGCGCTGGGCTTCGGTCTCCACGCCCTCGCCGATGGTGTGGATGCCGAGGGTGCCGGCCAGCGCCTGGATCGCGCGCACCACCGCCACGCTTTCCGGACGCGATTCGCCGACCAAGCCCGCGACGAAACTCTGGTCGATCTTCAAACACTCGATCGGGAACCGGTGCAAGTACGACAACGCCGAGAACCCCGTGCCGAAATCGTCCAACTGCGCCAGCACCCCGTGATTGCGCAGGATCCGCAGCATCCGCAACGCGCGCGGCACGTCGTCGAGCAGGGCGACCTCGGTGATCTCGATGCGCAGGCGGCGCGGATCGGCGCCGGCCTCGTCGATCATCCGCAACAGCCGGTCAGCGAAATCGCCGGAGCGGAAATGCCGCGGCGAAACGTTGACCGAGATGTAGCCATCGCCGCCGCGCGCCAGTTCGGTGACCACGCGGCCGTAAAGGATCCAGTCGGCCTCTTCGATCAAGCCGCTGTCCTCGCCCAGGCCGATGAATTCGCGCGGCAGCAACAGGCCGCGTTTCTCGTGACGCCAGCGCAGCAGCGCTTCGTGGCCGATCAGGCCGTGATCGTCGAGGCGCACGATCGGTTGGTAATAAGCGATGAAGGCATCGCCGTTGATCGCGCGGCGCAGGTCGGCTTCCAGGTCGAGAATGCGCATCGCCTGCTCGCGCATCTCCTCGTCGAACACCGCGCAGCGGCCGCGGCCGGCGCCCTTGGCGCGGTACATCGCCGCATCGGCGTCGCGCAGCAGTTCGATGCCGTTGCGATAACGCGGGTGCCACATGGCGATGCCGATGCTGGCCGACGGAAACACTTCGCGCCCGGCCACCCAGCACGGCTCGCCCAGCGTGCGCAGTACGCGCGAGGCCAGTTCCTCGGCCACGCCGAGGCCGTCGATGTTCTCGATCAGGATCGCGAACTCGTCGCCGCCCAAGCGCGCCACGGTGTCGTTGCTGCGCACGGTCGAGACGATGCGGCGGCTGCTTTCGACCAACAGCTCGTCGCCGGCCGAGTGGCCGACGCTGTCGTTGACCAGCTTGAACCGGTCCAGGTCGAGGAACAGCACCGCGAACGCGCGCTGCTCGCGGCGCGCGCGGGCGATCGCGTCGTCCAGGCGTTCGAGCAACTGGCCGCGGTTCGGCAGGCCGGTCAGGGCGTCGTGCAAGGCCTGGTGGGTCAGCTTCTGTTCGGCGCGCACGCGTTCGCCGATCTGGGCGAGCAGTTCGGCGTTGGTGTGGGCCAACTCGCGGGTGCGCGAGGCGACCCGCTGCTCGAGCTCGCCGTGCGCGGTCACCAGCCGGTCCTGGGCCTGCTTGCGCGCCAGGCCGATGCTGATGTGGTGGGCGACGAAAGTCAGCAGTTCCTGGTCGCGGGCGTTGAAGCTGATCGCTCGCGAATAGCTCTGAATGGCGATCACCCCGACCACCGAGTCGTCGCGGTACAGCGGCACGCCGAGCCAGCAATGCGCGGCCGAGCCGTGGCTACGCACTTCGCCGCGGCTGTTGAGCTCGGCGATGCGGTGGCGGTCGGCCAGCAGCGGCCGGCCCTGGCGGATCACGTACTCGGTCAGGCCGCCGGCAAGCTGGCGGCTCTCGCGGATCATGTCGCGCTCGTCGATCGAGTACGGGAACTGCAGGCGGTCGCCGTCGTCCGACAGCAGCGCGATGTAGAAATTGCGCGCGTACAGCAGCTCGCTGACCACGTCGTGGACTTGCGAATAGAAGCGGCCGAGGGTGTCGGAGGTGATGGTCAGCTCGGCGATGCGGAACAGCGCGCGCTGCAGGCGTTCCGAGCGCTGGCGCTCGATGATCTCGGCCTGCAGGTCGCGGTTGCTGAGCTGCAATGCATAGGTGCGCTCGGCGACGTGGCGTTCGAGCTCCTCGCGCGCGCCGAAACGGTCGAGCGCGGTCAGGATGTGCTGGGCCACGAACGACAACAAGGCCCGGTCTTCCTCGCCGTAGCTGCCGGCGCTCTCGTAGTTCTGCACCACGATCGCGCCGCAGACGCGTTCGTCGCGGCGCATCGGCACGCCGAGCCAGTCGGCGCTGTCGGGGCCGTGATACTCGTCGGGCGGCACGCCGAGCAGGTCGCGCAACGCCGCCGAACTGCCCTGCAGCGGCTCGCCGTGGCGCAGCAGCGCCAGGGTCAGGCTGGTCGGCATCTCGTCGCCGCGGATCACCCGCTGCGGATCGGCCACGTAAGGATCGTTGCGGTCGGCGAAATACAGAAAGCGCATCGTGTCGGCGACGTCGTCGTAGAGCACGATGTAGAAATTCTCGGCGTACATCAGGCCGCAGACCACGCCGTGGATGCGGCTGAGCAGGTCGGTCATCTCCAGCCCGGAGCCGGCCAGGTCGGCGATGCCGTACAGCGCCTGCTGCAGGCGTTCGGATTTTTCCAGGGCCTCGGCGCGTGCGTGGGCGCGCACCGCCGACAGATCGGCGGCGACGATACGCCGCGCCATCGCCAGCCAGGCGGCGCGCAACGGCGTCGGCAGGGCCTGCGGCAAGCAGGCGACGATCGCCGCGCGGCTGCCGTCCTCCAGCCACCAGGCCGCCTCGATGCGGTCGCCGCCGCAATCGTCGGAAGCGCCCACCGCAGGCGGATCGCGTTCGAGCAAGGCGCCGGCATCGGCGCGCAAGGGCGCGTCGACACCGGGGGTGAACGATTCGGACAGGCGGCCGTAGGCCGAGCGCCAGCAGACCACCACCAGGGAGCCGACCGGCAGAGCCTCCTGCAACGCACAGGCGAGCGCCTCGCCCGCGGACGACCTATCGCTCACCGTTGCCCCTGGTAATACGTCACTGTGCACCGCATCGCCGCCTTCTGCGCAAGGCGCAGGATAACGCGAGCTTTACAGGATCGGCAGACGGCAACCCCACCGGGGCTCCCGGACCGTTGTTCCGAACATGCAACTGGCCCTCCCATCGCCGCTATACGACGTCTCTCCCGTGCGCAACCGCTTCCCGTCTGCGTCGCCAGGCCGTACCCTGCCGCGGATGAATTCCGGTGCGGACGCTAGCGATGACGTGCTGATGCTGGCCTGGACGGGCGGCGACGCCGCTGCGTTCGAGGTCCTGTATTCGCGTCACCGCGGCCCTTTGTACCGTTTCTTGCTGCGTCAGATCCGTGATTCGGCGCTCGCTGACGAGTTCTTCCAGGACGTCTGGCAGCGCGTGATCGCCGCGCGCGAGGGCTGGAAGCCCGATGCGGCGTTCAGCACCTGGCTGTTCCGGATCGCCCACAACCGCCTGAACGACTACTGGCGCGGCCTCAAGCACCGCCCGCCGGCGCCTGCCGACGGCGACGAGCGCGCCGCCCGAGTCGCCGACCCGACCACGCCCGAGCGCGAACTGTCCGAGTTCGAACAGCGCCGCCGCCTGCAGCGGGCGATCGAGGAATTGCCCGAGGAGCAGCGCGAAGTGGTGCTGCTGCGCCTGGAACAGGAATTGAGCCTGGAGGACATCGGCGCCATCACGGGGGCCGGCAGGGAAACGGTGAAGTCCAGACTGCGCTACGCGATGGACAAGTTGCGCGCGAGGTTGACCGAATGAACCGCCGTCACGACGCCCCCGATCCGCTGTCGCCCGAGGAACGCGAGCTGGCCGAGCGCCTGCTGCGCCTGGGACCGCACGACGGTCCCTCGCCGGCGCTCGACGCCAGGATCCTCGCCGCCGCCCATGCCGCCGTGGCGCAGACCCCGCGTGCGCGCAGCAAAACCCGCTGGCCGGCCTGGATCGGCGTGGCGGCCTCGCTGACGCTCGCGATCGGCGTGGCCTGGCAGTTGCGGCCGATGGACAAGGCGCTGGAGTCGGTCGGCGAAGACCAGGCCACCGCCGCCTCGGTGAGCTCGGCCGACGCCGCGGCCGATGCCAAGGCCGAATCGGCTTCGGCCGCGGCCGCCCCGGCCGCCGCCGAAGCCTCGGACTACGCCCGCGACAGCAGCGCCGGCGCGGCCGATGCCGCGGCCGCGATCGCCGTGCCCGAACCCCCGGCGCCGCCGCAGGCTCAGCCACAAATGATCGCACCGCCCCCGCCTCCGCTGGAAGCCGCCAAGCGCAGCGACGCGGCCGCCGAGGGGCGGCGCGCGGAGCAGCGCCAGCGCGTGCAGAAGCAGGCCTCGGAACGCGCCGTGGCCGAACCCGTCGACGCATTCCCGGCGCCGCCCGCGCCGGTCATGGCCGCCCCGCCGGCACCGCCCGCCCCGGCCTCAGCCCCGGTCCATACGCCGGCACCGGCCACCGTGCCCGCCGCCACCGCCCGCGATGCCGCCAAACCGCAGCTCGACCGCGAACGCCGCTACGAGCTGCGCGAGGCCGCTCCGGCCGGCGCAGCCGCCACATCGGCTGCCCAAGCCGAGGGCAAGACCGCCGCCGATCGGCACAGCAAGCCGGCGCCCGTGCTGGGCCGCGCCGCCCGCTCGGTCGCCCCTGCCCCCGCCCCTGCCGTTGCCGCCCAGTCGGCCAACGCGCCGGCGGCAGAAGCACAGGCCGTCCAGCCGGCGGCGGCCAACGACTCCAGCACGCTCGATCGGATCGAGGTCACCGGCAGCCGGATCATGCCGGATGCCGCCCAGGAAGCCCGCCTGACCCCGGCGCAATGGCTGGAGCTGATCCGCGGCTACCGCGACCGCGGCGACACCGAGCTCGCCCGCGACAGCCTGCGCCGCTTCCATCGCGCCCATCCGCAGACGCGGGTGCCGGACGACCTGCGCACCCTGCTGAAATGAGTCCGGGCCATCGGCCCGGCACCGGCGCGAGCGTCCGCCGATGACCCTCGCAACCCTTGCCGCGCGCGCCTCGTTGTCGATCGAGGTCAAGCACAGCCGCTTTCTGGCCCTCGCCGCTCCGGTGACCACGTCGGAAGCGGCGCTGGCCTTCATCGCCGAGGTCGGCGACCCGGCCGCGACCCACAACTGCTGGGCCTACCGCATCGGCGCGCAATATCGTTTCAACGACGACGGCGAACCGGCCGGCACCGCCGGGCGGCCGATCCTGGCCGCGATCGACGGCCAGGGCTACGACCAGGTCGTGGTCGTCGTCACCCGCTGGTACGGCGGCATCAAGCTCGGCGCCGGCGGCCTGGTCCGTGCCTACGGCGGTTGCGCGGCGGAGTGCCTGCGCTGCGCCGAACGCCACGAGTTGCTGCGCTACAGCGAGCTGGAGCTGGCGTTTCCGTTCGAGGACACCGGCGCCGTGCATGCCGCCTTGAGCGCCCACGGCGCCGAAAAAGACCAGGAACGCTACAGCGCCGAAGGCGTGCGCATGCTCATCCGCCTGCCCGAATCGCAGGTCGACGCCTTGAAAGCGCAGCTTCGCGACGCCACACGTAATCGCGTGCGCCTCGAAGAACCCGGCCGCGCCCCCTCCCCATGAACGCCTCCCGATGACAGATTCCAGCGCCGGCCGTCCGGTCGACTCACGCCGCGACGACCGCAAGGCCCCGATCGGCAGTCTGCGGACCTTGTGGCCGTTCGTGCGCAAGCACAGCCGCCTGTTCGTGGCTTGGCTGTTCGCCCTGGGCGCGTCCAGCGCCGCCACCCTGAGCCTGCCGGTCGCATTCAAGACCATGATCGACCAGGGCTTCGCCCAGAGCTCCGCGGGTGGCGGCAGCAGCGCGATCGACCGCGCCTTCCTGTTGCTGTTCCTGGTCGCCATCGCTCTGGCCTTCGCCACCGCGATCCGCTTCTATTTCGTCTCGGTGCTGGGCGAGCGCGTAGTCGCCGACTTGCGCGAGAAGCTCTACAGCCACCTGATCGCGCTCGATGCCGGTTTCCACGACCGCAACCGCAGCGGCGAGCTGGTCTCGCGCCTCACCGCCGACGCCGAACTGCTGCGCAGCGTGGTCGGTTCGAGCATGTCGGTCGCCTTGCGCAGCACGGTCACCGTGATCGGCAGCCTCGGCATGCTGTTCTGGACCAGCCCGCGCCTGGCCGTGTTCGCCCTGATCGGCATTCCGCTGGCGGTGCTGCCCATCGTCATCGGCGGACGCAAGCTGCAGAAGATCTCGCGCGCCAGCCAGGACCGCGTCGCCGACGCCAACACCCTGGCCAGCGAAACCCTCGGCGCCGTGCGCACGGTCCAGGCGCATGCGCGCGAGCCGTACGAGCAAGGCCGTTTCAGCCAGTCGCTGCAGATCGCGGTAAAAACCGCGCGCCAGCGCATCAGCGCCCAGGCCTGGGTCACCGCGATCGCCATCACCCTGGTGTTCGGCGCGATCACCCTGGTGCTGTGGTCGGGCGCGCACGACGTCGTCGCCGGGCGCATGAGCGCCGGCACGCTCGGCCAGTTCGTGCTCTATGCCCTGATCGGCGGCGGTTCGATCGGCGCCCTCGCCGAGGTCTGGAACGACCTGCAGCGCGCCGCTGGCGGCATGGGCCGGATCAGCGAACTGCTCAACGAATCCAGCGCGGTGCGCGCGCCGGCGCATCCGAAAGTGCTGCCGAAGCCGCTGCACGGCGAACTGGTCTTCGAGCATGTCGGCTTCCACTACCCGCTGCGCCCCGACCTGCCCGCGCTGGAGGATTTCAGCCTGCGCGTGCGTCCGGGCGAGACCGTGGCCCTGGTCGGCCCCTCCGGCGCCGGCAAGAGCACCGTGTTCTCGATCCTGTTGCGCTTCCACGACCCGCAGCAGGGTGCGGTCAAAGTCGACGGCGTCGACGTGCGCGAGCTCGACCCGGCCGCGTTGCGCGAGGCCATCGCCTTGGTGCCGCAGCAGCCGACTATCTTCGCCACCACCGCGCGCGACAACATCCGCTACGGCCGCCTCGAAGCCAGCGACGAGGACGTCGCCCAGGCCGTGCGCGCCGCGCATGCCGCCGATTTCATCGAGGCCCTGCCCGACAAACTGGCGACCGAACTCGGCGAACGCGGCGCGCGCCTGTCCGGCGGCCAACAGCAACGCATCGCCATCGCCCGCGCCCTGCTCAAGGACGCGCCGATCCTGCTGCTCGACGAAGCCACCAGCGCGCTCGATGCGCAGAGCGAACGCGCCGTGCAGCAGGCCCTGGAAACGCTGATGGAAGGCCGCACCACCCTGGTCATCGCCCATCGCCTGGCGACCGTGCTCAAGGCCGACCGCATCGTGGTCATGGACCGCGGCCGCATCGTCGCCGAAGGCACCCACGCGCAGTTGCTCGCCGAAGGCGGCCTGTACGCCGAGCTGGCGAAACTGCAGTTCCTGGATTGAGCGAGGAGCGAGTGCAGAAAAGTGAGAAGTGAGGAGCGAGCGAAGGCAGATACCGCCGACGCTCATGCTCTCCTCACTCCTCACTTCTAACTCCTCACTTCTAACTCCTCGTTTCTAACTCCCCGTTCCTAGCTACTCGTTCCTAGCTACTCGTCCCCGGTCAGCTGCGCACCAGGGTCAGGCCGTACTGGCTGAGGATCGGGCCGAGCCGCTCGAACAGGCTGCTGCGCTGCGAGGCCGGAATGCCGCAGTTGTTGCCGTTGGCCTGCACGTTGCCGCCCGACATCACGCCCTGCGCCTGGCCGGCGCTGGTGATCCAGGAACCGCCCGAATCGCCGCGGCCCATGCAGGCGTTGCCCTGGGTCAGGCCGCGCACTGCGCCTTCGGCGTAGTTGGCGGTGACGTTCTTGGCGGTGATGGTGCCGCAGCGATAGCCGGTGGTGCGGCCGGAACGGCACACCGCCGCGCCGATCGCCGCTTCGGTGCTGCCACGCACCGCGACGGTGCCGCCGCTGTAGTTGCTGACCGCCCCCTGCAAGCTGTGGGTGCTGCCGACGCTGACCCAGGCCCGGTCGTTGCCCGGGAACACGCGAGCGGCGAAGGAGCCGACCTGCACGCCGCCGACGCGGGCGATGGCGCCGACCGTGCCGCAATGGCCGGCGGTCACATAGCCCTTGGTGGTGCCGCGCGTGACCGAGAAGCCGACCGAACACAGCGAGGCGTTGTTGATCGAATACTCGATGCCGCCGAGGATGGTCGCGGTGGTCTGCAACGTGCCCGGCATTTCCTCGATGCGCACCATGCCGCTGTCGGCGCCGCTGAGGGCGACGAAATCGACGCCGCGCTCGGTCGCGCCCTGGTCGACCTTGACCACCACGCTGTTGCTGGTCTGGTCGACGTACCAGCTCTGGACGCCGCTCAGCGGCTTGCTGATGCCCTTCACTCGCGCCTGCGAACTGGCGTCGAGCAGATCCATCGAGTTCTGCAACTGCTTCAGGCTATGGCGCACCGTGCGCACTTCAACGCCGGGAATGCGCGAGGCCTTGCGTGCGCCCGAAGTCGCGGCGACGTACTTGAAGCTGCCGTCCTCGTTGCGCTCGATCCAACTGCCGGCGAAGTTGCCGCCAAGCTCGCGTTCGACCGCGGCCGCCTGGGTCTGCGCGAGGCGTTCGGTGGCCAGGTACTGGCCGAGCTGCGACGGGAACACGCCGAGGTCGCGCTGCATCGCGAACTTCAGTTCGGGACTCACTTCGTCGGCCGCCAGCGCCGCGCCGCAGGACAATGCGGCCACCGCCGTCATCATCGAGAACAAAGACACACGCGCCAGGCCGGCGCGCTTGCCGGATTTCGATACGGACATGTTGAAGAACTCCTTAGGGATGGAATCTGACATGGCTCGGATGAGGTCAGTCGTGAGGACCTCGTGTCGCCATCGCATGGACGGCGGACCCACCATCGGGACAACACTCGCGTGGCGTTCGATGCGTATCGAGACGACGGGAGCAGACAGATAAGGAGATGCCGGGCGCGCGCACAAGCCGCCGGCGAGGCCCCGTCACATCGGTATTCCGAGGCGCGTCACAAGAACGCGCATGCGATGTTGAGGCTGAACGAATCCACGCCTGATCACGCCGGACGATGCGCATACGAATGTTGCCGCACATCCTTGCGACGCTGCAGTGCAACAGGAGTATCGCGAGAGCGCCGCTGCGATCATGTCCGGCGATGCGCGAACGGCGATGCGCATCGCGAGCAACGCGCTCGCATTCATCGAGCGCTCGACGACCGACGCTTACCGATGCGTCAACCGGCGCGTCTGGCCTCGCCGATCAACCAGACCGTGAACAGACACAAGGCAACGAGTGCCGCCCCGCGTCCGAGCCAAAACAGCGCAAACGAAAAATCCGAACCGTGGGCCGGCGGCGGTACCGCGGCCAGCGCCAGCAGCGCCAGCGCCTGGGATTTACGTGAACCACGCATGGTTGCACCTCCCGCTGCGGCCTGGAATGGCCGACCGGGCGACCATACACCCATCCGGGGAAAACCGCCGTCATCGCCGGTTCGCTGCGACGGACGGCGCATTCAGGGATGTCGTCGCGCAGGCTAAGGATCGATCCGTATCGGCGTGCCGTTCGGCACCAGGCTCCAGACCTCCTCGATCTGCTCGTTGCTCAGTGCGATGCAACCGTCGGTCCAATCGCGCCGGTATCCGGGCGGCGTGCCGCCATGAATCATGATGTCGCCGCCCGGATCGACGCCGCGCGCACGCGCCTGCTTGCGATCGGCCTCGTTCGGATACGACACGCGCAGGGACAGATGAAAGCGGCTGTTCGGATTGCGCCCGCTGATGCGGTAAGCGCCTTCGGGCGTGCGCTCGTCGCCCTGCTGGCGCTTGTGCCCGCTCGGCGCATCGCCGAGCAGAATCGAATAGGTGCGGATGAGCTTGCCGTCGCGCAGCAAGCGCATGCGCCGCTCCGACTTGTCGACGACGATGCTGTCGGCGCGTTGCGAAGCCGGGGCCATCGCCGGCGGCGTGCGCGCCCAGGCCGGCGCGCAAAGCACGGCGGCGGCGAACAGACCGATGCGCATCGCCCTCATGCCGGCAGCACTCGGTGCAGGACGAGGTCGAAGCCCAGTCCTTCAGGCAAGGTGCCGAAAGCCAGGCCATGCTGCCCGCCAAGCCGGCTCGCGCAGAATGCCGGTGCCAGCGGACTGCCGGCGCGCAACAAGGTGGCCGCCTGCAGCGCAAGAGCGAGGCGCTCGGTCCAAACCCGCGCCTGCGCCTCGGCCACTGGCGTTTGCCCGCTTAGGACCGCGCGCAATGGGTCGAGCTGGGCGTCGAATGCGACGTCGCGGCCGACGGCCGATTCGAGCTCGGCCAGCAAGGCCGCAGCGGTCTGCGGCTCGCGTGCGAGCGCACGCAGCACGTCGAGGCATTGGATGTTGCCGCTGCCCTCCCAGATCGAATTCAACGGTGCCTGCCGGTACAGACGCGGCAAGACCGATTCCTCGACATAGCCCGCGCCGCCCAGGCACTCCTGTGCTTCGTTGACGAAGGCCGGCGCGCGCTTGCAGATCCAGTACTTACCGATCGCGGTGGCGATGCGCGCGAACGCCTGCTCGCGGGCATCGCCGCCAGCACGGTCGACCGCGCCGGCGACCCGGATCGCGAACTGGATCGCGGCCTCGGCCTCGAGCGCGAGATCGGCCAGGACGTTGCGCATCAACGCGTGATCGAGCAGCGGCTTGCCGAAGCTGCGCCGATGGCGGGCGTGATGCATAGCCTGCGCCAGGGCCATGCGCATTTCGCCGGCCGAGCCGAGCATGCAGTCCAGGCGGGTCAGCATCACCATCTCGATGATCGTCGCCACGCCGCGGCCTTCATCGCCGATGCGTTGCGCCCAGGCGCCCTGGAATTCGACTTCCGACGATGCGTTCGACCAGTCGCCGAGCTTGTCCTTGAGCCGCATCAGCCGCAGCGCGTTCTTGCCGCCGTGCGGATGCCAGCGCGGCATCAGGAAGCAACTCAGCCCACCCGGCGCCTGCGCCAGCACGAGGAAGCCGTCGGACATAGGCGCCGAGAAAAACCATTTGTGGCCGACCAGTTCGTACTCGTCCCCCGACACGGACGTAGCGACAGTCTGGTTGGCGCGCACGTCCGAGCCCCCCTGTTTCTCGGTCATGCCCATGCCGAGGGTCAGGCCGGCCTTGTCGCCGAAACCGACATCGCGCCCGTCGTAGCTAGGCGCGGCGGCCTTGCGCGCCCACTCGGCCAGCGCCGGCGCGTGACGCAGCACCGGCGCGGCGGCGTGGGTCATGGTCAGCGGACAACTGGTGCCCGGTTCGACCTGGTGATGCAGATAACTCAGTGCCGCGCGCGCGACATGCGAGCCCGGACGCGGATCGTGCCAGGACAGGCCCGCCACCCCGTGTTCGATCGCGGCGCGCATGATCGCGTGGTAATTCGGATGGAACTCGACCAGATCGATGCGATGGCCCAGGGCATCGTGGCTGCGCAGACGCGGCTTGTCGCGGTGCGCATCGAAACTGAGGCGGTAGATCTCGTCGCCGGCGAGCGCGCCGTAGCGTGCCAGCGCCTCGGCATGGCTGTCGCCGCCTTCGCGGCTTACCGCTTCGCGCAGGGCGACGTCGTCGCGCCACAGATCGCGCGGAGCGAACGGCGGCGGTTGATTCTCGACCCGATGGGTCGCGAACGGGGGCAGCGTGTCCATGGCGGCGACTCTCCCTTGGGTTTGTCTGGATTCTAGTGGGGTCTGGCCTGCGTGGCTCGCCGGGTCCAGGAAATGGGGGCGGGCCGATCTGCGGCACGGTGGCCGCAACCGGAGGCCCTCGCTCGCTCTGGAGCTGCAGTACGCCAGCGCTCCGACGCACTTGGCGCTTCGCGCTTTCAGGGTAGGAGCGGCGCCCTACTGGATTTCCTTCGGTCACAAGCCGCGACCGCGGGCTTCCAAGCTGGCGCGGTCCCTTACCTTGTGCCGTAACGCCTGCCGTTGCTGTTGCTGTGCGCCGCTTCGCATTCGCGAAGGCCATCGAAGACCCGAAGGGCGGCCTGCATGGATGCGGGCCGTTTTTCATCGGGACAGGGATGTCCCGTATGAAAAATCCCC
>NZ_JMTZ01000082.1 GCF_000731095.1 Lysobacter antibioticus | reverse complement strand
GCCAACGACCGCATGAGCCAGGTCAAGCAGGCCGGCGTGGTCAAGGCCAGCTACCGCTACAACGCCAAAGGCGAGCGGGTCTCGCGGGCCGACAACGCCACCGGCGCGATCACCGGCTACACGCTGTACGACGAAGCCGGCCACTGGCTGGGCGACTACGACGCCAACGGCGCGACCAAGCAGCAGGCGATCTGGCTGGGCGACGCACCGGTCGGCCTGGTCGTCGGCGCAGGCGTGGCGCAGACCCTGCGTTATGTACAACCCGACCACCTGGGCACCCCGCGTGCGGTAATCGACCCGAGCCGCAACCTCGCGGTCTGGACCTGGGACGCGAAGGGCGAAGCCTTCGGCAACAACCCGCCGAACCAGGACCCCGATCAGGACGGCACCGCGTTCGTGTTCGATATGCGGTTTCCGGGGCAGCGGTTCGATGCGGCAAGCGGATTGATCTACAATTACTTCCGCGACTATGATCCGACCATAGGCCGCTATATACAAAGTGACCCGATTGGCTTGAGTGGTGGATTAAGTACCTTTGGATATGCAGGAGGCAGTCCGCTGACCGCCGCAGACCCGTTTGGACTAGAGTGCCCACCACAACTAAAGCAAGAGCGAAAATGCTTCAATGCAAGCAATTACGACGCCACAAGGCATGGCAGCAGAACAGTTATCGGTAGCGCAGCCACCGATCAAATATTTCTCGCAAATGGCCGACGATTAGATCGCTCGGAGACAGATGAACACTTCGCGTCTATCGGGAAGGATGGAAGCTTCACGATTATTCCGGCACCTACGCAGGAAACCGCCAAGGGAGTCAAAGGCGATTTTTCGATAACCAGAGAGGAAACCGCTGCCATTTGCCATTCCCATCCGAAGGATAAACAATTTGAATCGATCCCAGGATATGGCGAACATGAAGCTGTTTTGCTTGGATATCCGAGCTACATAGTTAGAAACTCGGTTTATGGCGTACTTGAAATCGACAAAGGCCAGTTCCAATACAGGATACTAAGAGGCACACTGCCCCTTAATGATCTTCGGAACATCCAGAGCCGTCTCAATCAATTTCAGAACCGACTAAGTCCGTAGAAGAGCCCGGAAACAAGCTAACGGAGGTCACATGAAAGCCGCTTTTATCATACTACTAGGCTTGTCCCTCTCCGGCGTAAACATAGCGAGCGCCGTCGCCGAAACCAATGAAGAAAGATTATCCACACAGATCCTTAGGGATCCCTCTCCAGCCATTGCGAGACGGGTATCGATTAGCGGACGCCTGCAATGGAGCAACGAAGACAGGAATCTCTATCCGACTTGGGCGGGCACCCCGGCGCCTCGCGATTACTGCCTCCCAGTACTCATAAACCAGAAAGATGACTTGACGAGCGAGGCAGCCGAAAAACTTAGCGGGAAGAACGTTAAAATCTACGGAATAATTTCTTTCGTTTCTTCGGACGCAGATTCAATCTCGGTAAATTCCTGTAAGCAGTTGGGCATACATGTAATACACATGGAAGCTGTCAGCGATAAATAGAGCGGTAGCCGCAGAGCCTCAAAGGCGCCGGCAACGGGGTCTGAATCGCTCAGGAATCCATAGACATTTCGCAGCCATCTTTAAGGCCCCGGCAACGGGGCTTTTTTCTTGTAGGGCATCCCGGCAACAAAGCCAATATCGCGCCAACATTCGTTGCTGCCAGCAAGCATGTTGACCGGGAACACCTTGTCACCAGGGCAGTGCGATATAAAAACCGGGTCAGAGCACCTTTCCGTCTAGCCACTGTCGGAAGTCACTCTGACCCGGTTCGCAGGGCTCGACGTGCTGAGGGAGATCACATCGCGGATTACAACAACTGGGCTGCCGGACGCGGGCAACGGACAGCACAGGCCGTAGAGAACACACTAAAAACACTAACGAAAAACCGGGTCAGAGCACCTTTCCGTCTAGCCCTGCCGGAAGCCACTCTGACCCGGTTCGCAGCGGCCAAATTCCGATTCAATAAGGATTGAAGCTTATGACCTCTCAATCAATCCCGAAAGGCCCGGCCGCTGACCAATTAAGAAATGCCATAAATTGGCAAGCTTCACTTCCTGGCTATGTATTTGGCGAACGTAGGCTTCAAGGTTTTTTTATTGTTGGCTCTGGAATATTTGACACCCGCAACTTCTTGGAATTCATGCTCGGCGAAAATTTAAAGGCAAACGGAGCGCCGATATCTGTTCTTGTCCGACTGCAAGAGCAGCCTGAGCGAGATCTGCTTTTTTCAGTATCGAACGCCGATGAAATAAAAGATTTGCGACTTCATGTAACGCAAGGGCCCTTCGAGATTTTCGGTTCCATTATTGTTGTTAGCGGTGAGTCATCGAAATGGGTGGCTTACGAGGACGTTGATGAGCACTTCGCTATACTGGCAGTCTTCGATGCTAGTATCTTTGAGCGCTGGTCAGCGAAGGAAAGTGGTGTTTTCGATTATGTCATTTCCGAAGATCAAGTTTCCGAAAAAATGCAAGCTGACGAATGGGTCGGATGGGAGCCAGATTTTTTGAAGAAAATTATTGGATCCTATGGCGGGCGGCAAAGGTAGCAGTCACTCATACAAAACCGGGTCAGAGCACCTTTTGGGGTGACCTATCGGAAAGGTGTGATGACCCGGCCTCCTTCGGAATAACTAATGAAGCAGAGCCCTCGACAACTGGCGGGGCGCAGTAGTTGATCATCGAAAAGCGAACGGGCTTACCCTCAGGAACTGAGGCCTATCGTTGGCTACAGAATTGCCAAATTTCGGTTTGGCAGGAGTAAATTCCATGGCCTCACTTTCACAACTGCTTGGTGGTTCCGCGTTGGTTCTTATTTTGAGCGCTTCGAGCGGTGCGGCGATGGCCGATAAGGTGGTTGCATCAAGACCAATGGCTGAGCGTTTAGCGAAGGCATCAGCCTATGGCGTAGGCGTAATAAGGTGGGGGGCAATGCCAGAGGTCGTGTCTGTGCCACGTATTTTTAAGTATCAAGTCGACTTCACGAAAGGGAAGAAGTCCAAGAAAATACTTGTGTGCACGGACCAGCCGTACTCGATCGGTCAGAAGGTCCTGTTTGCCTATGGCGATTCGCGTGATGCTCGGTGCGGGAATGACTACGCCTACATACCCGCAACCAGCTACAACGAGTTTGTTTATCCTGTCTATGATGACACGATGAACGACAAGTCTTGGGTCCTGCTTAGGCCCGCGCATGCAGAGGACCTTGGGTGTGAGAACATTGCTTACATCAATCTTTCACTCAAAGAATCGAAGCAGAAGAACGGCCCCGATATTGAGTTCTCTGGGATCCCTGGCGACAGGAAGTACTTTGACCTCAAAGGGCTCTCAACCTGCCTCGCCAAAGCCGGAATTACTTTGCTTTAGCCTCTCTACGTTCTAGCAAA
The DNA here is from genome assembly GCF_000731095.1 of Lysobacter antibioticus. Classification (GTDB taxonomy): domain Bacteria; phylum Pseudomonadota; class Gammaproteobacteria; order Xanthomonadales; family Xanthomonadaceae; genus Lysobacter; species Lysobacter antibioticus_B. Next base: position 15,863 of record NZ_JMTZ01000082.1, on the reverse strand, counting down.
GCTTGTCGATCTCGGAAAATTGCAGATGCGATAGTCCGGGTCAGAGCCCCATCCCGTCTTCAACCCCGCAACTCCGCATCGAGTTCGTTCAACAGCTCGCTGAAGCGTCCGCGACCTTGAGCCGGAGACGGCAGGCGTCGCAGGACGCTGCGTACCGCGGGCGATGCGAGGTTCGCGGCCCAGTGCAGTTGTTCTCTACCGACGGTGCTGTCGTTCCCAGCTTCGAGTTCGAGGGCGAGTGCTTGATGCGCCGCCGCGCCGAGTACGTGTTTGACCTGGTGCGGGGTGGCGAGAGGGTGCAGATAAGCGGCCGCCGCCGCGTGGCTGGCGGCATGCGCGGCGTTGGCTGCAGCGGCCTGCTTGGCTTCGCGAGCGGCCGCATAGGCGGCCCAGGCGCAGGCGCGCAGCGTTGCAGCGCGCTTGTTGCCGGCGGCAAAAGCTTCCGCCTCGGCGATGGCTTCGCGCGGGCGATGGTCGTTCGGGCAGGCGGCCTCGAAGATCGGCAGCACTCGCCGGGCGCAGGTCGCTGCGAACAGCGCGATCTCTCTGAGCTCGTCTTCGCCGAGTTGGATTTCGATTTTGCTTTTGCTTTTGCTTTTGTCCTTCACCTAGGAATCCCTCTCCCGTGTGCCTGCATGGGCGAGGTCCGGTCTTGGCTGTCCGAGTCTGGAGCCGGTCGATCAAGCATCTTGATGCATCGAGGCGGATGGAGCGGCAGGGTTCTTTTCATGGCATGGATCCCTCGACGGCGGCCTTGATGCCGCCGCGCGTGTTCCCGTATGGGCGCGGAGGCCCACCGAGGTGCCGAGGCCCGGCTTCCCGGCGGCCGGCAACGCGCGTTACCGGCGCCCCAAACGAAACAAGCCCCTGAGGTCGTCAGGGGCTTGTTTCGTAATCTGGCGGAGAGAGGGGGATTCGAACCCCCGAAGCGCGGTTTAGACGCTTACACACTTTCCAGGCGTGCTCCTTCAACCACTCGGACACCTCTCCGGGATCTGTGCGGGCGCTGTCGCGGGCCGTGCAGAGCCGGGAATTCTAGCCGCGGCGGGGCCCGGTAACAAGCCGAGGCTTCGGCCGCCGCCGCACAGGGGCGCCGAGGCTCGGGCGCGGGGGTGGGGCGTGGCACAATGTGGGGGTTCGTTCACGCTTCGCTCCCGGCTTCCGTCGCGAGCGCCCGGACGGCGTCGTGCGCACCGCGTCCGGCCCGTCAGAACGCCTTATCGCAAAGGATCCGATGTCGTATCTCGTCCTCGCCCGCAAGTGGCGCCCGAAGCGTTTCGCCGAGCTGGTCGGGCAGGAACACGTGGTGCGCGCGTTGACCAACGCGCTCGGCACCGGGCGCGTGCATCACGCCTTTCTGTTCACCGGTACCCGCGGCGTCGGCAAGACCACGATCGCGCGCATCTTCGCCAAGTCGCTGAACTGCGAGCGCGGCACCTCGGCCGACCCCTGCGGCGAGTGCAACGCCTGCCTGGACATCGACGCCGGCCGCTACATCGACCTGCTCGAGATCGACGCCGCCAGCAACACCGGCGTCGACGACGTGCGCGAGGTGATCGACAACGCCCAGTACATGCCGAGCCGCGGACGGGTCAAGGTCTACCTGATCGACGAAGTCCACATGCTGTCGAAGTCGGCGTTCAACGCGCTGCTGAAGACGCTTGAGGAGCCGCCGGGGCACGTCAAGTTCCTGCTCGCCACCACCGACCCGCAGAAACTGCCGGTGACGGTGCTGTCGCGCTGCCTGCAGTTCAACCTCAAGCGCCTGGACGAGCAGCAGATTTCCGGGCAGATGACCCGGATCCTCGCCGCCGAGGGCATCCCGGTCGACGAGGCCGCGATCCGCCAGCTCAGCAAGGCCGCCGACGGCAGCCTGCGCGACGGCCTGTCGCTGCTCGATCAGGCCATCGCCTACAGCGGCGCCGGCAGCGATGCGCGCCTGGAAGGGGCGGCGGTCGCGGCGATGCTCGGTACGGTCGACCGGACCCGGGTCGGTGCGGTCCTGGCCGCCCTGGCCGACGGCGACGGTCAGCGCCTGCTCGACGAGGTCGCGACCCTGGCCGAGTTCTCGCCCGACTGGGGCGGGGTGCTGGAAACCCTGGCCGATGCGCTGCACCGGATCCAGGTGCGCCAGCTCGTGCCCGAGGCCGCGGTCGAGGCCGACGGGGTCGATGTCGACACCCTGGCCGAGCAACTGCGGCCCGAAGTCGTGCAGCTGTGGTACCAGATGAGCGTCAACGGCCGCCGCGATCTACCGCTGGCGCCGAGCCCGCGGGCAGGTTTCGAGATGAGCGTGCTGCGGATGCTGGCGTTCCGTCCGGCCGGGGCCGGCGGCGATGCCGGCCCGGCACCTTCGTCGGGTGGCCGCAGCGAGCCGGCGCGTAGCCCTAGTGCCAGCGCAGCGGCCCAGGCCGCGGCGGCGATGCGCGAGATGGGCGGTGGGCGCCAAGCGGCGCCGAACCTCGAAGCGAGCAAGGCGCCGGCCTCGGAAGCGCCGGTGCAGGAGACCAAGGCGCGTCCGCAGCCGGAGCCGGTCGCGGCACCGGCTGCGAAGCCGGAACCCATGCCGGAACCTAAGCCGATCGTGGCCGCGCCGTCCGAACCGGCGCCGCGCGTGCAACCGGTCGTGGCCGCCAAGCCCCAGGCCGATGCCGAGCCGCAGGCCCGCCCTCCGCTGACTTGGCCGGACGAAGAGCTTTCGCCCCAGCCGAACAATCACCGAGTATCGGACCGAACCGAAGCGCCGGCCCGCGCGACGGCGCCCGTCGTCGAACGCGCAGCCGCGTCCGAGCGCGTCGAGCTGCGCCCGGAAGCGCCGGTCGCAGTACCGACCCAGGCCGCGGCCGAGCCGGTGCGCGAAATGCCGCCTACGGCGCCGCTCGATCCGGGCCCGAGCCTGTTCGGCAGCCCCGGCCCCGACAGCGAACCTTCGGTCGTTGCGCCGCGGATAGAGACCGTCTCCGCACCTGTTGCACCGGCGCGTCCGTCCGAGCCGATCACGATGCCGGCCCGCGCCGCCTCGTCCTCTGCCTCGGCCGGGGCGATCGCCGACGACGACGCCTGGCATGCGCTGGTCGATGCCAGCGGCCTGCGCGGCCCGGCCCGCATCCTCGCCGAGCACGCCAGCTTTGTGGCTTACGGCGACGGTGTGCTGACCTTGTCCTTGCCTGCCGACGACGATCATCTGCGCGCACCGGCCTTGATCAAGATGGTCGCCGACGCCTTGGCGAGCCGCCTCGGCACGGCGCCGCAGATCCGCTTCGAGGCGGCCAGCGCGGCCGGCGAATCGCTGCATGCGCGCAATCTGCGCGCGCGCGACGAGCGCCAGGCCTCGGCCGAGGAGCGTTTCATGAACGACCCCGACGTGCGCCGTCTGATCGACGTGCACGGCGCCAAGGTGGTGCCGGATTCGATCCGTCCCTACGACGAGGCCTGACCGCAACCCTTGCGCCGCGCGGTTCGCGGCCCAACTACATCACCGACGACATGAGGCTGCGGCAGACTGCGGCCTCGATCCACCGATTACTTTCACGACCAAGAGGCAGGACCATCATGCGCGGCAACATCGCCCAACTCATGCAACAGGCGCAGAAGATGCAGGAAAACGTGCAGCGCGCCCAGGAAGAATTGGCCAAGATCGAAGTCACCGGCAGCGCCGGCGGCGGCATGGTCAGCGTGACCCTGACCGGCCGCATGGATTGCCGCAAGGTGCGCATCGACCCGAGCGTGCTCGCCGATCAGGAAATGGTCGAGGACTTGATCGCCGCGGCGTTCAACGATGCGGTCAACAAGATCAACAGCGAATCGCAGGCGAAGATGTCGGCCGCGACCGCCGGCATGCCGATGCCCCCGGGCATGAAGCTGCCGTTCTGATCGCCGCCGCGGACGCTCATCGATGAACCTGCATATCGGCATCACCACCGCGTTGGTCGCAGCTGCGCTGCTCGGGCTGGATCTGTATGCGACCTGGACGGTCTGGCGCGAGCCCGACCTGACCGGCCTGCAGAAAGGCCTGCAGTCGGCGCTGGTGTGGATGATCCCGCTGCTCGGCGCGATCCTGTGTTTGAACGTCGTGCGCGCGATGAATCGCGAACCGATGGCGCGCAGCAGTTTCCCGACCTCCGAATAGCCCGGCGAGCCGAAGCGACCGCGATGACGACCGTCCGTTCCGTTCCGATGCCGGTGCAGGCATGAGCAGCCGCCTGCTCGAACAACTGATCGACGCCTTCCGGGTGTTGCCGGGCGTCGGTCAGAAGTCGGCCCAGCGCATGGCCTACCACGTGCTCGAACGCGAGCGCAGCGGCGGCCAGCGTTTGTCGGACGCGCTCGCCGAGGCGATCGAGAAGATCGGCCATTGCGTGCGTTGCCGCGATTTCAGCGAGACCGAAGTCTGCGCGACCTGCGCCAGCGGTTCGCGCGATGCGCATCTGCTGTGTGCGGTCGAATCGCCGGCCGACCGCTTGGCGATCGAACAGGCCACCGGTTATCGCGGCCTGTATTTCATCCTGCAAGGGCGCCTGAGCCCACTCGACGGCATCGGCCCGCGCGAGCTCGGCCTGGACACCTTGGCCACGCGCCTGGCCGAGGGCGAGGTGCAGGAACTCATCATCGCCACCAACCCCACCGTCGAAGGCGAGGCCACCGCGCACTACCTCGCCCAGCTTGCGCGTCAGCACCAGGTGCGGCCGAGCCGGCTCGCCCATGGCGTACCGCTCGGCGGCGAACTCGAATACGTCGACCGCGGCACCCTCTCGCATGCCTTCGGCAGCCGCAGCGAAGTGCCGCAGTAGGGCGGGAATTGGGAGTCGGGAATTGGGAATCGGTTGAAGCGAAGCCTGGCGACTTGGTCGATTCGATGGCCTGCGAAGGTGGACGGCGAGAGGCCGGGAAACACGCGACTGCCCAAGTTTCGTCGTCGGCGGCGCGGTACGATTCCCGACTCCCCAATCTTGAATCCCGGCTCTCATGACCGACACCACCATCTTCGGCAAGATCATCCGTCGCGAGATTCCCGCCGACGTCGTCTACGAGGACGACGACCTGATCGCGTTTCGCGACATCGCGCCGCAGGCGCCGGTGCACGTGCTGTTCGTGCCGAAGACGCCGATCGCCACGCTTAACGATCTGCAGCCCGACCAGGCCGTGATTGTCGGCCGCCTGGCTCATGCCGCCGCGGCGTTCGCCCAGCGCGAAGGTTTCGCCGAGGACGGCTATCGCCTGGTCATGAACTGCAACGGCGACGGCGGCCAGACCGTGTTCCAGCTCCACCTGCACCTGCTCGCAGGCGCCCAGCTCGGCCGCTTCGGCACCCCGCGCTGATTCGACGCGGCAGGTACTGCTGCTCACATTAGTGGGCGCCGAGGTCGTTCACCGAGTCTTGCCGGCAGCACGTCGCCGAGCGCATCGTGTCGCGAACGCCTACGCATTTCCCCCTTTGAAAAAGGGGGGCAGGGGGGATTTGCTTCTGCTCTTGCTTCATCGCGCATGGTGCAGCCATGCCTTCGCGATCCCAAGTCCCCAAAACCAAAACCACGTCCCAAAACCAACGAAGGCGCCCACAGGCGCCTTCGTTCGTTACCGCAATCGCGAAACGATTGCGCGGTGCCTCACCACCAGCCCCACCACGGCCACGGCGCCGGGCGTTCGATTACGTCGACGCGCTCGCGCACCGGCCACAGATAGACCACGTCGGCATCGAGTTTCGGGAACCGGTAGTCGTATTCGCCGATGCGGCGCGACTCGTAACCGGAGATGCGGCCGGTGAAGGTCACTTCGCGGTTGCGCTCGAACAGGGCCGGGTCGTAGAAGCCGGCGCGGCAGGCGAGGAAGCGGCCGCCGGTGTCGTCGGTGGCCCAGTACGGCCGGCCGGAATCGCCCAGGCGGGTCGAGATCATCTCGAAACAGGTGCGGTTGGCCTGCGGTTCGACGTTGACGATGCGGCCGCCCCAGCGCACGACGGCGCCGGTGCTGTCCTGGGCCGCGGCGTCGGACGGGGTCAGGGCGGTGAATGCCCCCTGCAACGGTTTGGGCTGCGAGGCGCAGGCGCTGATCAGCGCGACGCCGGCAGCGAGTAAGGCAAGTCGGAGCTTCATCGACGTTCTCCAGTGGGGCCGGGGCGGTGTGCGCGTAGCGCCCGGACCAGTTCATTGCGCAGTTCTCGGGCCTCGCGCCGCCCGGGTTGGCCACCAGCGTACCGCCAATCGCTGAAATGTTGGCTGAGCCGGAGCAGGCTTTCGCCCAAATCCGGGCGGGCCTTGGTCACACGTTCAGCCCAGGCCAGCGCCGGCTCGTGCGCCTCGCGCTCCAGGCCGAGGCGGCGATAGCGGCGCGACAGCCGGTGCCAGGCGCGCAGGACCGGGTCGCGCTCGCGCTCGCCGCGGCTGCTGAGCCAGACCATCCACAGCAGGGTGAGGCTGGCGAACAGCACGAACAGGGCGATCAGTTTGCCGCTATCGAGGTTGTCGACGCCGAACGGCTGCAGCATGCGCTGCTGGCGGGTGGCATCGAAACCGAGCACGAAATCGTTCCAGCCGCGGCGCAGCCAGTCGCTGAGGTTGAACAACGGCGTCGCCCCGGCGATGCCGCCGAACAGCCCGCCGGCGCCGGGGCGGCGGTCGGCGAGGGTGTCGTAGATGCGTTCCGGCGCAACCGCGGCGGTCGGGTCCACCCGCACCCAGCCGCGCCCCTGCAGCCAGACCTCGGCCCAGGCGTGGGCGTCGGAGCGGCGCACCAGCCAGTAGTTGCCGACCGGGTTGAAATAGCCGCCGGCATAGCCGGTGACCACGCGGGCCGGAATGCCGGCGGCGCGCATCAGGACCACGAACGAAGAACTGAAGTGTTCGCAGAAACCGGCCTTGTGATCGAACAGGAACTCGTCGACCGAGTGCCGGCCGAGCAAGGGCGTGGCCAGGGTGTAGACGAATTCGCGGCGGATCATCGCCAGGGCGCGGTCGACGATGACGGCATCGTTGTTGCCGGCTTCGGCGCGCCAGCGCTGCGCCAGGGCGAGGGTGCGCGGGTTGTAGCCGCTGGGCAGGGACAGGGCGGCGCGGCGCAGGGTTTCGCGCAACTGCGGTTCGTACGACGCCGGCGGCGCCGATTGCAGGCGCCAGCGGCTCAACGAGGTCAGCGCACGGTCGGCGTAGATGCCGTGATCGATCGACAAGCGCGTGCCGGGCGGCGCTTCGCGCGGCAGATCGAGCGAGACGAACTGGCGCGTGTCGGTGGGTTCGACTTCGAGTTCGTAATCCCAACGGGTGCGCCCCGCGCGCATCGGGGCCGCCGGCAGGCCCTGGAACCAGCGCGGCTGGGTCCACTCGCGGCCGTCGAAATTCCACAGCACCGGCCCGCGCCAGTACATCTGCGAGGTCGGCGGCGCCGTGCCGCGAAAGCGTGCGCGCAGCGTCACGGTCTCGTCGTTCATCAGGTCGACCATCTCGCCCGGGCTCATCCGGTCGGACAGGCCGGGGCGGGCGAGGGCGCGCTCGGGCACGCCCCATAAGGGCGAGCTCAGGCGCGGGAACAACCAGAACACCGCCAGCGCCAGCGGCAATCCGATCGCCACCAGGCGGCCGATCGCGAGCAGGCGTTGCCAATGCGTTTGCGCCGGCTCGACCGCGCGCAGCGGGTCCGGGCGCGATTCGATTTCGGCCAGGCGTTGCAGGGTGGACAAGGCGAACATCGCCGCGGCCAGGCCGAGGGTGAGCGACAGCGGCCCCTGGTCGAGCAGGAAGGTCGCGAACGGACCGAACAGGGCGAAGCCGATCAGGCTGCGCGCGTCGCGCAGGGTATGGGTTTCGGACGGTTTCAGCGCGAACATCGCCGCGAGCAGGGCGCAACCGGTGTCGCGGCCGAGGGCGAAGCCGGTCATGATCAGCACGGTGCCGATCAGCGCCAACAACAGCACCAGGCGCAACGCGCTCGGCAAGGGGCGGCGCCACGACAACACGCCGATGCCGACGCCGGCCGCGGCGATCACCGCGGCGATCTGCAGCGGCAATTGCAGCAGTAACGGCAACAGACAACTTGCGCCGGCCAGCAAGGCCCAACGGCGGGTGACTGGCTCCAGCGCCGGAGCGGCGGGCTTAGCCATGAGGCATCAGCGCCAGTGCGCGCAGGCAGGCGTGGCGATGCGCCGGCCCGGTGCCGGGGCCGAGCGAGGGTTGGTTCGGCAGGCTCAGCCGATAACGGCAGCCGTCGCGTTCGGCCTCGTCGACCCAGCGCGCCAGGCGCGAAATCCTTGCTTCTTGGCCGAGACCGGTCAGGCGATGCCATTCCAGTTCGACGTCGGCGCCGAGCGGTTGCTCGTACTCGCGCACCAGCAGGGTGTCGCGCCGCGCCGAGTGCTTCCACGCGATGGCACGCCGGGCATCGCCGAAACGGTAGGCGCGCAAGTGATGGACGTCGTCGCCGCTCGGATGCAATCGCGTCACCGCCTGATCGCCGCCGCCGACCGGCAGCGGCGGGCCATGCGCTTCCGGGGTCGGATAGACCAGCAGCGGCGCTTCCGGCCAGACGTGCGCCCAGGCGCGGGCCAGGCCGAGCGGCCGGGTCGTCGATATGCGCAAGCGCGGCAGGTCGAGCCAACCGCGTCGCTCGGTAGCGATGCGCAGTTCGGCTTCGCCGGCACCCTGCTCGAGATCGAGCACGACCGCGTCGATGCCGAGCGCGCCGTGATCGTCGACGCGCAGGCCGCGGCGCACCCGGTCGGGGGCGGCGCGCGCATGCACACGCACGGCCAGGGGCAGGCCGGCCGGCACCGGTTCGGCGTCGATCGCGACGATGCTCAAACCCGTCAGTTGCAACTGCGCCGCGATCAGGCTGGCGAGCCCGGCGCCGCCGAGCAACAGGGCGAGCAGAAAGGCCGGGTTGTTGTTGTAGTTCAACGCGCCCAGGGTCATGGTCGCGAGCAGGGCGCCGTAGAACAGGCCGAAACCGGTCGGCAGCACGTAGATGCGGCGGCGGTCGAAGCGCGCCGGCAAGGGCTCGGGCCGGCGCGGACGCGTCAGCGACATCATGCGCAGGCGCCATGCGTTCCAGCGCCGTGTCGCGGGCCGGACTGGGCCGTGGTCGAGATCGTCCTGCGCCTGCGTCGCCGCCATCGCTGCGTTCAATCCACCGTCACGGCGTACAGGATGGACTTGGCGATGTCGGGCGCGGCGTCGGCCTCGGCGACCAGGCGGTGCGATGCGACGGGGGCGAACAAGGCCTGCACGTCCTCGGGCACGACGTGGGCGCGGCCCAGCAGCAGGGCGTAGGCGCGCGAGGCGCGCAGCAGGGCCAGTCCGGCGCGCGGCGATAGGCCTACGCGCACGCCGGGGTGCTTGCGGCTGCGTGCGAGCAGGGCCTGCACATAGTTGATCAGGCTGTCGCTGACGTAGACCGCGTCGACTGCGCGCCGGATCGCCAGCACGTCGTCGGTGCTCAACACCGGCTTGGTCTGGGCGATCAGGTTGCGGCGATCGGCGCCGGCGAGCAGGTCGCGTTCGGCGGCCTCGTCGGGATAGCCGAGTTGCAGGCGCAGCAGGAAGCGATCGAGCTGCGAATCCGGCAAGGGATAGGTGCCCGACAGATCGACCGGGTTCTGGGTGGCGATGACGAAGAACGGGTCGGGCAGCGGATGGGTACGGCCGTCGACGGTGACCTGGTGTTCGGCCATCGCTTCGAGCAATGCGCTCTGGGTGCGCGGCGGTGCGCGATTGATTTCGTCGGCGAGCAAGACCTGGGTGAACACCGGGCCGGGATGGAACTGGAACTGGCGCGATTGCGGGTCGAACACCGACACGCCGACCACGTCGGCCGGCAACAGGTCGGAGGTGAACTGCACGCGCTGGAATTCCAGACCAAGGGTCGCGGCCAGCGCATGGGCGAGCGTGGTCTTGCCGAGTCCGGGCAAATCCTCGATCAGCAGATGGCCGTCGGAGAGCAGGGCGACGAAGGCCAGGCGCACCGCTTGCGCCTTGCCGAGCACGAGGGCATTGACCTGGGCCTGTGCCTGTTCGAGGGCCAGGCGCAGGGCATCGGTTAGGATGGTCGCGTTATGGACAGCCGTCGTGCCTGCTGCTGTGATCTTGCCTGCCGTCATCGTGCGTCTGTCCTGTGTCTGTAGCGTCGTGTCCGCCGTCGACCCTTGCGGTCGCAGGCATCGCACGAGCGCGGATCGCGCCGGAGTGCGGGCGCCGAGCGCGGGTTCGCATCATCGCGTGCGAACCCCGTTTTTGCAGCAGCGGTCTCGAAGGCGTTCGGAGTATCTGGGATCGGCGTCAACAAACCGCGGCGAATAGGATCGGTTCGCCCGTTGCGGCCTCCAGCCCCTTGTTGTGCGAGCGTCGCGAATGAACCGGCGACGCCGCAGCGTGTCCAACCCCATCCAGAGTGTAGCGAGGTCGCGTGCCGATGCGGGATAAGGATGAAGCCCAGCCGATACGGCGCCTGTTCTGGGTGTTGTGGGCGGCGGTGCTGTTGCTCAAGTTCGGCGTGGTCGCCCAATTGCCGCTGTTCGTCGACGAAGCGTTCTACTGGCAGGAAGGCCGACATCCGGCCGCCGCTTATTCCGATCTGCCCGGCCTGACCGCCTGGTTGGCGCGACTCGGCGTCGAACTCGGCGGCGAGCATGCCTGGGCGCTGCGCGCACCGTTCCTGGCGATGTCGGCGCTGGTGCCGTGGTTGTTGGCGCGGATCACCGCGCGCGAATTCGGCGAACGCCAAGGCTGGGTGGCCGGTTGTTTCGGCGTCTTGCTGCCGCTGTCGGGCAGCCTGGGCTTGCTGGCGCTGCCCGACGCGATGATGGCCCTGGCGACCTTGCTGTGCCTGGACGCCGGTGCGCGTCTGCTGCGCGAGGTCGATGCGCGGGCCGCGGTCGAGCTGGCCGCCGGCCTCGCCCTCGGCGCCTTGAGTCACTACCGTTTCATCGCCGTGATCGCGGTCGGGGGCGTGGTCCTGCTGTGCCTGCCCGAAGGCCGCCGCGCCCTGCGCGACGTGCGCGTGGTGATCGCCGCGGCGATCGGCGCTTCGGCCTGGGCGCCTTTGGTCGCCTGGAACATGGACAACGCCGATGCCGGCCTGCGCTTCCAGTTGGTCGACCGGCATCCCTGGTCGTTTCATGCCGAAGGCCTGTGGTTCGTCGCGATCCAGGCCTTGTTGGTCACCCCGCCGTTGCTGATCGCCTTGGCCCTCGCCGGCGCCCGGGGCGCGCGCGCGGCGTCGCCGATCACCCGCTACTTCGCCTTGTTCGGCAGCTTGATCGTGCTCGGCTTCTTCGTCCTGGGTTTCTTCGCCGATACCGAGCGAGTCAGTTTCCACTGGCCGTTGCCGGGCTTCATGGCCTTGTTGCCGTTGCTGCCGGGCGTACTGGCGGGATGGCCGCGATGGGCGCGCCGGCTCACTGCGGCGGTCGCCGGCGTGGCGCTGCTGGCGATACTCGCCTACTACCTGGTCGTTTCGGTGCCCGGCCTGCGCGCGCGCAGCGCCGGCGAGAAGTGGTATCCGTCGAATTTCGCCGGTTGGGGCGAACTCGCCGATGCGGTGCGGCAACGCCAGCGCTCGATGCCGCCGGGCACGCGCATCGTCGCCGACAACTTCAAGGTCGGCGCCGAACTCGGTTTCGCGCTCGGCGATCCGCGCATCGCCGTGCTCGACCACCCGATCAACCACAAGCACGGGCGCGCGCCGCAGCTGAGGTTGTGGGGCTTGCAAAGCGCCGGACGCGCCGAGTGGGGCACCGCGCCGGTGCTGCTCGTGGTCGGCGCCACCGAGGTCGAATACAAGAACCTGTTGCGCCGCTATCACCAACTGTGCGCGATGGTCGGCCCCTTGCCGCCGCCGCAGATGCTCAATGTCGATCACGGCCGCCAGCGTTTCGCCCTGTTCGCGCTCGACGGCGCCAAGCGCGAAGGCGATTGCACGACGCCGGCGATGGCGTGGGTCGATGCACCGTTGCCGGGTCGCAAGGTCGGTCGCGAGTTCGACGTCAGCGGTTGGGCGTTCAAGGACGGCGTCGGCCTGGCGCGCGTGGACATCATGCTCGACGGCCGCGTCGTCGCTCAGGCGAGTTACGGCCGCGAATTGCCCGGCGTGCGCAGTTACTGGCAGGTGTCGAACGATCCGCAGCATCCGCGGGTCGGCTTCGATGCCAAGGTGCGCCTCGACGCCGAACCGCCCGGCCGGCATTGGCTGGGCCTGCGCCTGCACGGGCGCGACGGCAGCGTCGAGGATTGGGCCGAGCAGCCGATCGAGGTGCGCCGCTGAGTCGGCGCCGGTCTTTAGCGGATCCGATGCGCTCGCGAGCCGTGGCCGGCGAGCGCAGCGATCTCAGGGCAGCCGATAGCCCGCTTCGCGCAGCAGGCGCGCGGTGGCGATCAGCGGCAGCCCGATCAGCGCGGTCGGGTCCTGCGATTCGATCGCGTCGAACAGGGCGATGCCGAGGCCTTCGGACTTGAAGCTGCCGGCGCAATCGTAGGGTTGCTCGGCGTCGACGTAGCGCGCGATCTCCTCCGCGCTCAGTTCGCGGAAGCGCACCGTAGTCACGTCGAGCGCGGTCTTCGGTGCCTCGCCGTGGCGCAGCAGGCACAGCCCGGTCAGGAAACGCACCTCGCGGCCGGACATCGCGCCGAGCTGGGCGAGGGCGCCGTCGCGGCCGCCGGGCTTGCCGATCGGATGGCCGTCGAACTCGGCGACCTGGTCCGAGCCGATCACCCAGGCCCCGGGCTGCAGCGCGGCGACCGCGGCGGCCTTGGCCACCGCCAGTCGGCCGGCCAGGGCGAGCGGAGCCTCGCCGGGCTGCGGGGTCTCGTCGGTCTCGGGACGGGCGCTGTCGAAAGGCAGGCCGAGCCGGGTCAGCAGTTCGCGGCGATAGACGGAGGTGGAGGCCAGGATCAGTCGCGCGGACATCGGAGACCCGAAAGAAGGAGAGATTAGGCGGCCCGGATCGAGCCGGGCTGGCGGGCCGGGCAGAGGCGACGGCCGGCCGGTTCAGGCCAGCGGCGCGCGCGCCTGTTCGATCTGGTTCAGCTGCTGATCGATCCGGCTGCGGGCCTCGTCGATCGAGGTCCGGACCTCGGCCAACTGGGCGACGCTGGCCTGGCGGCCGTGGTCGCGCAGCCACAGGCGTTGGCGCAGCATCTCGCGCATCGCATCGGCGACCGGGTCGCGACCCTCGTCGCCGGCGACCGCCTCGATTTCGGCCCGGGCCAGGCGCAGCCTGGCTTCCAGGGCGTCGGCGGCGTCCAGCAGTTCGCGCACCGCGCGCTCGCGGCGGCTCGGGAAGTAGCGCAGGCCCAGCGAAACCGCCAAGGCCGCCAGTGCGGCCAGGCTCAGCAGCAGGAGGGTCGTCAAGGTCGGGCTCGGTGCACGGGCGGGGCCGGCAGTCTGCACGCCCGGGCCGGCCGACGGCAAATCCCTGCGCCGGCCTGGGGTTACGGTTTGACAGCGGGGGGCTGCGTCTCTAACATTCCGCGGCTTATGTCAGCCGATGTGCCATCTGGGCGGGTGCCCGAAGTTCTGGATGCCTGGCGCCTGGTGGCGGCACGGCGCGGCGTGGAAGGTCGTTTGCCGTTGTCGGCGCTGACCCGGTTGCAGGGCAGTCTGCTCGATACCGAGGGCGAAGTCCGGTTTTCCCTGGACTTCGACACCGACGAACTGCAGGTGCCCTATGTCGAGTTGAAGATCGACACGCAGTTGCCGCTGTTGTGCCAGCGCACCCTGGAGCGTTTCCTGCTGCCGGTGCAGATGGTCCAACGGCTCGGCCTGATCCGCGAAGAGGCGGACGAAGCCGCGCTGCCGCCGGGCTACGAGCCGCTGCTGATGCCCGAAGACGGCATGTTGCGCGCCTCCGAGCTGGTCGAGGACGAACTGATCCTCGCCGTACCGGTGGTGCCGATCGCGCCCGGCAGCGAGTCGGTCGAGCGCGACTGGCCGGCCCCGCAGGAAGAGCTCGACAGCGCGAACCCGTTTTCCTCGCTGTCGGCGCTGAAGAAGAATTGAGCAAGACCCGGTTTTACCCTCAGCACCACCATTCAGATCCACTCCGACCTGCAGGCGAATCGCAAGCCGCTCCTGCTAATCGGGCTTACGCTATCCACCTCAGGTTTCCACCGCTTTTCCGGAGCAAGACCATGGCTGTTCAGAAGTCCCGCGTTTCCCCGTCCCGCCGCGGCCAGCGCCGCGCCCACGACGCGCTGACCAGCAAGCAGCTGGCCACCGACCCGACCACCGGCGAGACCCACATCCGCCACCACGTCACCGCCGACGGTTACTACCGTGGCAAGAAGGTGATCGAGACCAAGACCCGCATCGCCGACGAAGAATAAGCTTCGTCCGCATGCCGCGCCGCGCGCCTGGATGAAGGCGCGCGCTGCCGTCGGCACGCCGACGGTCATCGCGCTATTGTTCTACCGCCAGCCCGTGCTGGCGGTCCTTGCTTCTGAGAAGCCATGCTTCCAAGAGGCCATGCTTCCAAAAAGCACGTTAGCTTTTATGAAGCACATTCCGGCGGCCTGCGTTCCATAACGCTATCGCGGCGTTCGGAGCGTCATCGGTCCTCCGGTACGTATACGGCAACGCCGCGGAGTGGTGATGACAGATCGGATTTACGCCCGCATCGCGGGTACCGGCAGCTACCTGCCGGAAAAGGTGCTGACCAATCAGGACCTGGCCAAGCTGGTCGATACCAGCGACGAATGGATCGTCAGCCGCACCGGCATCCGCGAGCGCCATATCGCCGCCGAAGGCGAGACGACCTGCGACCTGGCCTATCACGCTTCCGTGCGCGCGCTCGAAGCTGCCGGCGTATCGGCCCAGGAGATCGACCTGATCGTGGTCGGCACGACCACGCCGGACCTCATCTTCCCGTCCACCGCCTGCCTGTTGCAGCACCGTCTCGGCGCCAACGGCTGCGCGGCGTTCGACGTCAATGCCGCCTGCTCGGGCTTCGTCTATGCGCTGACCATCGCCGACAAGTTCGTGCAGTCGGGCGCGGCCAAGACCGTGCTCGTGGTCGGTTCGGAAACCCTGACCCGGATGCTCGACTGGAACGATCGCGGCACCTGCGTGCTGTTCGGCGACGGCGCCGGCGCGGTGGTGCTCAAGGCCGACAGCGAGACCGGCATCCTCAGCACCCACATGCACGCCGACGGCGGCAAGAAGGAACTGCTGTGGAACCCGGTCGGCGTTTCGGTCGGCTTCAAGCCCGAAGAGCACAACGTCGGCGTCAAGGTGCTGATGACCGGCAACGAAGTGTTCAAGTACGCGGTCAAGGCGCTGGACTCGGTGGTCGAGGAGACCCTCGAAGCCAACGGCCTGGATCGCCACGAGATCGACTGGCTGATTCCGCACCAGGCCAACCTGCGCATCATCGAAGCCACGGCCAAGCGCCTGGACATGCCGATGGATCGCGTGATTGTGACCGTCGACCGTCACGGCAACACTTCCTCGGGTTCGGTGCCGTTGGCGCTGGACGAGGCGGTGCGTTCGGGCAAGGTGCAGCGCGGTCAGCTGCTGCTGCTCGAAGCCTTCGGTGGTGGTTTCACCTGGGGTTCGGCGCTGCTGCGCTACTGAGTCATCGGCGGCGCATTCGCGACCACTGGGCCGGCCACGACTTCGTCGTAGGCCGGCCTTCGTGTTTCCGGGGTTCGGTTTTTTCGTGACCGGCCTGTAGGAGCGGCGTGAGCCGCGACCTCTTTCATGTGGCGACGCAGGCTCATCATTGTCGTGGTCGCGGCTTGCGCCGCTCCTACCCCGAAGCAGCCTTGCTATCGCCATCGCCATCGCTGTTGCTGTTGCTGTGCGTCGCTAGGCACTCGCGAAGGCTAAAGAAGACCCGGAGGGCGGCGCGCAGGGATGCGCGCCGTTTTTCATCGGGACATGGA
>NZ_JMTZ01000081.1 GCF_000731095.1 Lysobacter antibioticus | reverse complement strand
AAAGCGCAAAGCAGAAAGCAGATCAAAATCACGGCAACGGCAACGGCAACGGCAACGGCATGCGCCGACGGCTCAACCCAACAACGCCTCGTACAACCCCCGATCCGCTGCGGAGAAACAACAAAACACCACTTCGCCGAGCGTCGCATCGGCATGCGCCCGCACCGTCTCGACCGCGACCCGAGCGGCCGCATCGGCGGGGTAACCGAAGATGCCGGTGCTGATGCAGGGAAAGGCGACGCTCGCTAACCCATGCCGCGCCGCCACCGCCAGCGCATTGCGATAACACGCGGCCAACAGCTCGGGCTCGCCGTGCTCGCCGCCGCGCCAGACCGGGCCGACGGTGTGGATGATGTGGCGCGCCGGCAATCGATAACCGCGGGTGAGCTTGGCTTCGCCGGTCTTACAGCCGCCCAGCAGGCGGCACTCGGCCACCAGCTCCGGGCCGGCCGCGCGGTGGATCGCGCCATCGACGCCGCCACCACCGAGCAAGGAAGAATTGGCGGCGTTGACGATCGCGTCGAGGCTCAGGGTGGTGATGTCGCCCTGGATCGCGCGCAGTAGCATCGGCTCAGCCTTCCGACGGCCAGTCGATGAATTCCGGCGCCACCGCGTCGGTCAGCCAGACGCCGTTTTCGGATTGAAAGAAACTCAGGCCGCGCGCGTGCATGTCGCCGGCGCGGACCGACAACACCAGGGCCTTGCCGTGACGGCTGCCGACCTTGATCGCGGTCTCGGCGTCGGAGGAAAGATGCACGTGCTGGCGGCTCTGCTTGACCAGGCCCAAGTTGCGGATCGACTTGGCGAAGCGGGTCGCGGTGCCGTGGTAGAGCGTGGCCGGCGGTTCCAGCGCGGTCAGCGCCAGGTCGACCTCGATCGAGTGGCCCTGGTTGGCGCGGATGCGGGCGCCGTCGGCGCTGATCGCGAAGCGCTGCTTGTCGTTGTCGCGCACGACTTGCTCGATCAGCGCGCGCGTGACCGGCTTGCCGCCGGCATTGGCCAGGCGGACCAGTTCGTCGAGGTCGGCCCAGCCGTTGTCGTCGAGGCTCAGGCCGATCGCTTCGGGTTCGTGGCGCAGCACCAGGCTGAGGAACTTGCTGGTCTTGGTGAGGTTTACGGCGGTCATGGGATTCCAGTTCGCAGGGGTGAGTGGCTGCGGTGGTTCAGGCCGCGCGATATCGATTCGTGTGTTGCGTTCAGCCGTGCGCCGCCGCGGTCAGCGCGGCGTCGAGTTGCTGCAGGCGCTCGGGCGTGCCGACGTCGGTCCAGCGGCCGCCATGGTGCGAGCCGCTCAAACGGCCGGCATCGGCGGCGGCGCGCAGCAGGGGCACGGTGCTGAAGCGCGGCGGTTGCAGTTGCGCGCCGGCGGCATCGCCGAGTCGCGCGCGCCAATCGTCGAACAGGGACGCACGATACAGGCCGATGCCCGAGTAGGTCAGGCGCGGTTCGCCGTGGTTGTGCAGGCGCCCGTCGTGGAGGCGGAAGTCGCCGTGAGGATGCTGCGGCGGATTGTCGACCAACAGCAGATGCGCATCGCCGTCGAAGTCGCGCGGCAGTGCGGCGAAGTCGTAGTCGATCCAGATGTCGCCGTTGGCGACCAGGAACGGCGCCTGCGGGTCGGCGTTTTCCTGCAGCAGTTGCAGCGCATGCAGCATGCCGCCGCCGGTTTCCAGCGGGGTTTCGCCTTCGTAGGAATAGCGCAAGCGTAGGCCCCAGCGCGCGCCGTCGCCGAGGATCTCGGGGAACTGCGGCGCGAGCCAGCTGGTGTTGACCACGACCTCATCGATGCCGAGCGTGGCGAATTTTTCCAGATGCCATTCGATCAGGCGCTTGCCGCCCACGCTCAACAAAGGCTTGGGCGTGTGCAGGGTCAGCGGGCGCATGCGCTCGCCGAGGCCGGCGGCGAAGATCAGCGCTTTCATGCCGGGTCGGCCGCAGCGGCCGCGGTCAGGGCCGGGCGCACGTAACGTTCGACGATGTCGGCGAGCGGCGCGATTTCCGGGTAACGCGACAGGACCACGTCGAGGTAACCGAGAAAACGCGGCGCGTCGGCCAGGTACTTCGGCTTGCCATCGCGATGGTGCAGGCGCGCGAACAGGCCGAGGATCTTGATGTGGCGCTGCAGGCCGGCGAAGTCGGCGTCGCGGCGGAAACGCGCGAGGTCCGGCAACGGAATGCCGGCGGCGGTGGCGCGCGCGTGATAGCGCGCGAGCCAGGCGTCGACGCGCGTCTCCGGCCAGCTCAGGAAGGCATCGCGGAACAGGCTGATCGGGTCGTAGGCGATCGGCCCGCGCAGCGCGCCCTGGAAATCGATCACCGCCACCCCGCCGGGCACCGGCATCAGGTTGCGCGGCATGAAGTCGCGGTGCACGAAGATCTGGGTCTGGGCGAGCACGTTGTCGAGAATGCGGCGATAGGCCAGGTCGAGTTTTTCCAGGTCGTCGCAGCTCAGCTCGATGCCGAGGTGGCGGCCGAGGAACCATTCGTCGAACAAACGCAGTTCGCGGGCGAGGAAAGCCTCGTCGTAAGGCGGCAGGTCGTCGGGGCAGGGCAGGGCCTGGATCTTCAGCAACTGGGTGAAGGCATCGTCGAACAGCGCGTCGGCGTTGCCGTCGTCGATCACTTGCAGATAGGTGTCGCGGCCGAGGTCTTCGAGCAGCAGGAAGCCGTGTTCGAGATCCTGGGCCCGCACGTCCGGCACGCGCACGCCGCCGGCGAGCAGGACCTCGCGCATGCGCAGCCAGGGGCGCGCGTCCTCGAGCTCGGGCGGCGAGTCCATGACGATGACGGTGGCTTGATCGGCGCTGGCTGCGATCGTGGCGCCGCGCCAGTAGCTGCGGAAACCGGCGTCGAACGAAGCGCGTACGAGTTCGAGGCGGTCGTCGCCGGTCGCGGCACGAGCCCATTCCAGGCGGGCGAGGTCGCGATCGGTAGGGTGGGACTGGGTCATGCCTGCTCCGCGCGGCGGGTGCCGCAAGCGCACAGGGTAAACGTCCGCGGTCCGGGGGTGAATCCGTGCGGTCTTCCATTACCGGCAGGAGAAGCGTCGGCCCGGCAGCTTTAACCCCTCTCCCGCCGGTGGCCACCGCAGCAACTGCAACGCTGAGAGGGGGGCGAAGGCTCAAGACTCCTCGCCACGCCATCGGACAAAAAGATGTAGGGCGAAGCCCACGCCGCCGTCTTCCGGATGCAGTCGCCACCGCTGCCTCCGGCGTCTCGCCGTCGTGAGCCCCGCCCTACGGGTGCCCGGTTACCGCTGATGCTGGTTACTGAATAGAAGCGCGGGGCGGGGCCGGCGCGAAAGCCGATCCCGACGCGGCGGCACGTGCGCGCCAGAGGGCCGCGCTCGGCTCCGCCCCGCCTGTTGCTCAAGCCGCGACCGACTCCTCCCGATCCAGGGAAGCCAGCCACTCGTCGTCGGAGCCTTCGGCCACGCCTTCGAACAAGAAGGTCGACAGATAACGCTCGCCGGTGTCCGGCAGCATCGCCAGCAGCACCGAACCTTCCGGCGCCTGTTCGGCGACCTGCAGGGCGGCGGCGACGGTCGCGCCGGCGGAGATGCCGACGAACACGCCTTCCTCGGCAGCCAGGCGGCGCGCGGTGTCGCGCGCGACGACGTCGTCGACCGGACGGATTTCGTCGGCGATGCCGCGATCGAGTACGCCCGGTACGAAGTCCGGGGTCCAGCCCTGGATCTTGTGCGGCTGCCAGGCGTTGCCGCTCAACAGCGAAGCGCCGGCGGGTTCGGAAGTGACGATCTTCAGCTCGGGGCGCGCCAGCTTCAGCACCTGGCCGGCGCCGCTGAGCGTGCCGCCGGTGCCCCAGCCGGTGACGAAATAGTCGAGCCGCTTGCCGGCGAAGTCGCGCAGGATTTCCGGACCGGTGGTGTTGCGGTGATAGGCCGGGTTGGCCGGGTTGTCGAACTGGCGGGCGAGGAACCAGCCGTGTTTCTCGGCCAGCTCGGCGGCCTTGCGGACCATGCCGGTGCCGCGTTCGGCGGCCGGGGTCAGGATGACTTTCGCGCCGTAAGCGCGCATCAACTTGCGGCGCTCGATCGAGAAGGTTTCGGTCATCACCGCCACGAACGGATAGCCGCGGGCGGCGGCGACCATCGCCAGGGCGATGCCGGTGTTGCCCGAGGTCGCTTCGACGATGGTCTGGCCCGGCTTCAACGCACCGCTGCGCTCGGCGTCGAGCACGATCGCCAGGGCCAGACGGTCCTTGACCGAACCACCGGGATTGAAGGATTCGACCTTCGCGTACAGCGTCACGTGTTTCGGCGCGATGCGGTGCAGTTTGACGATCGGCGTGTTGCCGATGGTGTCGAGGATGTTGTCGTACAGGGGCATGAGTGAGTTCCCGTGGCGTGGGTGCGAATGAGGGGCGTCAGGCGGCTACGGCGTAGGTTTCGGCCGGCGCCAGCGCTTGCGTCAGCGGCGCTTCTCCGAACCAGTGCAGACGCTCGGCCAGCGCCGCGACTTCGCCGACGATCAGCAAGGCTGGCGACTGCACGCGATGCGCTTGCGCACGTTCGGCCAGTTCGGCCAGCGTGCCGGTGACCACGCGCTGTTCCGGGCGCGAGCCGTTTTCGATCAGGGCGAACGGCGTGCTGGCGGCGCGACCGTGTTCGATCAGTTTGTCGCGCAGCACGTCGAGCCCGGACACGCCCATGTAGACCGCGAGTGTCTGCTTTTCCTGGGCGAGCGCGCGCCAGTCGAGGCCGTCGTTGGCGTCCTTCAGATGAGCGGTGACCAGGCGCAGCGATTGCGCATGCTCGCGATGGGTCAACGGAATGCCGGCGTAGGCGCCGCAAGCCAGCGCGGCGGTGATGCCGGGCACGACTTCGAAGGCGATGCCGTGGTCGCGCAGCACTTCGAGTTCTTCGCCGCCGCGCCCGAACACGAACGGGTCGCCGCCCTTGAGCCGCACCACGCGCTTGCCGGCGCGGGCGTGTTCGAGCATGAGGGCGTGGATGCGTTCCTGGGTGCTGTGATGATTGGCCGGCGACACGGTGCCGGCGAGCGGCTTGCCGACGTCGATCAGCTCGGCGTCGCGGCGCGCCAGTTGCAGCACCTGCGGGCTGACCAGGCGGTCGTGCAGGATCACGTCGGCCTCGTTGAGCACGCGCAGGCCGCGCAGGGTCAGCAGGCCCGGATCGCCGGGGCCGGCACCGACCAGCGCGACCGATCCGACTTGCGCGGCGGCTGCGTCGGATTCGACCAGCGCGGCGCCGAAGGCGCGTTGCGCTTCTTCGCCGCGGCCCTGGCGCAGCAGCGAGGGAATCGGGCCCGACAGCACGCGGTCGAAGAAGCGACGGCGCGCACCGAGCTCGGGATAGTGCTTGCGGATGCGCTCGCGTTCGCGCGACAACAACTGCGCGAGTGCGCCGAGCGATTCGTCGAGTTGGGTTTCCAGGGTTTCGCGCAGATGGCGCGACAGCATCGGCACGCCGCCGCCGCTGGAGATCGCGATCTGCACCGGGCCGCGGACCACGCGCGCCGGGACGTGGAAGCTCGAGGCCTCGACATCGTCGACGACGTTGACCCAGACCCGGCGCGCCTCGCCGGCTTCGGCGACGGCGCGGTTGACCGCGGCATCGTCGGTCGCGGCGATCGCCAACCAGGTCTCGTCCAGCCACTGGACCACGAAGGTCCCCGGCAGGTGCTCGATGCGGCCCTCGGCGACCCAAGCCGCCAAGGCCGGGACCAGTTCGGGCGCGCCGACCCGGACCCGGGCGCCGGCATCGAGCAGCGCACCCGCCTTGCGCAGCGCCACCGTCCCGCCACCGACCACGAGCACGGTGCGTCCGCGCAGGTCGGCAAACAATGGGAACAGAGGGCTGGTCATGGCGGCGGGGCGGCAATCCGGGGACGATGGGACGACCCTACGGCGCCCGGAGCGGGGCCGGAAATGACGTCGCCGCCTTTGCACATGCCGTCACGGCATGAGCCCCGTGAAGGCTGCCCAGGGGGCTGGACAAGGCGACCATACGCCGAATACGCTATAAATCGTTATATCCGAATAGAGCGATAAAGACGTGGAAGCGATCCGCAAACGAATGTCCCGGCCGCACGACCCGGTCCGCCACGGCGCGGGCTGTTGCCATCGTCTGCGCCGACATTCCGCCGCCGATCTCCCTCTTTTACGGATAGCCACGCCATGACCCTGACCCAACTCCGCTACCTGGTCGCCATCGCCGATTCGGGCCTCAACATCACCCTGGCCGCCGAGCGCGTCCACGCGACCCAGCCGGGTTTGTCCAAGCAGCTCAAGCAGCTCGAAGACGAACTGGGTTTTTTGTTGTTCGTGCGCAAGGGCCGCAGCCTGGAAGCGATCGCGCCGGCCGGCGAGCGCGTGCTCGAACACGCGCGCCGCATTCTCGAAGAAGCCAGCAACATCCGCGCCTACGCCGCCAACGAGCGCGGCCAGCACGCCGGCCGTCTGGTGCTGTCGACCACGCACACGCAGGCGCGTTACGTGCTGCCGCCGGTGATCGCCCAGGTCAAACGCGATTTCCCCCAGGTCAGCGTGCATTTGCAGGCGGCCGCCGACGGCGAAGTGCTGTCGCACCTGTCGCACGGCAACGCCGACCTGGCGGTGATCAGCACTGCAGGCGCCGCGCCCGAGGGCGGACTCACCGTACCGTTGTTCCGTTGGCGCCGGGTGGTGCTGGTGCCGCGCACGCATGCGCTGGCCAAGCTCGATCGCGCGCCGACGTTGGCCGAACTGGCCGCGCACCCGCTGATCAGCTACGAATCCTCGACCCGCCCGGAATCCTCGCTGCGCCGCGCCTTCACCGCAGGCGGCCAGGAGCCGCAGCTGGCGATGACCGCGCGCGACGCCGATCTGATCAAGACCTATGTGCGCGCGGGTCTAGGCGTCGGCGTGTTGGCCGAGATGGCGGTGACCTCGCGCGACGACGACCTGAAGGCGCTGATCGCGCCGGACGCGTTTCCCGAGTGCATCACCTGGGCGGTGATTCCGCGTGCGCGCGTGCTGCGCGACTACGCGCTGGAGCTGTTGCACGGCCTGGCCCCGCAGATCGACCGCCGCGACCTGCGCCGCGTGCTCGAAGGCAACCTGGAACCGCAGTGGCCGAAGGCCCCAACCTGGACCGAGCTGACCCAGCCGATCAGTTCGTAAGCGATCTGCGAGTTGTTGCCGGGCTTCGGCGGGCGTGTCGCTGTGGGTGAAGAGCAAATCCTCCTCGGTCCCCCTTTTCCAAAGGGGGAAGTCCGTTAGGACGTTGCGCGGGTGTGAGAGGCAGCCCGGATATCAACGAGCCTCGACAGAATCTCCCGTAAGCATTCCCCCCTTTGAAAAAGGGGGGCAGGGGGGATTTGCTTTCCGTTACGCTCGCCGCGCAACCCGACCTGCAGCCATCAAGCCGCCTGGTTCTCCGCCACCGGCTCGCTGTCGAAATGCAGGCCGCATTCGCGCTTTAGCCCGAAGAAACGGGTGTCTTCATCGCGCATGCCCGGCTCGAGCCGGCGCGTGGTGTGGATGTCGCCGATCGACACATAGCCGTCGTGCCACAGCGGGTGATACGGCAGGTCGTGGGTATGCAGGTACTGCCAGATGTCGCGGTCGCTCCAGTCGGCCAGCGGATGCAATTTCCAGCGTCCGTCGCGCAACTGCAGGAACTCGATGTTGGCGCGGCTGCCCGACTGGCTGCGGCGCAGGCCGGCGATCCAGGTGCGCACGCCGAGGTCGTTGAGCGCGCGCTGCATCGGCTCGACCTTGCGCAGGCGGTTGTAGCGTTCGATGCCGTCCAGGCCCTGTTCCCACAAGCGGCCGAAGCGCGCTTCCATCCAGGCCACGCCGATCTGCGGGCGATAGACCTTGAGATTGAGCTGGAGCCGCTCGCCGAGTTCGTCGATGAAGCGGTAGGTCTCCGGGAACAGATAGCCGGTGTCGACCACGATCACCGGGATCTGCGGCGCCTGCCGGGTCACCATGTGCAGGGACACCGCCGACTGGGCGCCGAAGCTCGACGATAGCGCGTGCTCGCCGGCGGTGTTTTCCAGGGCCCAGGCGACGCGTTGCTCGGCGCTTTGCGTCGCCAGCCAGGCGTTGAGTTCGGCCAGCGCGCGCGGCGATTCGGCGGCGGTGACGGGATCGGTCGGAGCGCTCATGCGTAGGCCTCTGCAACCAGTGCGATCGGTATACCGGTGGGGGTGGGATAAGGGATCGAGACGACCTGGTTGCGCACCAGGTAGTCGCCGAAACCTTCGTCGTCGTTGCGTCCGCTCGCATAGGCGGCGAACAGCGGGTCGAGCGCGGCGAGGATCTCCGGCTCGGCGATGTTTTCGCGGTACAGGGTGTTCAGGCGCTGGCCGCGGTGATCGGCGCCGAGCATCAGGTTGTAGCGGCCCGGCGCCTTGCCGACCAGGGCGATCTCGCCGAGGTAGGGGCGCGAGCAACCGTTCGGGCAGCCGCTGATGCGCAGGTTGATCGATGCATCCGGGATCGAGTGCTTCACCAGCAAGGCTTCGACGTGGCCGAGGAAATCCGGCAGGTAACGCTCGGCTTCGGCCATGGCCAGGCCGCAGGTCGGCAGCGACACGCAGGCCAGGGCGTTGCGGCGCAGCGGGCTGGCCTGGCGATAGGCGTCGAGACCGTGCTGAGCGACCAGCGCGTCGACCTGCGCGCGCAGCGCCGACGGCACGCCGGCGATCACCAGGTTCTGGTTCGGGGTCATGCGGAACTCGGCGCCGTCGTGGCCGCTGAGCAACTGCGCGACCGCGCGCAGGCCGCTGAGGTGGGTCAGCTCGGGGCCGTGGCCGTCGAGCGCGCCGTCGACGATGCGCCCGGCCGGCAGGCGCAGGGTCAGGTGAGCGCGCGCGTCGCCACTGCTGCTGGCTTCGCTGTCAACCCAGCCGAAGCGGTCGCCGTTGTGACGGAAGGCGAACGGCCGTGCCGGGAGGAGAGGGAACCCGGCACGGCGTTCGACTTCCGCTTTGAACCAGGCGAGCCCGCGGTCGTCGATGGTGTACTTGAGACGGGCACGCTTGCGCACGGCGCGGTTGCCGAAATCGCGTTGTGCGGTGACCACGGCTTCGCCGACTGCGATGACCTGGTCGGGCGTCACGAAGCCGATTACGTCGGCGACGCGCGGATAGGTTTCGGCATCGCCGTGGGTCGCGCCCATGCCGCCGCCGACGGTGACGTTGTAACCGAGCAGTTCGTCGGCGCCGGCGGCGTTCTTGGCGAGGATCGCGATATAGCCCAGGTCCTGGGCGAACACGTCGACGTCGTTGTAGGGCGGAATGGCGAAGCCGATCTTGAACTTGCGCGGCAGATAGACGTTGCCGTAGATCGGCTCGTCCTCGCTGCCGCTGCCGTCGACGCGTTCTTCGTCGAGCCAGATCTCGTAATAGGCGCGGGTGTTCGGCAGCAAGTGCTCGGACAGCGCCGCGGCCTGCTTGAACACCTGCGCATGCGAGGCCGAGACCTGCGGGTTGGCGGCGACGGCGACGTTGCGGTTGACGTCGCCGCAGGCGGCCAGGGTGTCGATCAAGGCGGCGTTGATCGACTGCATGGTCGCCTTCAGCTCGGTCTTGATCACGCCATGGAACTGGAAGGCCTGGCGCGTGGTGACGCGCAAGCCGCGTTCGGCATAAGTCGTCGCGATGGCGTCGAGCTTGAGCCATTGCTCCGGGGTGACTACGCCGCCCGGCGTGCGGGTGCGGATCATGAAGCTGTAGGCCGGCTCCAGGCGCGCGAGGCGGCGCTCTTCGCGCACGTCGCGGTCGTCCTGCTGGTAGCTGCCGTGGTACTTGATCAGGGTCTGGTCGTCGTCGCGCAGGGCGCCGGTGACCGGATCGGCCAGGCTTTCCAGCAGGCTGCCGCGCAGGCGCGCGCTGGAGCGCTTGATGTCTTCGACCGAATGCGCGCTCATGCCGGCGCTCCGGCGGTCGCAGCGAAACGCAGCGCATGGGCACCCAGCGGATGCAGCCCGAATGGAGCGCGGCCCGGGCCCGGCGACGCACTCTTGTCGGCGCGCGCTACCGGGGCGGCGTGGTTTCCTCGTTCCATCCGGGCCGCCGGGGCAAGCAGCGATCCCTCGATCTCAGATCCGTCGAGCGCAGTAGACACGAAGCCGGATGCGTCGGCCTGCGACGCGCGACCCGGTTCGATGAAATGGCGGTGGCGAAACAAATACATCAGTAAACGTCCCGGGCGTAGCGGCCCTGTCGCTGCAGTTCGTTGAGATAGTCTTCGGCGCCTTCCTCGTCCTTGCCGCCGTGCTTGGCGATCGCTGCCAGCAGTGCCGCGTGCACGTCCTTCGCCATGCGCGAGGCGTCGCCGCAGACGTACAGATGCGCGCCGCCTTCGAGCCAGTCGTACAGATCGCGGCCCTGTTCGCCGAGGCGGTGCTGGACGTAGACCTTCTGCGCCTGGTCGCGCGAGAACGCCAGGTCGAGCTTGTGCAGTTGGCCGGCCTTCAACGCGGCCTGCCATTCGACTTGGTAGAGGAAGTCGGTGCGGAAGTGCGGATTGCCGAACAGCAGCCAGTTGCGGCCGCTGGCGCCGTCGGCGACGCGTTCCTGGACGAAGCCGCGGAACGGCGCGACGCCGGTGCCCGGGCCGATCATGATCACGTCGCGACTGCCGTCGGTGGGCACGCGGAAGCGTTCGTTGTGTTCGATGAACACCGGCAGGCGCTCGCCTTCGTCGGCGCTGGCGAGCAGGTGCGAGGCCGCGCCCCAGCGGGTGCCGCCGGCGCTCTGGTACTCGACATGGGCGACGGTGAGGTGGGCTTCGTCGCCGACCAGCTTTTGGCTGGAAGCGATCGAGTACATGCGCGGGGTGAGCGGACGCAGCGCGGCGACCAGTTCCTCGGCCGACCACTGGCCGTCGTAGCGCTGCAGCAGATCGATGACCTGGCTGTTGGCGAGCAGTTCGGCGAACTGGGCGGCCTGGTCGGGGGCGAGCAGGCGGTTGAGTTCGTCGCTGCGCGCATGCGCGGCATGGCTGGCGATGAACGGACGCGCCAGCTTGGTCAGTTCGCGCTTCTCGCTGAGCCACTGCCGCAACGGCAGCGACTGGCCGCCGTGCTCGACGCCGGCGTTGCCGTCGAGCTCAAGCGTGCTCAGCACCGCCTCGACCAGGGCCGGCGGGTTGCGCGGCCAGATGCCGAGCGAGTCGCCGGGCTGATAATGCAGGCCCGAGCCTTCCAGCGAGATTTCGATGTGGCGGATGTCCTTGTCCGGCACCACCCGGTCGGAACCGCGCGCGATCAGGCGCCGATTGCTCAGCAGCTCGGCGGCGAACGGCGCATCGCGATGGAAGGCCGGCGCGGTCGCGAGGGGGCGCAGCGGCGTGACCGTGGCCAGATGCGTGGCGGCCGGCTTCAGCGCTTCCTTGGCCTGGCTTAGCGCTTGCTGCAGCCACGGCGTGGAGACGGTTTCGAAATCCAGGTCGGCGTCGCCGCGGGCGAACAAGCGGGTCGCACCGAGTTCGCCGAGGCGTGCGTCGACTTTCTGGCCGATCGAGCAGAAATCCGGGTAGCTGGAATCGCCGAGGCCGAGCACGGCGAAGCTGAGCCCCTTGAGTTCGGGCGCGCGCTTACCGGCGATGAAATCGATCAGACCGCGCGAGTCGTCCGGCGGATCGCCGTCGCCCTGGGTGCTGATGACCACATAGAGCAGGCGTTCGTTCTTGAGTTCGCGGGTCGGGTAGGCGTCGGCGCGCAGCAGGCGCACGCTGAGACCGGCGGCCTCGGCTTGGCCGGCGAGCTGTTCGGCCAGGCGCTTGGCGTTGCCGGTCTGGCTGCCGTAGACGATGCTCAGACGCTCGCTGGCGCGGGCCTCCGGCGCGGCGACCGCGGGGGTCGCGGCCGGAATCGCGAGAGTGGCGACGTTGCCGGCGCCGGCGCGGGCCAGGCCGGCGGCATAGCCCGACAGCCACCACAGGCTGTTGTGGTCCAGGCCTTCGGTGAGGCGGACGAGCGAATCGAGCCGGTCCGCGGGCAGCGGAGTGGCCAGCGAGGGCGGAGCGGACAGGGCTGGAGCGGACAGGGCGGCGGCGGGCACGGCGGTCGGCTTCTGACTTCGGGAGACTGCAGGCTACGAGCGGCTCCCGGGCCGCGGAAAGGATGCTCGGTAATGCGCTCATGCCCGGCGCTTATTTCCTCCCCGAAACCGGGGGAATTCTAATGGCCGCAAGCTCAGCCGCCGGTCCGGCTAGGCTTGGACGGTCCGAAACCCCTGGTCCGTCCGCCCCGACACCCCCTTCCGGCGGGGCGCCGCGGCCGGAAACCCGGGTGGCGAATATCGTCCAGTCCGCCCTTTTCGATACCTGCCGCCTTGATGAGTCCCTCCGAATGAGTGCGTCACCCGACCTGAGCCCGCCGCTGTCCGCTCCGCCGCCGCCGTTGTCCGCGCGGGCGTTGAGTCATCTGGACCGGCTCGAGGCCGAAAGCATCCACATCCTGCGCGAGGTGGCCTCGGAGTTCCGCAACCCGGTGATGCTGTACTCGGTCGGCAAGGACAGCTCAGTGCTGCTGCACCTGTTGCTCAAGGCCTTCTACCCGGCGCGCCCGCCGATTCCGTTGCTGCACGTCGACACCGGCTGGAAGTTCGGCGAGATGATCGCCTTCCGCGATCGCCGCGCCAGCGAGACCGGCGTCGACCTGCGCGTGCACATCAACCCCGACGGCCTGGCCCAGGGCATCGGCCCGGTCAGCCACGGTGCCAGCGTGCATACCGATGTGATGAAGACCCAGGGCCTCAAGCAGGCGCTGGACTGGAACAAGTTCGACGCCGCGATCGGCGGCGCGCGCCGCGACGAAGAGAAGTCGCGCGCCAAGGAACGGATCTTCTCGTTCCGCAATCCGCAGCACCGCTGGGACCCGAAGAACCAGCGCCCGGAGCTGTGGTCGCTGTTCAACACCCGCATCCATGCCGGCGAGAGCGTGCGCGTATTCCCGATCTCGAACTGGACCGAGCTCGACGTCTGGCTGTACATCTATCGCGAGAAGATCCCGGTGCCGTCGTTGTATTTCGCCGCCGAACGCCCGGTGGTGGAACGCGACGGCAGCCTGATCCTGGTCGACGACGAGCGCCTGCCGCTGCGCGACGGCGAAGTGCCGCAGACCCGCAAGGTGCGCTTCCGCACGCTCGGCTGCTACCCGCTGACCGGTGCGATCGAGTCCGAGGCCGACACGCTCGAAGCGATCATCGCCGAGATGCTGGTCGCGACCACCTCAGAGCGCCAGGGGCGGGTGATCGACCACGACCCCTCCGCTTCGATGGAACGCAAGAAACAAGAGGGCTACTTCTGATGAAGCCGGGATTCGCGAATCGGGAGTCTGGATTGGAGCAGGCTGAGGTGGAGCAGGCTGGATTGGAGCAGGCGGAGCGTGGCGACGTGGAAGCGTTGGCGGCAGTGAGTAGCAGCGTGGTGGCTTTTGCGAGTCCCGAGTCCCGAGCCCCGAGTCCCGCCGACGCCAGCATCGCCGGCTACCTGCAGCAGCACGAGCATAAGAGCCTGCTGCGCTTCATCACCTGCGGCAGTGTCGACGACGGCAAGAGCACCCTGATCGGGCGCCTGCTGCACGACACCCGCTTGCTGTTCGACGACCAACTGGCCGCGCTCGATGCCGACAGCCGCCGCCACGGCACCCAGAACGGCGAGATCGATTTCGCCCTGCTGGTCGACGGGCTGGCCGCCGAGCGCGAGCAAGGCATCACCATCGACGTCGCCTACCGTTTCTTCGGCACCGAGAAGCGCAAGTTCATCGTCGCTGACTGCCCGGGCCACGAGCAGTACACCCGCAACATGGCGACCGGCGCCTCGACCGCCGCATTGGCGGTGGTACTGGTCGATGCGCGCAAGGGCCTGCTGACGCAGACGCGCCGGCACAGCTATATCGTGTCTTTGCTCGGCATCCGCCACGTGCTGCTAGCGGTCAACAAGATGGACCTGGTCGACTTCGACCAGGCCGTGTTCGAGCGCATCGCCGGTGAATACCGCGAGCTCGCCGCCCAGCTCGGCATCGAACACGTCACCGCCGTGCCCTTGTCGGCCTTGCACGGCCACAACCTCACCGAACGCTCGGCGCAGACGCCGTGGTACCACGGCCCGAGCGTGCTCGAACATCTGGAATCGGTCGACACCGACCGCAGCGCGGCCGAACTTGGCTTCCGCCTGCCGGTGCAATGGGTCAACCGCCCCAACCAGGATTTCCGCGGTTTCGCCGGCACCATTGCCGCCGGCACGGTGCGGCCCGGCGACGAAGTCGTCGCCTTGCCGTCGGGCCGCCGCTCGCAGGTGCAGCGCATCGTCACCGCCGACGGCGATCTCAAGGTCGCCGGTGCCGGACAGGCGGTCACCCTGACCCTCGCCGACGAACTCGACATCAGCCGCGGCGACGTCATCGCCAACGCCGCGCAGCCTGCGCAGGTGGCCGACCAGTTCGCCGTGCATCTGCTGTGGATGGACACCCAGCCGCTGCTGCCGGGCCGCTCGTACTGGCTGAAGATCGGCGCGCGCACGGTCAGCGCCAGCATCACCGAGATCAAGCACAAGGTCGACGTCAACAGCCAGGCCCAGCTCGCGGCCAAGCACCTCGAACTCAACGAGGTCGCCTACTGCAATCTGAGCCTCGATCAGCCGATCGCATTCGAGGCCTATCTCGACAACCGCGAACTCGGCAGCTTCATCCTGATCGACCGCCAGAGCCACGCCACCGTCGCCGCCGGCACCGTGGATTTCGCCCTGCGCCGCGCCGGCAACATCCATTGGCAGCCGGTCGACATCGACAAGGCCGCACGTGCGCGCAGCAAGCACCAGAAGCCGCGTTGCGTGTGGTTCACCGGTTTGTCGGGTTCGGGCAAGTCGACCATCGCCAACCTGGTCGACAAGCAACTGCATGCGCTCGGCCACCACAGCTTCGTGCTCGACGGAGACAACGTGCGGCATGGCCTCAACAAGGACCTCGGCTTCACCGACGAAGACCGGGTCGAGAACATCCGCCGCGTCGCCGAAGTCGCCAAGCTGATGACCGACGCCGGCCTGATCGTGCTGGTGAGCTTCATCTCTCCGTTCCGCGCCGAACGCCGGCTCGCGCGCGAGTTGTTCGAGGACGGCGAATTCGTCGAAGTCTTCGTCGACACCCCGCTCGCCGAGGCCGAGCGCCGCGACGTCAAGGGCCTGTACGCGAAGGCCCGCGCCGGCAAGATCCCGAACTTCACCGGCATCGATTCGCCGTACGAAGCGCCGGAGGCGGCGGAGCTGCAGTTGGATACCCTCGAACACGATGCCCAGGCCTTGGCGCAGCGGGTGATCGATTACCTGCGCGATTGAGCGTCTGCGACGCGGCTGTCCGGCGCAGCGCAGGCTGCCTCCATGTCCGAAACGAAACACCCCGGCCTGAGCCGGGGTGTTCTGTTTTCAGCGAAGCGCAATGCCGCGGACGCCTCAGGGTTTGGAGGTCTTGCTTCGGATCATCTCGTACAGGAACAGCAGCACGATGGCGCAGATGACCGAGACGATCAGACCGATCAGCCCGCCGCCGGCATAGAGCAGGCTGCCGATGTAGGCGCCGGCGATGCCGAGCAGGATGGTGAGTATCCAGCCCATCGGATCGGCGCCGGGCTTGAAGAAGCGCGCGAGGACGCCGATGACCGCGCCGATGATGATCGTGTAAAAGATGCCGCCTAGCATGGGCTTGCCCTCCTGGGGATGGTGGGTGACGCGGCTGGAGCATGTGGCCGTCAATGTCGCCGCGGCGTGAGGGCGGGGCGGGGTGTCGGGGTGGTGGGTGGCGCGGCGTCGCCCAGAACCCAGTCGTGGATCGCGCCGCTCCTACCCACAAGCCGGCGCAAGCAAAGGGTAGGAGCGGCGCAAGCCGCGACCACGGGACGCGCACAAAACGCCGGTCCGACGTCATCGACCGAAGCGGACGAACATCCACCGCATGAGTCAACGAACTCTCACCGTAGTTGGTCGGACATGGCATCAGGCCGTCGCATCTGCGCGACTCGCACCGAAGCGACTCATCCCCAAACAGAAAACGGGCCCGAAGGCCCGTTTCCTTTCACCATTGGCTAGCCGAAAAAATCAGCAGCAGCCGTGATCTCCATGCCGATCGCCGCTGTCGGCCACCGCGGCCACGCCGGTGGTCTCGCCGCGCTGGCTCGCCAGGTGATGCTCGGCGACCACGCGGGCGACGCAGGCGGTCACCCGCTTGCCCATCGGGATGTGCAGGAACTCGTTCGGGCCGTGCGCGTTGGAATGCGGGCCGAGCACGCCGGTGATCATGAACTGCGCGCCCGGGAATTTCTCGCCGAGCATGCCCATGAACGGAATCGAGCCGCCTTCGCCCATGTACATCGCCGGCTGGCCGAAGAATTCGCGGCTCGATGCGTCGATCGCGTTCGACAGCCACGACGACATCGCCGGGGCGTTCCAACCGCTCGACGACTTCTCCAGTTCCAGGGTCACCTGGGCGCCGTTCGGCGGATCGCGCAGCAGCACTTCCTTGAGCAACTCGCCGGCGCGCTTACCGTCGAGGGTCGGCGGCAAACGCAGCGACAGCTTCACCGAGGTGTGCGGGCGCAGCACGTTGCCGGCCGAGGCCAGCGCCGGCATGCCGTCGACGCCGGTGACCGACAAGGCCGGGCGCCAGGTGCGGTTGAGCACCAACTCGGCCAGGTCGTCTGGCGCGTTCTCCTTGAACATCGGTTGCATGCCGGGCAACAGCGGGAACTTGTCGTAGACCGCGGTGCCGAGCACCTTGGCGGCCTGGCGCGCCTGCTCCAGGCGCTCGGGCGGCACGTCGACGTACAGGCCTTCGATCAGGATCTTGCCGTTACTCTCGTCTTCCAGGCGCGACAGCAGCTGGCGCAGCAGGCGGAAGCTCGACGGCACCACGCCGGAGGCGTCGCCCGAATGCACGCCTTCGCTGAGCACCTTGACGGTGAAGTTGCCGCCGGCCAGGCCGCGCAGCGAAGTCGTGCACCACAACTGATCGTAGTTGCCGCAACCCGAGTCCAGGCAGACCACCAACGAGGGCTTGCCGATGCGGTCGGCCAGGTGATCGACGTAGGCGGGCAGGTCGTAGCTGCCGGACTCTTCGCAGGCCTCGATCAGGATCACGCAGCGCGCGTGCGGCTGCTGTTGTTCCTGCAGGGCCAGGATCGCCGCCAGCGAGCCGAAGATGGCGTAGCCGTCGTCGGCGCCGCCGCGGCCGTAGAGCTTGTCGCCCTTGATCACCGGCTTCCACGGGCCCAGGTCGTCGTCCCAGCCGGTCATCTCCGGCTGCTTGTCGAGGTGGCCGTAGAGCAGCACGCAATCCTCGTCGCTGCCGCCGTGGGCCGCCGGAATATCGATGAAGATCAACGGCGTACGGCCTTCCAGGCGCACCACCTCGACCTGCATGCCCGGGATCGACTGGGCGCGGGCCCAGGTCTCCATGAGCTTGACGGCATCGTCCATGTAGCCGTGCTGGACCCAGTCGGCGTCGAACATCGGCGACTTGTTGGGGATGCGGATGTATTCGACCAGTTGCGGGACGATTTCGTCGTCCCACTTCTCGCTGACGTAGCGATCGACCTTGCTGGCGTCCATTGACGGACCTCTGGAGCGGGGAAGGGGGGCATTTTACGCCTCCCGGGCCGTGTAGGACTTTTCCTACCCTGCGCTGCGGCATCCCCCGGCTTCGCACAGGCGTCTGCGGCGATAACCTGTGCCGGTCGAGACATGGAGACTGTCTCCACCGGCGGACACAAGGACTCAAGGACGTAAGGCCGCCGGCCAGGAACGGAATCCACTCTCAGGAGCTTTAACCATGAAATCGTTTGCCCTCATCGCAAAGTCGCTGGTCCTGTCGCTGATGCTCGCCGGCAGTGCCTTCGCCTCGGAAAAGGTCAATATCAACAGCGCCGACGCGGCCACGTTGGACCGCGTACTGCTCAACATCGGGGCCTCCAAGGCCGAAGCCATCGTCGCTTACCGCAAGGCCAACGGGGCCTTCCGCAGCGTCGAGCAGCTGGCCCTGGTCAAGGGAATCGGTCTGAAGACGGTCGAAAAGAATCGCGAACGCATCGTGGTCGGCGGCGCCGCTCAGGTCCGCCCGACCAACACCGCCGGAGCCATCGCGGCCCCGCGCGCTGCCAGCAAGCGCTGAACAAGTCTGCCGATGCCGTAAGGACGCGGGGTCGGCAGCTAATCGGGCAAGGAAGCCCGAAAGGATTCGGGGGGAGGTCCCTGGACACGGAAGTACGTTGCCCCGCCCCAGAGGGATCTGCGGCGGGGCACACCCTTGTTCGGGATTCGGGATTCGGGATTCGGGAGTCGGGAAGGGCTTCGGGCTTCGGATTTTCGGGGTAGGAGCGGCGTCCTACTGGATTTCCTTCGGTCACAAGCCGCGACCGCCATCTCCCGGCCCGCTTGATCCAGCCTGCAACCCGCGCCAGCCCCCTGTAGGAGCGGCGTAAGCCGCGACCCGACCCGGGCCATAACACCCTGGCTACCGCTTCCCCCCGACGCCTTCCGGCCCTTGGCCGCGCGATCATGGTTCGATCGCTTTATCCCGGCTTTATCCCGCTTGGGCCAACCCGGCCCAACCACTAGACTGCGCCTTCGTTCAGCCGCAGCCACGCCCATGCCCGACCGCCTGACCTGGTCCATCCCCGCCAACGAATACCGCCGCGAACGCTGGCGCAACCAGTTCGGCTGGACCCGCGAGATCGTGCGCATGAGCCGCCAGAACGAGGCCGGGCTCGATCGCCCGATCCCCGGCGAGGACTGGGATTGGCGCCTGTCGATCGCCGAGATCGAGCGCGATGCGCCGTTCTCGGCGTTCCCGGGGATCGACCGCGAACTGGTCCTGCTCAGCGGCAACGGCCTGCGCCTGCGTTTCGACGACGGCGAGGTCCACGAACTGCTGCCGCCGCACGACAAGCTGCGTTTCGCCGGCGAACGCGCGGTGCAGGGCGAACTGCTCGACGGCCTGACCCACGACTTCAACCTGATGTGGCGCCGCGACCGGGTCCGTGCCGAGCTGTGGCACCGCCCGCTGGTCGGGCCGATGGTGATCTTCGCCGAACCGGGCCAGACCTGGGCGGTGCATCTGCTGGCTGGCCAAGCGCGGTTCGCCGACGACTCCGGCCTGCCGCCGCTGGAAGCCGGCGACACCGCGATCCTTGCCGCCGGCAGCGAACGCCTGCGCAACGTGCTCGAAGGCGGTGGCGAGGTGCTGTTGGTGCGGGTGGCCCCGCTCGACTGAATCCGCACAGGACGGTCTGCACCTCACGCCGGGAGCCGCTACCTCCTCAATAGCGGTCATCCCCCAAGAGCCGTTACCCCCAACAGCCGTCATCCCCAAGCCGTCATCCCCGCGTAGGCGGGGATCCAGAGATCTGGGCGTATTCCCCCGATCCGTTACGCCCTTGTTCGGCTGAGTCGGCCTGGGTGTATG
>NZ_JMTZ01000080.1 GCF_000731095.1 Lysobacter antibioticus | reverse complement strand
AAAACGGCGCACGTCCTGTGCGCCGCCCTCCGGGTCTCCGCTTGACCGGCAAAGCGGCAAAGCGGCAAAGCAGATCAAAATCTCGGCAACGACAACGGCAACGGCAACGGCAACAGCAACAGCAACAGCAACTGTTACAGCCACAACCGAACGCGACGGCCGCACAAAGAAAAAAGGCCCCGCCGGAGCGAGGCCTTGGAAACTGTCCGATTCGATCGGGCCAGCCATTGCCCTCGAGGGGCAACGCAATCAAACCACCGGAGCCACTTCGGACGCTTGCGCGCCCTTCGGACCCTGGGTCAGCTGGTAGCTGACGCGCTGACCTTCCTGCAGACTGCGAAAGCCTTTTGCGTTGATCGCGGAGAAGTGCACGAATACATCCGCGCTGCCATCTTCGGGAGAAATGAAACCGAAGCCCTTGGCGTCGTTGAACCACTTCACGGTGCCGTACTGCATATCCTTATTGACCTCATGCTGGATGCGTTGACGTGCGTCGTCGCTATGTGTGCCACGAGACGCATTGCGAGTATGCAAACTGTGCCGGTGGATGACAACGGCTCAGCGTGACCACATCCATCACGTAGTCCGCAGGGAAAACCGGCCACGCCCTATCGGCGGGATTCGGTTTATGCGACTCCTATCACCTATCGAGCACGGCGCTCAGCAGCGCCGGCAACCCGGCGGAGGCCGCCGCGACGTTGTCGAGCACATCCTGCAGGGTGATCACTTCGTCCGGATCGGGCCCCGCGCCGGCGGCCCAGTTGGCGACGATGGCCAGGCAGGCGTAGTCGAGGCCGAGTTCGCGCGCGAGGCCGGCTTCGGGCATGCCGGTCATGCCGACCAGGTCGCAGCCGTCGCGGCGCATGCGCACGATTTCGGCGCGAGTCTCCAGGCGCGGGCCCTGGGTGGCGCCGTAACAACCGCCGTCGACCAAGGCCACGCCGGCGCTCTGCGCGGCGGCGATGACGGCCTGGCGCAAGCTGCGGGTGTAGGGCTCGCCGAAATCGACGTGCAGCACTTCGGTGCCCGGTTCTTCGCAGATCGTCGAAATGCGGCCCCAGGTGTAGTCGATCAGCTGATCCGGGCAAGCCAGCACGCGCGGCCCGAACCGTTCGGTAATGCCGCCGACCGTATTGAGCGCAAGCACGCGCTGCGCGCCGAGGGCCTGCAACGCGGCGAGATTGGCGCGGTAATTGACCTGGTGCGGCGGCAGCGAATGGCCTTCGCCATGGCGCGCCAGAAAGGCCACACGGCGGCCGCCGAGCAGGCCTACCCGGATCGGACCCGACGGCGCGCCGTAGCGCGTCACCGGCTGGTGCGACTCGACATCCTGCAGCTCGGCGATGCGGTACAGGCCGGTGCCGCCGATGACCGCCAGGTCGATTGCCAGATCGCTCATCTCAATCCTTCAGTGCGTAGATCGCGGGCAGGTTGCGGCCCTGCTCGTGGAAATCCATGCCGTAGCCGAACACGTAGCGGTCCGGCACTTCCACCCCTACGTAATCCGCGCGCAGGCCCTCGACGCAACGGTCGTGCGCCTTGACCGCGAGCGCGGCGATGCGCACTTCCACCGCCCCCTGTTGCAGGCACCACTCGCGGATCGCATGCAGGGTGTGGCCTTCGTCGACGATGTCGTCGGCGAGCAGCACGCGACGGCCGCGCAACGGCGTCGCCGGACGATGCTTCCAGACCAGTTCGCCGCCGGAGGTCGCGCCGCGATAGCGCGTCGCATGCAGGTAATCGAATTCCAGATCGAGCCCGCGTGCGCCGATCTCCATCGCCAACTGCGCGGCGAACGGCAGGCCGCCGTGCATGATCGTCAGGTACACCGGCACGCTGCCGGCATAGTCGTTGCGGATCTTGCCGGCCATGCGGGCAATTTCGCGCTCCAGGGTGCCGCGATCGAAAATCAGCTCGGCATCGGCGAGCGCCGCGGCCAGGTCGTGCGAGGTCATCAAGCCAATCCTTCCAGACGGTGGCGGGTTTCGCCGTAGCGGGCATCGGCGATCAGGCCGTCCCAGCCCATGGCGCCGCGACCGATCAGGCCGGTCAGCGCCGCGGTGTTGAGGCGACGGCCTGCGACCGCCGCCAGCGATTCTTCGACCAGTTGCGGGTGGCAGACCAGGACCACGTCGCAACCGGCGTCCAAGTGCGCATCGATGCGCGCCTTGATGCCGCCGACCGAGAACGCGGCGGCCATGCCGATGTCGTCGCTGAAGACGACGCCGCGGAACTGCATCTCGCCGCGCAGGATCTCCTCGATCCAGCGCCGCGAATAGCCGGCCGGTTCCGGCGCGACCGCCGGATACGACACATGCGCCATCATCACCGCATCGGCCTTGGCCTCGATGCCGGCGACGAACGGAATCAGGTCGGTCGCACGCAGTTCCTCGAGGGTGCGCGGATCGATCGCCTCGTCGAAATGGGTATCGGCCAGCACCGAGCCGTGGCCGGGGAAATGCTTGAGCGTCGCGGCCATGCCGCGCGCGTGCATGCCGCGGACGTAGGCGGCGGTGAATTCGGACACGACCTGCGGGTCGGCGTCGAAGGCGCGATTGCCGATCGCCAGATTGCCGCGTCCCAGGTCGACCACCGGAGCGAAGCTCAGGTCGACGCCGCTGGCCTGCACCTCGCTGGCCATCAGCTGGGCATGCTCCTCGGCCAACTTGAGCGCCGCCTCGCGGTCGCTGACATAGAGCCGGCCGAACACGTCGAGCGGCGGCAGCGCGCTATAGCCCTCGCGGAAGCGCTGCACGCGCCCGCCTTCCTGGTCGACGCAGATCAGCTGCGGACGCGGCGCGGCCTCGCGGATCGCCGCCGACAGCTCGGCGACCTGGGCCCGGGAGGCGAAGTTGCGGCTGAACAGGATCACGCCGGCGCAGGCATCGTGCTGCAACCAGTCGCGCTCCTGCGCGGTGAGTTCGGTACCGGCGACGCCGATCACGAGCATGCGGAACTCCAGGAAAGAAGGCGGCGCTGGCTGCGCCGCGGCCATTGTCTCGCAGATGGCGCGACAGGCGTACCCCGCCCGTCTCCGGCCCTTCAGGCGGCGCCAGGCGCCAGGCGCGGGGCTCAGGCGGCGCTGCCGTCGCGCTCGGCCGGGCTCCAGCGCGCGTACGGCCGGGTCGCCAGGGCCAGGTTGTAGTAGCGCGCCGAATCGGTGACCTCAGCGCCGGCCCAATCGGGCCGGGCGAAGTCGGCCTCGGCGTGCTCCAGCTCGATCTCGGCCACCACCAGGCCGGCGTTGTCGCCGAGGAACTCGTCGACTTCCCACAGGTGCCCCTGGTGTTCGACGTAGTGACGGCGCTTGTCGATCATGCCGCCGACGCAGAGCGCAAGCAGGCTGCGTGCGTCCTCGACCGGGATCGGATAGTCGAACTCCTGCCGCGTGTGGCCGAGCTCGCGCGACTTGAGGTTCAAGAACGCCTCGTCGCCGGCGATGCGCACGCGCACCGAGGCCTTCATCGCTGCGGCGCCCGCGACCGGCGCATCCATCGCCGCCAGATCGTTGAGATAGCCCTGCGCCATCGGCACGACTTTGTGCGCAGCCGTGCGCCAAGCGTCGCCGACCACCAGGAATTTGCGTTCGATTTCTATAGCCATGCGCCATTATGACGCAGCCGCTGGATGCGGTCGCGCGCTTGCGTACACTGCGCGGTCCGCGGGCGCCGCCCGCCACTCCCGAGTTCCGCACGGATGCCTATCATCGCGCTCACGTCCCGCCTGTTGTGTCTCGCCCTGCTGTCCGCTCCCGGCGCTGCGTTCGCCGCCGACGCCGCGCTCAGCCTGGATGAAGCCAAGGCCGCCTTCCGCCTCGCCATCGATGCCGAAATCAGTAAGCAAGCGAGCAAGCCATCGCCTTCGCTGCTGGTCGCGACCATGCTGGAATCGATGAAGATCGCCGCGGTGCAAGGCTGCCAGCCCTTGGACGCGGCCCAGACCACCTGCATCCTCAGGATGGAAGGCAGCATCGGCGACAACTACACGGCCCTTCGTTTCCGCCGCGACGGCGCGCAGTGGCGCGTGGTCGAAGAGAAGGACATCGATGCGCCACAACCGACGCTGGCGCGGGCGCAGGAACTGGTGCGCGAGCACTTGGCCCATCTCGGCGGCCAGGAACAGGACCCGAAGACCGCGGCGCAATTCAAGGAATTCGCCGCCACTCTTACCGTCACCGCGTTGGAGTCGTGCAAGCTCGAGCGCGATAGCGATGCGGTGGAGTGCCATGCCGAGCTGGATACGCCGAGCCAGGGCAAAGGCTCCAAGCCGCTGCGCTTCCGCCTGCAGGGTGCCGATTGGTCGCTGCTGCCGGAGTGATCCGGCGAGTGCGCG
The DNA here is from genome assembly GCF_000731095.1 of Lysobacter antibioticus. Taxonomy (GTDB): domain Bacteria; phylum Pseudomonadota; class Gammaproteobacteria; order Xanthomonadales; family Xanthomonadaceae; genus Lysobacter; species Lysobacter antibioticus_B. Next base: position 25,782 of record NZ_JMTZ01000080.1, on the reverse strand, counting down.
CGGCACAGGCCTCAATGGCAGCGCGCAGATTCTTGAGAGATGGCGGTCGCGGCTTGCGCCGCTCCTACCCTTAGGGCAGCGGCGCAGTCTCGCAGATGCCGGGCAAGCCGGGCTTCGCGCTCAGCGCGGCTCGAACATCGCGATCGATTCGACGTGGGCAGTGTGCGGGAACATGTCCATCACGCCCGCGGCACGCAGTTTCCAACCCTTCTCGCGCACCAGATAGCCGGCGTCGCGGGCGAGCGAAGCCGGGTGGCAGCTCACGTAGACGATGCGCTTGAACTGCTTCAGCGGCAGCTGGGTCAGGACGAAATCGGCGCCCGAACGCGGCGGATCGAGCAACAGACGGTCGAAGCCTTCGCGCATCCAAGATTCGCCGCTGAGGTCTTTGCTCAGATCGGCGGCATGGAATTGCGCATTGGCCAGGCCGTTGTGTTCGGCATTCTCGCGAGCGCGACGCACCAGACCGGCTTCGCCTTCGACGCCGACCACTTCGCGCACCGTGCGCGCCAAAGGCAGGGTGAAATTGCCCAGGCCCGCGAACAGATCGAGCACGCGATCCTGCGGCTGCGGTTCGAGCAGGTCGATCGCGTGCTGGATCATGTGGCCGTTGAGGCCGGCATTGACCTGGATGAAATCGAGCGGACGGAACTTGAGTTCGAGGTTCCACTGCGGCAGCGAGAACGCGAGCTTCGGCTCGGCCGGCCACAGCGCGTGCACGCTGTCGATGCCGCCGGGCTGCAGGAACACGGCGAAACCGTGGGCCTGGGCGAAGGCGACGATGGCCTCGCGATCGGGTTCGGACAGCGGCGCAAGATGGCGGAAGGTCAGCGCCACACCGGTGTAGTCGGGCGTGGGATCGCCGGCGATGAACTCGACCTGCGGAATCTCGCGACGCGCCTGCAGGCCGTCGATGAGATTCGCCAAGGCCGAGATCCTGTCGCCGATCAGCGGAATCACGGTCTCGCAGCGGGCGATGTCGGCGACGAAGCGCGGGTCGTTCTCGCGGAAGCCGACCAGCGTCTTGTCCTTCTTCTCGACCCGACGCACCGAGAACCGGCCCTTGCGGCGATAACCCCAGGCCGCATCGGTCAGCGCCGGCAGCACGCGCTCGGGCACGACGTGGCCGATGCGTTCCAGGTTGTCCATCAGCACACGCTGCTTGGCGAGGATCTGCTTGTCTTCGGCCAGGTGCTGCAAGGCGCAACCGCCGCAGACGCCGAAATGAGCGCAACGCGGCGCGACCCGGTCGGGCGCGGCTTCCAGCACTTCCAGCGTCACCGCCTCGTCGAAGCTGCGCGAACGCGCGGTCTGCTTGGCCATGACGCGTTCGCCCGGCAAGGCGCCGGCGACGAACACGGCTTTGCCGTCGGGACGCCGGGCGACGCCGCGGCCGTCATGAGTGAAGTCGGTGATCGCGACTTCGAAGGGGATTTGATCGATGCGGGCCACAGCTGCTGGCAGGAATCAAGGCCGGCTATTGTCGCATTTTCGGGAATCGGGAATCGAGAATGGGGAATCGTTGAGAGCAAGGCCCCTCCAGAAAGCAAAAAGCCCGCCTGACGGCGGGCCTTTGCTTCTAGCGATTCCTCATTCCCGATTCCCGATTCCCGATTCCCGGCTAAACGCTACTTCTGCTTCCAGCCGCCGCCGGCGTCCTGGTACCACCAGCCGCCTTTGGCGCTGTCGATCCACTGACGGGCGAACACCTGGCGGATCTGCGCTTCCCATTCCGGGTGGCCGTTGGCGACGGCGATTTCGCGATACACCGCGGCCGAATCGCGGCCCTGGTCGGCCACCGCCTGATTGACGGCGACGCGCTCGGCGAGCGGGATCTTGGAGGCGTCGCGCACGCTGACGGTGCCGCTGTTGGTGAAGCCCAGCGCGCCGGAGTCGAAATGCGCGCGCAACTGGCCGTCGAAACGCGAGGCCATGCGCGACTGGATCGCCTGGATCGCCGGGGTCTTGATCGAGATATCCGGCGACTGCGCCTGGGCGCTGCCGATGCCGACCAGCGACCACCAATCGACCCGGCCGGCCAGCCGGTCCAGTTGCAAGGCCGGACGCTCGAGCGAAGCGCTGCCGCCGGGCTTGCCGGGCTCGGCCTTGGGTTCGGCCGGCATCTCGCCGATCACCTTCTCGACGAATTCCTTGGCGGCTTCCTTGGCCTCGGCGGCCGGGAAGTAAACGTTGATCGTGACGCAAGCCGTCAACATCACGGCGGCGACCGGTATTCCCATCCAACGGCGCATGAGCGGGTCCTTTCGGTTATGCGCGTCCTGCGCGGCGTCCCGCGCATCCGGCGCGGGCTGAACGATTGGCGCCTATTGAAGCACGACGCCGTGATAGGACAAGGCTGGCATGGCTTCACTGAACGACGGGTTTGACCTCGCCCTTGCTCACCGCCTCCAGGCGTTCGAGCAGGGTCGGCCAGTCGACCCGGCGGTTGTAGCCGACCACGTCCAGGTGCGGCACGCCCGCCCCCTGGACGATGGTGAAGCCCTGATTCTTGGCCGGCCCCAGGCCGCCCATGTTGCAGACCTCGTCGGCGAGGCGGCAGGAAATGCCGATCCGGGCATAGCCGAAGTCGTCGAAGAACCCGATCAGGCGGTCCTGCAGGCTGCCGACGAATGACGAATCGCCGACGCTGGACAGGTCCTGGACCGCGCGCTGGCTGATGCGCTGGCGCACACCGCGGGCCTTGCGCGTATGCAACTCGGCGTCGAACGCCACCGGCTGCCAGTCGACCAGACGCAGGTGGTCGATGCGCCCGTGGAGCCGGCCGGTGATGCTGCCGAAACCGAATACGCCCGTCAGCGATTCCAGGTCGAGGTTCTCCAGGGCAAGGTCGGAACTCAAGGTCGGCGCGACGCCGAACGGGCGTTCCATCGCCAAGGAGGACACCGCGACGGTGCCGCCGAACAATTGCATGGTCAGGCCGCCGGCGAGTTCGAGCCGGTCGTCGGCATAGTGCGCTTCGGGCAGGCGACCGCTCAGCTCGCCGGTGAACGCGGGCCAATCCAGGGCCTTGGACAGTTGGGCGACATCGAGCCGGTCCAGGGTGAGGCCGAAACGCACGTCCAGGCCCTTGCCGCCGGACGGCGGGCGCAGGCGCAGGCCGTCGAAACCGGCGCGGCCGCCGAGCATCGGCAACGACACCGCTCGGTTCAGGCGCAACTCGCCGTCGCCGCTGGAAAACGGCAACCGCACCGCGCCGAAATCCAGCCCGTACAGCTCGCCGCTGCGCCAACCCAATTCGCTGTCGACCGCGGCGTCGGCGGAGTAACTGACCGTGCCGTCGAGGCCGTCGAAACGGAATCGCCCCTGGGCATCGTTCATCGACGCGTCGATCAGGGTCGCTTCGGCCATCCGCAACTCCTCGCCGCTCATGCGCAAGCGCACCTGCGCCGCACCGCTCAGTTCGAGTTTGGCCAGGCCGGCAAGACCGAGGAAACCGGACAGATAACCGTCGCGCAGCGGCGCGAGGTCGGCGCTGCGCAGGTTCAGATCGAGTTCGGCCAGCCCCGCGTCCGGTGTCAGCGCGGCGCTGCCGTCGAGCGCGAGGATGCCGTCGTCGCGCCACGACAAACGCGGCAGGCGCCAGCCCTCCCCGGCTTGTTGCGTCGCTTCGATGTGCAGCGCGACCGGCCGGCGCTGCAAAGAAACATAGGCATTGCCGAACAGCAGCTCGCCGCCTTCCAGATGACCGTCGACGAGGACGCGGTCGCGGCTGTCGAGTTCACTGTCGATCCGCAGTCGCGCGCCGAGATTCTCGGCGGCGATCGAGCCATCCGGCGTATCCAGCGCCCCACCGCTCAATTGCAGAGGACCGGCGATGCGCAGCGGTTGCCGCGCCGGCGCGTCGATGTCGAGACGACCGTCGAGGCGGCCGCCCTTGATCCGCCCATCCGGCCAGGCCTGGGCCACCAGGGCCTGGGCCCAGATCAGCGGTACGCGGGCGAGATCGATCCGGGTCAGGTCGGGCGCCGCCGCGTCGCGGTGCAGCGACAGCAGGCTCGCGCCCTGGCTCAAGCGCGCATCGGTCGTGGCGACACCGAGGTCCAGCGCCAACCGCAGGGGTTTGCCCGTGCCGCCGCGCAGCTCGCCGTCGCAGCGCCAACCGCCATGGCCGTCGCGCTGCAGCGGACATCGCCAGACCACATCGCGGAAGCGGTAGCCCAGGTCCGGCGCCACGACCCGCCCGGCCTGCAATTGCAGCTCGCCCTGCCGGGCTTGCGCCGGCCAGGACAAGCGCACCCGCACGTCTTCGAGCGTGGCCACGGCGGTGCCGACCCGCGCGATCCTGGCGTTCAGTGTCGCCGCCCCAACATCGGCCGACACCGCCCAGCAAGCGGGCAGCGACAAACCGATCAGGAGGCGTAACATGGTCCGCAGCATGGAAGCAGGATAGCGGGCGGAAGCGAACCGGCAATGAAGACATCCCAAGTCCCACGCATCTTGCTGGTCGAGGACGACCCGACCAGCCGCGCCTTCCTGACCGCCGCGGTCGAGGCCGTGCCGGCCGAAGTCGACGGCGTCGACAGTCTCGCCGCGGCGATGGCGCTCGGCAATGCCGAGGACTACCAACTCTGGCTGTTCGATGCCCACCTGCCCGACGGCAGCGGCATCGATCTGCTCAAGCGTCTGCGCGAGCGTCATCCGAGCACGCTCGCGGTCGCTCATACCGCAACCGGCGAAACCGAAGTCCGCGACCGGCTGATCGCCTCGGGCTTCGCCGAAGTGCTGGTCAAACCATTGCCCGCGTCCGCGGTGCGCGCCGCGGTCCGTCGCTTGCTCGGCCTGCCCGAGCACGATGTCGCGATCGCGCTGTCGTCGATCGACGACGCCGATGCGCCGATCTGGGACGACGAGGTCGCCGCGCGCGCACTCAATGGCAATCGCGCCCATATCGCGACCCTGCGCGAGCTGTTCACCCAGGAACTGCCGAACGCACGGCGCTCGATCTCCAGCGCAGCCGAACTGGGCAACCTCGACGCCTTGCGCGGCGAGCTGCACAAGCTGCGTGCGAGCTGCGGCTTCGTCGGCGCCGCACGCCTGGCGCAGGCAGTGCAGGAGCTGCAGGCGCGACCGGATTCGTCCTTGCTGCTGACGCGTTTCGATCAGGCCGCGCAGGACACCATCGCTCAGCCGATGCTGGGCTGAATCCTTCGCTTCGGGTTTGCGGCTGGTTCCAATCAGCAATGGGGCGAGCGACTGCGTATGCGCAGCCGTTTGTTCCGGCCAAACCGATACGCTCAGCTGCCGTCGTCGTCGCGCCGGATCTCGCGCTTCGGCGCCACCCGCGCCAGATCGGCCAACAACTCCCAGGACTTCAAGCCGCGTGGCCCCAGATGGTGCGCGAGCACCGAACGCATGGCCTGACGCAGGCCCGGCAGATCGGCCGCCTCCGGCGCGCTGTCGTCAGCGAGTGCGAGCAAGGCCCGTCCAGTCGCCGCTGCGCTGCGCTCGCCATGGCCGCGATCGCTGAGCATGCGCCGTGGCCCCTGCTCGGGGTCGAGGCGATAGCGCGCGGCGGGGTCGATCGCGACGCCCTCGGCGTCGACGCTCCAATCGAAGCCCGAGCCGAGCGCATCGAGCAGATCGCGCTCGAAACAGCGCAAGGTCCAGGCCAGTCCCTCGTCCTGCAGACGCGCGCGGGTGCGGCCGTACAGCTCGTACAGCTCCGGGAACGGGTCGTTGCGCTGCAGCAGGCGCAGCAGCAGTTCGTTGATGTAGAAACCGGCCAGCGCGACTTCGCCGTCGAAGCGCGGGGCCGCGTCGAGGGCTTCGGCCGAGATCAGCCGGGCCAGTTCGCCGCGCGCCAAGGCATCCAGGCGGATGTGCTGGAACGGCTGCAAGGCCGCGCGCAGCACCTGCCGTTTCGGTCCCTGCACCCCGCGTGCGACCAGACCGATGCGCCCGTGATGCTCGCTGAGTACCTCGACCAACAGGCTGGTCTCGCGCCAGGGGCGCGTGTGCAGCACATAGGCGGATTCGGCGACGAGGTGCATGAGAGCCGGGAGTGGGGATTCGGGATTGGGGATTCGTCAATGCGATGCGCGGCGATCGGGCCCCGCCAGTTGGCGGCTGTGTTTATTAATCCCTAATCCCAAACCCCGAATCCCGGCTCCTCACTCGTATCCCAGCTGGCGCAAGGCTGCTTCGTTGTCGGACCAGCCTTCGCGCACGCGCACCCAGGTTTCCAGGAACACCTTGGAACCGAACAGGCGCTCCATCTGCACGCGCGACTTGGCGCCGATCTCGCGCAAACGCGAACCGGCCTTGCCGATCACGATCGCTTTCTGGCCTTCGCGTTCGACCCAGATCACCGCGCCGATGCGCAGCAATTCGCCGTCGACGACGAAACGCTCGATCTCGACCGTGGTCGCGTACGGCAGCTCTTCGCCGAGCTGGCGCATGAGTTGTTCGCGGACCATTTCGCCGGCGAGAAAGCGCTGGCTCTTGTCGGTGATCTCGTCTTCGCCGTACAGCGCTTCCTGCTCGGGCAGCAGCGACAACACCGTCTTGACCAGCGCGTCCAGGCCCTTGCCCTTGAGCGCGGAAATCGGATGCACACTGGCGAAGTCGCGGCCTTCGCTGACTTTCGCCAGATACGGCAGCAGCACGGTCTTGTCGGTGATGCGGTCGACCTGGTTGACCACCAGCACCACCGGCAAGCCGGCGCCGCGCAGGGCGTCGAACGCGAGGGTGTCCTCGTCGTCCCACTGCCCGGCGCGCACGACGAGCAGGGCCGCATCGACGCCTTCGAGGGCGCCACGGGCGGCGCGGTTCATCATCCGGTTCATCGCCCGCTTTTGTTCGCGGTGGATGCCGGGGGTATCGACCAGCAGCAGTTGGCCTTCGGGAAAGGTGGCGATGCCGAGCAGGCGATGGCGCGTGGTCTGCGGGCGCGGCGAGACGATGCTGACCTTGGCTCCGACCAGGGCGTTGACGAGGGTGGATTTGCCGACGTTGGGACGGCCGATGACGGCGACGTGGCCGGCGCGATGCGAAGAGGAAGTCATGGGGGAATTGTCCGCCTGGGCGGCGGGAACAGCAAATCGGCTGGGAATCGGGAATGGGGAATAGAGAATCGGCGAGCGCTACATCGCGAACTGGCGCATGCGCCGAGAAACCAGGACCCCGACGGTTCCGGCTTTTACGATTCCCGACTCCCGACTCCCGACTCCCGCCCCGCCCCACCCAGGCAGTCAATCCGCCTTGAGTTGGCGCAGCACGTCCTCGGCGGCGATCTGCTCGGCGGCGCGGCGCGAGCCGGCTTCGCCCACCGCGCTGAGCGGCGGCTGGGTCAATACACAGCTGACCTGGAAGGTCTTGGCGTGGTCTTCGCCGCTTTCGGCGATCAGGGTATACACCGGCAGCGGCTTCTGCCGCCCCTGCAGCCATTCCTGCAGGCGGGTCTTGGCGTCCTTACCGACCTTGTGCGGCGGCGGCAGAGCTTCCATCGCCGCGGCGAACCAGGGCAGGACCTGGGTGCGGCAGGCCTCGAAGCCTGCATCCAGGTAGATCGCCGCGACCACTGCTTCGAGGGCATCGGCGAGGATCGAGTCACGGCGGTGTCCGCCGGACTTCATTTCGCCGGGGCCGAGGGTCAGTTTCGCGCCGAGTTCGAGCGTGCGCGCGATCGGCGCCAGCGCCGACTCGCGCACCAGCTCGGCGCGGGCGCGGGTCAGCGCCCCCTCGTCGGCCTGCGGCCAGCGCTGGTACAGCGCTTCCGCCACCATCAGGTTTACCAACGCATCGCCGAGAAACTCGAGACGCTCGTTATGCGGGGCCCCGGCGCTTCGATGCGTCAGGGCTTGCTCCAGCAATCCCGGGTTCGCGAAACGATGCGTGAACGAATCAGTCACCGTCTTTCGTGCGCAACTGCTGCACCGCATTGAAGTGACCGACGACATCGAGGTTGGCGATCAGCGGACGGCGCACTTCGTAGTCCACGGTAATTTCCATGCCCAGGTCGTTGCGCACGATCTTGAAGTCGGTCGGCTTCACGCTCTCGACATAGCTCATGTCCATGCGGCGGAAGAACAGATCGCGGGCCTTGGCGCTGGTCATCTGCCCGGCACCTGGCTCCTTGGCGAGGTCCGCCAACGAACGCTTGACCGAATAGAACTCCGAGTACATCGGCACCAGCTTCATGCCCATGTAAGCGAATACGCCGACCACGGCCAGCAGGAGAATGAACCCGATCAGGGTGATGCCGCTCTGGTTACGCTTCATACCTTCGATCCCCAATTGATCAATGTGCCGGGTTAGCGCGTGCCCGATGCACTCGCAAACCTCGTCCCCATCCGCAACGGCGTAGCGCCGTTACGGAATGCTGCTGCCGATGCGCGAGAAATCCACGCCCCCATCGAAGTTCATCCAGATCAGGAACGCCTTGCCGCGCAGGTTCTGTTCCGGCAGGAAGCCCCAGTATCGGCTGTCCTCGCTATTGTCGCGATTGTCGCCCATCACAAAATACTCGCCCTGCGGCACGACCCACTCGCCCTCGCCCTGGTCCAGCAGCGGCGACTCGGCGCGCAGCAGGATGCGATGGACGTGGTTGCCGACCTGCTCGCGCAGCTCCTGGGCGCCGGTCATCTCGGTGCCGTTGCCGCGGCCCTGGTAGGTCCCGATCGGAGCGTAGAGGATCGGCTCGCCGTTCACGGTCAGGCGGCCGTCGCGGTAGCTGATCTTGTCGCCCGGCAGGCCGATGACGCGCTTGATCCAGTCCTGCTCGGGGTGGTGCGGCGGGCGGAACACGACCACGTCGCCGCGCGCCGGCTCGCCCATCGCCAGGATCTTGCGATTGGTGATCGGCAGGCGCAGGCCGTAGGTGAACTTGTTGACCAGGATGAAGTCGCCGGTCAACAGGGTCGGCATCATCGAGTTCGAGGGGATCCGGAACGGCTCGGCGATGAAGCTGCGCAGGATCAGCACCACGAACAGCACCGGGAAGAACGCCTTCGAATAGTCGACGACGATCGGCTCCTTGCCGTCGTCGAGCAGGCCCTCGCGCGCGGCGCGGCGCTTGGCCAGGACCAGCTTGTCGAGCAACCAGACGACGCCGGTGAATATCGTCAGCGACACCAGTGCGATTTCGAACCAACGCATTGCCGTTTCCTTGCGGTGTTGTGAGCCGGAGCCGAGAAACGCAGCCAGCGGGCCGAACGTCGTGCGCGACCGGCCATGACGGCTCGATTACGTTGCGCCTGTCCCACCCCCTGCCTACCCTCGCCGTCCGATGATGTTACGGAAACTCCTGGGCGATCATCGCAACCGCTTTGCGCCGGATCGGGCGCAGCCGCGGTTCCTCAACCCCCCATCCCTATTTCCGCCGTTCGCTTACTTGTCGCCGGTGGAGAGCACCGCGAGGAAGGCTTCCTGCGGAATCTCCACCCGACCGACCTGCTTCATCCGCTTCTTGCCCTCTTTCTGCTTTTCGAGGAGCTTCTTCTTACGGCTGATGTCGCCACCATAACATTTGGCCAAAACGTTCTTGCGCATGGCCTTGACCGTGCTGCGGGCGATGATCTGCGAGCCGATCGCGGCCTGGATCGCGACGTCGAACATCTGCCGCGGGATCAACTCCTTCATCTTCTCGCACAAGTCGCGGCCGCGCCGGTCGGCATGGCTGCGGTGGACGATGATCGACAGCGCATCGACCTTGTCGCCGTTGATCAACGTGTCCACGCGCACGAACGGGCCATCCTGGAAACGCAGGAAGTGATAGTCCAGCGAGGCATAGCCGCGCGAGACCGACTTGAGCTTGTCGAAGAAGTCCAGCACCACTTCGGCCATCGGCAGCTCGTAGCTGATCTGCACCTGGCTGGCCATGTAGGTGATGCCGATCTGCACGCCGCGCTTTTCCTCGCACAGCTTGATCACGTTGCCGATGTAATCGGGCGGCGTGAGGATGTTGGCGCGGATCACCGGCTCGCGGATTTCCTGCACCAGGTTCAACTGCGGCAGCTTGGCCGGGTTGTCCATCGGGATCACGGTGCCGTCGGTCTTGAGCACTTCGTAGATCACCGTCGGCGCGGTGCTGATCAGGTTGAGATCGTATTCGCGCTCCAGGCGCTCCTGCACGATCTCCATGTGCAGCATGCCGAGGAAGCCGCAGCGGAAGCCGAAGCCCATGGCCTCGGAGCTTTCCGGCTCGAAACGCAGGGCGGCGTCGTTGAGGCGCAGCTTTTCCAGGGCTTCGCGCAGCGCCGGATAGTCCTCGGCATCGACCGGGAACAGGCCGGCGAACACGCGCGGCTGCATTTCCTGGAAGCCCGGCAGCGGCTTGGGCGCGGGGTCGCTGGCCAGGGTCAGGGTGTCGCCGACCGGCGCGCCGTGGACGTCCTTGATGCTGGCGTTGATCCAGCCCACTTCGCCGGCGCCGAGCTTGGCCAGGTCTTTGCGCTTGGGCGTGAACACGCCGACCTTGTCGACCAGGTGGGTGCGGCCGGTCGACATGACCAGGATCTTGCTGCCCGGGACGATCTCGCCCTGCATGACCCGCACCAGCGAGACCACGCCGAGGTAGTTGTCGAACCACGAGTCGATGATCAACGCCTGCAACTTGTCGGTATCGCGCGGCTTCGGCGGCGGGATGCGCTTGACGATCGCCTCCAGCACCAGGTCGACGTTGAGGCCGGTCTTGGCGCTGATCGCGACCGCGTCCTCGGCGTCGATGCCGATCACCGCTTCGATCTCGGCCTTGGCGCGCTCGATATCGGCGGTCGGCAGGTCGATCTTGTTGAGCACCGGCACGACTTCCAGGCCCTGCTCCACCGCGGTGTAGCAGTTGGCCACCGACTGCGCTTCCACGCCCTGGGCGGCGTCGACGACCAGCAGGGCGCCTTCGCAGGCGGCCAGCGAACGGCTGACCTCATAGCTGAAGTCGACGTGCCCGGGGGTGTCGATGAAATTGAGCTGGTAGACCTGCCCGTCCTTGGCCTTGTAGGGCAAGGACACGGACTGGGCCTTGATGGTGATGCCGCGTTCGCGCTCGATCGGATTGGAATCGAGCACCTGCGCTTCCATCTCGCGCGCTTCGAGACCTCCGCACAGCTGGATGATGCGGTCGGCGAGCGTCGACTTGCCATGGTCGACGTGGGCGATGATCGAGAAGTTTCTGATGTGTTGCATGCGAGGCGACGCGGAGCTCGCCGGTTCCAGGAAAATTAACGGGAGATTATCGCATAGGCCCCGGCACTGACGGCAGTTCCCGCGCTGCCCCGGCGGACGCCGCTCAGAAAGCCCGCCGGAGGCACACCGGGACCGTGCAGCCGGCCCAAACCAATGCGGAGCCCGCCGTAGACAGGCGGGCGCTCATCGGCTGGCCCGGCACGGTTACAGCCCGGCGACGCCGGCAGGCGCCTCGGGCTGGAACGCGGGCCGAGGCTTATTTTTCCTCGCTGGCCTGGACCGCAATGAACTGGGTCGCGGCGCCGCGGCGAATCAGCAGCATTACCGTCTGGCCCGGCTTGGTGCCGGCCAGAGCGCGATCCAGGGCCGCGGCGCTGCCGACCTGGACCCGGCCGACCGAGAGGACGACATCGCCCGGACGCACCCCGGCTTCGCCGGCGGCGTCGCCCGGATCGCGGACCACCACGCCCTCGCCGGCCTTGATGCCGAGACGCTGGCGGGTCGCCGCATCGACCTCCTGGGTGACCAGGCCGAGCGGATTGCCGCTGCTGCGCGGGGCGGCCGAGTCGCCCGGTCGGGCCGGCTTGTCCCCACCCGTCAGACCTGCCGCTGCGCCAACGTCCAATTCGCTGACGGCCACGGTGAGTTCGACATTCTTGCCGTCGCGGAATACGCCCAACTTCGCCTTGGAACCGGGAGGCAGGTTACCGATGAGCGGCGGCAGGTCGCTGGACTCGTGCACCGGCGTGCCATTGACCGAACGAATGACGTCGCCCGGCACCAGACCGGCCTTGGCCGCGGGGCCGCCTTCGAGCACCTGGTTGACGAGCGCGCCGCTGCTGTCGGGCAAGCCGAACCCGGCGACCTTTTCGCTGGTGAGAGGCTCGACCACCACGCCCAACTGGCCGCGACTGACCTTGCCCTTGGCACGCAACTGCTCGGCCGAATTCATCGCCACGTCGATCGGGATCGCGAAGCTCACGCCCATGTAGCCGCCGGAGTTCGAGAAGATCTGCGAATTGATGCCGACCACTTCGCCGCTGGTGTTGAGCAGCGGGCCGCCCGAGTTACCCTGGTTGATCGCGACGTCGGTCTGGATGAAGGGCACATAGCGCTGATCGGCATAGGGGTTGCTGCGCCCGACCGCGCTGACGATGCCGGCGGTAACCGAATGGTCCAGGCCGAACGGCGAACCGATCGCGACCACCCACTGCCCGGCCTTGGTCTGGCCGGCGCCGGCGGCGCGCAGGAACGGCAGGCCCTTGGCGTCGATCTTGAGCAAGGCCACGTCGGACTGCTCATCGCTGCCGATCACCTTGGCCTTGAGCTCGCGACGGTCGGTCAGCTTGACCGTGACCGTGTCGGCGCCGTCGACGACGTGATGGTTGGTCAGCACATAGCCGTCCTGCGAAATCAGGAAGCCGCTGCCGATCGAACGACCGCCGCCGCGCGGCTGGCGCGGGCCCTGCTGGCCCGGCCCGGGCATGCCCGGCATGCCTTCCGGGCCGAAGAAGCGGCGGAAGAACTCGGGAATCTGCTCCTCGTCCGGCATGCCGTTATTACGCGCCACCCGCTTGGGGGTGACCTCGGCGCTGATGTTGACCACCGCCGGGCCGACCCGCTGCACCAGATTGGTGAAATCGGGCAGACCGGCGACCAGGGGAGCCGCGGGTGTCGCCGACGGCGGCGGCGCGATCGGGGTGGTCGGCGCCTGCGCCGTGCAGGCCACCGGCAGCGCGGCGATGATCGCGCCGACCAGGGCCAGGGAATGCAGCGGGCGGCTGCCGGCTGCGGTGCTCTTCGGAAGGCTGTTCATCAGGGGACGGATCATGGGGAGCGGCCTCGAAACGACGTGGATTTTCCGGAAAAAAGACAACAGGTCGCCTGGCGCGGCGGAGCCGCGCATTCGACGAAGGGGGACTGCCCGGCCGGCGGCCGCGGCGGGCAAGGAGGGATCAGGGCTGCGGCTGCGGCCGTTGCGTGGCTTGCGACCGTGCCCTGGCCTCTTCGGCCTGGGTTGCGGGCTCGAAGGGGTAGAACGATTGCGAGGCGCTGCCGCCGTTGCCGACGCTGCCGTAACCGGCGGTATAGCTGCTGCCGCCAGAATAATTGGGCAGGACCGCGCGCGGCCACGGGCGCGCCGCGGGCGATTCGCTCGGCTGCGGCCGGAACGGGTTGGCGTGGACGGCATCGGCCGGCAGCGGGGAGGCGCTGGCGACCGCGACGACTTGCACCGGTGCCTCGGCCGCACGCTCGGAGGCGCGCAGGGCGGCACGCTGGCTTTGGCCGCGCGAACGGCGTTCGGCCAGACGGCGCGGGATTTCGGCCACCGCGACCGCACCGGCCAGCGCCGAGGCGTCGCCGGAGGTCAGCGCGGCCTCGGGCTGGGCGGGGTCGGACCGGACCGGCGCCGCAGCCAGGGCTGCCAGTGCCTGCTCGGCCGGTGCCGGAACGGGCGTCGGTGCCGGTGCCTGGCTGGCCGGAGCGCTCTGCGCCGCGACCTGGGCCGGGTCGGCCGCAACGCCGGTCGAATCGTCGGAGAACGGACGCGCCACGAACAAGGCCGCCACTGCGACCGAAGCCGCCAGGGCGCCGCCGATCCAGCCGCGACGCGAGCCGCCGGCCCGACGCGGGGTGATACCGACCTCGGCCTTGCCCGCCAGCGAGGCTTCCTGTGAACGCAGCATCGCCGCTTCGGCGGCGACCGCCGCGGCCACGCGCCCGGCGAAATCGTGCCCGGCAGCGCCGCTGACCTTGCCGCGCAGCACGTCGCCGCACAGCTGCCAGCGGCCGCAGGTGTCGCGCCACTGCACATCGTGACCGAGCCGCTTCAGCGCGAAGCGCGCGGCGTCGCCATCGAGCTCGCCGTCGAACAGCGCGCTCAGGTTCTCGCGATCATCGCCATGGAGAGTAGTAGACGTCATCAGTGGGCGCGCTCCCGGGTGTCTTGATTGTCCAGCAAAGGCCGAAGTTCGGTGTCGATGGCCTCGCGGGCGCGGAAAATCCGCGAACGCACGGTGCCGATCGGGCAAGCCATCTTCTGCGCGATTTCCTCGTAGCTCAGACCGTCCACCTCGCGCAAGGTGATGGCGGCCCGCAATTCTTCCGGCAACGAATCCACCACCCGCATTACCGTGCGCTCGATCTCCTGGCGCAGCAGCTCGTGCTCCGGGGTATCGGTGTCGCGCAGGCGGATGCCCGTATCGAACTGCTCGGCGTCGCCGGCGTCGATGTCGTCGGTGGGCGGCCTGCGGTTCTGGGCAACCAGATAGTTTTTGGCGGTATTCACGGCGATCCGGTGCAACCACGTATAGAACTGGGCGTCGCCGCGGAAATTCGCCATCGCGCGGTAAGCGCGGATGAAGGTTTCCTGGGCCACGTCCTGGCATTCGCTCCAGTCGGGGATGTAGCGCCCGATCAGCGCGGTGATCCGATGCTGGTACTTGCGCACCAAGGCATCGAACGCTGCGCTGTCGCCACGCTGGACACGCCTGACCAGCTCCTGGTCCAACTCATTCTCGGCCATGCCGCGCCGGCACTCCTGTCAGCTCGGCAATAGCCGAACAATGGGACAACCCTGTCGGGGGAAAAGTTCAATCGCGGCATTAATGGGGCCACCGGCGGTCGCCCGCAACCGCCAAGTGTCACATGAGGGCCCGGGGGCCTGTCGACACGGGCGATTTGACGGCAGTGAAACAAGATCGGGATGATAGCGGCTTCCCATACCTGAACGGATGGTGCGGCATGACTGCAGCCCTCGACGGACTCCCCGCTTTTGACGGGCTCCGCGCCCGCCATTGGCACACCGAATTGCGCGAGGACGGCGTACTGGTGCTCTCGTTCGACCGCGAAGGATCGCCGGTCAACACCTTCGCCCAGGAAGTGCTGATCGAACTCGACGGCCTGCTGGAGCGCCTCGCCCTGGACCCGCCCAAGGGCCTGGTGCTGCGCTCGGCCAAGAGCAGCGGCTTCGTCGCCGGTGCCGACATCAAGGAATTCCAGAGCTTCGACGAGAAAGGTACGGTCGGCGACGCCATCCGTCGCGGCCAGCAGGTGTTCCAGCGCCTGGCCGAACTGCCCTGCCCCACGGTCGCGGCCATCCACGGCTTCTGCATGGGCGGCGGCACCGAGATCGCCCTGGCTTGCCGTTACCGCGTCGCCAGCGGCGATGCCTCGACCCGCATCGGCCTGCCCGAAGTGAAGCTCGGCATCTACCCGGGCTGGGGCGGCAGCGTGCGCCTGCCGCCGCTGGTCGGCGCGCCGGCCGCGTTCGACATGATGCTGACCGGACGCACCCTGTCGGCCTCGGCCGCGCGCGCGATCGGCCTGGTCGACAAGATCGCCGAGCCCGCGGTACTGGTCGACACCGCCGCCGGCATCGCCCTGCGCGGCGCCGAACGTCCGTTCAAACAACGCTTCATGGGCTGGGCCAGCAACACCTGGCCGGCGCGCAAGATCCTCGCGCCGATGCTGGTCAAGCAGGTCGCCCGCAAAGCGCGCAAGGAGCACTACCCGGCGCCCTACGCCCTGATCTCGACCTGGGAGCGGACCGGCGGCGGCGTACAGGCCAAGCTCGCCGCCGAACGCAAGTCCGTGGTCAAGCTGTCCTCCACCCCGACCGCGCGCAACCTGATCCGCGTGTTCTTCCTGCAGGAACGGCTTAAGGGCCAGGGCGGCAAGGAGCACGGCATCAAGCACGTGCACGTGGTCGGCGCCGGCGTGATGGGCGGCGACATCGCGGCGTGGTCGGCCTACAAGGGCTTCGAGGTCACGCTGTCCGATCGCGAACAACGCTTCATCGACGGCGCGCTCGAACGCGCCCAGGAGCTGTTCGCCAAGAAGGTCAAGGACGAGGCCAAGCGCCCGGCCGTGGCCGCGCGTCTCAAGGGCGACCTGGGCGGCGAAGGCGCCGACCTCGCCGACCTGGTGATCGAGGCGATCATCGAAAAGCCCGAAGCCAAGCGCGAGTTGTACGACCAGATCGAACCGCGCATGAAACCCGATGCGCTGCTGACCACCAACACCTCGTCGATTCCGCTCGACGAACTGCGCGAGCACATCCGCCGCCCGGCCCAGTTCGGCGGCCTGCATTACTTCAACCCGGTCGCCTTGATGCCGTTGGTGGAGATCATCCGCCACGACCGCATGGCGCCGGGGACCGAACAACGCCTGGCCGCGTTCTGCAAGGCCATCGACAAACTGCCGGTGCCGGTCGCCGGCACGCCCGGCTTCCTGGTCAACCGCGTGCTGTTCCCGTACATGCTAGAAGCCGGCACCGCCTTCGCCGAAGGCATCCCGGGCCCGGCGATCGACAAGGCCGCGGTCAAGTTCGGCATGCCGATGGGCCCGATCGAATTGATCGACACCGTCGGCCTAGACGTCGCCGCCGGCGTCGGTGCCGAACTCGCGCCCTTCCTCGGCCTGACCGTGCCCCCGGCGCTGAGCAACGTCGAGCCGGGCAAGCGCGGCAAGAAGGACGGCCAGGGCCTGTACAAATGGGAGAACGGCCGCGCCCAAAAGCCGGAGCTGTCAAAAGACTACAAAGCGCCGAACGATCTCGAAGACCGCCTGATCCTGCCCTTGATCAACGAAGCCGTGGCCTGCCTGCACGACGGCGTGGTCAGCGACGGCGACCTGCTCGACGCCGGCGTCATCTTCGGCACCGGCTTCGCCCCGTTCCGCGGCGGCCCGATCCAGTACGTTCGCGAAAACGGCCCCGACGCCGTGCTCGCGCGTCTCAAGCAATTGCAGGCCCGCTACGGCGACCGTTTCGCCCCGCGCCCCGGTTGGGATTCGCCGCTGTTGCGCAAGTAAGCGCAAGCGATCCTAGAAACGAAGAAGCCGCGCACCGCGCGGCTTCTTCGTTTCTGCGTCCCGCCGTTGCCGTTGCCGTTGCCGTTGCCGTTGCCGTTGCCGTTGCCAAGATTTTGCTGTGGCTGTGCGCAGCTAGGCGCTAGCGAAGGCAATCGAAGACCCGGAGGGCGGCCCGCATGGACGCGGGCCGTTTTTCATCGGGACAGGGATGTCCCGTATGAAAAATCCCTGCGGATGCACCGACAAAAGAAAGTAACCCGCCGCTTTAGTGGCGGAAGCTTTTGGCGTTTGATCCTGATCTTGAGCTTGCTTGACCGATGCGTCGCTAGGCCATCGCAGCGCGGTCGCGGCTCGCGCCGCTCCTACCCGGCGACGGTGCACTCCTTCGATCGACCACTAAAGCGTTGCAGACTCTGCGCGTCCCTTGGTCGCGGCTCGCGCCGCTCCTGCCCTGACGGGCCACGGCCGGCATCGGCGCGAGATTGATGCACCGCGGTCGCGGCTCGCGCCGCTCCTACCCCCGCGACGGCGCACGCCTTCGATCAATCACCAAAGCGTTGTGGACTCTGCGCGTCCCGCAGTCGCGGCTCACGCCGCTCCTACAGGGGGTGGAGTCCGAGCACTGGCTACTCATCAAACTAATGCAAAACGATCGCCCCGATTACATCGTATGCGTCGGCCGCTCCGAATTGAGCGTACCCGCCAGCAGCGCCTCGATCTTGCCCTTGACCGCATCGCCCTCGGCGGTCTCGGCGAACTGGATGCCGATGCCGGCGGCGCGATGGCCCTGGGCGCCGGTCGGGGTCACCCACACCACTTTGCCGGCGACCGGCATGCGTTCGCTGGATTCGGGCAGGGTCAACAACAGGAACACTTCGTCGCCGAGGAAATAACGCTTGGGCGTGGCGACGAAGATGCCGCCGAACTTCAGGAACGGCATGTAGGCGCTGTACAGCGCCGCCTTGTCCTTGATCGTCAACGACAGGATGCCCTGTCGCGCTGCGCCTGCCGTTGCATTCATGCCTTGCTTCCTCCTGCGGCGCGACGGGCTTCGTCGTTGCGCCACGCCATCAACAATTCGATCACGGCCAGATCGGCGCGGACCGTGGTCCGCAACAGGTCGCGGGTGCGGTTGGCGCGATCGAACCAAGCCGCAAGACTGCGCGCGCGGGCGGGGTCGGTCAAGCCGTTGGCGGCCTCGGCAAGCGCGATGTCGGACGCGTGTCGCAGACGCAACACCGCCTGTTCGTCGCCGACCCAGCGTTGCGCGACTTCCTGCGCCGAGGTCTCGCCGCGGCCGAGCTTGGCCAGATCGGCGGCGACTTCGCGGCGCAGCTTGAGCCCGTCGCCGGTCAGCCACTCATGGGCCAGGCCGGGGTGGCCGCGCGCGGCATCGAAGGCTTCGCTTGCGGCCGCCTCGCTGTGCCCCTGCGCCTTCAACCAGGCCAACGATTCGTCCTGCGGCGGCAGGCGGAACTCCAGGCGCTGGCAGCGACTGCGGATGGTCGCCGGCAGTCGCGCCGGATGCGAACTGACCAGCCACAGATAACGCCCCGGCACCGGCTCTTCCAAGGTCTTCAGCAAGGCGTTGCAGGCAGCGGTGTTGATGGCGTCGGCGGGGTCGAGCAGGATGATCTGGGCGCCGCCGTACTGCGGGGTCAGCGCGAGGCGCTCGGACAGATTGCGGATCTGCTCGATAACGATCTCGGTGCGCAGCCGGGTGCCTTCCTTGTTCGGGATGAAGCTGACGAACTGGTAGTCGGGATGAGTGCCGGCCGCCAGCAACAGGCAACTGCGGCAGGTGCCGCAGGGCTCGCCGTCGGCATCGCGTTCGCGGCACAGCAAGCCGTGCGCGAGGCGTTCGGCGACGGCGCGCTTGCCGAGTTGGGCCGGGCCGCAAAACAACAGTCCATGCCCCAGGCGCCCGGCGTCGATCGAGGCCTTGGCCTGGTCGTAGATGCGGCGCTGCCAAGGGGCGAAGGCGGCGACGCTCATCGTGCCGCCTCGAACGCCGGCGCCGCCGCGATGGTGCGGCGCAGACGCTCCACCGCCTGTGCGGCGACCGTGTCGGCGGGCTGGCTGGCGTCGATCAAGCCGAAGCGCTCCGGCTCGGCGGCGGCGCGCTCGCGATAGGCCTGGCGCACGCGCTCGAAGAAATCGTTGCGTTCGCTCTCGATGCGGTCGGCCGCGCCGCGTCCGCGTACGCGCTGCAGACCGATCTCGACCGGCACGTCGAGCAGCAGAGTCAGGGCCGGACGAATGCCGACCACGCGCCGCTCCAGCTCGGCGATGAACGCCGGGTCGAGCCCGCGTCCGGCGCCCTGATAGGCATAGCTGGCATCGGTGAAGCGATCGCTGACCACCCAGGCGCCGCGTTCGAGCGCCGGCAGGATCGCGGTCGCGACATGCTGGGCGCGCGCGGCGAAGGCGAGCAACAACTCGGTCGCCGGCGCCGCGGGTTCGTGATGGGTATCGAGCATCAGCCCGCGGATCTGTTCGGCCAGCGGGGTGCCGCCGGGTTCGCGCGTGTATACCGCCTCGATGCCGGCGGCCTCGAAGGCGCCGCGCAGGGCCGCGAGCACGGTCGACTTGCCGGCGCCCTCGCCGCCCTCGAGGGTGACGAAACGCGCGTGCGTGGGCAGGCTCATCGCGCGCTCCCCGGGGCCGGCGGCGTCGCCTGCCCGGCCTCTTCCTGGCGCGCTTCCTCGAGCACGGCCTTGCCTTCCTCGGGCTGGTCGCTGCGGCGTTGCTGGCGATAACGCTGCAGGTACAGACGCACGTTGGCTTGGTGCTCGGCGTAGGTCGCCGCGAACAGGCTGCCGCCGCTGCCGTCGCCGGACGCGACGAAGAACAGCGCATTGCCCGGCGCCGGGTTCGCGCTGGCCTTGAGCGCGCCGACGCCCGGCATCGCGATCGGGGTCGGCGGCAGACCGGCGCGGGTATAGGTGTTGTAGGGCGTGTCGGTCAGCAGATCGCGCTTGCGGATGTTGCCGTCGTAGCTCGGGCCGATGCCGTAGATCACGGTCGGGTCGGTCTCCAGTTTCATGCCGAGCTTGAGCCGGCGCTCGAACAGCCCGGCGATCTGCGGCCGTTCCGAGGCGATCCCGGTTTCCTTCTCGACGATCGAGGCCATGATCAGCAGCTCGGCCGGCGTCTTCAGCACGCTGTCCTTGTCGCGGCCCTTCCAGGCTGCGGCGACGGCGCGGTCCATCGCCTCGTAGGCGCGCTTGAGCACGTCGAGATCGCTGTCGCCGCCGGTGTAGAGGTAGGTCTCGGGCAGGAAGCGCCCTTCCGGATGCTGGCCGGGGTGGCCGATCGCTTTCATCAGGGCGGCATCGTCGAGTTGCGCGGCGTCCTGCTTGAGCAAGGCGGCACGCGCCAGCGCGGCGCGCACGTCGCGCATGTTCCAGCCTTCGACGATGGTGAAACGATGGCTGATGACCTTGCCGTCGCGCATCGCGATCAGCAGATCGCGCGGCGTGGTGCCGGGCTCCAGCGCGTATTCGCCGACCTGCAGGCGCCCGGCCGCGCCGAGCTGCTTGGCCAGCAAACGCCATTCGAGTTGCTGGCCCTCGACGACACCGGCCTGGCGCAGCTTGCGCACCACCGCGGGCAAGGAATCGCCGCGTTCGACGACCAGGCTTTCGCCTTTCTCCAGCCCGCTCATCGGCGAGGCGGCGAAGCCGTCGTAGCGCTGCCACAGCCAGGCGCCGACCGCGGCCAGGGAGGCCAACAGCAGCAGGATCACGATCAGGCAACCGCAGCCGCGCTTGCGTTTCTTTTCAGCCACGAAACCTCCGTTGTTCGATCCGACCCGCCGCGCGCCGCCGCGACCGCGCGGCCGCGGGTGCGGCGGCTCAGCCCAGGGACGGAACGAAGGCGGGATGCGTCGCGCCGAGCCGGTGCCGCAGCCCGGCCACGGCCGGATGCGGCGCCCAATGCCGCTCGCCGAGCCGCGCCACGGGCAGGATACCGCGCGCGGCGTTGCACAGGAAAACCGCGTCGGCGCCCAGCACGTCATCGGCGTTCAGCCGTTGCACCCGAACCTCGGCCAGTTCCATCAGCGCCTGCCGGCACACGCCGGCGACCCCGCTGCGATCCACCGGCGGGGTCAGCCAGACATCGCCCTGCAACACGAAGAGATTGGCGGCGGTAGCGCAGACCACCGCGCCGGAGGCATCGCGCAGCAGGCCTTCGTCGATCGCCGGATCGTCCCATTCGGCGCGTGCCAGCACCTGTTCGAGCCGGTTGCAGTGCTTCAGGCCGGCCAGGGCCGGCTGTTCGGACAGTTGCAGATCGCACCAGCGCAGGGTCAAACCGCCGGTCGGCGGCGCGGGCGGCAGCGGATGGCGCGAGATCGTCCAGACCGGCTCGGCCTGCGCCGATGGCGCGTAACCGCGGCCGCCTTCGCCGCGGGTCAGGATCAGCTTGAGCACCGCGTCCAGGCCTTCGAGCAGTTGCGCGGCTTCCGAACGGACCTGCGCCGGATCGGGCAAGGGCAGCCGCAAACGCTGCGCACCGCGCGCCAGCCGCGCCCAATGCGCGTCCCACCACGGCAGTTCGCCGCGATGCGCCAGCAGGGTTTCGAACAGGCCGTCGCCATAGGCATGTCCGCGGTCGTACGGCGAGAGCGCATCGACCCGTCGCGTGCCGAGGAATACCCGGGCATCGTTACTTGGCGCAGCGGATGCAGTGGTCGTCATGCCGGCATCGTACGCGCGGCGAATGTCCGGCGCAGCCCTGATGGGAGCGGTGCGATCGCGATCGCGGCTCCCGGAAAAACAGAAAGCCCGCGACCACCGAAGTCGTCGCGGGCCTTCGCTTGCATCGCCGCAATCAGATGCGCTTGAACACCAGGGTGCCGTTGGTGCCGCCGAAACCGAAGCCGTTGGAGACGGCGATGTCGACCTTGGCGTCGCGGGCGGTGTTCGGCACGTAGTCCAGGTCGCAACCCTCGCCCGGCTCGTCGAGATTGATCGTCGGCGGGATGATGTTGTGATGCAGGGCGAGCACCGAGAAGATCGCCTCGGCACCGCCGGCCGCGCCGAGCAGATGGCCGGTCATCGACTTGGTCGAGCTGACCATGGTCTTGTAGGCGTGGTCGCCGAGCGCGCGCTTGATCGCCAGGGTCTCGGCCAGGTCGCCGAGCGGCGTCGAGGTGCCGTGGGCGTTGAGGTAACCGACCTGGTCGGGATTGATGCCGGCATCCTTGAACGCGGCGGCCATGCAGCGCGCCGGGCCTTCGCCATTCTCGCTCGGTGCGGTCATGTGGAAGGCATCCGAGCTGGCGCCGAAGCCGGCCAGTTCGCAGTAAATGCGGGCGCCGCGCGCCTTGGCGCGTTCGTATTCCTCCAGCACCAGGATGCCGGCGCCGTCGCCGAGGACGAAGCCGTCGCGGTCCTTGTCCCACGGCCGCGAGGCGTGGATCGGATCGTCGTTGCGGGTCGACATCGCCTTCATCGAGCAGAAGCCGCCGACCGAGGTCGGCGAGGAACCGCGCTCGGCGCCGCCGGCGAGAATCACGTCGGCATCGCCGTACTGGATCATGCGCATCGCCATGCCGATCGAATGGTTCGAAGTCGCGCATGCCGACACGGCGGAGAAATTCGGGCCCTTGATGCCGGTCAGCAGCGAGACCTGGCCGGGCAGCATGTTGATGATGGTGCTGGGCACGTAGAACGGCGAGATCTTGCGCGGGCCGCCCTCGTGGTACTTGATGGTCTGCTCTTCGATGCCGAGCAGGCCGCCGATGCCCGAGCCGATCAGCGCGCCGATGCGCTCGGCGTTGGAGTCGTCGACGACGATGCCGGCGTCTTCCAGCGCCATGAACGACGCGGCGACCCCGTAATGGATGAACTCTTCCATCTTCTTCGCGTCCTTCGGCCCCACCCATTTGGTGATGTCGAAGTCGCGCACCTCGCCGGCGATGCGGGTGGTGAACAAAGCGGGATCGAAATGAGTGATCGGGCCGATGCCCGAGCGGCCGTTGACGATGCCGTCCCAGCTGCTGGCGACGTCGTTGCCGAGCGGGGAGACGAGACCGAGGCCGGTGACGACCACACGGCGGTTGAAGGAACGGTTGGACATGCAACGCTACCTCTGTGGAATCCGTCTTCGGACCTACGCCGGCGTATCCACCGGCCTGAAAAGCACGGGGCCGCAATGCGGCCCCGAGTTGTCACCTGATTCGCGTACTGCACGCATGCCGCAAGCGCCGAAGCACGGGCGGCATGCCTCAGGCGCCTTACGACTTGACGTGCGCCTTGACGTAATCGATCGCCTGCTGCACCGAGGTGATCTTCTCGGCTTCTTCGTCCGGAATCTCGCACTCGAACTCTTCTTCGAGCGCCATCACCAGCTCGACGGTGTCGAGCGAATCAGCGCCGAGATCGTCGACGAACGAAGCGTTGTTGGTGACTTCTTCTTCCTTGACGCCAAGCTGTTCGACGACGATTTTCTTGACGCGTTCTTCGATGCTGCTCATGGATGCTGCTCCTCCCGTGAGGGGTTTTTCGATGGAATAGTCTAATGGAATCGGGAGGTTTCGCGAGGGCCGCCGGCCTTTCGACGAAACTCCTTTGGGTTCAATCGCTTACAGCCTACGCCAAAGGCTCAGGGCATGTACATGCCGCCATTGACGTGCAGTGTTTCGCCGGTGATGTAGGCCGCGCCGGGGCCGGCCAGGAACGCCACCGCACGGGCGATGTCGGCCGGTTCGCCGAAGCGGCCCAGCGCGATCTGGTCGAGCATGCCCTTCTTCGCCTCTTCGGGCAGCTCGCGGGTCATGTCGGTATCGATGAAACCGGGGGCGACCACGTTCACGGTGATGCCGCGGCTGCCGATCTCGCGCGCCATCGACTTGCTGAACGCGATGATGCCGGCCTTGGCCGCCGCGTAGTTGGCCTGGCCGGCGTTGCCGGTCACGCCGATCACCGAGGCGATGTTGATGATGCGGCCCTTGCGCGCCTTCATCATCGAGCGCATCACCGCCTTGCTGGTGCGGAACACGCTGGTGAGGTTGGTGTCGAGGATAGCCTGCCAGTCCTCGTCCTTCATGCGCATCAGCAGGTTGTCGCGGGTGATGCCGGCGTTGTTGACCAGGATCGAGATCGCGCCGATTTCCTTGGACACGCCGTCGATCAGGGCCTCGATCGAGGCCGCGTCGGCGACGTCGACGACGCGGCCGTGACCGCCGCTGGCGGCCAGGCGCGCGGCGATGGCCTGGGCGCCGGCTTCGCTGGTCGCGGTGCCGACGACGGTGGCGCCCTGGGCAGCCAGTTCGTCGGCGATGGCCGCACCGATGCCGCGGCTGGCGCCGGTGACCAGGGCGATCTCGCCCGAAAGCGGGGACGTGCTCATGCTTGCTTCACTCCGTATTGCCGCTGGCTCATGGGGTGCTGGCGGGTGGGTTGCGACGCATCCGATGCCGCGGCCGTCTCGCTGCACGACCCCGCTGCCTCGCGCTCGCACCGCGATTTTGCGCGGCCAAGCCTACAGGCTGGGGTCGAGGTTGAGTAGCGCGAATCGGTGACAGTCGGACGCGGTCGTGGGTTCAGCGCCAGTCGGCCAGGGCGGTCGCGAAATCCGCCGGCGTGCCGATGGCGCGACCCTCGAGGGACTTGTCGATGCGCTTGACCAGGCCGGCGAGGACCTTGCCGGGGCCGCATTCGGCGATGCGGACCACGCCGCGCGCGGCCAGCGCCTGCACGCAACCGGTCCAACGCACCGGCAGGTACAGCTGCTGCACCAGGGCGTCGCGGATCGCATCGACGCCTTCGTGGACCTGCGCATCGACGTTCTGCACCACCGGCAGCGACGGCGCCTGCCACTGGATGCCGGTCATCGCCTCGGCGAGACGGTTGGCCGCCTCGCGCATCAGCGGCGTATGCGAAGGCACACTGACCGCGAGCTTGACCGCCTTACGCACACCGGCTTCGGCCAGGCGCGTGAGCGCCTTGTCGACCGCGTCGGCATGACCGCCGATGACGATCTGGCCCGGCGAGTTGTAATTGGCCGGCACCACGACCTGGGCGCCCGACACTGCCGCGCAGATCTCTTCGACCAAGGCGTCTTCGGCGCCGAGCACGGCGGCCATCGCGCCGGTGCCGGCGGGTGCGGCGTCCTGCATGAATTGTCCGCGCAGACGGACCAGATGCGCGCCGTCGTGCAGCGACAAAGCGCCGGCTGCGACCAGCGCGCTGTACTCGCCGAGGCTGTGCCCGGCCAACACCGCCGGCTGCGCTCCGCCCTGCGTCTGCCATACCCGCCACACCGCCACGCCCGCGGCCAACAGCGCCGGCTGGGTGTATTCGGTGCGGTTGAGCATTTCCTCGGGGCCGGCCTGGCTCATGGCCCAAAGATCGACGCCGGCGCCCTCGCTGGCCTCGGCGAAGGTTTCCCGGACCTGCGCATGCAGTTCCGACAACTCGGCGAGCATGCCGAGCGATTGCGAGCCCTGGCCCGGGAAGACGAAAGAAAGCTGCTGATCGGTCACGCGTGCTGCCGGATCGGTAAGGATGCGGAATGATACGGGCGAACCGCCGGGATCGTCTGTACTCGGCGGTACGGCGTCACATCGCGTCGCAGAAGGTCGCGATCCGAAGGGAAACGCGGCGCGGCCGCACCGGGCGCCCTGGGACGCCTGGCTTGACCGTTCTTCGCCTTTGCCTTTGCCTTTGCCTTTGCCTTCGCCGTTGCCGTTGCCGTTGCCGTTGCCGTTGCCGTGAAAGCTTGGCGCAGTAGCGAACTCGCGAGAACGCCTGGAGACCCAGAGGGCGCCGCACAGGACGTGCGGCGTTTTCCGATAAGACAGGGACGTCTTATCGG
>NZ_JMTZ01000079.1 GCF_000731095.1 Lysobacter antibioticus | reverse complement strand
GCTTCCGCCACTAAAGCGGCGGGTTACTTTCTTTTGTCATAAGCAACAAAAGAAAGATAACCAAAGAAAAATGCTTTTCCGTGAATCACAAGCCCGCACGAACGGTGCCGACGCTGGGATTTTTCATACGGGACATCCATGTCCCGATGAAAAACGGCCCGCACCCCTGCGCGCCGCCCTCCGGGTCTTCTATCGCCTTCGCTAGTGCGAAGCTGCACACAGCAACGGCAACGGCAACGGCAAAAAAATCGCCTGGACCAAGCAGCGTCGCAAGACCGAAGCAACGCGGTCGCGACTTGCGTCGCTCCTACCCTGACACGATACGAAGTGACAACGCGAGAATGAGAGGACGCGGTCGCGGCTTACGCCGCTCCTACAGAGTATCTTGGCTAGCGTCGCGGGGTCGAAGCAACACGGTCGCGACTTACGTCGCTCCTACCCTGGGGTCACATGGAGCGACGGTGCGAACATGAGAAGCGCGATCGCCCCCTACCCCGAAGCCGCCTTGCGACGCTGCGCCTGCCAATCGCTGCGCAACAGCGCATACAAGGCCGTATCTGAAAACACCCCCTGCACGATCCAGCGCTCGCGCAGATAGCCCTCGCGTACGAACCCCTGTCGCTCGATGCTCTTGGTCGAGGCGGTGTTGCGCGGGTCGATGTCGGCTTCAATGCGGTTGAGGTCCATCGCCTCGAAACCGAAATCGATCAGCGCCGGCAGGGCTTCGCGCATGTAGCCGCGCGACCAGGCCGACACGGCCAGGGCATAGCCGATCTCGGCGCGCCGGCACGGCGGGTCGAGATTGAACAATGTGCAGGTGCCGATCAGCGCGCCGTCGTCGACCCGCTGCAGGCCCAGGCGCAGGAAATGGCCGGCGGCCATCGCCTCGCGGTCGCGGACGATCTGCGCATCGGCTTTCTCGATCGAATCCCAGGGCGGCGAGCTGCCGTAGCGCATCACTTCGGGATCGGCATAGATCGCCATCAGGGCGCCAGCATCGGCGGCGGCGAGCGGTCGCAACAACAGGCGTTGCGTGGTCAGGGTGACTTGGTCGAAGGCGGTCATCGCCCGACTGTAACTGTTCGGCGATGCGGCTCTCAAACGTGGCCCCGCATCTTGGGACTCGGCGCTCACCGGCGGCGATCATCGCGATCCGCCCAGCAAAATCGACGCGGTGGCGACACTCGAACCGATCCGGCACTACTCGGCCGCAGCCTCGGCCCGCATCGCACCGCAGGCGGCGCAGTGACTCGCGCGCGGCGTGCGCAGCGGCTTGCCGCAATGCGCGCACGGCGGGCCGTACAGGGACAGGCGATGGTGACGGATGGCGTCGGGCTTGGTTTCGAGCTGCCCGGTCATCCGGTAGTACAGCTTGAGCGCGTCGCGGCCGTGGGGCTGGGCCAAGGCGGCCTGCAGCGAGCTCGCGGTCGAGACGCGGTAGCGCTGCACTTCGGCGACGGCCTCGTCGAGGGCCGGCGCCATCCGCTCCCATTCGGGTTCGGTCAGCATCGGCACGACGCGGTCGCAGCGCCAGCAGTAAAGGTCTTGAGCCACGGGCTCTCCGGATGGGCGCCCGACGACGAGGCTCGAAGCCGCGCGATGCTGCTGAACGGCGCAGCATCCGTCAATCTCCCCGGCAATACGCCCAGGTACGCCGGCACGACGGCCGCGCCGACCGTCACACTCGTTCGGGCTTACCGCCCGGCTCACGGCGCGATTGGGCCTAAAGGCTATAATTCCGAGTCTTTGCTCGGGCCCCGGCGCGCCACCGCCGTCCCGGCCGGGATGCCGTCCCGCCCCGCCAGCCAACCCGCGGCACCGCCGCGAGAGCCCGCCCATGACCAGCACCGCAGAACTCAGCTCGCCTTCGTCGGCGAATACCGACCTGACCAACAGCGTCCTCGATACGGACTATTCGCTCGATCACAAGTACACCCGTCAGGAAGGCCGCATCTACCTGAGCGGCGTGCAGGCGCTGGTGCGCCTGCCGCTGATGCAGCGGCTGCGCGATCAGGCCGCCGGCCTCAATACCGCCGGCTTCATCTCCGGCTACCGCGGCTCGCCGCTGGGCGGTTTCGACCTGGAGCTGTGGCGCGCGCGCAAGTACCTGGAAGCCTCGGGGGTGAAGTTCACCCCGGGCCTCAACGAGGACTTGGGCGCGACCATGGTCTGGGGCACCCAGCAGACCAACCTGTTCCCCGGCGCCAAGGTCGAGGGCGTGTACGGCATGTGGTACGGCAAGGGCCCCGGCGTGGACCGCACCGGCGACGTGTTCAAGCACGCCAATGCCGCCGGCACCAGCAAGTACGGCGGCGTCCTGGCCCTGGCCGCGGACGACCACGCCTGCCGCTCCTCGACCCTGCCGCACGGCTCGGAAGGCGAGTTCACCAGCGCGATGATGCCGATCCTGAACCCGGCCGGCGTGCAGGACATCCTCGACATGGGCCTGATCGGCTGGGCCATGTCGCGCTTCACCGGGCGCTGGGTCGGCTTCAAGACCATCGCCGAAACCGTCGAGTCCTCGGCTTCGGTCGACGTCAATCCGCTGGCGCTGCAGATCGTCACCCCCGACGACTTCGTCATGCCGCCGGGCGGCCTGAGCATCCGCTGGCCGGATCCGCCGATGGACCAGGAGATGCGCCTGCACCAGTACGCGGTGAAGGCCGCGCAGGCTTTCGCCCGCGCTAACGGCATCGACCGCACCGTGATCGATTCGCCGAACGCGCGCCTGGGCATCATCACCACCGGCAAGAGCTATCTCGACGTGCTGCAGGCGCTGGAATACCTCGGCCTGGACGAACGCGCCTGCTCCGACCTCGGCATCCGCGTCTACAAGGTCGGCATGACCTGGCCGCTGGAGCCGGTCGGCCTGCGCGCGTTCGCGCGCGGCCTCGACGACATCCTGGTGGTCGAGGAGAAACACGCCTTCATCGAAAGCCAGATGAAGGAATCGATGTACAACTGGGACGGCGAGCGCCGTCCGTCGATCGTCGGCAAGTACGACGAGAGCGGCGAGTGGATCCTGCCCTCGACCGGCGAGCTGACCCCGGCCCGCATCGCCGGCGTGATCGCGCGCCGCATCCAGCGCTTCCACAACTCCGAGCACATGGAGAACGTGCTGCGCTGGATGGCCGAGAAGGAAAGCGAACTCGCCCTGCCGCGCGCCTCGTTCCCGCGCGTGCCGCATTACTGCTCGGGCTGCCCGCACAACACCTCGACCGTGGTGCCGGAGGGCTCGCGCGCGCTCGGCGGCATCGGCTGCCACTACATGGTCACCTGGATGGACCGCGACACCAACACCTTCACCCACATGGGCGGCGAAGGCGTGACCTGGTCGGGCCAATCGGCGTTCACCGACACCGAGCACGTGTTCCAGAACCTCGGCGACGGCACCTATTTCCACAGCGGCTCGCTGGCGATCCGCCAGTCGGTCGCCACCGGCGTCAACATCACCTACAAGATCCTCTACAACGACGCGGTCGCGATGACCGGCGGCCAGCCCGTCGACGGCACCCTGTCGGTGCCGCAGATCGCCCACCAGGTGCGTTCGGAAGGCGTGCACACCATCGTCCTGCTGTCGGACGACATCGCCAAGTGGAACAAGCGCGAGATCTTCCCCAGCGACATGGAGTTCCACGACCGCAAGGAACTCGACGCGGTGCAAAAGCGCCTGCGCGAGGTCAAGGGCACCAGCGTGCTGATCTTCGACCAGACCTGCGCGACCGAGAAGCGCCGCCGCCGCAAGCGCGGCAAGATGGTCGACCCGCAGAAGCGCGTGATGGTCAACACCCTGGTCTGCGAAGGCTGCGGCGACTGCGGCAAGAAGTCGTTCTGCGTCTCGGTGCTGCCGAAGGAAACCGAGTTCGGCCGCAAGCGCGAGATCGACCAGTCGAACTGCAACAAGGACTATTCCTGCGTCAACGGCTTCTGCCCGAGCTTCGTCACCGTCGAAGGCGGCGGACTCAAGAAGAAGAAGGGCTCCTCGGCCAAGGACCGCCTGCAGAACCTGCCGGCGCCGCAGTTGCCGGCGCTCGACACGCCCTGGAATATCCTCATCACCGGCGTCGGCGGCACCGGCGTGGTGACGATCGGCGCCCTGCTCGGCATGGCCGGCCATCTGGAAGGCAAGGGCGCGAGCGTGCTCGACCAGACCGGCCTGGCCCAGAAGGGCGGCGCGGTCACCACCCACATCCGCATCGCCAAGACTCCGGCCGACATCCACGCCGTGCGCATCGCCGCAGGCGAAGCCGACCTGGTGCTGGGCTGCGACATGGTCGTGGTCAACGACTACTGGGCGCTGTCGAAGGTGCGCGCCGGCCGCAGCGCGGTCGTGCTCAACACCTACGAAGCGATGCCGGGCACCTTCACCACCCGTCCGGACATGCAGTTCCCCGCCGCCGACATCGTCGCCGCGGTGCGTCAGGCGCTGGGCGGCGAAGAGCCGCTGCTGGTCGACGCCACTCAGCTCGCCACCGCGCTGCTCGGCGACGCTATCGCGACTAATCTGTTCATCCTCGGCTACGCCTGGCAGCGCGCGCTGGTGCCGATCTCGTTCGATGCGCTGATGCGCGCGGTCGAGCTCAACGGCGCCGCGATCGAGATGAACAAGACCGCGTTCGCCTGGGGCCGCCTGGCCGCGATCGACCCGAAGGCAGTCGCCGAAGCCGCCGGCTTGGTGCGCAACGCGCCGACCGCCGCCGAAGCGACGCCGCACGCCCTGCCGCACCTGGCGCCGGGCGAATGGGAAGGCAACGAATGGGGCGCGACCTCGGCCCCGCGCGCGACCCGCAACGAAGACGAACTGCGGCATGTGCCTGCGAACGCCGACAGCGACAACGTCGCCTTCCTGCCGCTCGACGACCTGCGCCTGTCGCGTTCGCTCGACGAACTGATCTCGCGCCGCATCGCCTTCCTCACCGATTACCAGGACGCGAACTACGCCAAGCGTTACGCCGACTTCGTCGCCAAGGTGCGCGCAGCCGAGCAGGCCAAGGCGCCGGGCTCGACCGACCTGGCCGAGGCAGTCGCGCGTTATTCGTTCAAGCTGATGGCCTACAAGGACGAGTACGAAGTGGCGCGCCTGTACACCAGCGGCGATTTCCAGCGCAAGCTGGAGCAGCAGTTCGACGGCGACTACAAGCTCAAGTTCCACCTCGCCCCGCCGTTGCTGGCCAAGAAGGACGACCAGGGCCGTCTGATCAAGCAGGAATTCGGCCCCTGGGTGTTCACCGCGTTCAAGTGGATGGCGAAGTTGCGCAAGCTGCGCGGCAGCAAGCTCGACATCTTCGGTTACACCGAAGAGCGCAAGATGGAGCGCCAGCTGATCGCCGACTACGAGCAGACCGTGACCGGCCTGCTGGCGACCCTGGACGGCGGCAACGTCGATCTGGCCGCCGAGATCGCCAGCGTCCCCGAGCACATCCGCGGCTACGGCCACGTCAAGGAAGCGCACCTGCACAAGGCCAAGGAGCGCGAGGCCGAGTTGCTGAAGGAATACCGCAATCCCTTGCGGATCGTGCAAGCGGCCTGAAGCTCGCCGGCATGAAAACAAAAAGCCCCGCATGCGGGGCTTTTTTGTTGCGCGAACCTGCTTGTCGTACGACCTTCATCGCACCGATGAAGACTTATGGCGACGGCTTATGGCGAAGGCTTATGGTTTTTCAGCTGCTGAAGCGGCGATCGATCTCGCTCGCCAGGTCCTGCACCTTCGACGACTCGGTCGGCATTTCCGATTCGTGCTGCGAGGCGCGGACCAGTTCGATCCGCGCCGCTTCCAGAGTGGGATCGTGATAGTGCGCGATCGTGAAGCGGCGCCAGTCCTGCTGCGTCGCCATGCCTTCCGCCAACGAGCGTAGAAACGTTCCGAACGCGTTGCGCGTTTCCTGCATATCCGTAGAGATCATCGTCATGGCCTTTCCTGAGTTCTGTCAGATCGCGCCATCCAGCGCGCGCCTGACGACATCCGCCGATTCCCCGCTGCTCACCATCGCATAGTTGTACCCCCCGCGCGACCAGTACTGTGTGAGCAAGTCGCCGTCGCGGCGGTCGCCGCGCGGCAGCAGGTGGCGGCGCGGGCCCGGCGGCCGGATATAGAAGCTGATTGCGTTACCGCCGGCGTCTTCGTAGACGACCAGGGCGGCCGCGCCCTGTTCAGTCGCAAGCAGGCGTGCGCCAACCTGGCGGAACCCCGCCCCGCTCAGATCGGGCAGGCGCATCGGTTCGCGGAAATTCGTATCGAGCCAGCCTTGCAGGTCGCCGCCGCGCGCCGCCCGATCGGGCCGCAGATCGTGGCGCGAGGCGAACAAACGGTGCGCCTGGATCGCATCGCCCATCGGCGCCATCGCCGCCGCCGGCGCGGTGCCGCGCCAGTCGCGCGCCTGCCATCCGCCGATGCCGCCGACGCCGAGACTCAACAGCACCGCCGCGGCCATCGCGTAGCGCGCGTTGCGCCGACGCGCGAGGCCGGCACGCAAGCGCATGGGGTCCAGGCGCGCCGGATCGGGCCCGGCCGGCGCCGCCACGGTTTCGCCGGCCAGCGCCGCGCGCAGCAGTTGCGCATCGCGCTGCCAGGCCTGGATCTCGGCGGCGCGTTCGGGATGCTGCGCAAGCCAGGCCTCGAACGCGGCGCGGCGCTCGCCGTCGAGCAGGCCGTCGACATAGGCGTGGATTTCGTACTCGCTCGGCGTGGTGATCATGGGGTCGACTTCGTTGCGGCAGGTGTCTTCAACAATCTCAGCGGCGACGCCGGGGTTTCGCCGTCGCTGAGCCGGCGCAGAGCGTCGCGTGCGCGCGACAAACGCGACATGACCGTGCCGATGGGCACCTGCAGAATGTCGGCGACTTCCTGGTAGCTGAGTCCCTCGACCGAAACCCACAGCAGCAGGCTGCGTTGTTCGACCGGCAGGCGCTGCATCGCTTCCAGGGTCGAACGCGCGAGGACTTCGCGCTCGGCCGACGGTTGGCTGTCGTGGGAGATGCCGAGCCGCGACAACAGACCGGCATAACGTTGCGAGCGGCGTTGGCCGTCGAGGAATTGGCGGTACACGATCGCGAACAGCCACGGCCGCAACGCCTGCGCGTCGCGGCGTTTGCTCCAAGCGGAAATCGCCCGTTCCAGCGCGGCCTGGACCAGGTCGTCGGCGGCATGCGGATCGCGGGCGAGCCAGCGCGCGAACCGCCGCAGCGAGGGCAGTTGTTCGCGCAGGGCGCTGTCGAGGTCGCTGGCGGGCATGGGCGGTCCGTGGAGGCAGGTCGGGGAATCTCTAAATGGGACGCCGCTGGCCGCAGTTTATTCCGCGGCCCGGGAATAAACCCCGCTGGCGCGCGTCGTACCCAGAGAACCCCGCCCCGCCTCCCCAACCCGAGTGCCCGCATGTCCTCGCCCACGCCACCGCCCGACCCGACCGACCGCCCCCGTCGACCGCCCTTCCCGCTCGCACGCTGGGCCCTGATCGCCGCCGCCGTGACCGGCGTCGCCGCCGCGTTCGGCTATGTAGGCGGTTGGCTCGACCCGCACCGGCTCACCCCGCAACGCATCGTCGACCGCCTGCAGGTCAACGGCGGCCTGCATCCGGGCTATCGCCGCAACCACGCCAAGGGCGTCTGCGTGATCGGCCATTTCGACAGCAACGGCAGCGCCGCCCGACATTCGAAGGCGGCCTTGTTCGCGCCCGGCCGCACGCCCCTGGTCGGCCGCTTCGCGATTCCCGGCGGCAACCCGCATGCGCCGGATTTCGGTGTGCCCATCCGCAGCCTCGCCCTGCGCCTGACCCAGGCCGACGGCCAGCAGTGGCGCACCGGCATGAACAGCATGCCGGTGTTTCCAGTCGCCACGCCGCAGGCGTTCTACGAGCAACTGGCGGCGGGCCGGCCCGATCCCGCCACCGGCAAGCCCGACCCGGCCAAGCAGGCCGCGTTCTTCGCCGCGCATCCGGAAACCGCGGCCTTCCGCGCCTGGGCCAAGAACCACAAGCCGTCGGCGAGCTACGCCACCGAAAGCTACTACGGCCTCAACGCGTTCTACTTCATCGATGCCGCCGGCACGCGCCAGGCGGTGCGCTGGCGCGTCGCCGCCGACAACCGCCCTGCGGGCAACGCGCCCGTGGCGCCACCGCAGGATTACCTCGACGGCGAGTTGAACCGACGCTTGGCGCAAGGCCCGCTACGTTGGCGCCTGTTGGTGACCCTGGGCCAGGCCGGCGACCCGACCGCCGATGCGACCCGGATCTGGCCGCAGGATCGTGTCGAGATCGACGCCGGCACGGTGGTGATCGAACGCAGCGAATCGCAAGACCACGGCGCGTGCCGCGACATCAACTTCGATCCGCTGATCCTGCCGGCGGGCATCGCCGCGTCCGACGACCCGCTGCTGCCGGCGCGCTCGTCGGCCTATGCCGAATCCTATCGTCGCCGCACCGCCGAGCAGGCCGGCGGCGCCACCGCTCACGCACAGGAGCAAGCGCCATGAATCGCGATACCGAATTGTTCTGGTGGCCCGCCCGCGTGCTGCATTGGCTGATGGCGGCGATGGTCCTGACCATGTTGTTCGTCGGCGTGGGCATGGTCGCCAGCGTCTCGGCGCGGCACAGTTGGTTGCTGGCGCTGCACAAGCCGCTCGGCGCGGCGATCCTGGTGCTGGCGACGCTGCGTTTGATCCTGCGCCTGTGGCGCGCGCCGCCGCCGTTGCCGGCCGATCTTCCGGCGTTGCAACGCATCGCCGCGCAGACTTCGCATTGGCTGCTGTACGCGCTGATGCTGGCCTTGCCGCTGGTCGGCTGGGCGATGCTCTCGGCCGGCGGTTATCCGGTCATGCTGAGCGACAGCCTGCGCCTGCCGGCGATCGCGCCGTTCGACGCCGACTGGTTCGCCCGCCTGCGCTGGCTGCATCGGGTGCTGGCGTATTCGCTGTTCGGCTTGATCCTGGTGCACGGCGCGGCGGCGCTGTACCACGGCCTGATCCGCCGC
Organism: Lysobacter antibioticus; assembly: GCF_000731095.1. Lineage (GTDB taxonomy): Bacteria > Pseudomonadota > Gammaproteobacteria > Xanthomonadales > Xanthomonadaceae > Lysobacter > Lysobacter antibioticus_B. The sequence goes on along the minus strand of NZ_JMTZ01000079.1, from coordinate 26,085 downwards.
GACGGCGTGCTGCGCAGCATGCTGTGGCGACGGCGCGCGGCGGCGGAAACGCCGCCACCGTCGTAGGCCACGGACTGACCGGCTTCAGCAGCCGCCCAGGCCGTGGCCGCCGACCGGCTCGGTCTCGTGGTATTCGTCGAAACTGGCGATGATCGGTTTCGCCTTCGCGATAGCGGCTTGCACCGACGGCAAGGCCAACGAAGCGCGATGGCTGCCCTGGCTGTCCCAGACTTCGCTGATCCAGATCGCGTCGGCGTCCTTGGGGTCGCGCGCGACGACATAGCTGAGGCAGCCGGGCATGGCGTCGATGCCGTCGAGCAGGATCGCGATCAGGGCATCGCGCTGGCCGGCGACGGCTTTCATCTTGCCGATCAATCCGTACATGGTTTGGGTCTCCTCCTGAACGTCGACGATGCCGAAGTATCGCCCTACTTCGGCGCGTAGATCTTCGACAGACGATCCGGCGTGCCGTCGATGCGTTCCAGCTTCGGGTACTTCAAGCCTTCGCGGTAGTCGATGCGCACGGTCTTGATGGCATCGCCGTTCTTGATCAGCAACTCGATCGGGTGCTGACCGTCCTTGGCCGCGGTGACCGCGTCCTTGAGCCGCTCGCCGCTGCTCGCATAACCGTTGACCGCGAGCACGCTGTTGCCCGGGGCGATGCCGGCGTCGAAGGCCGGGCCGTCCCAACGTACGCTGACCACCGAGGAATCTCCGCTCGACACGCTCATGCCGAGCGAATAAGTGAGATCGACGGCCTTGCGTTCGCCCTCGGCGAGTTTCTGGAACTCGCCGGGCGTGTCGGTGAACACCAGCTTCCAACCGCTCGCGGCCAGACCGTCGACCGGCGGCGCATTGCCGTCGACGCGCTCGCGCAGGAACGTGGCCCAATCGAACGCGGCGACGCCGTTAAGCGCGGCGACCACGTCCTCGAACTCGTAGGGCCTGACCTGGTAGTCGCCGTTCTCGCCGGCGAAGAAGGCGCGGGCGAAGTCGTCGAGCGAACGCTTGTCGCCGCTGAGCGCGCGCAGCTTGGCGTCGACCGCCAGCCACACCAGCTGCCCGCCCTGGTAGTAATCCTCGCTGAGCTGATAGCTGGTATACGACTTGGGCCGGCGCTGGGCGATGACCGGGTCGTAGGTCGTGTCCTGCAACGCGCGCCAGGCCAGGCCCGGACGGTCGTGGCTGTAGCGCGCGGCGACCTGCGCCAGCGCCTCGCGCGCGAGTTCCGGCTTCCACAGCCCCGAGCGCGCGGTCAGCACGTAACCCCAATACTGGGTCTGGCCTTCGTAGACCCAAAGCAGGCTGTCGCTGAGCGGAACATTGAAGTTGGGCGCGGCGATACCGCCCGGGCGACGGTACTTGCCGTTCCAGGAGTGGGCGAATTCGTGCGCGAGCAGATCGCGGCTGATGGCGCTGCCGCCGTCCCAGCCGGTGAAGTAGTCGACGTCGAGGCCGTTCTCGCTGGAGCGGTGATGCTCCAGGCCGATGCCGCTCATCTGGCCCGACAGCGAGAACAGGAAATCGTAGCGGTCGAACGGACGCGAGCCGAACAATTTGAACGCCTGGCTGACCAGCTCGCGATGCAGCTTGATCTGCTCGGGCTTGGCTTCCAGGTACTTGGCCGCATCGGCGACCACGTTCAGGCGCACCGGCGTCTTCGCATCGGGAGCGAGATCGATCTGCTTGAAATGGCGCCCGGCGAAGACCGGCGAATCGAGCAGGGTGTCGAACGGCACCGAGCGGTAACGCAGGCTGTCGCCCTGGCGCGATTCGAGCTCAAGCGCGGTGCCCGCCTGCCAACCGGCCGGCAGTTTCAGGCTCGGCACGATCTGGATGCCGCGCGCGTAATACCCGGCTGGATACAGCGCGACCTGGTTCCATTGCACGTTGAGCATGTCGGCGGTCATCACCACCCGGCCCTGGTTGCCGCCGGTGGGGGTGAGCATGTCGAAGCTCGCCTCCAGCTCGCTCACGCCCTCGGGCACGACCAGCTTGAAGGCATAGACGTCGAGCGGATCGCGCTGCCAGGCGATGGTCTGGCCGTTGCCGCGCAGGCGCAGACCGGCGAGCTTGTCGATCGGTCCGGTCGGCGAGTGGTTGCCCTGGATCCACTGCGGAAACAGCAAGGTCAGCGCGCCCGGCTGCACCGGAATGCGTTGGCGCACGTGCAGCACGCGCCGCGCCAGGTCGGTCGCATCGACGTCGAGCTGCAAGGTGCCCGGATAAGGCAGGTCGCGCGGTGCGGCGGTCTGGGCACCCGCGTTGGAGAACGGCAGGGCCGCGGCGATCAGCAGGGGCAGGACGGCGTGGATCGGACGAACCATGGAAGACTCCGGCGACGCGAACACGGACAGGATTCCGCATCCTACCCATCGCGTCCGCCCTGCCCCCTGCCATTCGGCATGGCCGGGGCCCGCCCGGCGCGGTCGACCGATTGCGCACATGGCTTGCGCAATCGGGGGATAGGGCTGGGGAGACTCCGCTTTACTTCGGCGGAGCCGAATACCCAGGGCTTCACCGAGGCATTGCGCTGAAGTCTCTGGAGCTCGCCTTCGTGGGGATGATGGTTGGGGAATCGCCGTACAAACCAACCACCGTCTCGCCCGCGGCTGGAAGACACGCGTCTCAGGCGCGGCCGAGGCCGGCCATGATGCTCATCGCCACCGCTTCGGCGGTCTTGATGCCGTCCACCGCCGCCGACAGGATGCCGCCTGCATAGCCCGCGCCTTCGCCGGCCGGGAACAGGCCGCGGGTGTTGAGGCTGTGGCCGTCCGGGCCGCGCGTGATGCGCACCGGCGACGACGTGCGCGTCTCCACGCCGGTCAACATCGCATCGGGCATGGCGAAGCCCTTGAGCTGCTTGTCGAAGGCCGGCAAGGCTTCGCGTATCGCCGCGATCGCGTAGTCGGGCAACGACGCGCTCAGGTCGCTCAGGCGCACGCCGGGCGTGTACGAGGGCTGCACCGCGCCGAGCGCGGTCGAGGGCCGCCCGGCGAGGAAATCGCCGACCGTCTGGCCCGGCGCTTCGTATTCGCCGCCGCCCAGGGCGAAGGCCTGCGCCTCCCAGTGCCGCTGCAGGGCGATGCCGGCGAGCGGACTGCCGCTGGCGTCGTAGGCCTTGTAGTCCTCGGGGGTGATGCCGACCACGATCGCGGCATTGGCGTTGCGTTCGTTGCGCGAGTACTGGCTCATGCCGTTGGTGACCACGCGCCCCGGTTCGCTCGCCGCCGCGACCACGGTGCCGCCGGGGCACATGCAGAAGCTGTAGACCGAACGGCCGTTGCGGCAGTGATGCACCAGCTTGTAGTCGGCCGCGCCGAGAATCTCGTGGCCGGCCTGCGGCCCGAAACGGGCGCGGTCGATCAGCGATTGCGGGTGCTCGATGCGGAAACCGATCGAGAACGGCTTGGCCTCCATGAACACGCCGCGCTCGTGCAGCATCGCGAAGGTGTCGCGCGCGCTGTGGCCGACCGCGAACACGACATGGTCGGCGCGCAACTCGCTGCCGTCGGCGAGGGTCACGCCGCGCAACTGCCCGTCTTCGATCGACACGTCTTCGACGCGCTGCGAGAAGCGGATCTCGCCGCCGAGCGATTCGATGGTCTCGCGCATGTTCTCGACCATCGAGACCAGGCGGAAAGTGCCGATATGCGGCTTGCTGACGTAGAGGATTTCCTCCGGCGCGCCGGCCTTGACGAACTCGGTCAACACCTTGCGGCCGTGATGCAGCTTGTCGCTGATCTGGCTGTAGAGCTTGCCGTCGGAGAAGGTGCCGGCGCCGCCCTCGCCGAACTGCACGTTCGACTCGGGATTGAGCACGCGCTTGCGCCACAGGCCGAAGGTGTCGACGGTGCGCTCGCGCACCGCCTTGCCGCGTTCCAGGATGATCGGGCGGAAGCCCATCTGCGCCAGGATCAGGCCGGCGAACAGGCCGCAGGGGCCCATGCCGATCACGATCGGCCGCAGCGGCAGCGTGTCCGGCGCACGGGCGACGAACTTGTAGTCGGTGTCGGGGGTCGGCAGCACCTTGCCGGCGTCGCCCGCGCCCTTCTTCGCATCCTGCGCCAGCGCTGCGGTTTCGGCGGCCTGCAGGCGCTGCAGGATCTCGGCCTCGCGCGGCGTGTCGACGTCGATCGAATAGATCAGCACGATGCCGCCGCGCTTGCGCGCGTCGTAGCTGCGCTTGGCGATGGTGTAGGCGGTCAGTTCGTCCGCGGCGATGCCGAGGCGGGCAAGGATGGCGTCGGTGAGCGCGCTGGCCGGGTGGTCCAGCGGCAATCGGAGGTCGGTGAGTCGAAGCATGGCGATATTCTAAGAGGCTTCGGCGGCGGGCGGTTTTCGGCGCGCGTGGCCGGGCGATGGAAGCCCTGGCGACGCCGGCGGTGCTGCCCTCTCCGCCCCCTCGCCCCTGGGCGGGAAAGGCAACCGAAAGGCGGCTGGCCTGCCTCCATGGCGATGGGGCCCCTCAACGCCGGCATAACCAACGCCACGCCGCTATTGGCTAGCATGTTCAGTCCTGTTGCCACGACGTCGCCTTCCCCCAATGATCCGACGCCAGTTCCTCAAATCCGCGGCCGGCACCCTGGCCACCCTCGGTTTGCCCTTGCCGGCGCTCGCCTGGGCCGCGCCCGGCGCGACCAAGCTCGGCCCGGCCCAGCCCTTCGATTTCGCCGCGCTCAAGGGCCAGGCCCGCGCGCTCGCCGAACGCGCCTACGCACCGCGCAGCACCACCTTGCCGCCGGCGGTGGAAGCGATGAACTGGGACCAGTACCAGTCGATCCGCTTCCTCCGCGACCACGCCCTGTGGGCGCAGGACGACACCCGTTTCCTGGGGCAGTTCTTCCATCTCGGGCTGTTTTTCAAATCGGCCGTGCGCATGTACGAAGTCGACGGCGGCCAGGCCCGCGAGATCGTCTACGACCCGGCGATGTTCGACCGCGCCCGCAGCGGCCTGGACGGCAAGCCGCTGCCGGCCGACCTGGGTTTCGCCGGCTTCCGCCTCAACACCCGCAAAGACCCCGAGCGCGACTTCGCCGCCTTCCTCGGCGCGAGCTATTTCCGCGCGGTCGGCGGCGAAGGCCAGTACGGCCAGTCGGCGCGCGGCCTGGCCATCGACACCGGCACCGGCCGCGCCGAGGAGTTCCCGGATTTCACCGCCTACTGGCTGGAACGCCCGAACCCGCAGTCGGACACCTTGGTGGTCTATGCGCTGCTCGATTCGCCGAGCATCGCCGGCGCCTACCGCTTCGCGATCACTCCCGGCGACGTGCTGTTGATGGACATCGATTGCGCGCTGTACCCGCGCAAGACCATCGAACGCATGGGCCTCGGCCCGTGCACGAGCATGTACCAGGTCGGCGAGAACGACCGCCGCATGGACTGGGACTGGCGTCCGGAGATCCACGACACCGACGGCCTGGCGATGTGGACCGGCAGCGGCGAATGGATCTGGCGCCCGCTGTGCAACCCGGCGCAACTGCGTTTCAACATGTTCGCCGACGAAAATCCGCGCGGCTTCGGCCTGCTGCAGCGCGACCGCAACTTCGATCACTACCAGGACGACGGCGTGTTCTACGAGAAGCGTCCCTGCCTGTGGGTCGAACCCAAGCAAGGCTGGGGCGCGGGCTCGGTGCAGTTGGTGGAAATCCCGACCGTCGACGAGTCCTTCGACAACATCGTCGCGTTCTGGAACCCGCGCGCCAAGCCGCAGCCCGGGCAGGAACTGCTGTTCGGCTATCGCCTGTACTGGGGCGCGATGCCGCCGGCGACGCCGAAGCTCGCTCACTGCGTGGCCACCCGCACCGGCCTGGGCGGCCGCATCGGCTTCAAGCGCGATTATTTCTCCTCGCGCTTCGCCGTCGACTTCGCCGGTGGCCCACTGGCCGAACTGGCCAAGCGCAATGCGACCGTCGAACCGGTGTTGCAGATCGGCCGCGGCAAACTCGAAACCGTATCGTGCCGGCCGCTGCACGAGATCGGCGGCTACCGGGTGATGTTCGACGCCGTGCCGCAGGGCGATTCGACCGAACAGATCGATATGCGCCTGTTCTTGAAAGACGCCAGCGGCGCACTCAGCGAAACCTGGTTGTACCAGTGGTCGCCGCCGGCGAAGAGCGAACGCAAGCTGTATTGAGCGGCAGCACGGAAGGCAGAAGCAACGGCAAATCCCCCCTACCCCCCTTTTTCAAAGGGGGAACGGCAACAGCGAGCTTCCGATATCAGGCTTCACCGCGAATCCGGAACCCCGATTCCCGATTCCCGATTCCCGATTCCCGATTCCCGATTCCCGATTCCCGATTCCCGAGTCCCCGAGTCCCCGAGTCCCCGAGTCCCCGAGTCCCCGACCAAGCGAATCACATCGCCCCCTTCGCAGAAAAGGGCTGGCGCCTACGTCGTTCGGCGGACAACGGCGCTAGCTGCGCCGGGGGATTTACTCGAGCTCGCGAGAACCTCGCGAGCAGCGGACGAATGCGACCCTCTCGCCACTCAAGCTTTTGCCCTGGCGAATCGCAAATCCCCAATCCCTGCTTTCAAGCCACCCGTGCACGCCGCGCGCGCGTCAGGTGCACCAACAGCAGCGAGATCGCCGCGGGGGTCATGCCGGGGATACGCTGCGCCTGGCCCACGGTCTGCGGGCGCACGCGCTCGAGTTTCTGCTGCGCTTCCGCCGACAGGCCGCGCACCGTGGCGTAGTCGAATTCGCCCGGGATCGGCGTGCTCTCGTTGCGCTGCTGGCGCTCGATCTCGTCGCGCTGACGGTCCAGATAACCGGCGTACTTGACCCCGATCTCGACCTGCTCGGCGACCTCGGCCTCGGCCACCGCCGGGCCCAGCGAGGGCACGCTCATGAGTTGGGCGTAGTTGATTTCCGGACGCTTGAGCAGATCGCGCGCGCTGCTTTCGCGGCTGACCTCGATGCCGAGGGTCTGCGCGATCTCGCGGCCGAGCGCGTTGTTCGGCGCCGCCCATACCGAGGCCAAGCGCGCGCTCTCGCGCTCGATCGCCTCGCGCTTGCGCGCGAACGCGGCCCAGCGCGATTCGTCGACCAGGCCGAACCCTCGACCGGTCTCGGTCAGGCGCAGGTCGGCGTTGTCCTCGCGCAACTGCAGCCGGTACTCGGCGCGCGAGGTGAACATGCGATAGGGCTCGCTGGTGCCGTGGGTGATCAGGTCGTCGACCAGCACACCGATGTAGGCCTCGTCGCGGCGCGGGCTCCAGCCCTCGTGGCCAGCGACGAAACGCGCGGCGTTGACGCCGGCCAGCAGGCCCTGCGCAGCAGCCTCCTCATAACCGGTGGTGCCGTTGATCTGGCCGGCGAAGAACAGGCCGGCGACCGCCTTGGTCTCCAGGGTCGACTTGAGCCCGCGCGGGTCGAAGAAGTCGTACTCGATCGCATAGCCGGCGCGGGTGATGTGGGCGCGCTCGAAGCCGCGGATGCTGCGCACCAGGTCGAGCTGGACGTCGAACGGCAGCGAGGTCGAGATGCCGTTCGGGTAGATCTCGGCCACATCCAGGCCTTCGGGCTCGACGAAGATCTGATGGCTGGCCTTCTCGGCGAAGCGCACCACCTTGTCCTCGATCGAGGGGCAATAGCGCGGGCCGATGCCTTCGATCTGGCCGGTGTACAGCGGCGAGCGGTCGAGGGCGCCGCGGATGATCTCGTGGGTGCGCTCGGAGGTGTGGGTGATCCAGCACGACACCTGACGCGGATGGTCGGCCTGCGTGCCCAGGAAGGACATCACCGGACGCGGATCGTCGCCCGGCTGTTCTTCCATGACCGAGTAGTCGAGGCTGCGGCCGTCGATGCGCGGCGGCGTGCCGGTCTTGAGCCGGTCGACCACGAACGGGCCTTCGCGCAGGCGCGCGGCCAGGGCGATCGCCGGCGGGTCGCCGGCGCGGCCGGCGGCATAGGTGGTCTGGCCGACATGGACCTTGCCGGCGAGGAAGGTGCCGGCGGTCAGCACCACCGCCGGCGCGACGAAGCGCAGGCCGGTCTGGGTGAGCACGCCGGTAACCCGGCCGGCGTCGAACTGGATGTCGTCGACCGCGGCCTGGAACAGCGTCAGGTTCGGCTGGGCCTCGACCGCGCGGCGGATGAAGCTGCGATACAGCGAACGGTCCGCCTGACAGCGCGTGGCCCGCACTGCCGGGCCCTTGCTGGCGTTGAGCCGGCGCCACTGGATGCCGGCGGCGTCGGCCGCACGCGCCATGATCCCGCCGAGGGCATCGATCTCCTTGACCAGATGGCCCTTGCCGATGCCGCCGATCGCCGGGTTGCAGCTCATCGCCCCGACCGTTTCGACCGAATGGGTCAGCAGCAGAGTGCGCGCGCCGGCGCGCGCCGACGCCAGCGCGGCCTCGGTGCCGGCGTGGCCGCCGCCGACCACGATCACGTCGTATTGGAAGAAGGATTCGTTCATTGGTTCAAGACACCACGGTCGCACCGTCGTCGGAAGCGACGCTCAGGACGCAGATTTTAGGCCAGACGGCGGGCCGAGCGCCTTCACCCGGGCTTGGCACACTTCATGCTTGGGTACTTAGTGCACCTTGCGGGGCAGGCGCTCGACGCCGGCTGGAATTGGAACAGGGGCTGGCCAAGCGCTCGCGGGGGAAGCTGGGGGGCCGAATGTCGGGGGACATTCGGCCCCTTTTTATTGTCCGTCGTTTGGGCCCTGCATCGGCACCGGCAGGGCCGACCGCCTTCGGACGCGTCGCCGCGGCATTCGCCGGCATGGCGACCAACTCATTGATTGAAAACGAAAAGGCGCGCGTGGATACGCGCGCCTTTCGTATTTCCCCGGGATCCGGGGGAATGGGCGCCGACGCCTGACAAGGACGGAACAGGGGGGATCCGTGATTCCTCGCCAGGCGCCGACATAGAAGCCTTGCTTACCGAAAACGTCCAAATACGACGTAAGCGGTCAGTAGCGGTAGATTGCTGTCACTTCCGCCTGAACGCAAGTGCTCGCCATTCCAAATCCAGCGTCTTGCCGGGCCGACCTTCACATCGGCTAGATTCCGTTCAGCGTTCGACGTCCTTCCAGGCCCGGCCGCCGTCGCGGCGGGTCGAGGGGGCGGACTGCATGCGCGGCTGCATCGGCTGCTGCTGCATGGCCCGGGGCTGCGGCATGCTGCGCGGCTGCGAGACCGCACCGGGGTTGTTCGGCGCCCAGGCGCCGCCGCCGACCGGATGCGCATCGCGCCACGGAATGCCGCGCGAGGGCTGGTTGGTCTGGGGCGGGCGGTGGCCCGGCGGACGGTGCGGGCGGTGGTTCGGGTAGTAATAGCGCGGGTAGGGCTGCGGGTAGTAACCCGGGTAGCCATAGCCGTAACCGCCGCCGTAGTAGCCGGGGTAACCGTAGTTGCGATAGCGATAGGCATCGCCGTACGGGTAATAGCCATACCCGTAGTTCTGGCCGTAGTAGCCGTAGTCGACGCTGGGGCGGCCGTAGTAATACGAGCCGGCGCCCCCGCCGCCACGATAGGCGTAGTCGGACACGCAACCGGCCAGCAGGCCGGCGGCGATGAGCGGAACGATGAGCTTGCGGATCATGTCAGACCCCCTGGTTTTAGGGTCTCAGCTTCGGCCCGATGCGTTGAACTCGGGCTTAATTCGGCCCGCCCGCTGCTGTACGGTTCAGCCCTTGCTGTCGACCGAGGAATCGCTTTGCGGCGCCGAGACCATGGTCGGATCGAGGCGCGGGGGCAGGCAACCCACCAACAGGACGACGAGCAGACATACCGTTAGTTTGCGGAGCATGTGGATTCCCTGTGGTGGGCGTCGAAGAAGATCGCGCCGTGAGCGGAACCGATCGCGAACGCAGCGACCGGGTGGATATCGGCTTCGACCTTATCCTGGTGGCCCCCATCAGGGAACTCCAGGTCCGAATCGGGTGATGCCGACGCGCGACGACGAGGCCTGGATGACGATCGTGTCGTTAGCGCGCAACGCCCACGCCCTGCGTCCGGCGGTGGCGATGCGCCTAAGCTAGTCTTCGCGCGGGCGGCGTTTACTGCACGGGTTCACAGAAAAACATGCTGCACTGCATCCGGGTGCAATGCTGCACAAGACACATTGTCGCGGCGCCCCCGGGTTAAGGTAGATTGATCGCGATGGTTACGGCCGGGATCGGTCTTCGCCGCGCACGCTGCATGCCTCATCCGATCGGCCCGAAGGCCGCGTCGGGGAACGTTGCCGGCGAGTGCCGGGTCGTTCTCCGTAGCGCGGGCACACGCTCGCGCGGTCGCCGCTGCATCGCCTTCCCCTTCTGGCCTGGCCTGTCCCGATGATCGAACTGGATGCGGTCCATCGTCGCTACGAGATGAATGGACAGGCGGTCAATGCCTTGGCCGGCGTGGATCTGAAAATCGCGGCGGGCGAATTCGTCGCCATCACCGGTGCCTCGGGCTCGGGCAAATCCAGTCTGCTCAACATCCTCGGCTGCCTCGACCGACCCACGCGCGGGCGCTATCTGATCGAAGGCCGCGACGTCGCCGCGCTCGACGACGAGGCCGCCAGCGACATCCGCAACCGCCGCATCGGCTTCGTGTTCCAGAGCTTCCACCTGCTGCCGCGCCTGAGCGTGATGGAGAACGTGTTGCTGCCGCTGCGCTTCAATCGCGAGCCGCCGCCCGGCAGCGTCGAGCGCGCGCGCGAGTTGCTCGCGCGCGTCGGCCTGGGCGAACGCAGCGAGCATCGGCCGAGCGAACTGTCCGGCGGCCAGCAGCAGCGCGCGGCGATCGCGCGTGCACTGCTGCTGCGCCCGGCCCTGCTGCTCGCCGACGAACCCACCGGCAACCTGGATTCGAAAAGCGCCGCCGACGTGCTCGACCTGATCGAGGAAGTGCACGGCGGCGGCCAGACCGTGGTGCTGGTGACCCACGACCGCGACCTCGCCGCGCGCGCGCCGCGCGAGGTGCGCCTGCACGACGGCAAGGTCGACCATGACTCGGCCGCCTGAGATGCGCCCTGCCCTGCGCCGCCCACGCTGGCCGCTGATCCTGGCCGGGTTGGCCGTATCGCTGATGGCGCTGCCGGCGACCGCGATAGTGCTGACCGGCGAAGTGCGCTCGGTCGGCGCGCAGCCTATCTACACCCCGCAATCCAATACCGCGCCGGTGGCGATCCGGTACTTCGTCGCCGAAGGCCAGGCGGTCAAGGCCGGCGATGTGGTACTGCGCATCGATCCGGGCCAGGCCGGCACCCAGATTCCCGACCTCGACGCCAAGATCGAACAAGCCCGCGCCAAGGCCGCCAAGGAACTGGCGGAACTCGAGGTCAAGGCGGTCGACGCCGAAGTCGCGCTCGCCGATGCCGAGGCCGCGTTGGCCACGGCCAAGATCGAGGCGGCGATTCCGCGCGGGCTGATCTCGCAGCTCGACTACGACCGCCATCAGGGCGAACTCGACAAGACCACGCGCGAGCTCACTCTCAAGCGCGAGCAGTTCGCCGCCGCGCGCGCCGCCGTCGCGCGCCGCCGCCAGGACGCCAAGCTGGAAGTCGACAAGCTGATCGTGCAGCGCGAGTACTACGCGGCGCTGCTGCGTCAGTCGGAAGTGCGCGCCGAACGCGACGGCATCGTCCTGCACGGTTTCAACAACAACTGGATCGGCGGCCGCATCGACGAAGGCAGCTCGGCCATGCCCGGCAGCAAGGCCGGCGAAGTGGTCGGTCGCGGCGGCGGCATGGAGATCCGCGCCTGGGCGCTGGAACCGGACCGGCGCGGCCTGAGCGTCGGCCAGGCCGTGCAGCTCGCGTTCGACGCACTGCCGCGGCAACGCGTGCAAGGCCGCATCAAGGCCATCGCCGGCGCTCCCGACCGCAAACCCGAATGGGGCGAAGGGCGCTATTTCAGCCTCGACATCGAACTGCCGCGCGGACATGCGCTGAAGCTGCTGCCGGGCATGAGCGTGCGCGTGTCCACGGCCGCGGCGAAGGCCGCCGCTAGCGGAACGGCGCGATGAAGCGGAGCATGCTCATCGTGCTGTTGTCCGCCGCGGCACTGCCGGCGAGCGCGGCGACCCTGCGTGTCGACGGCGAGGTCTATGCCCGCCGCAGCTCGGCGCTGATGCCGCCGAACGTCGAGCGCATGTGGCAGTTCAACATCACCCAACTCGCCAGCGACGGCGCGCCGGTCAAGCAAGGCCAGTCGGTGATCTCCTTCGACAGCAACGACGTGGTCAAGCAACTGGGCGAGAAGCGCAGCCAGCTCAAGGAGAAACAAAGCGAGCTCGACAAGCTCGACCTGGAGCTGGCCGAACGCGAGCGCAGCGAACGCCTGGCCACCGCCGAGGCGCGCGCCGCGCTCGACAAGGCGCAGCGCAAGACCCAGCAGCCGGCCGAGCTGATCGCCGGCATCGAGTACCGCAAGCTGCTGGTCGCCCGCACCCAGATGGAACGCAAGATGGCCCTGGCCCAGCGCCGCGAGAACTTGTCGGCCGAACAACGCCGCCAAGAGCGGCGCCTGCTCGCCGCCGAACGCGCGCAGTTGCAGGCCGACGTCGAACGCCTGCAACGCTCGCTGACGGCACTGGAAGTGACCGCGCCGCGCGACGGCCTGATGATGCACAAGAGCAACTGGGAAGGCGAAAAGTACGACGTCGGCTCGCAGGTCTGGGTCGGCCAGACCGTCGCCGAGATTCCCGACATGGCCACCCTGGCGGTGCGCGCCGAGTTGCCCGAGCGCGACCTGCGCCGGGTCGCGGTCGGCGTGCCGGTACGGATCGTCGTCGAAGGCGGCGCCGGCAGCGTGCTGCGCGGGCGCATCGCCTCGATCGGCAATGCGATCCGCAGCAAGTCGCAGGTGCAGCCGGTGCCGGTGCTGGACCTGGACGTACGCCTCGACGACCCGCGCGCGCCCTTGCGTCCGGGCCAGGCGGTGCGGGTGGAGATTCCTTCGGCCAATCCGGCCGCGCCCGCAGCGCCGCGGAGCCCGGCCCGATGACGCGTCGCCCCGCACCTCGCGCGGCGTCGCGCTGCGTCGCACTCCTCGTCGCCCTGGCCTTACTCTCGGCCTGCGCGTCCGACACCGCGCCGGCCATCGTCGAGACCGTCGCCGCCGCACCGCTGCGCCTGAGCGTGCGCGGCGAAGGCGAACTCAAGTCGGCCAAGGCCACGCCACTCAACGTGCCCGGCCGCAATTGGGCCTCGCGCCAGCTCGAATGGATGCTGCCGGAAGGCAGCGCGGTCAGGAAAGGCGACCTGATCGCGCGCTTCTCGGCCGCGCAAGGCCAACAGGAACTCAGCCAGACCCTGATCGATCTGCAGCGCAACTTGCTGGCGCGCGCCGCCAAGCAGGGCGAACTGGCGACCGCGCAGAGCAAGGTCGCGGTCGACCTGGCGCAGGTCGCGGTGGAGCTCGGCATCGCCGAGCGCTACGCCAGCGCCGACCTCAGCACCATGGCGCGCAACGAAGTGCTCGATGCGGTGCAGGACGCGAGCTACCTCACCGCCAAGCGCGACACCCTGGAATGGCAGCGCGGCCAGGCCGGCGTGCGCGGCGGCGCCGAACTGGCGGTGCTGGATGCGCAGCGCGCGACCTTCGACCTCACCGCCAAGGCGCGCCAGTCGGATCTGGACGCGCTGGAGCTGCGCGCGCCCAACGACGGCGTGCTGATGCTGTCGAGCAACTGGTCCGGCGACAAACCCAATGTCGGCGCGACCCTGCGCGCCGGCTTCGACTACGGCAGCCTGCCCGACGCCTCGGCGATGGAACTCGAATTGAGCCTGCCGCAGATCGAGGCGCAGGGCCTGCAGGTCGGCAACGCGGTCGAGATGTTCCCGGTCGGACGCCCCGAGCAGCGCATCGTCAGCCGGCTGTCGTGGGTCGCCAGCGCCGCCAAGGTGCGCAGCCAGGAAAGCCCGGTGAAGTACCTGACCATGAAGGCGCCGATCCCGGCCGAGGCGATCGCGCGTTACCGGCTGGTGCCGGGGCAGCGGCTCGAGGCCCGGGTGATCCTGTTCGATTCGCCCAAGGCGCTCAGCGTCGCCAACGTCGCCATCGACAGCGACGCCGGCAAGGACTACGTGCGCGTCCGCGAAGGCGGCGATTTCCTGCGCCGCCCGATCCGGCTGGGCGTACGCGGGCCGGCTCGTTCGCAGGTGCTGTCGGGCCTGCGCGACGGCGACGAGGTGCTGCTGGCCGAGGCCGGCGCCATCGAGGCCGCGGCGAAGGCCGTCGAGTCGTCGGCCGAAACCGACGATCCGGGCCAGGCCGCGTCGGCCGATGGCGGCAAGACCACGGCGGCGCCGGCATCCGCCACCCAGGCGGTGCGTCCTTGAACCGTTTCGCCGGCCTGCTGCCGTCGATCTGGCGCGAGGCGATCGAAGAACTGTGGCGTCGCCGCCTGCGCACCTTGCTGACCTTGCTCGGCCTGATCTTCGGGGTCGGCGCGATCGTCGCGATGCAGGCGGTCGGCGAAGGCAGCCGGCGCGAAGCGCTGCGCCTGGTCGAAAGCCTGGGCCTCAACAACCTGATCGCCGAAGCCAAGCCGCAGGACGAAAACAGCCTGCGCGAAACCCGCGCGCGCAGCCTCGGCCTGAGCCTGGCCGATGCCGACGCCGCGCTCGCGGTGGTGCCCGGCGCGGAACGCTACGCCGCCGAGAAACCGATCCGCACCCATTCGGTGTTCAGCGACAGCGGCCACAGCGATGCCCAGGCCAGCGGCGTGAGCCCGGACTATTTCGCCCTGTCCTCGCTGCGCATCGCCAAGGGCCGCACGCTGAGCGAAGACGACGACCGCGCCCTCGCCGCGGTCGCCGTGCTCGGCCACCAGGCCGCGGCCGATCTGTTCCCCGGCGTCGACCCGATCGGCCAATACCTGAAGGTCAACCATGTCTGGCTGGAAGTGATCGGCGTGCTGGCCGACCGCGACCTCAGCAAGGATCAGTTCGAAGGCGTGCAGCTCGGCCTGGAAAGCAATCGCGTCTATCTGCCCTTGGCCAGCGCGCGCGCCCGCTTCCGTTTCCAGCCGCAGGAGGACGAGATCGACCGTTTCCTGCTGCGCCTGCGCGACCCCGCCCAACTCGCCGCCGGCGCGCGGGTGCTGTCGACCGTGCTCGGCCAACGCCACGCCGGCATGGCCGACTTCCGCCTGGTGGTGCCGCAACAACTGTTCCAGCAGCACCAGAAGACCCAGCGCATCTTCCGCGTGGTGATGGGCGCGATCGCCGGCGTCAGCCTGCTGGTCGGCGGCATCGGCATCATGAACATCATGCTCGCCAACGTGCTCGAACGGCGCCGCGAGATCGGCCTGCTGCGCGCGCTCGGCGCGCGCCGGCGCGACGTGATCGCGCAGTTCCTGCGCGAGGCCCTGGTGATCTGCGTCGCCGGCGCGGTGCTGGGCCTGTTGTTCGGCGTCGCCCTGGCCTATCTGATCGCCGCCTTCGCCGGTTGGCAGGTCGCCTGGGCGCCGATCCCGGTGCTGGGGTCGGCACTGTTCTGCGCCGCGGTGGGCCTGGCCTTCGGCGTGTATCCGGCGCGGCAGGCGGCGCGCCTGGATCCGATCGCGGCGCTGCGCCACGACTGAACGCAGCATTGCGGTACGACTGAACTCATCCTGTCGCCGGCCCCGCATGGCGCGAATCCGCCATCCGGCGCATGTCAGGCCGGCCGGGCCTGGGCTACGCTTGGGGCATGAACAATCTCTCCGCACCGCCCAGCCTGGCCCCCCTGTTCACCGACATCCTGGCCGCCGCCGCGCGCATCGCGCCGCACGCGCACACCACCCCGGTGCTGCGTTCGCGCGCGATCGACGCCCTGGCCGGCTGCGAGCTGCACTTCAAATGCGAAAACCTGCAGCGCGCCGGCGCATTCAAGTTCCGCGGCGCCTGCAACGCGGTGTTCTCGTTGGACGAGGACGAGGTCGCGCGCGGCATCGTCACCCAGAGTTCGGGCAACCACGGCGGAGCGATCGCGTTGGCCGCGAGCCTGCGCGGCGGACGCGCAACCGTGGTCGCCCCGCACAACACCCCCAAGATCAAACTGGCCGCGATCCGCGCCTACGGCGCCGAAATCGTCGCTTGCGAGCCCGACCAGGCCTCGCGCGACGCCATGACCGCCCAGGTCCTGGCCCGGACCGGCGGCGTGCTGGTGCATCCGTTCAACGACCCGCGGGTGATCGCCGGCCAGGGCACCGCCACTCTCGAACTGCTCGGCAGCGCGCCGGACCTGGACGCGGTGATCGCGCCGGTCAGCGGCGGCGGCCTGCTCTCGGGCACGGCGATCGCCGCGCACGGGCTGAACCCGGCGATCGAAGTGTTCGGCGCCGAACCCGAAGGCGCCCGCGACGCCCACGATTCGCTGCGCGCCGGCCAGCGCATCACCGGCCGCAAGGCCGACACCATCTGCGACGGCCTGCGCGCCGAACTCGGCACGCTCACCTTTCCTATCCTGAGCGAACACCTGCGCGACATCCTGCTGGTCGACGACGCCCAGGTCGTCGCCGCGATGCGGCTGATATGGGAACGCATGAAGCTGGTGGTCGAACCCTCCGGCGCGGTGCCGCTGGCGGTGGTGCTGGCGCATCGCGAACGTTTCGCCGGCCGCCGCGTCGGATTGGTCGTCTCCGGCGGCAACGTCGATCTGGATCTGGTCGCCGATCTGTTCGCCTCTAAGCCAGTTTGACCGGTTCTGCAATCGCATTGCGTTTGATATGCGGCACGTTTCTCAACGCTCGCCATTGCCCGCATAAACCCCAGGAAAACTCGCTTTTTCTGTGATCCTGGTTTGTGTTTTTTATGAACACAGCTGCCACGCTGCGCCATCGCGCGCCCGTCCCTGTCATGCCGCGCGATCATTAACAGTGGGGCTCGTCGACGAGCCGGGGACCACGGACCAGCGCAGGCCAGGGAGTACTACATGGTGGATGTCGAGTTTCGCGTGGTGTCCGACCGTCGCGACGGGCTGCTGCTCGCCCTCGGGCAGGTGGTGATCGCCAACGGCTTCACTTTGTTGCGCCAGCGCATGCTCAACAGCGAAGAAGGCGTGGTGCTGAGCATGGTGGTGCGCGGCCCGGCCGAATCGTTGCTGATGCTCGAAGAGCGCCTGGGCACCCATCACCTGGTGCAGAGCTTCGAGGCCTCGCCGTACGAAGGCGCCAGCGCCGCGCCGGCGCCCACACCGGTGCCGCGCAACAACGGCTCGGCGACCGCCCCCACCTCGGTGCCGCCCTCGGCCGCGCCTGCGCCCGCCGCCTCGCCGTCGAGCGCGCCGCCGATCGATACCCAGCGCGTCGAGACCCTGCTGCCGCAGCTGGCCCGCAATTACCCCAACATCCTGTTGCAGTTGGTCGCGCTCGAACGCGAACTGCCGCCGGCCCAGCGCGAGGCGACCTTGCGCTACATCGGCCAGCGCGTCGGCGCCTGGGTCTACAAGCGCGACTTCGCCCTCGGTGGACAACTACCGCTGGCCGACTCGGTCCGCCGCATCGCCTTGCCCGCGATGCGCCAACTGGTCCAGGCCGAACTGCACGACGACATCCTGAAGATCCGCAACAGCCCCTTCTGCCATCGCGGCGACAGCGGCGAATGCTGCCATTTCCTGCGCGGCATGCTCGGCGGACTGCTCGAAGGCCAACACGGCGCCGATGGCGTCCGGGTGATCGAAAGCCAATGCCGCAATACCGGCGCCGAGGCCTGCCGTTTCGAATTCGAAGCCTGAGCGTCTCCATTCGCCCGGCAGACAGGGAGCCGGCCGGGCTTGCGATGCCGCACCGGGGCGGGGATGGCGCCGGTTCGGCCCTTAGCTAATCCAACCCATCCACAGGGGGTTCGTCATGCCGATCGATCACGCCATTCAGTGCATCCATGACCCGGTGCTCGCCATCTTGTCCTATGTGGTGTCGGTACTGGGGTCGTTCACCGCCCTGCAGTTGGCCATCGCCATCCCGACCGCGGTCGGGGCGGGACAGCGTTGGCGCGCCATCACCGCCGCCGGTATCGCCATGGGCGGCGGCGCGATCTGGGCGATGCATTTCATCGCCATGCTCGCTTGCCGCATGAACGTGGAAGTGACCTACGACTTGCCGATCACCATCGGTTCGGCGGTGGTCGCGGTGGTCTCGTGCATGGCCGGCCTGGGCATCGCCGGCACCGGCATCTTCAATTGGGGCAAGCTGATCATCGCCGGCGTGCTGATGGGGCTCGGCGTCACCGGCATGCACTATGCCGGCATGGCCGCGATGCTGATGCCGGCCGACACGGTCTACAACAGCAACCTGGTCATCGCGTCCGCAGCGATCGCGATCGTCGCCTCGATCGTGGCCCTGTGGCTGGCCTTCAACCTGCGCGGCTGGGGCCAGATGCTCGGCAGCGCCCTGGTCATGGGCGTGGCGGTCTGCGGCATGCACTACACCGGCATGCTCGCGGCCAGCTTCGTGCCGCACGAAGCCGGTGCCGCGGCGGTGGAGCGCGGCGTCAGCGGCGGCTACCTCGGCATCGGCATCTTCGTGGTCACCACGGCGCTGCTCGCCGCGGTGCTGACCTTGAGCCTGGTGCGCCAACGCCAGCGCGCGACGGTGCGGATCTGACGGCAGCCTCTCGATGAAGTCGCGCTGATCCGGGCCACACACCGGCATCGGGCGCAGCGCGATTCCCGCCTACCGAAAGGCCCGCCCATGCGGGCCTTTCGTTTTAGTGTGCTTTGTTAAGACGAAGCTGCCGAGCGCGAGCCCCGCAGGGGCGACCGCAGCTGCGACACGAGGCACGAATGAGCGATCATGGCCCGGCCCCGCATTGCCCGCAGGAATTCCGATGAAGATCGACGGCACCCGCATTCACGATCGCGCCACCGAATTGGTCCTGTCCTATTACGCCGCGTTCAATCGCGCCGACTGGAACGCCATGCTGGGCCTGCTCGGCGCCGACGTCGTCCACGATCTCAACCAGGGTGCGCGCGAAGTCGGGCGCGACGCGTTCGCCGCCTTCCTGCAGCGCATGGCGCGGCACTACCGCGAGCAGTTGCGCGACATCGTGGTGATGGCCTCGCCCGACGGCGCGCGCGCCGGCGCCGAGTACGTGGTCCACGGCGAGTACCTGCTCACCGACCCGGGCCTGCCGGAAGCGCGTGGCCAGCGCTACGCCCTGCCCGGCGGCGCCTTCTTCGAAATCCGCGACAACAAGATCCAGCGCGTCACCAACTACTACAACCTCGAACAGTGGATGGCCATGGTCGGCACTTGAGCCGACCTATCGGCCGCATCGGCGCTTGAGCCGACCTGCTTGCCGCATCGGCATTCCAGCCGAGCCGGCGAAGATCAACCGCCACGATCGCTGCGCAGTTGCTTGACCTTACGTTCGTTGCCGGCGGCCGCGCGCGCCGCGACGATGCTGAACAAGACGATGCCGACGCCGACCACGCAGGCGCCGGCCAGGGCGCGGCCCTGCGGCCAGGCTTCGCCGAGCCACAAGGCGCCGATCACGGTCGCGAACAAGATCTCCGCGGCCTGCATCGCCTCGGCCGCGGCGAGCGCGGTCGGGTCGTTGCAGACCATGCCGGTGGCCTGGAAGAACAACACCGTGGCGATCACGCCCGCGCTCAACGCCACGCCGGCGGCCAGCCACACCTGCCCGAGTGGCGGCGCGCCGGCTTCGACCCCGGCATAGACCGCGACCGCCCACCACAAGGGTTGGCTCGCCAGGGTCATGCCGAACACGCGCTGGGTCGCGTTGAGTTCGATGCCGGCCTTTTCCAGGTGCAGCAGCAAGCCGCGGTTGCCGAGCGGATAGGCGAAGGCCGACACCGCCACGCAGATCAGCGCGATCCAACCGGCGCGATCGAGACGACCGCCGCCATGGCCGAACTGCAACAGCAGCACGCCGGCCACGATGATCGCGCCGACCGCCAGCGCCGGCCGCGGAATGCGTGCGCGCGCATCGCGGTACAGGAACGGCGCGCATAACATGCCGGCGATCACGGTGAGCTGGAAGGTGCCGGCGATCAGCCACGACGGGCCGCTGGCCGCAGCAAAGCTCAGGCACACGTAGAACAGCACGAAACCGATTCCGCTCCACCACAGCCAGGGCCCGGGATGGCGGCGGATCGCCCGCCACACCGGCGCCACGCCGCCGAGCATCGGCATCGCGATCAACAGCATCGGCAGGGTGAACAGATAACGCAGCGCCGCGGTCCACGCCCAATGGCCGCCGTCGTTGGCGGCGGCGCGGTTGAGCACGTAGGTGCAGGTGAAGAACAGCGCCGACACCAGCGCGATCAGCACCGCCCACAGGGCGTGGCGGCGCGCGCTCACGGGCGCTGCCGCACGCGGATGCTCGACACCGGCACCTGCACCTCGTCGAAGCCGCCGATGCGGATCGGCGCGCCCGGCGGCGGCCCCCAAGCGTGGGCGTAGATCACTTCCCAAGTCGCCGGCAGTCGGCCGTCGCCGCCGCGCAGGGCTTCGTAGGCCTGCGCCGCGCGGGCGAAGCGCGCACGGCCGGTCAAGCTGCGGCGACGGTCGTTCATCGCATTGGTCGCGCCGAGCGTGCGCAACTCGCGCATCAGATGGCCGAGGTCGGGGTGGCCGAGGACGAATTCGTCGCGATCCAGCACCGGGTTCTGGAAACCCGAAGCGATCAGCGCATCGCCGAACTGGGCGATCGACGGGAACAGACTGACGTGCGGCGCGGCGTCGGCTTCGGCGAAGGCGCCGCGCAGTTCGTACAAGGTGTCGGGGCCGAAGGTCGACACCAGCAACAGGCCGCCGGGCTTGAGCACGCGGCGGAACCCGGCGAACACCGCCGGCAGGTCTTCGCACCATTGCAGGCACAGGTTGGAGAACAGCACGTCGACGCTGCCGTCGCGCAAGGGCAAGGCGCGCGCATCGGCGCAGACCGCATCGGGACGGCGCGCGCCGCCGAGCAGGCGCGGCCGCCAGCCGCCTTCGCCGAAATGGGTGCGCGCCTCGCGCAACATCGGCAGAGCCAGGTCGAGCGCGATCACCTGCGCGCGCGGCCAGCGCTTCTGCATCGCAGCGCTCAAGTGGCCCGGGCCGCAGCCGATGTCGACCACGACCTCGGGGGTGCGCTCGTCGAGGTAGTCCAGGGTTTCCGACAGGCGCGCGCCGACTTCGCGCTGCAGGGCGGCGGCGCCGTCGTAACCGTGCGCGGCGCGCGAGAACGAGCGGCGAACCTGGCGGTGGTCGAAAAGATCGTTCATGGGGCGTCAGCAATCCAGTACGGCGGTCGGGGCGGTCGCCGGTGCGACGAAGCCCTCGATGAGTTGCGCGACCTGTGCGGTCGCGCCGAGAAACGGCGCATGGCCGGCGTTGCCGATGACCACGCTGCGGCCCTGCGGCGAAAGCGCGGCCGCGGCCGGCATCGCACCGGCCGGCACCAGGCGGTCGCGACGGCCCGAGATCCACAGGCTGGGCACCTGCAAGCGCGGCAGTTCGCTGCGCACGTCGAATCCGTCGAGCAGGTCCAGGCCTTCGTGCAGCGCGCGCTCGGCCGGCTCGCCGCGGGCGAAGGCTGCACTCCTCAGGCTGCGCAGTTCTTCCTGGGCACTGGCCGAACCCAAGGCCTCGAGAGCGAGAAAGCCTTCGAGGGTGCCGCGGAAATCGCGCCGCAAGGCCTCGCCGAAATTGCGGAACAGATCCGGCGAGACCCCATGAGGCCAGTCCTCGCCGACGACGAAACGCGGCGACGACGCGATCATGATCAAGCCGCGCACCTGCTGCGGATGATCGAGCGCGGCGCGCAACGCGACCTGGCCGCCGAGCGACCACCCCAGCCAGTACGCATCGGGAATGCGCGAGACCAGTTCGGCGGCGAGCGCGCGCGGATCGAGCGGCGCCCGGTCGTCGCGCGCATGGCCGTGGCCCGGCAGATCGATCAGGTGCAGGGTGAAGTGCGCACTCAACTGTTCGACCAAGGGCGCGAACAAACCGCCGTGCATGGCCCAGCCGTGGATCAGTGCGATGACCGGGCGGGCTGGGTCTGCCGCGGCGCCGGTGGTTTCGATGTACATGGGAAGCGGGTCCGTACTGCTATAGGTCGTCGGGTGTTGCTCATTGCCGCGCGCTGCGCTCCGGTGTCGCCATGGCCCGCACGCGGCCGCGACCGCCGTTACGGCGCGAACGCAGGCGCTGCCGCGATGCACACCGCGCCGATGCGATCGAGCGCCTTGTCTTCAATCGCCGCCGGCGGGGTTCGCGCGGCGCAGCGAATGCAGCGCCGCCAAAGCCTCGTCGCGCCGATCCGACGGCACCAGCAAATGATCGTGATGGAAGCCGGCCAACACGTTGCAGGCGATGCCGCGCTCGGCCAACACCTGCGATACCGCCGCGGTCAGGCCGACCGCCTGCAGCGCCGAATGCACGCTCAGGCTCAGCCAGGCGGCGACGAAGTCGTAGCTCAGGCCGTGCGCGTCGGCGTCTTCGCGGCGCAGCACACAGGTCAGGCCTTCGGCTTCCTCGATCGTCGCCAGCGCCAGGGCGCGCGGCAAACGCTCGGGCTGCACGGCAGTGACGAATACGTACTCGCCGGCACGGGCTTCGACCTCGAGCGTCGCCAGCATGCGGGCCAGATCGGTTTCGGGCGGCCGGGTCGGTTGCGGTTCGGCGGCGCGGCTCATCGCGCCACGGTGGCGGGCGCGGCGCGGGCGCCGTCGCTGCCTTCGATCGCCACGCGCTCGGCCGCGCGCGCCAGCGCTTCGATCAGGCCGTCGACCTGTTCGCGCGTGTGCAGTGCCGAGAACGTCACTCGCAGGCGCGCGCGCCCTTCCGGCACGGTCGGCGGGCGGATCGCCGCGACCCAATAACCCTGCTGCTCCAAGGCCTGCGCCATCGCCAGGGCGCGGCGGTCGTCGCCGCACATCACCGGCTGGATCGGCGTGCCCGAGGCCAGCAGCTCCAGGCCGAGCTTGCCGGCGCGTTCGCGGAAATGCGCGGTGAGTTCGGCCAGCTTCTCGC
This sequence comes from Lysobacter antibioticus, assembly GCF_000731095.1. Lineage (GTDB taxonomy): Bacteria > Pseudomonadota > Gammaproteobacteria > Xanthomonadales > Xanthomonadaceae > Lysobacter > Lysobacter antibioticus_B. Next base: position 3,174 of record NZ_JMTZ01000079.1, on the reverse strand, counting down.
GCCGCCAATGGTCGTTGCGGGCCAGCTTGAGCGCCGCACGCGTCGCCGCGGCCTGGGCCGGCGGCAACGCGGTGGTGTAGAGATGGCTGCGCGCGGTTTCGGCGAGATGACCGATCAAGTCGGCGTCGCCGTGCAGTGCCGCGCCGTAGCTGCCGAGCGCCTTGCCGAAGGTCGCCAGCTGCAACGGCACCTCCTGCACCGATAGACGCGCCGCGGCGACGGTGCCGCGCCCGTCCGGGCCGAGCACGCCGACGCCGTGGGCGTCGTCGACATACAGCACGGCCTTCTGCGCGCGCGCGACCAGGGCGAGGTCGCGCAAGGGCGCGAGATCGCCGTCCATGCTGAACACGCCATCGGTGGCGAGCATCGCCAGGCCGTCGGGAACATTGCGCAACTGCCGGATCGCGCCTTCGGGGTCCGCATGCGGATACCGGCGCAGGCGGCAACCGGCCAGGCGCGCAGCGTCGATCAGGCTGGCGTGGTTGAGCCGGTCCTGCACGCAGACGTCGTCTTCGCCGAGCAAGCCCTGCACCGCGGCGATGTTGGCCAGGAAACCGCTGCCGAACAACAGTGCGCGCGGCGAACCGAGCCAGTCGGCCAGTTCGCGTTCGAGCGCTTCATGCTGGGCGTGGTGGCCGCAAACCAGATGCGAGGCGAGCCCGCCGGTGCCCTCGCGGGCGGCGGCGTCCTGGAAAGCGTTGATCACCGCGAAATGCTGCGACAGGCCGAGGTAGTCGTTGCCGCAGAAATTCACCAGCGAGCGCCCGTCGACCTCGCAGCGCGCGCCGTCGCGGTGGGTGACCGCGCGGTGGGTACGGGTACGGGCGGTCGCCACGCGCTCGGCGTGGGCGGTCTGGATCCGGTCGCGCCAAAGGGTTCGCTGGCTGCTCATCGCGGTAGCTCCGCCGCGTCAGGCGGCGCAGGAGTGGGCGGGGTCGGTGGTTGCCTCAACGTGCTCTTCAATACTCGCATGGACGGTGCCCGCGGTCTCGACGATCTGCATCGGGCGCAGGCCGAGACGGGCGAACAGGGCCAGGTCGCGCTCGGTGTCGGGGTTGCCGGTGGTCAGCAACTTCTCGCCGTAGAAGATGGAATTGGCGCCGGCCAGGAAGCACAGGGCCTGCAGCTCGTCGCTCATGGCCTCGCGGCCGGCCGACAGACGGACCATCGACTTGGGCATCAGCAGGCGCGCCACCGCGATGGTGCGCACGAATTCGAAGGGGTCGAGCTCGGCGGTGCCGGCCAGGGGGGTGCCCTCGACCTGGACCAGGCGGTTGATCGGCACCGAATCCGGGTGCGCCGGCAGGTTGGCCAGGGTCTGCAGCAGGCCGGCGCGCTGCTCGCGCGACTCGCCCATGCCGACGATGCCGCCGCAGCAGGTCTTCATGCCGACATCGCGCACGTGCGCGAGGGTGTCCAGGCGGTCCTGGTACTCGCGGGTGTGGATGATCTCGTTGTAGAACTCCGGCGCGGTGTCGAGGTTGTGGTTGTAGTAATCCAACCCCGCCGACTTCAGCGCCGTTGCCTGATCGCCCGAGAGCATGCCCAGGGTCGCGCAGGTCTCCAGGCCCAATGCCTTGACCTCGCGGATCATCGCCGCGACCTTCGGGATGTCGCGGTCCTTCGGCGAACGCCAGGCCGCGCCCATGCAGAAACGCGAGGCGCCGGCAGCCTTGGCCTGGCGGGCCTTCTCGATCACCGCCTCGGTGCTCATCACCTTGGTCGCGTCGACACCGGTGTGATAGCGCTGCGCCTGCGGGCAATAGGCGCAATCCTCGGGGCAACCGCCGGTCTTGACCGACAACAGGGTGCTGACCTGGACTTCGGCCGGGTCGAAATTCTCCCGGTGCACGCTACCGGCGCGGTGCAGCAACTCGGGGAAGGGCAAATCGAACAGCGCACGGACCTCGGCGCGGGACCAATCGTTGCGAAGAAGGGGCATAGACACTAGAGCTGGCTCCACAGCGGGGATTTCACTGACGGCGGGCAACGGGGGATACCGACAGCGCGGGCCGTTCGGAGCGGGCAGTCTGGGAAGCATGTCGACAACTGTCAACCAGGGTCGGCCACTCCGGGTTGACAGCATCTGGCGGCGTCTGGGCTGGGCTCTGTGGCCGCCGCGCTGCCTGATCTGCGCCGAACCGGGCCTGCCCGGACGCGACCTGTGCCGGACCTGCGAAGCCGAATGGCCGCGGCTCGGAGCGGCGTGTCTGCGTTGCGCTCTGCCGTTGGCGGGGGTGGCGGCGGCTCGGGTTTGCCACGCGACGATCGACCCGCCCGGCCTGCCCCTGGTCTGCGGCCACTGCCTGCGCCGGCCACCGCCGCTGACCCGGGTCCACGCGGCCTGTCTATATCGCCCACCGCTCGACCGGCTGCTGCCGCGCTTCAAATTCCATCGCGACCTGGCCGCCGGCCGTCTGCTCACGACGATGATGGCGCAGGCCTTCGAGCCGCTGCTGACGCAGAGCCCCCCGACTATGACGCCGGGGATCGCCGTGCCCGAGATATCGGGCACCGCCATCGGAGCGCCCGACCCGGTTCTGGTCCCGATCCCCTTGCATCGCAGACGACTGCGCGAACGCGGTTACGACCAGGCCCTGGAACTGGCGCGGCCCCTGTCGCGGCAACTGCGCCTGCCCCTGCTCGACCACGGCCTGATCCGCCTGCGCGACACCCCGGCGCAGTCCCTGTTGGACGCCAAACAACGCCGTCGCAACCTGCGTGGCGCCTTCGCCTGGCGTCCTGGCCTGCCCCTGCCCGCCCACATCGTCCTGATCGACGACGTCATGACCACTGGAGCCACCCTCCATTCCGCCGCCATCGCCCTACGCCGCGCCGGTGCCCAGCGCGTCGACGCCTGGGTGTGCGCGCGGGTGACGGCGGGCTGAGCCGCGGCGAGCCGTCAATTCGACCAGCAAGCTTTCGCCGTCGTCCGTGGTTTCCCGGTCGTCCACGATGTCGTCGCGATCTCGGAGTTTCACGTCCGCGGCTTGTGATCGAAGGAAATCCAGTAGGACGCCGCTCCTGCCCAGGCGCAAAGCTCTGGCGGTTGCGGTTGCGGTTGCGGTTGCGGTTGCGGTGATGAGCTTGGCGCAGTAACGACCTTGCGAGAACGCCAGGAGACCCGGAGGGCGCCGCACAGGACGTGCGGCGTTTTCCGATAAGACAGGGACG
>NZ_JMTZ01000078.1 GCF_000731095.1 Lysobacter antibioticus | reverse complement strand
TTGCTAAGCCCAAAGGAAAGCTAACCAAAGAAAAGGGCTCTCCTTGCAAGGGCACAAGCCCGGGCGTGCGACGCCGACGCAGGGATGCTCCAGACAGGCCATCCATGGCCTGCTTGCGCACGGCCCGCGTCCATGCGGTCCGCCCTACCGGTCTACGATGGACCGGAAAAGCAAAAGCTACGACGGCAAGCACGGCAACGAGCAACCGCGACAACCGACAGGTGACATCCGATGGCGCGCTGCGCCGCCGGCCTCGCCGATTGGACGATTTCCGAACTGCTGCGCAGTTTTGCCGTGATTGCGGCCGTGAAAATCCGCTTCGCGCTCCTGGATTGTGCCGATGATCGAAGCGCGGGCTGGGTGGCCCGCCGTCGCCCGCCCCGCGGGCCGGTGTTTCGATCATCACTTCGGGAGTAAGGAAACCATGCGTATCCATTCGAAGCGGTTGAAGCTGGAAGGACTCTTTCTCGCCATCGCAGCGGCCATCGTCGCCGCACCGGCGAGCCAGGCGGCGGAGCTCGAGGGCTCGGCGGCGGTAACCCAGGCGCGCGGACTGATCGCCGATCATCTCGGCGCGGTGCAAGGCGTAGCCGAGGACGCATTCGAAGCGCGCGATACCGTCGTCGATCGCGACGGCACCACGCACGTGCGCTTCGACCGCACTTACCAAGGCCTGCGTGTGATCGGCGGCGACGTGGTGACCAAATCGCGGCGCGGCCAACTCGCCGCCACCCAGTCGACCCTGCGCAGCCAGCAGCGCCCCAGCCTGCGCGCGCGCATCAGCCGCGACGCCGCCGCGGTCGAGGCCGGCGCCCGTTTCAACGGCAAGGTCAGCCAGGTGCACGGCAACCAATTGGTGGTGTACGCGCGCGGCGCCAAGCCGGTGCTCGCCTACGAGGTGACCCTGCAGGGCGAGGAAACCCGAACGCATTCGGGTTTCGTCACCTATTACGTCGATGCCCTCAGCGGCAAGGTGCTCGACGTCCAGGACCGCCTGCAGACCGCCGGCGCGGTCGGCACCGGCAAGACGTTCTATTACGGCAACCTGAGCATCGCCACCGACCAGAAGAGCGCGACCAAGTTCGACCTGATCGACACCACCCGCGGCAACGGCAGCGTCTACGACGCCAAGGGCGCGGCGATTTCGAACCTGTTCGACATCCTGTTCGCGACCTTGGGCGCGAGCCTGTTCACCGATACCGACAACGTCTGGGGCAATAACGCCCTCAGCGATCGCGCTACCGTCGCCACCGACATCCACTACGGCGTCGGCGCGACCTGGGACTACTTCAAGAACGTGCACGGCCGCAACGGCCTGTACAACGACGGCGCCGGCATCAAGAGTTACGCCCATACCAACTTCAAGCGCGCCGACGGCAGCACCACCGGCGTCAACGCCGCCTACTTTGCCCTGACCAAGGTGATGTTCTACGGCGATGGCGACGCCACGCGCGGTTACGGCCCGATCGTCGGCATCGATGTCGCCGGCCACGAGATGTCGCACGGCGTCAACGCCGCGACCGCCAACCTGGCCTATTCGGGCGATGCCGGCGGCCTGAACGAAGCCAACTCGGACATCTTCGGCACCCTGGTCGAGTTTTACGCCAACAACCCGGCCGACCCCGGCGACTACCGCATCGGCGAGATCATGCGCACCGGCGGGCTCGCCTTCCGCGACATGTATAACCAGGGCGTCGACGGCAAGTCGTTCAATTGCTATATCGCCGGCGGCTTCGATCCGAACCTGGGCGCCGGCGGCATCCACGACCCGCACTACACCTCCGGCGTCGGCAACCGCTTCTTCTACCTGGTGTCCGAAGGCGCGGTGGTGCCGGCCGGTTCGGGCCTGACCCCGGCCCAGCTGGTCTGCAACGGCGACACCGGCATTACCGGCATCGGTCGCGATAAGGCCGGCAAGATCTGGTATCGCGCGCTGACCACCAAGTTCACCTCCAGCACCAGCTATCCGCAGGCGCGCGCGGCGACCATCGCCGCCGCGGGCGAGCTGTACGGCGCCGGTTCGCCGGAGCAGGCGGCGGTGGCGCGGGCCTGGAGCGCGGCCAACGTCAACTGAGGCGGGCCTGACTTAAACAAGGCTCGAACGACCGAGTGCGAACGGCCCGCTGGCGCGGGCCGTTCGCGACGTGTGGTGAATCATGTGGGGTGAATAGCGGCTGCGCGCGTTTGAGCACGGCGGCCCTGCGCCGCGCGCACGGCGCGTCCGTGTGCGATCCTCATGCCTCGTCGGTTCGAGCCATCGAACATGCGGGCCGCAACTCCGTCCGAACCGAGCCTTTCATGAGCCATGGTCGTCCGTACCGCGCGTCGAGCCGCCGTCCTGCCGCGATGCCGCCCCCTCCGGCCAGGCCGGGCAGGTGCGCCCCCGCGCCGAACCGTATCGGAGGCGCGTGCGATGGCGTCCGATAAGTTTCCCGACACCGACGACGGCTTCCTGTTCGCCGCCTCCGCGTTCGAGTGCGAGGCCGAAGGCAAGCGTCTGACCGGCTACGGCTGCCGGTTCCGCGCCTCGATGTATCGCGACGAGCTCTACGAACGCCACGGCGTGCATTTCCCGGCCCAGTTCGGCCGCGCCGTGTCCAAGCGCCGCAGCGACTACCTGGCCGGGCGCATCTGCGCGCAGCGTGCGCTGGCCGCGCTCGGCATCATCGGCGCCGACATCGCGATCGGCCCGAACCGTGAGCCGGTCTGGCCGGCCGGCGTGGTCGCCTCGATCTCGCATGCCGGCGACCGTGCGGTCTGCATCGCCTCGACCGACCCCGACGTGGTCGGGCTCGGCATCGACATCGAAGGCAGTCTGCAACCGGGCATGGCTGCCGACATACGCCGCGAAGTGGTCGATGCGGCCGAGGAGGAGGCCGTACAGGCGCATTTCCCCGATTTCACCCTCGGCCTGGCGGTGGTGTTTTCGGCCAAGGAGAGCCTGTACAAGGCCTTGTATCCCCAGGTCGGCCGCTTCTTCGGCTTCGAGGCGATGCGGATCGTGCGGATCGAGGCCGAGCGCATCGTTTTCGCCGCGACCGAGGAGCTGTCGGCCACGGTCGCGTCCGGCGCCGAGTACGCCGCCCACTACCTCGTCGCCGACGGCGAGGTGCGCACCGTGGCCTGCGTGCGCCGGCCGGGCTGATCCTGCCAACGCCGCGCGCGGATGCGCCGGCGGCGACTTGTAAGACAATGGCCGGATCATGCGTTGCCTGTTGATCGACAACTACGACTCGTTCACCTGGAACCTCGCCGACCAGATCGGCCGGGCGTTCGGCGAAGCGCCGATCGTGGTCCACAACGACGAGGACGACTGGGATGGGCTGCGCGCCCGCCACCGTTTCGACTGCGTGGTGATCTCGCCGGGGCCGGGCAGCGTGACCCGCGAGGCCGACGTGCATGTCTCGCGCCAGGCCATCGCCCGCAGCGGCCTGCCCTTGCTCGGCGTCTGCCTGGGATTCCAGGGCATCGCCCATGCCCACGGCGGCCGCATCGTCCACGCGCCGGTGCCGTACCACGGCCGCGCTTCGGCGGTGCATCACGACGGCAGCGACCTGTTCGCCGGCGTGCCGACGCCGTTCGAGGCGATCCGCTACCACTCGCTGATCGTGGCCTCGCCGCTGCCGCCCGACCTGGTGGCCACCGCCCACGCCGATCCCGGCCTGATCATGGCCCTGCGCCACCGCCGCCTGCCGCAGTGGGGCGTGCAGTTCCACCCGGAATCGATCCTGACCGAACACGGCATCGACCTGATCGCGAACTTCCGCGACCTGGCGCACGCTCATCAGCGACGGCCCTCGGTGAATCTGGCGCTGCCCTCGGCAGCATCGGCGCCCGTCGAGCAGGCACCCGTTGCGTCGACGCTCGACGAGCAGGCGCCCATCGTGGCGCAGCTTGAAGCAGCGATGCCCGCCATGACGCCCGACGCCGGCCCGGCGACGCCCTTGCGCAGCTTGCGCGTGGTCTGCCGGCCGCTCGACGGCGTCGGCGACCCGGAGGCGGTGTTCTCGGCCTTATTCGCCGGCCGCACCAACGCGTTCTGGCTCGACAGCCAGGTTGCGCTCGACGACAGCGCCGGTTGCTCGTTCATGGGCGCGGTCGACGATGCCGATGTACTGGCTTACCGGATCGACGGGGACGACGCGGCGCTGAGCCGCGGCCAAGGCCTGCTCGCCGACATGGAGCGCGAGCTCGAAGAAGTCGCCATCGAGGACGGCATTGCGGAAGACGGCAAGCGATTGCCCTTCGACTTCCGCGGCGGCTTCGTCGGTTTCCTGGGCTATGAGATGAAGGCGCTGTTCGACGGCGACCGCGGCGAAGGCAATCCGACCTCGGACGCGTTGTGGATGCGCGTACGCCGCTTCCTCGCCTTCGACCATGCGACCGCGCGCGCCTGGGCGCTGGCGCTGGCGTTCGAGGACGAGAGCGCCGAGGCCGACGCCTGGATCGAAAGCGTCGCCGCCGCGGCCGCGCAGGCGCGCGTCGACGATGCCCCGGTTCCGTCGCAAGGTCTGCAAGCGCTCGAGGTCGAGATGGATCTCGGCCGCGGCGATTACCTGGCCGCGATCGGCGAATGCCAGCGCGCCATCGTCGACGGTGAAACCTATCAAGTCTGCCTGACCAATCATTTCCGTTTCCGAGCCGAGCTCGACCCTTACGCGCTGTACCGGCAGATGCGTCGCGGCAACGCCGCGCCGTTCGGCGCCTTCCTGCGCGGCCGCGGCATCGCCGTGCTGAGCACCTCGCCGGAACGTTTCCTGCGCGTCGATGGCAGCGGCCGTGTCCAGACCAAGCCGATCAAGGGCACCGCGCGCCGTTCCGGCGACCCCCAACTCGACGCGCGTTATGCGCGCGAGCTGGCCGAGTCGGTCAAGGACGGCGCCGAGAACCTGATGATCGTCGACCTGATGCGCAACGATCTCAATCGGGTTTCGGTCGCCGGCACCGTCGAAGTGCCGGAACTGCGCGTGGTCGAGAGCTATCGCACCGTGCACCAGCTGGTCAGCACGGTGGAATCGCAGCTGCGCCCGGACTGCAGCCTGATCGACCTGGTGCGCGCGACCTTTCCGGGCGGCTCGATCAGCGGCGCGCCGAAAAAACGCACCATGGAAATCATCGACCGCCTGGAGCACAGCCCGCGCGGCGTCTATTGCGGCTCGATCGGCTATCTCGGCTACAACCGCGTGGCCGATCTCAACATCGGCATCCGCACCCTGTCCTACGACGGCGCCACGCTCGCCTTCGGCGCCGGCGGCGCGATCACCTATCTGTCCGATCCTGAGGCCGAATTCCAGGAAGTCCTGCTCAAGGCCGAGGCCGTGCTGCGGCCGGTCTGGCGCTACCTCGGCGATGGCGGCGACGGCTTCGCTTACGAGCTGGAAGCCGAGCGCTTGCGTGTGTGCGTTGCTAAAGACTGAGGCGTCGTGCAACAGACGACGATGCGCTGGCCCTCCGTACGCGCGGCGTCCCACGGGATTTCTTCGGTCATAAGCCGCGAGCGCCAACCTGCGCCGGACGAGAAAGGCGCGGACGACTCCATGGCCGCCGGTGCTTGCGCCTTACAGCCGAATATTGCCGGCCGCGGGCAGGCGCAGCGCCTCCTGCAGGCGATACGCCAACTGCCGGTACAGCGCGGTGCCGAAGATCGCGTGGATGCTCGAGGCGATGATCGAGAACGCGTAGATCAGGCCGGCGTCCGGAATGTGCACGGGCAGGCGCATGAACGGCACCATCAGCACGAACAACACCGCGACCGCCCAGGCCGCGATCAGGCCGGCCGCTGCATTGCGCAGACCGCGACGCAGCGGCGCCAGACGTGCCGAGCGCGTGCGTCCCCAGCGTGCCATCAGATGGCGCCGGGCCGACACCGCCAGCCGCGTTCCGGACAAGGCGACCCACACGTGCAACAGCGCCGATGCGGCCGCGACCCAGCGCGACAAATGAGTCAACGACTCGGCCCCGGTCTGGATGCCGATCACGGCCAGGGCCACGGCGAGGATGAAGACCATCAAGGCCGACAGCGACGCGTTCTCGATCGAACGGACCGCGGCGAACCAATCCTTGGCGTTCGGCGAGGGCAGGGTGATGGGCATGGGCGTTCCTTCGTCCTGTGCATGGGGTGGGGCTGTCAGCGAACCCGTACCGCGAGACTGCAGTCGGTGTAGTAAAGCCAACATTTGCCGGTCTTGCTGGCTTCGCAGCGTTCCATGGAGATCGCTGTCGCCTGCAGGCCGGTCGCTGCGCTCGCAGAGAAGGATTCGGCGGTACTGGACGCCACAGCGACGCATTGGTTTTCGTAAGCGAAGTGCAACTTGCAGGTCTGTCCGCCATGCCCGCGGCAATCCTCGATCGCCGCATCGCGGGCGCGGGCCTTGCTGGTCTGATTCACGGACACGCCATAGTGGCCGGAATCGTCGGAGGCGATGGCTCCCCAGCGGGTTTTCCACTTGGGGCCGGCGATGCCGCCACCGGGACCCGATTGGATAGGGCCGCAAGAACGCGTCGATGTCCCCGAATAAGGAATCATTCCCGCAGGGCAGCCGCCTTCGGAGTGGGCAATGCTTGAAACAACCAGCAACAAGAGTGAAAGCAGAAATCGAGTCGTCATAGTCGGTTCCCGTTTTAAGCCTAGTGGGCGAAGAGCATGGGCGCTGTATACCAAAGGTTTTGACGCCATTCTCAACGGACCCTCACCGGCCAACTGCAGCCAGCGTAGTACAGCCTGCACTCGCCGTCGTTCTTCTTCTCGCAGGATTCCATACCGATCTCGGCTGCTGTCTCGGCGCTCTCTGCATTGATCGCGGCGTAGCGGGTGGCGCTGGCGACGATGACTACACACTGATTGACGTAGGCGACGGTCAAGGTGCAATCGACTCCGCCACGACTGCGACAGTTCTCGATGGCCGCCTGCTTCGCCTCACGCTTGCTCGGAAGATCGGTCACTGCGCCGACCACGCCCCTAGCATCGTCGCCTGCAACCGCACCCCAGCGATTCTTCCATTTGGCAGTTGGTAGCCAAGAGCCGCTCGGACCCGAGGGTATCGGGCCGCATGAAGAAGTTGATGTGCCGGAATAAGGAATCATGCCGGCGGGGCAACCGCCCTCCGCTTGGGACCATCCGGAAGCCATCGGTAGGGCGATGGCTAACACCACAGAAAACCGAAGGGAGGCCATCATGACCGGTTGCCGATGCTGTTGGCGCTGCGAATCTGATCGGCATCGAAGTTGGGAGTTTGAGTCGTCCTCGTCGTGGAATGATGCATTGAGTTTGGACCACCGGTTACCCCTACGCTCTGCCCGCTTCTCTGTTCTTGAGCAGGCGATTGCCGTGTCGAATCAGCGGGCTGAGCCGATACGCTCGATGTGCCAGCCCCACTCCCAAACGCCGAGAACTGCATGAAGCCGCCCAGCGTGCCCTGAAAGAAATTGGCTGCGAACGGCGGCACGGTGATGATGACCACGGTCATCACCAGGCCGAGTCCGCCCTGCTGCATGGCCTGGTTGCTGATGCCCTCGGCATCGACGCCCCAGATCGCGCCGATCTTCGCCACCCACAGGGCTGCGGACACGCGCGCCATCAATTCCAGCAACATCCCGGTCACCACGCTCAGCATGGCCATCGAGAACAGGGTGCCGATGCCGTACATCAGCCAGCGGCGGAACAGGTCCTTGGTCTGATCGAAGATCAGGCAGAGGATGAACAACGGCCCCAGCCCGATGAACAAGGCGATGGCGAACTTGAACATCAGCAGCATGGCGCCGGCCGACATCGCCGGGCTGGCCGCCCCGACCCCGGCGAACAACACCGCACGCGCCTTTCGGTCCTGCAGTTCGGGGTCGCCCGGGACGATCTGGACCGCGTCGATCGCGCTCATGGCGAGCTGGGTATAGGCGAGGTTCTCGTCGATGCTCTGCGCCGTGGTCTTGCCGCTACGGCCCGAGAACAGGCCGTGGATTTCGCGGTCGAGGTCGTAGGTCAGATAACGGTGCAAGTCGCTGCCGCCGAACGACATCGTCGTCGCCACGCCGACGATCACGGCGATGCGCGTGGCGTTGGCCACCAGCGCCATCATCGGTTCGCGCAACTGTCCGGTGACGATGCGATAGCCCATCAGCAGGATCCACAGCGTGACCAGGGCCAGGGCGATGCTGCTGGCCCAGGTCATGGTCCTGCCCATCAACTGCATGCCGAACTCGTCGATGCGGTCGGTCAGGTAATCGTTGACCAACTGGAACAGGACGAAATCGCCGATGCCCGATTGGCTGTAGGGGACGATCCAATCGACCAGTCCGTTCAATCCATTGAACCCGTGCATGGCCTTCCCCTGGCATCGTGGCGGTCCGGAGCGCGTCGTCGCGACCCGGCTTGATAGGTCTACTTAGAGAGTGCGGCCTTGAGCGCCGCGGCCTGCACCACCTGGCCCAACAGCGAGCCGCGATTGCCCTGCAGCGCGCGTTTGGCCAGGCGGGATTGGTCCCACTTCAGCGACTCGATGTAGTCGTTATAGGCCTTCATGCGCGCCTGCCAGTAATCCAGGTCCATCGAGGTGCGCACCAGGAAGCGCTGCGCCTCGTTGTCGTTGGCGGCCAAAGCGCCCTGGCTGGAACTCGCGCCGTCGCGCTGCGCTTCGATCTGCTGGAACTGCTGGTTGCGCTCGATCAGCGTCTTCAACATCCGCACCGATTCGTTGTACTTGGCGTTCTCGGCCAGGACCATGCGCTGGCAGATCGCCTTCTGCTCCTCGACGATGTTGCCGTCCATCTTCGGCGCGATCTGGCGCAGCAGGCCGGTCATGCGCTCGCGCACGCCGCCGCCCTCGCCGCCGGCGGGGCACATGTCCTGCATGCCGTAGTCGTCGGGGCGCAGCGGAAACGTATCGCTCATTTGCGAAGAGTTGAAGTTCAGCCGCTGCAGCTTGATCAGCTGTTGCTGGTAGTGGCTGTAAGTGTCGTTCCAGCGCTTGGCCTCCTTGCCGAACTCGACCGCATCCTCGGCGATCTGCTGCATATGCGCGGTGAGGTTGACCGGGTCGTTGACGACCAGTTGGGCGCTGGCGTCGGTGGCCATCGAACCGCCGATGAGCAACAGCGCCATGGACCAGGACCGTAGCTTGGCGATGCTTCCTGTGCTTGCGGGCTTCATTGCGATTCCTTTCTTGCTCGATCGACTGCAAAACCTTGCCGGTGCCGCCATGCGAAACCTTCGTACATCGAGTGCCTGCGGCCAGCCTCGGGCCGCGTCCGCGACGCTCGATTCGGCCGTGCGGAACACCTCGATCACCGGCACCGTCCCTTGCGAAGCAACTATCGCATACGGACTGTGATGCGGCATGAGTCATCTAAAAATTGTTGTGGACGCTAGTCCACATTTGTAGACGAACGAAGACGATTTGTAGCCACGGATTCGTTTTGGAAGCATGTTGCGAAACCCATGGTTGCGGTCGCTGCGTTGCCATCGATCCGTCGCGTTGTAATGTGTGGGATAGAACATTTTGCTTCTTGCATTGTCGTCATCCACACTTCGAGGGCTTCGGATTGAAGGACCTGTGCTGCCCATCGATGCGCCGTGCGCATCGGTCGTTCCGCAAGATCAACACTGGAGTATCGGCGCCCCCGATCTATGGATTTGCTAGAGGATCGGAATGATTCGGATCTATGTCGTCGACGACCATCCGGTGCTAAGGACAGGCTTGCACTCGATCATCGAGCGGGAAACCGACATCCACGTCGTCGGCGAGTCGGGAAACGGCGCCGAGGCGCTGGCGGCGATTCCAAAGCTCGCCGTCGATGTCGTGCTCTGCGATTTCGATCTGCCCGATACCGACGGCTTGCGTTTGACCCGCAAACTGCTGCACGAGAACGCCGAGCACAAGGTCCTGATTGTCTCCGGGCTCGACGACAGTTCGATCCCGCGGTTGTTGTTCGATGCCGGCGCGCGCGGTTATCTGACCAAGGCGAGCAGCGCGCACAAGCTGGTGTATGCGATCCGCCAGGTCGCGGCCGGGCACGAGTTCGTCGACGATGCTCTGCCGCGCAATGTTCTGCTGGGCCTGTCGCCGTTTCGCCGCTTGAGTGCGCGCGAGAAGGAGGTCGCGGCATTGACCGTGCAGGAGTACACGACCCGGCAGATCGCCGAAGTGCTGCGGGTCGACGAGACCACCGTGCGTACCATCCGTTCGCGCGTTTACAAGAAGCTGGGCCTGCGCGGAGCGATTTCCTTGAGCAAGCTCGCGGCCAGGCACGGCTTCACCGACCAGGGCGGTTGAACGGTCGAATCCGCCGTCGAAGGCCGTGGCGAGCGGCTGAGCCGGGCACTGCTCGCAGCCGTGTCAAGAACGAGTGATGACCGTCGTGAGGTCGCGCATCGGCGTGAACGTACTCATTAGTTTGACGTGCGTCGATGTTTGCGAAGCCGCCGACGGCGTTAGTGGTTGCCCTGCGTCGGCAGGCGTATAAGCGTAATCAGAGACGCCGGTTGCGGATTTCGATCGGTTCGTCGGGTCCGGGCGCCCGAGTCGCGGGGATATTCCATGACGCCGCTTGCTTATCGCAGCGCAATGACGATATCTCGCTGTCGATGCGGCATCGGCTAGTCCGCGATCGTTGGAGCGTCGCTGCGACGACCGCGATGGCTGCCTGCGACGTGCGTCACTGCGATCTCGCCGCACAAGCCTCAGCTGCAATCGTGCGGATCGCGGACACTAGTGGCGTCGTCACGGCGCCGACCGCAGGGAGCGAGCGCATTGGGTACTAACGAGCACGCGCCTTTCAGGCCCACGAACGAGCGGGACCGCGCCCGATCGGAATCGCATGCCGCCGACCAGCGCACCGCGCCAGCCGGTGTTTCCACCCATAGAGGGCTCGCCGCGGAACCGAAGCGGGACCCGCGCCCGATGGCGCCCGCGATCATCGATATTTCCGGCCGGATCGAACCGGTCGCGGACATCGCGCGCAGCAGGATCGATTGGGCCGGGCTGGCCAGTCTGTTGCTCGGTGCGAAGCCGGCCGAGTGGCCCGTCGAAGCCTTCGAGCCGCAACGGGCGGTAGCCGGGCCGTCGCCGCCGAACGACGGCAAGTGGCTGCACGAACTGGAATGGCACGGGCAGCGCATGCTGGCGGTGATCGCCGATGGCCGCGCGCGCCTGTGGTCGGGCGATGGCGCGGAATGGACCGAGCGCGTTCCGGCCATCGTCGAGGCGCTGGAGCGGCTGGGGCTGCAATCGGCGGCCTTCGACGGCGAGCTGATCGTCGGCGCCGGCGCCGAAGCCGACTACGCCGCGCTGCAGGCGGTGTTGTCGGGAGACCGCTGCGAGCCCTTGACCTATATGTTGTTCGATCTGTTGCAAATTGACGGCATTGGCATCGAGCGCGCGCCCCTGGTCGATCGCAAGGCCGTGCTCGAGCATCTGCTGCGACAGGCGCCGCGGGAATTGGCCTATAGCAGCCACATCCTCGGCAACGGCGACATCGCGCGCGCGGTGAGCGTCAATCAATGCTTCGACGGGCTGATTTCCAAACGCGCCTTCGCGTCCTACATGCGCGGATGCAGCCCGGACTGGCGCAAGACGCGCTTGCTTCAGTCCAGCCAGTTCGCCGTGGTCGGCTACACCCCGCCCGGCGTGCGCCATGCGGACCGGGGCTTCGGATCGCTGTTGCTCGCACAACCTAAAGGCAAGGCAGCCTGGCATTACGCCGGCCAGGCGCGCGGGGATTTCAACAGCGCGCTGATCGCCGAGCTCGGATCGCGGCTGAAAGGCGGGACGATCAAACCGACGGTCACGGTGAGTCCGGACGTCAGAGAAATACCCGGCGCGCTGTGGTTCAAGCCGCGCTTCGTGGTCGAGATCGACAGCCATGGCTTCGATGCCTCGGGCCTGCTGCGACATGGCCTGCTGCGCCTGGTTTGCCCCAACCGATCGGTGGCGAGCCTCAGGTCGGGCAAATAGGCCGTGTCGTCGCAGGAGGGGGCGGGCGATCGCGCCGATGCTCGCCGTCGGTGACGTTCGTCAACGACGGCGGCAGCGGGGACTGCCTCGCATCCATCCCTCCGAACTTCGTCAGCCGGCTTCGAGCAGCTTCTGCGCCTGGCGTTTGCCGATGCCGCGCAAGGCCGCGATCTGCTGGAGCAGGGCCTGGCGCGGACGCGCTTTTTCCTGTTCCCAGTTATAGACCGACTGGCCGCTGGCGCCGATCAGCTTGCCGAACTCTTCCGCCGACACGCCCAACTTCTTGCGCAGCGTGCGCAGACCGGCCGCGGAGAAGCGGTGGCGGCCTTCGCTTTCGGCTTGCGGCTTGGCCGCGACGGCTTTGTTGCCGGACTTGCCGAGCGCCTTGCTTAGCGCTGCGACCTCACGCTTGAGACTGTCGCGTTCGCGCTTGAGCGAGGCGATGTCCTGGCGCTGGGCGACGACCTGCTTCTTCAGCGGGTCGACGAGGCGGCGGCATTCCTTGCGCGAGATACGAGCGATTTCGTCTTTGAGGATCGAAGCGAGATTTGGCATATCGGTTCCGGGAGTGGCTGGGGCAAGAGTACCGAACGGGGGCGATAACGCCAAATACCGGAAAATCCTTGCGTCTTGGCGTCGCCGGGCGGTCGATTCGTGATTTTTGCGCGAACTGGCGCATCGGCCGGGCCGCCTTTCGATATGCGGCGATAGCATGGGCGCCCGTGCATATCGCAACCGGCAAGCATTCGCCGTGAGATCGCCGTTGGACTTGCGATGCCGGCCGCGAGTCGCGCGCGCTGCGCCATTCACTCATTGTCGAGAGCCCGATGACCGTCTATACCGCGATCCACGAAACCCCCTCCGTCGAGGTGTATCGCATGCTCCGCGTCGATTCCGGCCTGAGCGCGAAGAGCGAAACCGCCGCCGTGCGCGGCCTGGCCAATACCTTGTTCGCGGTGCAGATTCTCGGCGACGGCGCGCCGATCGGCATGGGCCGGGTGATCGGCGACGACGGTTGTTTCTATCAGGTCGTCGATATCGCGGTGTTGCCGGGCCATCAGGGCCGGGGCCTGGGCAAGCGGATCATGCAGGACATCTCCGCCTATTTGCGCGACCATGCGCCGGAAACCGCCTACGTCAGTTTGATCGCCGACGGCGAGGCGCGCCATCTGTACGCGCAATACGGTTTCGAGCTCACCGCGCCGGCGTCGGTCGGCATGGCCTTCGAGCGCTGATCTCGTCCGGCTCGCCATCGCCCGATACGCAATGGCCCGGCGCGATCACCCGGCGTGCATTGGCGCGGTATCCAACGATCGACCAGGAGTTCGTCTTGCAAGGTCCCAGTCCCGAACAGACTCATCCGATGGATGGGTTTCCGCAGGTGTGTTTCATCAAGAACACCATCAAGAATCCGAACATCGTCGTCGGCGACTACACCTATTACGACGATCCGGACGACTCGGAGAACTTCGAGCGCAACGTGCTGTACCACTTTCCGTTCATCGGCGACAAACTGATCATCGGCAAGTTCTGCGCCATCGCGCGCGGCGTCAAGTTCATCATGAACGGCGCCAACCATAAGCTTTCGGGCATATCGACCTATCCCTTCCAGATCTTCGGCAACGGTTGGGAACGCGTGATGCCCGAAGCCGGCGAACTGCCGTACAAGGGCGATACCGTGGTCGGCCACGATGTCTGGATCGGCTTCGAAGCCTTGATCATGCCCGGCGTCAGGATCGGCAACGGCGCGATCGTGTCGTCGCGCTCGGTCGTGGTCGCCGACGTTCCGGCCTATACCATCGTCGGCGGAAATCCGGCCAAGCCGATCCGGCAGCGCTTCGTGCCCGACGAGATCGCCGCCCTGGAGTCGCTGGCCTGGTGGGACTGGCCGGTCGAGAAGATCACCCGGCATCTTCAGTGCATCGTCGCCGGCGATATCGAGGCCTTGCGCCGTTGCGCGAGCGAGGTTTGAACGCAGCCCGCTAAAGAGGCGAGCCCGGCAACGGCAGGCACTCCATGACCTCGACCGAGTCGCCTGGAAATATCGTGAAGTGCGGATGCCGTTCGAACAGGCTCGCCGCCGCTTCGTGCGACTCGGCTTCGATGACGGTGTAGGCGGTCAACCGATTGCTGCTGTCGGAAACGCCGTGGGCGTCGATGCGCTTGGTCTTGCCGAGCGGCGTGCCCGGGTCGACGATGCTGCTCCGATGCGCGCCAACCCATGCGCTCCAGGCGTGCATGCCCGCTTGTTCGAGTTGCTTGCGGCGGGCTTCGTCGGGCGTCTTGCTCCATTCGGAGCGCTCGAAGGCTTCCGCCGAGCCCAGGTAGACGGCCAGGAACTTCTTCATTGCGCACTCCATCGAGGCTGGAAGACCGGTCAGCTTCGCGCCGACGACATCGTGCCGCCAGTACCACCGCTCGCTCAGGCCGGGGAGCCAATCCACAGCGACCCCGCCACCGCCGCGCCGACGCACCAAGCCAGCACCCACAAGGCGGACAGGCGCAGTCGCCACACCAGCGCCCAGCCGACCGCGACGATCGCGGCGTCGGCCAGTCCGCTCACGCCTTCGCGCCAGACCGGGTCGTACAAGGCGGCGGCGAGCAGGCCGACCACCGCGGCGTTGATGCCGGCGACGGTCCGCGCCGCCCAGGGGCGGCTTACCAATGCGGCCCAGGCCGGCAGGGCGGCGACCAGCAGCAGGAACCCGGGCAGGAAAATGCATATCAGTGCGACGCCGGCGCTCAACCACGACGGCAGGCCGAGGTCGAGGCTGGCGCCCAGGTAGGCCGCCAGGGTGAACATCGGTCCGGGCATCGCCTGCGCAGCGCCGTAGCCGGCCAGGAACGTATCGGCGCCGATCCAGCCGCTGACCACGAGCTCGTCCTTGAGCAGCGGCAGCACGACGTGGCCGCCGCCGAACACGAAGCAGCCGGCGCGATAGAAGGCGCCGGCCAATCCGCGCAGCGACGGCGCGCTGCCCGAGGGAATCAGCGAGCATGCCAGCGTCACCAGGAACACCACGAAGCAGGCGCCGGCGAGACGCCGCCCGTAGCGCAGTGGCGGCGTCGCGGCCGCGTCGAAGGCGGCGGGCCGGCATAGCCAGGCACCGAGCATGCCGCCGCCGAGAATGGCCACGAACTGCCACCATGCGCCATCGGCGAGCAGCACCAAGGCACAGGCGCCAGCGGCGATCGCCAGGCGCTGCAGATCGGGCGTCAGCGACCGCGCCATGCCGACGAGCCCGTGCGACACCACCACCACCGCGACCAACTTCAAGCCGTGGACCACGGCGCTGCCCACCGGGCCGTGCAGGAACTGCGGTGCATACAGGGCGAAGCCGAACATCAGCAGCGCCGAGGGCAGGGTGAAGGCCAGGAACGCCGCCAGGGCGCCGCGCCAGCCGGCGCGCAGCAGCCCGATCGCGAAGCCCATCTGGCTGCTGGCCGGGCCTGGCAGGAACTGGCAGATCGACAGCAAGCGGGCGAAGGACGCATCGTCGAGCCAGCCGCGACGGCGTACGAACTCTTCGCGGAAATAGCCCAGGTGGGCGATGGGGCCACCGAACGAGGTCAGCCCGAGGCGCAGGAAAACCCGAAACACTTCTCTCGCATTGCCGGGGCCGTCGGCGCGGGCGTGGACGTCTGCTGCGGACAAGCGGCTTCCTCGGTTCGGCGGCGTAATGCCGGTCCATTCTAGGCGCGCGACCGGGGCGCCGGACGCTTGCATCGCAGGCACGACTCGATCGCGGGAGCCGGTTCACGCGCGCTCATGAACCGGCTCCGGCGCCCGATCGCAGAGCCGCGTCGAGCGCATCGACGCCGGCATCGGTATCGGCCTGGACCGCCGCACGCCGATCAGCGGCGGTAATGAATCACCCCGTTGAGGCTCTGCGGCGCATCCGCGCTGCAGCGCTGCTCGAAAATCGCATACAGCCCGGTCACCTTGCCGGCCGCGTCGAGACCGATCGATTTGATCTGCAGCGAACCGGACACGCTGGGGCAGTAGCCGCCGTTGGAGCTGCCGTTGGGCTCGCCGTCGACGCCGACGCTCGCGTGGCTCGCATCGGCGAACTCCGCCAGCGAGTACGTGCCCACCTGCAGCGTCCGTCCCGAAGGCGGCTTGATGCCTACCGACCAGGTGTCGCGCCGGCCGGCGACTTCGAAATGCACGCCGCTCGTGCTGCCGCTCAACGCGAAGAAGCTGGTGTCGCCATAGAAGCCCTTGTTGGAATAGGTATCCGGGGCGACCAGGCCGTTCAACACGAACGACAGCGGCTCGACGCCATGACGAATGGTGCCGACCACGGCCGGGCTGTCGGGCCCGTTGAAGTGCTGGCTGTAGGCGATTTCCGCGCCGGTGATGGCGCCGGCGGCGTCGCGCTGGATCTGCCGCAGGGCGTACCAGCCCCAACTTTCGTCGCCGTCGTGGCCGGGATCGTCGCCGCAGTCGTAGCCCGTCCATCCGGACACGACGAGCCCCGGTGTACGGCCGAACAAAAAGCCGGGGCATTGCGCTTCGTAGTAACGTCCGGGAATCAGGGTCTGCCCCGCGGGCGGCACGATCAACACGCTCGTCGAGGGCGGGCGGCCATCGCGGCCCTGCACGCTGATCGTCAGGTACTCGCCGGCCTGATGCAGCGAAAAATCGGCGGTCGCGGCGGTGTAGGTATGCCGCTGCCCGGTGTTCGGGTCGACATAGGTCAACAACGAATCGGCCGCGGCCGGGCCCGCGCACATCATCGACGCGGCAAAGCCTGCGCACAGCAAGCACTTGGAAGAAACGGTGAGTGTGGACATGAGCCTGTCTCCGCAATCCTGCGCATCCCCTGCAACCGCCTCTCTAGTCCCGGCAAGGTTATGCGAGGGTCATCGCCTGTAAACCTGCCGCGTTTTCAGCGGCATTGCGTCGCAATCGCGCGTTGCGGCCGCGGACCGGCAGCGTTTTGTGATTGACGGCTGCGCTGCGTCCTCGCGTCGGTCGCAACATGATCGGTTCGGCCGCCACAAAACGCCGAATCGACGGCGAGCCCATGCATCGGCGGCGCGTCGGCCGCGTCCGGCCGGGAAACTCGAAAGCAATACGACGATCGTTTGTCCGTGATGCCGTGCACGGACGCGAGATCGCGCACAAACATGCACATGCGAAAACATAGCGAACACATGTCAATGCGATGACAGTGCATATCCGTACTCGCCCTAGCTAGGCGAGACGACGATCGGTTGATCTAATTCCGCGATCTCTCATCGCAGGCGTTCGACTCCATGGGCATCCCGAGCATCGATGGCGTTCCCTACCACCTGCAGTACCCGCAGGCTCCCGCGCAGGCCGTGGTGCCGCCGCCGCAGCCGCAGGAGGAGTACCACCAGGTCGAGGCCGGCGACACCCTGGAGTCGATCGCGCAGAAATACAGCACGCCGGAAGCGCCGGTCACCGCCCAGCAGATCGCCGAGCGCAACCAGATCGACAACGGTCCGATCGATCCCGGCAAGGACCTGATCGTGCCGACGATCAAGCAGCACGCCGCGCCCAAGGCCGATCCGAACCCGTCGCCCGAGCAGGCCAAGAGCGACGAGGCGATGAAGAAATATCTCAACGCCGAGGACAACCTCGCCGCCTTCGACAGCGGCTATACCCGCCAGCACAACGACCCGGACTACCAGCCGATCCGTTCCGGCTACGCCAGCCTCAGCACGACCGCGCGCGAGGAACTGCAAAAGAGCATCGCTGCCGAGATCAAGGCCGATTTCGACGCAAGCGCCAACGGCGGCGTCCTCGACGCCAAGGCGATCCAGCAGTACGGCGCCGAAGTCGTCAAACGCTACGACAACGACCCGGCCGGTAAGGCCGCGGCCGAAGCGGCGGTCAAGGAGGTCGGCATCCAGCACGAGGTCGACAGCACGCTCAAGGCGGCGGGGGCCGCACCGGACGCGAAGGGCGCGGTCGATACGCTCAGCCGCGAGTTGCCGAAGCTGTCGCCCGAGGCGCAGACGCGCCTGCTGTCCAGCGACGGCTTCGACAAACTCGTCGAGCAGAAGATCGGGCCGGCATTCACCGATTCGCTGAAGGGCGAACCGTGGAAGGACTCGCGCAGCGGCCCGGCCTCCAAGCCGGCCGAAAGCCTGCAGAAACTCGAGAAGCTGATCGAAGGTGCCGAACCGCGCATCGCCGGCGCATTGGCCGAGCACGGCGTCGATGCCTTGAAGGACTTCCTCGGCCGCGCCGAGAACGATGGTTACAGCATCCGCCTCGGCATCGACGGCACCCGCTCGCTGGTCCACATCGCCGGCCAGGTCGGCGGCACCTCCGAAGGCGATATCGCGATCCAGGGCATGACCGATCTGCCTCTGGACGGCTCGCAGATCCATCTGGGCGTGTCCGAAGGCGCGCGTCCGAACCTGTCGATCGCGATGGCGCAGGCGCACGGTGGCCCGCAGTCGGTCGACGCGGCGATCATGGGCGTGCAGATGTACGCCGGCAGCGTCAACGGCAATGTCGACAAGCTCGCCAAACACACCGACGAACTGAGCTGGTTGATCAACAACCACGGCGGCTCGATGACGCCGGACCAGCTCAACCAGGCGATCAAGGACTACACCAGCGGCGCCGGATCGAACTGGGCGAAGACCGCCGAAGAATTGCAGAACAAGGTCGCCGACCAGGGCAAGACCCTGCTCGACCAGATCGACAGCCTGAGCAACGCGCCGGCCGACCAGCAGGACAAGACCAAGAAAGCCATCGAGGGCATTCTCGGCGACACCAAGTCCGCCTACGCGATCAGCCTGGCCCTGAAGCAGCACCCGGACTACATCGATTCCCTGGCCGGCAAGCGCCTGATGCAGAACCTGGCCTATACCGGCAAGTTCGGCGAGCAGGGCATCAAGCTCGGCAAGGAAATCGCCAACGCCTATATCCGCAATGACGTGCTCTCGGCCGCGCACAACTACGATCCGCGCAACCCGGCGAGCATCCAGCAGGCCGAGCAGTCGATCGATAAGCTCAAGAACCCTGCGCTGATCAAGTTGCTCGGCCTGGACGTCGAAGGCGGCAAGTACCAGAGCTACGTCAAGCTGGTCGACGAGTTGAAGAAGAGTCTGCCGGCGGCCGGCGACGGCACCGAGCAGATCATCGCCAAGCTCAAGACCCAGGCCGAAGCGATGAACAACGTCGATCGCCGCTTCACCGCCGAATCGAGCCGGCCGGTGTTCGAGAAGAACCAGCCGGCCGGCCAGCTGCTGCGCATGGTCGGCCTGGGCTTCGCGACCATGGGCTTCATGAATTCGGCGAGCAAGGCCAACGACGGCCAGTTCAGCCTGACCAACAAGAACGATCTCAAGGCGATCGTCGACGCCGCCAACCTGGGCCAGAAGGGCACCGAGCTCGCGGTCGGCCTGGGCATGGTCACCGAGGACTCGACCCTGGGCCGTTTCGGCGCCGGCAACAAGCTCGATGGCGTGAGCATCGATCCGGGCCGCTGGACCCGCGCCGATCGCGTGTTCGGTTATCTGTCCGCCGGCTTCGATTACTGGAATGCGGTTGAGGCGCATCAGAAGGGCGACGACGTTCGCGCCGGCATGTACCTGACCGCCGGCGTCGGCGGCACCATGGCGGCGCTGTCCGGCACCACCTTCGCCTCCGCGCTCGGCGCCGGCAGTTGGCTCGGCCCGGTCGGCATCGGCCTGGTCGTGGTCGCCACCGCCGGCCTGACCATGAAGGACCGCATCGAGCACTCCAACGCGCACATGAACGAGGCCTCGGCGAAGTTCCTCGAGCATGCGAAGTTCAATCCGCAGGTCTCGCAGGCCCTGGTCGACCAGAGCGGCGAAGGCTGGAGCCCGGTGACGCTGTTGGCGCGGTATGCCGAGGCCAAGGGTTACAAGCTCGACGAGCCCGGCGCGCGCGACCAGTTCGTCGCCTGGGTCAACGCCATGCCGACCGACAAACTGGAGCGCTTGCGCACCGAGCTGCACCAGGCCTTGGACAAGTTCGACGGCGACGTGTCCAAGCTCGGCAGCGACACCACCGTGGTTCGCCCCGAAGCCTATATCGCCACCCGCGGCGGAGCGGCGAAGGTCGACGGCATCGTCGCCACGGTCGGCCACATCGACGCGGTGGTGCGCGACTTCGGCATTGCCCAACTGCCGACGCCCTGAGCACCGCCGGTCCGTCGCGATGCGCCCGTGGGCGCATCGCGAGCCCTGACATGACGTAGCTCGCGATGCGCCCGTGGGCGCATCGCGAGCCCTGACATGACGTAGCATCCGCGCCCGGCGATCGATTCGTCCGGGCTGCGGCGCACTCACTCCCTGCCTGGATCAGCGGCCACGATTATGGCGACACGCGCAGAACTGTTGCAGCACCTGTGGCTGGAAGTCATCGACACGAACATGGACGAGGCGGTGCCGCAGCGCATCGCCGCCCATTACGAAAAGCGGCCAGACGAACCGTTCGCCGATACCGGAGCGGCGATCGGGCGTCTGCTCGCACTCGGCGCCACGCCGCGCGACCTGTGTCTGCTGATGCGCGGAACCGCCTACGAGACGGTGTTCGCGACCCTCTACGCCCTTGGCGATCCCGGCGTGGACGGCGACGGCGTCTTCAACCTGCACGAGGAATTGCTCACCGCCGATCCGAGCGGCATGGAAGGGCGGCCCGGCTCGGTTTGAGCGACCATTCGCTGTTCTCTACAGGGAAGAAGGGTGGAGCGAGGGCTATCGCCCACGCCAACGCGCCAGGCCGACGATCGCGCCGCCGACGAGCACGAAGCCGAGCAGCAGCCACAGCGAGTTGATCAGGACCTTGGTATAGCCGAGGGCGGCGACGTCGATGAAGTGATAGGGATAGGCGCCGAGCAATTCGCCGCGCACCAGCGCATAGAGCAGATACGCCATCGGATAGGCGCACCAGATCAGCGCCGAGCGCAGTGTCGGCACGCGGGCGGGAGGAAACGCGATCCAGTGCCCCAGCACCATCAGCGGCGTCGCGTAATGCAGGCTGATGTCGGCGACCCATTGCCAGCCTTCGGGCGCCCAGACGTTGCGCAGCAGGAAGTGATAAGCGAGACCGACCATGACGATGGCGGTGGTGGCGCAGCCCCGCAGCTGCCCCGTGCCGAGCCAGCGGTCCGACCGGGCATGGCCGAGCACGAAAGGCAGCGAGAACATCAGGGCGACGAAGCCGTTGGTCAGCACGGTGAAATAGCCCAGGAAAGCGACCAGGCCGTCGAAGGCCGACTTGCCGTTATGCTGGGCCAGCCGTAGCGACAGCCACAGCTGCAGCAGCACGCCGAACCAGGCCAGCGCCGCCACCGCGGCCGATGCGCGGCGCGCGCGCGGGTCGTTGCGAGTCTCCACAGCGTTTCCTCGCGCCGCTCGCGGCGCATCCGAGTACACCCGTGATCGCTGGGCCAGCGTCGCTCATCCACCCCTCACAGGACGCACCATGCCAGCTTACGCCGTCGCTCATCTTCGCGAAGTTTCGTTCAACCCCGCCATCGTC
This sequence comes from Lysobacter antibioticus, assembly GCF_000731095.1. Taxonomy (GTDB): domain Bacteria; phylum Pseudomonadota; class Gammaproteobacteria; order Xanthomonadales; family Xanthomonadaceae; genus Lysobacter; species Lysobacter antibioticus_B. The sequence continues at coordinate 10,474 of NZ_JMTZ01000078.1, read as the reverse complement.
GAATACCTGCAGCGCATCGACGCCACCCTGGAACCGTTCGGTGGCCGCTTCCTCGTGCACGGTGCGCAGCCGGACGTGGTCGAGGGTGCGTTTCCCGGGCACCTGATCCTGATCGGCTTTGCCGATATGGCCAAGGCCAAGGCCTGGTATTACTCGCCGGCCTATCAGGCCATCTTGCCGTTGCGCAGCGACAATTCTGTCGGCGACGTCATCCTGGTCGACGGAACCGACGAGCAGCATCGTGCGACCGACATCCTGGCGGCGGCCGGCTAGAAGCTGGATCCGCGGTAGGTGCCGGCTCACCGCCGGGCCGGCGCATATTCGCCGATTCAATCGAGCCCACTCAATCGAGCCCATTCAATCGAGCCGGCTTAATCGAGTTTGTAGAGTTCGTCGCTGCGGCGCCTGACCACGTCCTGCAGCCCGGCCAGCAGGGCGTCGTTGCCGGCGGTGGATTTCTCGGCTTCGATCAACAGGATTCTGACTTCGTGCCGAGAGCGTCGGTTCGCACGAGAATTGGTTTCGAAGTCCAGGGCCGCGATCAAGGTGGTGATGACGGCGGCGCCTGCCGCGGCGATCGAGGCGACATCGCCGGGATGCTCGAAGCCGAGGATCTGGATCTTGCCGACGATGGCGGCGAAAGAACTCAGCAAGGCCGATATCACCAGCAGCGCGCGGTATCCGACCTTCCAGCACCAGGCCGAGCGACGATAGCTGTGCTCGTGGGCGAGCAGGGTGGATCGGGTTTCTGCCGACACGTTTTCACTCATGGCATTCCTCGACGATGCGGTTGGCCTTGGCCGGCGGTTATCGGGTGGTTGCTTGTGCCTGCTTCCGCCGTCGCCGCAGCGCACGTCGCCCGGCGTAGATCGACAGGGCGAGCAGCGCCAGGACAGCGACTGCTATCGCCAGCAGGTTGTGGATGGGGTTGGACAGGATGAAAGTCGGGTGCCGTGCGTAGAAGCCGTTGAAGCCGTCGAGTGCGGCCGGCAGGGCGAGCAGATCGTGCCGGCTCAGTTGCAGCGGACGTTCGCGCGGATGGTGCTGGGCGCCGCTGGGATAGGCCCGGCCGTCGAGGCCGAGTTCGATGTGCCCGCCGAGGATGTGAGTCGCGGGACGGGCCTTCAGGAACTCCGCGGCCCGCACCGCGCTGTCTCGATACGCGTCGACATCGTCGATCAGCAGGCGGCCGGGCAATAGGAAATCGCCGGAGAAGAACAGGCCGGTGCGCCCATCGTAGAAACTCATGTGGCCCGGGTGATGGCCCGGGGTCGCGACCACTTCGACGCTGCGGCCGCCGAGGTCGATGCGGGCGACGCCGTTCGGCCAATCGTCGAGACCGAGAAAAGTCCGCGCCTCGGGCAACTCCGTCGGCGCGATCCGGACCGAGGGCAACGAAGCGAACTGCGCATCGCCGGCGCGATGGTCGGCATGGCCGTGGGTGTGCACGATCAGCAACGGCAGTTTTGCGCCGTTCTTGGCCGGCAGTAGATCGAGCACGGTCTTGGCCAGCGGCATCCGTTGCGGATCGGCCACCGCGCCGGTGTCGATCAGCAAGGCGCGGTCGCTGCCGATCAACAAATAAACAAAGTTCGCTTCGAAGTCGGCGCAGGGGCTTTGACGCAGGATCAAGGTCTGCGGCTCGTAGGCGTGCACTTGCAGGGGCGATTGCGGTGTCGCCGCGCAATCCGGCGCGCCGGCGTTCCAGTGCACCTCCAGCGAGCCGGGTACCGGCGCGCCCCAGGCTTGCCCGGCCGTCGTCATCAGTGCCACTGCGAGCAATGTCTTCACGATGCGCCTCCGGTAGATCCGGCCCGATGTCCGGCTTGGGCCGGTGAGCGGGCTCGATGGTCGAGGAAGGTGTCGTTACCCGCCACTCGCCGCGCGCGTGGCCGCTCCAGGCCCCCTGTCGAAAACGGAGAATCGGCCGTACAAAGGACAGGCTGTGGCGCCGGGCTTCGCCCGCGAACGCCGAGCGCGTACTTTCGATGGGCGGCTGTACTCCGACTACAGGCCCTCCGGGCAGACCTCGTTCGGCGGCATGTTCTGTTCCCGCTACATCAAGGACGAGTGCGGCCGGGTCGCTTCGAAAGCAGAATTCCGAGCCGTACACGGGCAACACGAACGCTTCGTGCAGGAAACCTGTCTGTGCCGGCAATTCGTGCGCCGCGTGCCGGGCACCGGCTATCGCGGATGAACCGCGTGGGTTCATCCGCGCCGGGCCTCAATAGCCCAGGCGCACCGCCTTGATCTCGGTGAACGCCGACAGGCCGATGTGGCCGTTCTCGCGGCCGTAGCCGGATTGCTTGACGCCGCCGAACGGCAGGGTGGCTTCGCCGCCGCCGCCGTTGACGATGACCTGGCCGGTTTCGAGTAGGCCGATCAGGCCGTGCACGGTGCCCAGGTCGCGCGCCCACAGTTTCGCCGACAGGCCGTAGCGCGAATCGTTGGCGAGCGCGGCGACGGCGGCGAGCGGGGCGTCGTCGGCGAACGGGGTCACCACGATCGCGGGTGCGAAGATCTCCTCCCGCGCGATCCGCATATCGGCGCTGGCCTCGGTCAACAAGGTCGGCTCGAAGAAATAGCCCGGGCCCGGCCGCGCGCGGCCGCCGCGCAGTGCCCGTGCGCCGGCGGCGAGGCTGTGCTGGATGATGGCCTCGGCGCGCTGCCGTTGCCGCTGCGAAATCATCGGCCCCATATCGGTCGTCTCGTCGTAGCCGGCGCCGATGCGCAGCCGGTCCATCGCCGCGTGCATCCGTTCGAGCAAGGCGCCGTGGATCGAATGCTGGACGAAGACGCGCGATCCCGCCGCGCAATACTGGCCGCTTTTGAAAGCGATCTCGGCGACGATGGCTTGCGCCGCCTTGTCCACGTCGGCATCGGCGAAGACCACCACCGGGGACTTTCCGCCGAGTTCGAGCACGACCCGTTTCAGGTTGCTGCGCGCGGCCGCGGCCATGATCGATTGGCCGACCTCGGTGGAGCCGGTGAAACTGATCAGGTTGACGTCGGGATGCTCGGCCAGCGCCTGCCCCGCACTCGCGCCCTCGCCCGTGACGATGTTGACGACGCCATCGGGGATACCGACTTGGCGGCAGAGTGCGCCGATGCGCAGCGCCGACAGCGGCGCCAGTTCGGCCGGCTTGATCACCGTGGTGCAGCCGGCGGCGAGGGCGGCGGCGAGTTTCTGCAGCACCATCAGGAAGGGCGCGTTCCAGGGCGTGACGATGGCGACGACGCCGATCGGTTCGCGCAGGAAGTAGTCCATGCCGGCTTGGTCGGCCGAGCGCATTGGCACTTCGCCGGCGATCTTCGTCGCCCAGCCGGCGTAGTCGCGCAAGGAGCGCAGGCCCAGCGGCAGATCGCCTTTGCGGATCGAAGCCAGGCTGTGGCCGGCGTCGAGCGATTCCAGCAGGGCGAATTCCTCTTGCCGGGCTTCGATGGCGTCGGCCAGGGCGAACAGCAGGGCGGCGCGCTTCGATGCGGGCAGGCGCGGCCAGGGACCGTCGCGAAACGCGCGCCGGGCCGCGGCGACCGCCAGGTCGATGTCGTGGCCGTCGCCGGCAGCGATGACGGCGATGCGGCTTGCGCTAGCCGGATCGTCGACTTCGAGCGTGCGGCCCGATACGCAGGCACGCCAGGTGCCGTCGATCAGCACGGCCGGGGGCTGTTGCGACAGCGTGCGGCGCAGCGCGTCGAGCGCTTCGCCGGAGTGCGCGGGCGCCGGTGCGCCGGCGGTTTCGTTCGCAGCCTGGGTCATGCCGGGGTTCCCGTAGGGCTAAGCCGCGCCCGCGCGATGCCGCGCCGGCTCGGAGTTGATATTGTCAACTATTCCGTCATGAGTTGATAAAGTCAACTCTGCGACAGTCGGCCCGGGTCAGCCCGGGTCGGACGTCGGGCCGTGCGACATGCGCCGCAGCAGGCTTTCGAGCTGTTTGCGTTCGGTCTGGTTGAGGTCATGCAGCAGGTCCTTCGCCACCACCGCACGCAGGGCTTCGGCCTCGGCATGCGTTTCGGCGCCGCTCGCCGTCAGGCACAGGCGCTGGCGCTTCTCGCCGGCTTCGTTGTCGATCCGCTCGACGTGGCCGCGCTCCAGCAGAGTCTTGATGATCCGCGCGATCTGGGCCTTGTCGCGGCCGCTCTCGCGGACGATGTCGTTCTGGGTGCAGCCACGATGGCGTGCGACGAAGCGCAGGGTGCGCGCTTCCATCGCCGCCAGACCGAGCTCGGCTTCGCGCAGCGAACGCTGCATGCGCGCGGTGGCCTGATGCATGATCGTGTTGACGAGATTGAGTATCTCGATGTCGCGGCTGGCCGGCATGGGCGTTCCATCGTGGACGACCGAAGGATTGTCGGGATGCGGAGATGACAATGTCAACTTAACGGGGCGCGGGTTTCCGCTCCGACCGCACGAACCGAGGTGTCGCCGCGCATGCAAGGTCGTTGCGGCGAACGATGCGCTTGACTTGCGCACCGCGATGGCGATGGCCCTGCGATCGATGCCGGCCGTTGAGCGAATTACATGAATCTTTGGAATGTGTTTTGAAGCACGTTACCTGGATCGCCTTGCCTCGACGGCCTCGGTCCGAATCGGCGAAAGCGCGTGCAAGCGCGATCAGCCTTGAGCTTCGACGAACTCGTCATCGTTTGTGTGCCATCACCCAGCGCTGGCTCGACGACAGCGCTCGCGAAGATGATTCATTGAGTTAACGAAAACCGCGGTGACAGCCCAGGCGTTCCGTGATTGAACTGGTAGCGGTGCGGCAAACACAGGGGGTGCAGCGCCACGTTCTTTCATGGATGCAATTAAGGAGTTGGTATGGATCAACACAAGAGGCTGCCCCTGATCGTCGGATTGGCCGCGTCGTGCGCAGCATTGGCGGCTACCGTCATTCCCGGGACGAACAGCCCCGCGTCAACGCAGAAAGCGACACCGGCCGCGGCGCCGGCAAACGCCGCCAAATCGCCCAGCGCGACGTCAGCGGCCGCGGCCGCGACACCGACGGCGGCGATGGCGCCCTCGCCGTCGGCTTCCATCCCCGAGGTCGGCGACCCGGTCAAGGGCAATTACTCGCCGGTCATGAAGTGGCCCTTGATCGGCATCCATGCCGTGCTGACGCCGGACGGGCGGGTGCTGTCCTATGGCACCGACCGCAACGGCATCCAGACCGGCAAGTTCGTCTACGACATCTGGGACCCCTTGCTGGGCACCGGCTCGCTTTCGCACAACACCCTGCCGAACCGGACCAGTGTCGATGTCTTCTGCGGCGCCCAGCTGATCGTGCCCGGCACCGGCAACATCCAGCTGTTCGGCGGCGACATCACCAGTGCCGCCGGGCAGAGCACCAACAATCCGAACGCCGACACTACGCTCTATCGGTCCCTCGACGACAGCCTGAGCAAGACCGGCGCTATGCATCGCAAGCGTTGGTATGCGACCGCGACCGCGCTGGCCAATGGCGAGATCTACGTGCAGGGCGGCGCAGGCGGCAAGGACCTGCCCGAGGTGCGCCAGCGCAACGGCACCTATCGTCTGTTGACCGGGGCGAACACCAGCGGCGTATTCGAGTACTACCCGCGCAACTTCCTTGCCCCCGACGGCCAGGTGTTCGGTTTCAACAACCAGGTCATGTATCGCATCAAGACCGCCGGCGCCGGTGCCTTCCAGCGCGTCGGCACCTTCCCGGGTCCTAACATCGGCTGGACCTCCTCGGCGGTGATGATCGCGCCGAGCAAGATCCTGCAGGTCGGCGGCGGCAATCTGCAGGCGGCCTCCAGCCAAGCGCACGTCATCGACATTGCCACGACCGTGCCGAACGTCGAGCAGGTCGCATCGATGACCTATCCGCGCCACTGGCACAACGCCACCGTGCTGGCCGATGGCCGGGTGCTGGTGTCCGGCGGCAGCCAGGTCGCGAACAAGGCCGTCAACGTCGCCTACACCAGCGAGATCTACGATCCCGCGCAGAAGCGTTGGACCCAGGCGGCGAAGGCGCAGCGGATGCGGCTCTATCATTCGACCGCGTTGCTGTTGCCCGACGCGACGGTGCTGACCATGGCCGGCGGCGCGGCGGGGTCGGCGCCGGTCAATAATCTCGACGCGGAGATTTATTACCCGCCGTACTTGTTCCTGCCGAGCGGCAAGCGCGCGCCCAGGCCGGTCATCACCTCGGCACCGCTCAACGTCCAGGCCGGGGCGACGATTTCGATCGGCACGCCCAACGCCGGCAGCATCAAGCGCGTCGCCCTGGTCAAGACCGGTTCGGTCACCCACTCCTTCGACATGGACCAGCGTTACGTGGAACTGCCGTTCACCGTGGCCGACCATACGTTGACGGCGGTGTTACCGCAGAACAAGGCGCATACACCGCCGGGTTCGTACCTGTTGTTCGTGATCAACAGCCTGGGCACGCCGTCGCAGGCCGACATCCTGAGGATCAGTCCACCGCCGGTCTGATGCCGTAGTAAGCGCTGTCGTCAGCGTCGCCGCGCGGCTGGACCGGTCGCGCGGCGACGCTGATCCGTGGCGAGCCTGCCCGGTATAGAGCCTGGCCTGTGTATCGCACGGGCCGCGTCGACGCTCAGGCGAAACCGTTCTCGACGCTGCCCGGCGGCGGCGCGGTCACCGATTCGATGTGGAAGGTATTGCGCTCGCGCTTGGCGTGGTACAGCGCGGCATCGGCGACCGACATGAAGGTCGCCGCATCGGTCGGCACGTGGGTGTAGGCGATGCCGATGCTGGTGGTGACCCGGATCGTGGTGCCGTCGACGACGACGTCCTGGTTCATGGTCTTGATCAGTTTGCGCGCGACCGCCTCGGCCGCTTGCGGTACGGCCGCATCCTCGATCAGCACCACGAACTCGTCGCCGCCCAGGCGCGCGGCCAGGTCGCTGTTGCGCACGCAGTGCAACAGACGATGGGCGAATATGCGCAGGATCTCGTCGCCGGCGGCATGGCCGTAGCTGTCGTTGATGCGCTTGAAGTGGTCGATGTCGAGGTACATCAGCGAGGTCGGCGTACCGTGCCGTTGCAGGCGCGCCAACGCGAGCGCCATGCGTTCGTCGAACTGACGCCGGTTCGCCAGCCCGGTCAGGGTGTCGACCAGGGCCAGGCGCCGCAATTCGAGACGATTCGCTTCCAGGGCCTGCTCGGCGATGACTCTGCGAGTGACGTCGCGGCCGGCGTAGATCAGGTCGAAGCCGTCGCCGTCGGAGGAAGGTATGGTGCGAGTGACCGCCTCGATCCAGACGTAATGGCCTTCCTTGTGGCGGACCCGGTAGATCGAGGTCACCGGCTGGTGCGAGGCGATGACGTTGGCGATGATCTGGGTCTGCCGTTGCAGGTCGTCGGGATGGATCAGGCTGGTGCGGGTGCCGAGCATTTCGGCCGGGGTCCAGCCCAGGATGTCCTGGGCCGAAGGCGATACGTAGATGCGCTCGCCGTCGACGCGCATGCGCACGATCACGTCGTGCGAATAATCCGTCAGCAAGCGATAGCGGTGCTCGCTCTCGCGCAGCCCGGCTACGAGTCGCTTGCGTTCGGCCATCGCCAGCGCCACCGGGATGGTCATCAGGCAACCACCGGCGATATAGAGCTGCAACAGTGCGACGCGTCCGGCGGTACCGAAGCCGTCGACCAGCCACAACGGCCCGTAGCCGAGCGCCGTCGCCGTGCTGCCGATCAGGGTCAGCAGAATCACTCCCACCGCCACGCCGGCGAACCGGTGCCGGAACGCGCCCAGCAGCAACACCGGGTAGGCCATGAACAGGATCGGATAACGCGACAGGAAGATCGCCAGGCTGATGACGGCGAGCAACAGCATGGTGAGGACGAACGACCAGCGCCGTCCGGGCGCGGCGATCAGGCCTTTACCCTCGCGATGCACGACCAGGGTCGAGGTGGCGAAGATCACCATGCCGACCACGTGCGCGGCGAACCAGGTGACGAAGTCGATGACGAACGAGGTCGAGTGCAGAGCGGCGATGATCGACGCGGCGATCAGCCCGGAGGTCGCGCAGGCCACCAGGGTGCTCGTGGTGGCGATGCCGCCCAGGCTGATCCAGCGTTTCGGGTCGCCGACGTTCGGCACGAAACGCCGGACCACACCGGCGACGATCAGCACTTCCACCACATTGGTCGCCGAGATCGGCGCGGCCTGGGCGACGGTTTCCGCGGTCGCCAGCCGCGCCGCGAACTCGACGGCGAAGGCCAGGACGATATAACCCGGCCAGTGGGCGGTGGCGCGCGACAACAACCAGCCGACCAGGATGCCGTTGCTGATCCAGACGGCGGCGAGTTCGCCGGGGCCGCGAGAGAGCGTCAGCGAGGCCCAGGCCGAGGTTCCGATCAGCAGCGCCATCAGCGCGTAGTCCGTCCAGGCGCGCTTGGGCATTGCGGGTGCGTCTCTCACACTCCCTCCTGCACAAGGCGGCCGGCTCTAGAGTGCGCCTGCGCTTTGCCTGTTTGTCGTGACGTCCTTCGCTGCATGCGCCGTCGCCATCCTGGTCCGGAGGCTAGGACGGCGGGTGTAAAGAAGGGGTGACCATACGGCCGCGGGCGTGCGCGTGACACGGGTCACAGGCGTTTCGGCGCGGTTGCGCACGCGGCTCGATTGCCGGCCGTGCGCCGTCGAGAGCGAAGTCGCGATGGCGATACCGCGATCGCGGCATGGCTCGGATTCGTCGGCGGCCCACGCAGTCGTCTCCCCACAGTGTCGACATTCCTATACGACTACGACAGTTGGGTTCGACAGCGGTCATCCGCTTGGCCTTCGTTCCGCGGTTCCCGCGAACCATGCGGCCCATGGCGGCAGTACGAATCGGTGGTCGTCGATAAGCGAAGGCCGGCGAGCGACGCGCATCGGGAGGTTTGCGGATGCAGCGACGACAGATCGAAGACCGGTCCGGGTCCGCAATGGGGCCTCGGGCCGGCCGAGCTGGCTCGCCGGGAGGCAGCTCGCGGCGACTAATGTGCTTTGGCCGTGAGGGTCAGAAACTGCCGCATTCCGCACGCCACCCAAGAGGCCTCCGCGGGACGGGCCCGGCCCAGGACGCGGTAACCCCGGCACATCTGCTTGATAACGGAGGTTGGCACGATTTTTGTGACGTGTATCACTAAATTACGGCGATAAGCGGTTCGCGGGCTCCGTCCGTGCGGCTGGCGACCAAGTGGAACACTCAGATGAAGAAGCGATGCTGGAAGGGGCTGCGAACCTGGGCCGCCCTCGGGGGGTTAATGTGCTTCATGGCGGATCGGATCTACCCGGCGAATCGGCCGCTGGCTCGATCGGGCCGCCGCATGCTTGAAAGGCCCACAATGCTGTCGGCCTGCGCGACTGGGCCGAACCTGGCCATCCACGCCGCTTCATCGTCGCTGTCGTCGATCAACTGTGGGGACCCGAGCATGTTCAAGACAGAACGTTCGCCGCAGACGACGCTGCCGATCCGCCGCCGGTCTTCCGCCCTGCTGCTGGCGTCGCTGCTGTCGGTGTTGCCCGCGGGCTCGGTGTTCGCTCAGCAGGGGATCGGCATCGGCAACGTGGTCACGGATGCTGGGCTGGTGGGGTCGCCTCATCCGAATACCGCGAATCGGGACTGCGCTGCGAACAAGGTAGTGGTCGGCGGCCGCCATACCGACCGCGCGATAGGGCCGGCCAACTCCGCCGACGGCATGACCGTCGACTACGATCTGCGCTGCGCGTCCATCGCGACCGATGGAGTGAGCGTCACGGTAACGAACGATGCGGCGTTTACCGACTTTCCCAGCTACGATCAACGAAACACGGAGCTTGAAAATACCTGCGCCGCTAATCAGGTCGTAGGACGAGGCGGCGGCTACGACCGTAACTATCTGGGAGCCGGTGTCTGGCCGAGCTCGGTCCGGCACATCTGCTATGCCTTGGTCTTGGATGCGAACGACTGGGTCAAACGCTCCGGGACGAGTTCGTCGACGCAGGATATCGGCATCAACGAGGCCTATGCCGTACATACGCTTCGCAGCCCGTTCTGCGCCGACACTATCGATACCGTAAAAGTCGGCTACCTTGGACGCCTGGGAGGCGAGGGCATCGACGGTATCCAGCAACGCTGCGGCCAGTTCGTACAAGCGCGCTTCTCCGCCGCACTCAACTTCACCGACTTCTCCTGGTCGACCACCCTGGGCGCAGGCGGCTGGACCGCGCAGCTGACCCACACCAGCGGCAACATGGCCGTGCGCGATCCGCGCGCGGCCGGCGTCAACAACGTCACCCAGTTCGAGGGCGCCAACGAGCTGTACGTGATTCCCGGCGCGGGCTACTCGGCTACGCCGATCGCGCCGGCCGGCATCGCCGCCAACACCTATGTCGTGACGACCGCCTGCACCAACCAGACCCGCACCGACGAGCAGGACCTCGCCTGCCCGCTGGTGGTCAACGGTCTGCCCGACATCGCGGTGACGCTTACGACCCCCGCGCCGGCCTACAGCAACTACGGC
>NZ_JMTZ01000077.1 GCF_000731095.1 Lysobacter antibioticus | reverse complement strand
CGAGTACGGGCCGATGGCGGCCGGAGCTTGGTCGGTGTGGATGATTTCGCGAGACAGGGCACCTCGCGACGAAAACCGAGGCATCGACCAGCGTTGCCGGAGCGCTTCCGCGGCCCCCGCCTCACTCCCCTCGCCCGGCCCCATCGTGCGGCAGGGTGAAATAGAACACCGCGCCCTCGCCTTCGCGGCCTTCGGCGCGGATCGTGCCGCCGTGGCGCTCGACGATGCGCTTGACCGAGGCCAGGCCGATGCCGTGGCCGGCGAAATCCTCGACGCTGTGCAGGCGCTGGAACGGCCGGAACAGCTTGTCGACGTAGGCCTGCGGAAAACCGGTGCCGTTGTCGCGCAGGTAGAACTCGCGCACGCCGCTCGCGGTCTCCTGGGTGCCGAACTCGATCTGCGCCGGGTCGCGGTCGCGGGTGAATTTCCAGGCGTTGCCGAGCAGGTTGCCGAGCAGATTGCGCAGCAAGGACGCATCGCCGATCACCTGCATGCCGGGTTCGATCGACACCTCGACCTTGCGCTGCGCGTCGCCCATGCGCAGTTCTTCGATCAACTCGTTGGCGATACGGCTCAGATCGACCGATTCGTGCTTGAGTTCGCTGCGCGCCAGGCGCGACATCTTCAGCAGCGCGTCGATCAGGTCGCCCATGCGCGCGGCGGCCTTGCGCACCCGCGCCAGGTAATCGTTGCCTGCAGCGTCGAAACGGTCGGCGTATTTCTCGCCGAGGATGCGGCTGAAACCGTCGATCGCGCGCAAGGGCGCGCGCAGGTCGTGCGAGACGCTGTAGGCGAAAGCTTCCAACTCCTGGTTAGCCTGGCTGAGCTCGCGCGTGCGCAAGGCCACGCGCGCCTCCAGGGTGCGGTTGAGCGCATGCACACGCGCTTCCGCGCGCATGCGCTCGGTGACGTCCTCGACCTGGACCAGGCCGCTGATGTCCTGGCCGACGTTGCCCGGCACCGGCGAATACGTCAGCTGCACTTGGCGCGCGACACCGTGCTGGCGCCGCAGGCGGCGCGTGGCCCGGTGCACGCCGTCTTCTTCGGTGTGGCTGGCGCCGCTCGGCGTGTCGGCGTCCTCGTCTTCGAGCAGGCTGTCGAAACGCTGGCCCAGCAACTGCGCCGGCCCCAGGCCGACGATGGTGGCCAGAGCCGGGTTGGAATCGACGATGCGCCCCTCGCTGTCGAGCAAGGCCTTGCCGATCGCCGAGTACTGCATCGCGCTGCGGAAGCGGGTTTCGCTGCGGCGGAAGTCTTCGGTCATGCGCAGCGCGATGTGGCGCGCGCGCGACTCGGTGCGCGCCAGCATCAAGGCGATGCTGTACAGCAGCAGCGCCGAGAACAGGCCCAGGGCGAACATGTTGCGCAGGCCTTCCAGGCGCGGCACCGCCTCCTCCACCGGCGGCGATTCGTATTCGATGCGCCAGGTGCGGCCATAGATGTCGAATGCGGCGCGGTGCACGAAAGCCGCGGTGGTTTCGGTCTTCAGATTCGGGCTGGCGTACAACAGTTCGTCGCGCCCGCCGGTTTCATCGAAAATGCGGAAGCGCATGTCGGCGTGGGTGTCGCCCAGCGCCACTTCGACGAAACGCTCCATGCGGAAGGGCACGTACACCCAGCCCTGCATTTCCGCGCGCCGCAGCTCCAGGGTCTGCGGGCGCCCGCCGCCGAGGTAAACCGGCAAGGCCAGCAGCATGCCGGTGTTCTGCTTGTCGCCGTCCTGGATCAACTGGATCTTGCCCGACAGCCAGGCCTGGCCCGAGTCCAGCGCCGCTTCCAGGGCGGTGTGACGCACCTGCTCGGCGTACATGTCGTAACCGATCGCGGCGACGTTCGCCGGCGTCTTCGGCTCCAGGTACAGAATCGGCCCGTACACGTCGCGCCGGCCCTGCGGCCGTATCGACAGCAAGCCGTAGCCGGCGTCGCGCCATTCGTTCTGCAACTGCACCAGCAGCCGCTGCGGCACGTAGCCGCTGAAGCCCAGGCCCAGCGTCGCCGGAAACCGGCGCTGCATGTTCATGCCTTCGACATAGGCCTTCCACTGCGCCGCCGTCGGCCGTTGCACCGAGGCGAACAGCGACACGCCACCACGCGCGACCAGTTCGTAATTGACCAGGCGTTGCTGGATCAGCTCAGTGACCTGCACGGTCTGGCTGATGAATTCCGCCTGCGCCGAGCGCAGTTCGCGGTCGCGCGCTATCCGCCACGCGGTGAACACCAGGATCAGCGCGCCGATCAGCACCGCGAGCGCGAGCAAATAACCGCGTCGCGGCATCAGGCCGGAAAGTTCGGAGTCGACCCCGTCGTTCGGGGGGCTGGCGTGGGCGGCCGGATCGGTCGTCGTCATCGCCGCAAGCATACCCGCCGGATTGTAGTGGCGGCATCACGGCCCCGGCCGCCGATCAACGGTCGCCGGGCGGCTTGCCCTCCTCGTGCCAAACCCCTTCCAGCAACAGGCAATTGATGCACTCCAGGTGCTCGGCCGCGACCTGGCGACACAGTTGCGGCCAGTGCCGCTGCTGCCGGATCGAGATGCCGGCCTCGTGCTGGCGGATCAGGAAACCCTCGATCTCGTCGGCCAGTTGCAGCAGCGCGCGCCCGTTGCGGTCGGCGCGCCAGGCCAGGCGCTCGTGCGGCGACAAGCGCCGCCGCCGTCGCCACCACCACCCGGCCAGCCCCGCCGCGGCGAGCAACAGACACAGCCCGAAGACCAGCGCCGCCGGCTGCAGCAACAGCGCGCCCAGGCCCTGCCCCGCCCCCAGCTCCACCCCCACCCCTGGCCCAAACCGGGCCATCAGCCGTCCCCCTTCGGCAAGGCCATCAGCTCGACCGCTTCGATCCGGAACTCGCAGGCCTGCGCCATCAGCAAGGCCCGCGCCCGGGTCGAGACATAGCCGCGCACCCGCATGCGCCGCAGCATGGCCGCCGACACCCCGGCCGCCGATGCCGCCTCGCGGGCGGTGGCGAAACAGGCGATATAGCGTTCGATGGGATTGGGCGACCCGCCCCGCTCGAGCCTGCGCGCGCCCCTGGAACGGGGCGCCGCCGCCGCGTTCGCAGCGTTGCCGGCACTCCGCCGGGCCTTCTTTTTAGCTCTGCCTTCCATAGCGTGACCTCTGAGTGGCATCCATGCCCAACCAACTTACCACCGCAAATTGCTCTTTTCAACGACCAAAAAGAGTGATCAATTTCGGGAAGCGTACGCAACAATGAGTTGCGCTATCCTCGCCCGGCCGACAGCCAGGGTGGGCGGCGCCACGTTTCAGCCCTGCAGGATGCTCCGGCGAGACCTCATGACCAACGCGCCTCACCAAGAATTCGCCAATCGGCTGCACCAGGCCCTCGATTTTTCCGGATTCGCCAAAGGCCGGGCCCGCACAGGCGCGCTATCCGCTTACTACGACGTCAGCCGCGAAACCGCCCGCAAGTGGCTGGTCGGCCTGGCCCTGCCCGAACTCGAGCGCATGCTGCAGATCGCCGTGCAGCAGCACGTCAGCTTCGAATGGCTGGCGACCGGGCGCGGCACCATCGAAGGCAAATCGCTGTCGGTGCGCGAAAACGCCGCCAAATACAGCGATCCCGACGAACTGCGCCTGATGGGCCTGATGCGCAAGTTGTCGCGCAAGAAACGCCGCGCCCTGATCGAGCTGCTCGACGGCAACTGAGCCGGACCAGGCTGCGCACGCGGCCGTTCGCCCCTCCACTCGATCGCATCGCGATGGCCGACGACTGCCTGTCGTCCGGCGGACACGCGCCCGCATTCGAGGCGCGCGCCTGAATCGCCGGTGCGTCATCGCACGGTAACGCTTGAGAACCCGGCGCCAGCCCCTATACTGAACACGTCAGCGATGGTTGCTGTCCCCGGGGGTGCACTGGCTTCGACGGGGGTCGCGAAATCACTTGGCGCATGCCGAGGGGGTAGCTTTCCTCGTAAATCCAGCTGCAAACTTTTAGTTGCCAACGACGACAACTACGCTCTCGCCGCTTAAGGCGTAAGCCCCGAAATTGCTTGTGTCCGTGCTCGCAATGTAGGGTCATTATCACGGAATCGCCGGGAGTGGTTGCCTGTCAGCACCCGGTCAACTCAAAACAGGCTGGCTCCTGGATGCGCTTTGCGCGCCGTGCTGTTCGGGGGCGAGATCTAACGGAGCGCTAAGCATGTAGTGCCGGGGATGGAGTGCCTTCGGACGGCGGTTCGATTCCGCCCACCTCCACCATTCAAACCCCTGATTTTTCAGGGGTTTTTTATTACCTATCCACCGCGCGGCTCGCCCGTACGGACATGCATTGCCGGGGCGTTGCCAGCTCATGTTGAAGGGCGCACATTGCTGGTATGACCCAGCCCGCACCCGCCCCAGACCTTCAAAACCTGGTCCCCGCTGCCCTGGAAAGCGTCACGGCCATTGACGGCTGCTATCCGGTATTGGCGAAGATGGAGCTTCCTAACGACGAAAGGACGAACGTCGCGATCGCCCTGCTATATGCCTCGGTAGAGCAGGCGCGGTCCGCGTGCTTTCTGGTCGCGCATGACGTACACCAGAGCGTATTCGGCGCATTGATCCTGCTTCGATCCCAGGTCGACCAGCTCATGCGCGCCGCATTCTTCGCCGGGCCTGCTACGGCGGAAGAATTGGCGTTCTACCTCGGCGAAGACGAGCTGCCACGCCGGGATGGGAACAAGCTCGGGCCGCGCTCCCTGGCCCGGATTAACGAAGCGCATTTCGGATGGACGCCTGCCGGTCGCATTCCGATCACCGTGGACAATTCCTGGGCGACGCTTAGCGGCATGACACACGGCGGACGCTCGCTACTGAACTACTATATTGGCGAAGATGGCATCGGCGCCTATCCGCCAAACGATGAATTCGTCGAGGTCCTGACGAACGCCGTCGTGCTATCGCACCTCGTCATCGCGATCGCGCTTTCGATGGCGGAAAACCAGGAAGCCGATGACTTACAAGCAGTGCTTCGGCCCTGGTATGACGCCGGGCACGCATACTTCACGAAGTGGGCGCCGAAGGTAGTCACAAGAACAACAAGTTGACTTTGCCGGACGCGCGCACCGCAATTTATGCTGTGTCGGCGCCCCCGCAGCAGGCCCCACCTCTCGGGAGGACCCGCCTTAAGGCCTAGCGGTGCTGACAGATAAATTGCTGTATTCAACAGGCCGCAACCTAGCTAGGAAGCGACCGGCAGATACCAAGCTCGCAGGGGAGAAGATATGAGTAGCGACGACACGACCAAGGCCGCCGAGGCCGCAATTGCCGTCATGAATGCACTTCAGCCGTTGAGTCCCGACGAGAGGTCGCGGGTACTTCAATCAGCGGCCGCTTTGTTCGGAGTATCGGCAATCCTAGCCGTACCATCTGCAAGTCAACGCCAGGGAGAAGGGGCGCCGGCAGCCCAACAAGCCCCCCTTGGCGCGCCTCAAGCGATCAGTGGCGGCAAGCGAGTATCACTTGTGGAACTGCTAAAAGAGAAGGCGCCAGCAACAAACGATCAGCGCATAGCTTGCTTTGCATACTATCGTGAAAAGATCGAGGGAAAGCTGAACTTTTCGAGCATCGAACTCGCCGCGTATTTTCAACAAGCCAAGCTCCCTGCTCCAGGCCCAAACTACGCCAGGGATTACAAGAAGGCGGTTAAAAACGCATGGATTCATGATGAAGGCGCAAGTTCTTACCTAACGCAAGACGGTGAGGCCGCAGTACAGGCCGGCTTTGATGGAAAGCAAAATCCCCGCAAGTCGCCGACGAAGCGAAAGAGCAATAAGTCCAGATGATCGACCCGAAGACTTTACTCGCTAGCATTCCGGAAGCACTTCGGGGCCCACTCATCGATGAGTACAGGAACATTTGCAAGGCATTCAACGAAGGTCGATGGAAGCTTGCTGCACTGGACGCGGGCAGATTCTGCGAGGTCGCGTACACGATCATTCATGGGGCCATTGTCGGAAATTTTGCAGCCTCACCAAGTAAGCCGAATAATTTTGTTGCTGCATGTCGCGCTTTGGAAAGCTTATCACCGATTGCAGTCGGCGATCGCTCGTTGCGTGTGCTCATACCCCGCTTGCTGCCTGCGCTATACGAAATACGCAACAACAGGAATGTCGGCCATGTTGGCGGGGATGTTGTGCCGAATAAGATGGACGCGACGCTAGTTCGTGAAGGTGCTAGCTGGGTGGTCGCTGAACTTATCCGCATCACACACGGCGTAACCACGTCCGAAGCACAGGACGCCGTCGACGCACTGATAGAGCGATCACACCCTTTGGTTTGGGAGATTGACGGCACAAAGCGTGTACTAGCACCTGACATGAAGATGGCCGACAAGGTTCTTATGCTGCTCTATACAACACCGGGCTGGGTTACGCGAACAAACCTCAAGAAGTGGACACGTGACAATATCAACTTGAGCCGCGTACTGAACGGCCTGTTCGATAAACAATACATCGAGCTTGACTCATCGAGAGCGACGATAACGCCGCTTGGTGTTGCTCATATTGAAGGGACGCTCCTTAAGCCCAAATAGGCATACTGGGTACGTGGACACTGCTTTTCCATATGACAGATGCGATTCAAACCAAGCAAGCGGATCATCCCACGTATCGCAAATGAAGCTGGAAACCTAGGGATTTTCGGCTTTTTGTATTACGCCAGGCGAACATCACAGCCCTTAGTACGAGCATTGCCGCGTCACCCAATGCCGCGAAGCCAGTGAGCGCCCACGCAATCCTCACTTCTCGCTCCTAATTACTAGTTATGAGCTCCCAGCTTCCTCCCGCACCCCGCCAACCGCCCCTCGGCATAAGCGATGGCGCGCCGGGCCTGGTCGTAGGCGGTGTCGGCGGCGCGCGGCAGCATGTGCTCGCGGCGGATCGGGTCGGCGCCGTGGCCGTAGGCGTATTCGGCGCGCTCCAGTTCGGTCAGGTGTTTGCGCGCAGGGGCCAACCAGCTTTCCACGGTTTGCCGCTCGCAGCCCGTGGGCAGCTTGAGCAACAGGTCGATGGCTTCGCGGATGCGCCGGCTGGCTTCGCCTTCGAGGCCGGGCACCGCTTCGTACGCGACAGCCGCGGCCTTGTAGGCATTACCGGTCGCCTCGCTGCCGAGGTCGGAAGGCCGCTCGTGCAATTCCGGCCGGAACCTCGTCGCCGGCGGCGGGCGCGCTTTCGCCGATTGGATGTCCTTGCCGTACAGAGCTTCGGCGATGCGCTTGGAAAGCGTTTGTCCCTTGCCGGCGGTTTTGGCGTCGTCGAACCAGTCGTGCAGCGGCGGGGGCTGATCCCCCAGCGGATTACGGCGCTCCAGCAGCTTCTTGGCGTAGTACTGACTGCGTTCGCTCGGGTCTCCAGGTGCGCGCGGTTTCGGGGCCAGCGCCGGGTCGGCCGGCGCATTGCGAGGGCGCATGCTGAAACGGTCCGGCAGCAGCCAGCGGTTCGGCGGTGCAGGCTCGACGGCCGGGTTCGGCTGAGCCGGTGGCGGTTCGACGACCGCCGGCTTCTGCGGAGACAGCACTGCATTTTCGGGCCGAGGCATCGATTCGCGCTGCGCATTCGGCTTCTTGCCGACCGGCGATGCGGTACCGGGACGTTGCGCTAACGGCTGCGATACGTCAGGCGCCGGTTCGATACGCACGATGCGATCGATCAACACCACGTCCATCGCCGACGCCGTCGACGGCAATACGACCGGGCGGAACAGCAGCGCGCCGATCGACAAGGTCGTCGCCACCGCGATCGACGATGCGGCGATGCGGACGCTGCGTTCCTGGGAGAAATCGGTCGTGCTCATCCAACCTCGATCTGATGTCGTCGCGGCGGCCGTTACGGCCGGACGACGCGCAGCCGAAACGATTGCCCGAGCTGCACGGCAGCCGGCAAGCGAATTCATGGGGGAACGGACACCTCGGCGAAGAGCGGTGGCGTCTCCTCGCTTTCGGTCTCGACACGGTCGCCGTGCGACGCAGCCGCCGCATCCGTTGTTCGGGCGCGAGGGTTTGCGGCGCGATCGACCCGGATACTTCGCAGCGTTTATGAGCGCTGCATCACGAAGCTCGACCGCGAGCCGAACGATACAGAGAACACCGCCCCGGAGAGAATAAAAAAAGCGTTCGCTCGAACGCCGGAAGCGAATCCGTGCATCGGGCGTTCACGCTTCTCGAACGACCCGGCGCAAGCGACGGCCCGGACGCCGGCAACGCCGTCGCCCAGCAGCTTGTTGCCGCCCCTTCGCGGGCGTATGCGTGAGTGACGACTGGCACAGGTGTCGCCCTGCCCGCTTGGCGCGGACGGGCTTACGAGTCGCCGATGTCGATCGCTAGCGGGATCACGCGAAGGTATCGCGGGCCGGCACTTGCTGCGGCGACCACTCCCGGTCGTGTCGTGTGGAAAGCTCAGGGCGAGGCGCTTCGAGCAGCCCCGCTCGCAGGCACTAGCCAATCGGCATCGATGCCGCGCATACCGGTGCGGGCGACCATGGCCTCGCGCTCGGCCGCGTCGCAATCGTTGTGGAAAGCACCCGGCTCCAAGATCCGGTGCACTTGCATCTCGACGATGACGTCGCCCAGTTGCCTGGCGCGCTGGTGCAACTTGCCCGCCATCGCGACCGCCGTGGTCCGGTCGCCGCGCTGGCGCGCATCGGCAACGGCCAGCAGATCCAATCGAGCGCTCAGGAACCAGGCATCGTCGGGAATCAGCTTGCGCACGTTGGCGGCGTGGATCCGGCTGCGCACCCAATCGCCTCGCGCCGCCGCGTTCTCCGCCAGCCCGGTAATGGCCTGGGCCACGAACAAGCTGTAACCGCTGCGCTGCAGTGGCGGCAGCAACTGCGAGTAGATGCGTTCTGATTTCTCCGTCTGGCCCAACACAGTCGCCAACCGGGCGACCTCCAAGCCTTGGTTCCAACTGTCCGGCGCGGCAGTCGGCATGGATGCTTCGGCCTGCTCCAGCAAACCGGTGGCCTGGACGGAATCGCCTCCCACCAACGCCACTTGGCTCCGGCCCAGCAAAACCAGGCTGCGCAGGGTTTGCCGGTCGCCTTGCGAGCAACGGTCGAGTTCCTTGCGCACTTCGGCCAACCTGCCCAGGGCGAGCAAATAATCCGTGCGTGCGCACCCCAACTGCGCATGCGCCTCCGACCCCTCCTGCCCCGCAGACAAGGCCGGCAACAGACGCTCGGTCTCGCGCGAGATTTCCAAAGCCTGCGCCGCATGTCCACGCATCAGGGCCAGTCCCCCGGCGAGTTGGTTCGACAGCAGGCGCAGCCTGCCCTGCAGTTGCAGCTCGCGCAGACGTGCGCTGCGAACGGCGGCGCTGTCGAGCCTGAGCGTCAACAGGTCGTCGTACAGCAAGCGCACGTCCAGCAGCGCCATCGAGACCCAGTCTCCGGACGCGTTGGCGATGGCGGCCGCCTGCATCAACCGCGCGCGATAGCTGTCGGCATCGCCCGCCTTCAGGTACTGATCCGCGCTGGCGACCAGGACGTCGATCTCCAGGCGGTGATAGCCGCCTGCGTTGGCGCGCGCCAGCAATACGTCCAGCGCCGGATCCGCATCGCCCGTCAACGGCCCGGCGATACGCGCCAATACCCGCGCGCGCAGTGCGCCGGTCGAATTTCCGCCCTGCTCGTAGAGCTGGGCCGACTGTTCGTAGGCAGCCGGAACCGGGCGCTCGGGGAACTGATTGCTGTCGGCACGGGCCTTCGACAACAGGGCATCGGCTGTTTCCAATGTCCATCCCGGACCGGCCTGGCGGGCCAAGCGCTCGGCGGCGCTCGCCTGCGTACGCATCCGGGCGGGATCGCCGAGTTTGCCGTAGGCCTCGGCGCGCAACAGATGCTGGGCGACTCTCACCGCGATCGCATGCCGATCGCCGGCGCCGTCGGCCAGTCGTGCCAAGGCCTCCTGCGGCTTGCCGGCCTCGATCGACAGGCGGGCATATTCGAATCGATAAGCGACCTTGTCGGGATGGCGGTCGGCCAGGGAGGCGAACGCCTTCAGTGCATCCTGGCTGCGGCGCGGATCGAGCCCGAGGGCTTGCGCATGCAGCAACGCAACCGCCTCGGTCGGCGCGTTCGCGAGTAACTTTGCCGCGATCTCCATTTGCCCGGCGGCCGCGGCGCCTTGCGAGAGCCGCGCCTGCGCTTGCGCGAGTTGCAGCCGCATCAGGCCGAAGCGCGGTGCCGCCTCGGCCACTTCGCTACCGATCGAGACCACCGACATCCAATCGCGGCGATCGAGCGCCAACGCGGCCTGCTCGTAACGCTGGGCGGCTTTCGCGCTCAGCTCCAACGCCGGCCACGGCGCTTCGCGAGCGGGTAGCAAACGGGCCAGGACCTGGCGGGACGCAGCATCGACTAGGGCCGGCATATCGGAAGGATCGCCCTTGAATTCGAGACGTTCTTCCTTCTTGCCTTGCTCGTGGAAACGCACGTACAGCGTCATTCGCTTCGGATCGCCGGGCGATTGCACCGACGATAAAAATACGACCTTGGCGGCCTCCGCCCCCTGCCCGGCGGCCAGATCGCTTTCGCTAAGCAGATCGACCTCGGGCAGGCTGCCCAGCTTCCAGCTCAACCACTCCTCGAGCAGCTTGGCCGGCCATCGCGAGGCGGCCTGTTGGTCCTCGATCGTCACCAGCGCCACCGCCAGTTTCGGCTCGCTCGGCCCGAACCCGCTCCAACGCTGGGCGAACAAGAGCATCGCCGCTGCGACCACGACCAGGCCGGGCACCGCCAACGCCCACACCCGCTTGCCGCCTCGCAGGCCCCGCACCGCCGCCGGAACCGCAGCCGGTATCGGCTGCGGCCCCGAGTCGACGGCGGTCGACAGCGACACGGCATCGAGCACCTGCCCTGCTGCCGAACCCTTCGCGGCGGAAGGCTCGGTGAGCACCGCCTGCCGCGACTCGGCAAATGCGGCGGCCTCGGCGAACGCTCTCGAATCCCCACGCGCGCTGGGTGCGCCATCCGCCTGCGGAGCCGGCGGCAGTTGCTTGAACCACTGCAGCGGCCCCGGCGGCTCGAACACGTAGCCGCTCTTGGCCACAGTGCGGATCCAGTTCTTGCGCTCCTCGCCCAGGGCCTTGCGCAACAACCAGACGTTCTGCGACAGATTGGTGTCTTCGACGATCGTGCCGGCCCACAAGCGGTCGAACAACTCGGTGCGGGTATGCAGCCGGTTGGGTTCGCTCAGCAGCAACAGCCACAGATCGAAAACCCGCTGCGGCAATTCCACGCTTTGCCCGGAATGCATCAGGCGGCGAAAGCGCAGATCGATGGTCAGGTCGGCCAGTTGCAGATACCAGGCATCCGCGGGCCACGGCGTGCTCATCGTGTTCTCACCTTGGGGTCGCGGTCATGCGGCACTAGGTTGCCAGGATCCATCGTCGGGAAGTTTGGATGCAGGCACAGACTCGCTACCGCGAAGTCCCTCGGCCGGTAGGTCCCGAGAGGTTCAGCCAATCGACGTTGCTGCCGCGCATGCCGGTGCGGGCGACCAAGGCCTCGCGCTCGGCCGCGCTGCAATCGTCATCGAGAACGCCCGGTTCGAACATGCTGTGCACTTGCATCTCCAGGACCGCATCGCCGAGCCGATGCACGCGCGCGTGCAACGCGCTCGCCTTGGCGATGGCCGTGCGCCGGTCGCCGTGCTCTAGCGCATCGGCAATGGCGAGCAGTTCCAAGCGTTTGATCAGGAACCACACATCCGCGGGAATCGTCTGGCGAACCTCGGCCGCAAGGGCGCGGCTGCGCGCCCAGTCGCCCATGGCCGCGGCACTTTCGGCCTGCCCCGTCATGGTTTGGGCGACATAAGCGGTGTAACCGGTCGGCTGCAGCTGCGGCAGCAATTGCGCATGGATACGCTCGGATTTCTCCGGCTGCCCGAGCAGGGTCGCTTGCCTGGCCAGTTCCAGTTGTTGAATCCAGCGCTCGGGCGGTTTGTTCGGCAAGGATTGTTCGGCCTGGCTCAGCGAGGTCGCGGCCTGAATGCGGTCGCCCAGCAACAGTTCGATATAGGTCTTGCTGAGCAAGCCCCGCGAGCGCGAGACCACCGCATCGCTCTGCGAACAGCGATCTTGATTGCGACGCGCCTCAGGCACCCGCCCCAGCGCCACCAAGGGCACCACGCGCGTGCATGCCAATTGCGCATGGGCTTCCGACTCGGCATGGCCGGCAGGTACGGCCGGCAACAAACGCTCGGCTTGATTGATGACCTCAAGACCTTCGACATAGTGCCCGCGCAGAAGCAGCAAGCTCGCAGCGAACTGTTCCGAAGCAGTCCCCAGGTTGCCCTGGACCTTCATGGAGCGCAGGCGTTCGATGCGAACCGCCGCGCTGTCGAATCGCAATGTCAGCATGTCGTTTCGCAGCAATCTGAAATCCAGCTGAGCCATCGACAGCAGATCGCCGGAAGCGTCCGCGACCGCTGCCGCCTGCAACAGCCGCGCGCGATACGTGTCGGCATCGCCGGCCTTCATGTACTGGTCGGCGCTGGCGACCAGCACGTCCACTTCGAGACGGTGGTAGCCACCGGCGTTGGCGCGCGCCAGCAACGCACCCAAGGCCGCGTCCGCTTCCCCGGTCAGGGGGCCGGCCATGCGCGCCAATACCCTGGCGTGCAGCGCGCCGGTCGAATTGCCGCCTTGCTCGTACAGCGTCGCCGCCTGTTCGTAGGCGGCAGGCACCGGACGCTCGGGAAACTGCAGGCTGTCGGCGCGAGCCGCCAACAGCAAGGCGTCGGCGCGTTCCAAGGTCCAGCCGGCACCGGCGTCGCGCGCAAGGCGCTCGGCGGCGGCCGCCTGCGTACGCATCCGCGCCGGATCGCCGAGTACCTGGTATGCGTCCGCCCGCAACAGATGCTTGGCGATGCGTAAGCCGATGACGTCGCGGCCGCCGGCATCGGCCAGCTGCGCCAAGGCCCCTCGCGGCTCGCCGGCGTTGACCAGCAAGCGCGCGTATTGCAATCGATAGGCGGCCTTGTCGGGATGCCGGTCGGCCAGGGCCGAGAACGCCTTGAGTGCGTCCTGGCCGCGGCGCGGATCGAGCGCCAGTCGCTGCGCTTCCAGCAAGTCGGCCGCCTCGGGCGGCGCGGTCGCCAGCAACTTCACCGCGACCTCCATCTGCGCCGTCGCCGCGGCGCCTTGTGACAGCCGTGCGTGCGCCTGCGCCAACTGCAGCCGCATCAAGCCGAAGCGCGGCGCCGATTCGACGATCTCGCTGCCTATCGAAACCGCCGACATCCAGTCGCGGCGATCGAGCGCCAACGCAGCCTGCTCATAGCGCTGGGCCGCGGCCGCGCTGAGTTCCAGTGCGGGCCATGGCGCCTCACGAGCCGGAAGCAAGCGGGCCACGAGCTGGCGCGACACCGAATCGACCAGGGCCGGCATCTCGGAAGGATCGCCCTTCACTTCCAGACGCTGTTCCTTGCCGTCCTCCTGGAAACGCACGTACAACGCGATTTTCTCGGGGTCGTTGGGCACGCGCACCGACGACAGGAACACCACTTGCACCGTCCCCGAACCTTGATCGGCGACCAGATCGCTTTCGCTGAGCAGATTCACCTCGGGCAGGCTGCCCAGCTTCCAGCTCAGCCACTCTTCGAGCAGCTTGGCCGGCCATCGCGACGTGACCTGCAGATCCTCGATCGTCACGAGCGCCACGGCGAGCTTCGGCTCGCTCCTACCAAACCCGTTCCAGCGCTGGGCGAACAAGACCATCGCCCCGGCAAGCACGATCAAGCCGAGCACGGCGAACGCCCACACTCGCCTGCCGCCGCGCAGGCCCCGTGCGGGAAGCGGCGCCGGCAGAGGCAACGGCCTGGGTTCGACGGCCATCGACAGCGGCACCGGATCGAACACCGCCATCGGACCGGCCGAGGCAGAAGGCTCTTCAAGAACTGCCTGCTGCGACTCGGCGAACGCCACGTACTCGGCCGCCTCGGCGAAGGCTTGCGAATCCGCGGAAGCGATGGCCTCGCCAGCCGCCTGCGGAGCCGGCGGCAACTGCTTGAACCACTGCAACGGCTCCGGCGGCTCGAACACGTAGCCGCTCTTGGCCACCGTGCGGATCCAACCCTTGCGTTCCTCGCCCAGGGCTTTGCGCAGCAGCCAGACGTTCTGCGACAGGTTGGTGTCTTCGACGATGGTGCCGGCCCATAGCCGGTCGAACAGTTCGGTGCGCGTATGCAGCCGGTTGGGCTCGCTCAGCAACAGCAACCATAGGTCGAAGACCCGCTGCGGCAACTCCACGCTTTGGCCTGAATGAATCAGCCGGCGAAAACGCAGATCGGTGGTCAGGTCGGCCAGTTGCAGATACCAGGCATCCGCGGGCCACGGCGTCGTCATCGTGTTCTCACCTTGGGGTCGCCGTCGTGCGGCGCAAGATCATCAGGAACGTTGGATGCGGGTACCGACGCAGGTCGAGCATTCGTCGCCGGCGGCCGTCCGAGGGTCGCCCACGATCTGAACACGCTGAATAATCATGCGTCCGGTACTGGCGTTCGGCAAGCCCGCTCATGCCCCTCTTGGCGCTTGACGCCGAGGATCGCGCAATGCGGTTTCGCGCGGGTCGCGGACAGGCCGCGGCATGTCCGGGCGATGGAGCGATGGCAGCAGTACGGGCTCAGGACGCCAGGGTGACGATCTCGCGCGGCTCTCGCTGCATGATGCATTCCAGTACGGGATTGGTGTCGTACAGGCGCTCCCGGCAAATCCAGGTCGCCCCGCTCACGCTGATGCGAACGCTCGCAAGGGCCTTCTTGCGTATCGCACGCAGGTATCTCTCGCCGACCAGGGTCGCCCGCGGGCAGGCAAATTGCCTGGGCTGCACCGATGCCGCTCGCACCGAAAGACCGTTCGAGGTCGAGCCGCAATCGACGAACTTGCTGTCGTCGGCGCGCGTGGCATGGCCCTCGCTCACGCCCAGAGCGATGACCGCCAGGGCCAGGCAGAAACGGCTGAAAACGGTGGCGTTCTTCATGAATGGCTTTCCGGTTGGAATGTAGATCGATTCGAGTGCCCGTCCCCACAGCGGACCGTCCAACCGATTGCATGGAAACCGTGCGCAGCGGTCGAGAGCCGGGCCAAGCAGGGTCGCGGCAGGCAGGGAAAAAGCGCGTCGAACCGTCCGAAACACGGAGGGAGGGCCCGGCCCGACGCAAAAAGCAGCCGATGCGGCCGCAAAGCGACCCGCGGGCCGGAGGGGGAGCCGGCCGTGGTACCGCTGTAAACGCCGCAGGGGGTGCGGCGTGTCGAGATGGAAGCCTGGCTTCCTTAAACTTACGGGCGCGACTCAGCCCACTTTCAACACACCCCAGCGCCTGGCCATTTCGCCTTCCAGGTCGCTCTCCACCGCAGCGGGCTTGGGCGACAGTGCTTCGCCGCGCTTGCGGCGCCAGCGGTTGCTCGCGTGGTAACGCTCGACGCGTTCGCGCAGGCCCTTGGCCAGTTCGCTGTCCATGCCGATGGCGCGTTCCACCGCGATCCAGTGTTCGTTTTCGGACCAACGCAGGAAGCGCACGTAGATCGCCCGCCACGAACCGAAGCCCTGCGGCACGCTGGTCCACGGCGCATTGTTGGCGACCACCCACAACACCGCCTCGATGAAAGTGCGGTAGTCACCGGTGTTGTTGAGAATGCGCGCCTGGTACTGGCGCGGAAGATGCGACGCGACGATCCGCCACTGCTCGTCGGTGAACCTGAATTGCGGCGACTCGACCAAGGATAAGGTCATACGAAGAACTCCGATGAATATCGCTTGCACAACGGGGAGGGACAAACGTCTTCGCTGCGGGTGCGTTCGAGGCAGGTCGGACGAGACACGGCGGCGGCCGAAGCCGCCTGAGACAATCCCGGCGCCGATGCAGCCCGGCCGGCTTACCGCAAAAACCGGCCCGCCTTGCGTACTGCATGCAAGACGGGCCGGACTACGCCTTACTCAGTCGCCCAGCACACCGCTCACGCCGATGTACGCGCCGATGCCATCGCTGTTGCTCGAGGCACCGCCTTCCAGGCTCCAGCGCCCGTTGTCGGCGGTATGCCGCAGGCTGACGCCGAACGCCGCTTCGCTCTTGTAGGCACCGAAGCCCGCGTAGTACGTCGTGCGACCGGCCACGTAGGGCGCCGGCTTGATCGCGATCGCCGTGGCGATGCCGGAGTGCATGTCGCGTTCCAGGCGGCGGACGTCGCCGCCGAGCTTCCACACGTCGTTGCGGACCGTGGCGACCTGGCTGTCGGTGTAGCTGTTGGCCGTGGTCACCGCTTGACCCAACTGGCTGACGTTGACCGCATCGGTCGGGGCCTTGCCGGCCGCGACGTTGCGCAGGGTGGTCTCGCCGCTGCCGTTCGGGTTGAAGGTCACGCTGTTGGTGTTGTTGCTGCCGTCGGCGTTCTTGTCGTACTGCA
Source organism: Lysobacter antibioticus (assembly GCF_000731095.1). GTDB lineage: Bacteria > Pseudomonadota > Gammaproteobacteria > Xanthomonadales > Xanthomonadaceae > Lysobacter > Lysobacter antibioticus_B. The sequence goes on along the minus strand of NZ_JMTZ01000077.1, from coordinate 3,558 downwards.
AGCCGCCGGTGGTGAAGCCCTTCAACTGCGAGACGTTGACCGCATCGGTGTCGGCCGTGCCGGCCGCGACATTGCTCACCCGGCGTTCGTTGCCGGCCGAACCGACCGATACGGTGCCCTCCTGGTTCGCCACCGAACCGGCGCCCAGGGCCACGGCATTGTTCGCCGAGGCGATGGCGCCGTTGCCGAGCGCCGTGCTGCCGCTGCCCGAAGCCACCGCACCGGCACCGCCGGCCGAGGCATTGGCGCCGCTGACCGTCGGAGCCGCGGTATTGTCCTGGCTCACCTGGAACAGACCCGCCGAGCCGTTCTTGACGTTGTTGACGTCGCCTTCGACGGTGCTGATGCGGTTGTCGTACTGAGCGACGTTGCCGGCGATCTGGTCGACGCGCGTGTCGGTGTAGGCATTGGCCTGGGTCACCGCATTGGTAACGCCGGCTTGCAGCTGGGCGACATTGACCGCGTCGTCCGCCGCCGAGCCCGCGGCCACGCCGCCGATGGTGCGGCCGCCGACCTGGACCTGGCCGGTCGAGTTGCTGCTGCCGACATAGGCCGCGTTGTAGCCGCTCTGCGCGCCGGCCGTGGTCGACGAACCGGCACCGAGCGCGACCGAGTTGGCATGGCCGGCGACCGAATCGCGACCCACCGCCACGGCGTTCCCGGCCGAGGCGGTGGCGTTGTAGCCCACCGCACTCGAACCCACCGCCTGTGCATGCGCATCCGCCTCGGCCAGGCCGGTGTCGTTGGTGCGCGCATAACGCGTACCGCGGCCGTTCTGACTGATGTAGGTCGCATCGTTCGGGCCGGCGACGTTGTAGAGCTGGGCACCGTTGACCGCATCGGTCGAAGTGGCCGACACCTCGCCCTGGGCCAGGTTGGTGATCTTGCTGCCGCCGGTCGCACCGCCATCGGTGCTCACCGGGCCAGCCAGGGTCGCCTTGCTGTAGTCGACTTCGCCCGGATCGATCTGGCCGTCCGCATCGAGGTCGTTCCAGTCGTACTTCACCGAACGCTGCTCGGCCTGGGTGGCGCTGGTCGCCACCGCCTTGAGCTGGCCGACGTTGGCCGCATCGGTGTCTTCCGAACCCGCGGCGACGCCGGTGACGCGGCGGTTGCCGACGTTGACCTCGCCGGTCGCGGTGCCGCCGACCAAGTAGGCCGCATTGCCGAGCGTGCTGCCGTTGGCGACCGAACCCGCACCGAGCGCGACGCTGCCGGCATGGCTGGCCTGGCTGTTGCGACCGATCGCGACTGCATCGGCAGCCGAGCTGGTGGCGTTGTAACCCACCGCGGTCGAACCCACGCCCTGGGCGTGCGCATCGTCCTCGGCCAGGCCGGTGTCGTTGGTGCGCGCATAACGCGTACCGCGGCCGTTCTGCTGCAGGTAGGCCGGATCGGTCGGGCCCATCTGGTTCTTGATGTTGGTGATGTCGCCTTCGTTGGTGGTGACGCGGTTGTCGAGGTTGTTGATGTCGCCCTCGGCGGTGGTCACCCGGGTATCGAGCGCGGCCACGTCCTGGTTGGTCTGGAACAACTGCGAGCCGTTGACCGCATCGGTGCTCGCCGCGCTCAGATCGGCCGGCGCCACGTTGACGATCTTGTTCGGGCCGGTGCCGAGATGGTTGGCGTTATACGCACCGGTACCGCCGTTCGCGGTCGGGTCCCACAGCAGCGAGTCCTGGCCCAACGAGGTGATCTTGCTGTCCACCGCCTTGAGCTGGCTGATGTTGGCCGCATCGGTATCGACCGCGCCTGCCGCGACGTTGGACAGGCGGCGTTCGTTGCCCGCGCTGCCGATCGACACCTCGCTAAGCGCGGAGGTAGCGGCGACCGTGTACGTTGAGCCATCCGGCACGTAAGCCAGCTCGCCCAGCGTGGCGCCGTCGGCGATCGAATTCCAGCCCAGCGCCACGCTGCCCGCGTTACTGGCCCGGCTATCCAAACCGATCGCCGTCGTGCCCAATGCGCTCGCATTTGCTCTATTGCCAAGGGCCGCTGCCCCGACTCCCGCAGCACTGCTTAGAGCACCCAGCGCAGTGGCGCCGGTGCCACTCGCAACCGCCCCCAGGCCCACCGCCATCGCCGACTCTGCGCTCGCATTGGCGGTATCGCCCACAGCCAACGAGAATCTGCCGCTGGCCGTAGCTTCATCGCCGATGGCAATCGCATAATCGTTCGTCGCCTCCGAGCCCGAGCCGAGCGCCAGGGCACTGAGCGCGCTGGCCGCTGCGTTTTCGCCGATCGCGAGGGTTTCCTCGGCCGATGCCCGGGCGTTGTAGCCGACCGCGGTGGAGTTGGCGCCGGTCGCGAAGGCATCCGACTCGGGCAAGCCGGTGTCGTTGGTGCGCACATAACGCACGCCGTGGCCGTTGGCATCCTGGTAGGCCTGGTCGGTCGGGCCGACCACATTGTTGAGCGCGGCGATGTTGCCCTCGTTCGTGGTCACGCGATTGCCCAGCGCCACGGCGTCCTGGTTGGTCTGGAACAGCTGCGAACCGTTGACTGCCTCGGTGCTGGCCGCGCTCAGATCGGCCGCGGTGACGCCGCTGATCTTGCCGGTACCGCCGTCGTTGACGATGACGTTGCCGAACTTCGGCGAATCGGCCAGTTGCACGTTGATCGCGCCGGTGGTCGGGTCGGTCACCGTTCGGATGTTGCCGCCACTGTAGGTGCCGGCGGCAGTGGCATCGCCGCGGATCGACAAGGTCTGGCCCAGGTCGCGATGCACATCGCCGGCGGTGGCGTCGTTGCCGGTGAAGTTCAGGCCCAGCGAGGTGGAGCCACCGGCCACTGCATCCAGCTGGCTCTTATTGACGCCGTCGGTCCCTGCAACACCCGCAGCGACATTGGTGATGACCTGGTTGCCTGCGTTGATGCCGGCCGAGGTCACGCTCGGACCGCCGGCGATGGTCAGGCCGGTGTTGTTGAGCGTGGTGGCGCCGGCAGTGACGCTGTTGACGGTGATGTCGTCGGCCAGATCGAAGGCGACGTTGTCGTCGGCGCCGGTCTTGCTGACGACGATGTTGCCGTCGCTGTTGCGTAGGTCGACGGTCTCGCCCGGGGCCACGTTGGTGCTATTGGCGCCCTGCGCACTGACGTTGAAGCCCGCGTTCGCGGTCGCGCCGACCGCATCGAGCTGGCTCTTGTTGACCGCATCAGTCGCCGCCGTGCCGGCGGTAACGCCGCTGATGCGGCCGCTGCCGCCGTCGTTGATCACGACGTTGCCGAACTTCGGCGAATCGGCCAACTGCACATTGATCGCGCCGGTGGTCGGGTCGGTCACCGTTCGGATGTTGCCGCCGCTGTAGCTGCCGGCAGCGGTCGCATCGCCGCGGATCGACAGGGTTTGCCCCAGATCGCGATGCACATCGCCGGCGGTCGCGTCGTTGCCGGTGAAGTTCATGCCCAGCGTCGTGGAGCCGCCAGCCACCGCATCGAGCTGGCTCTTGTTGACGCCGTCGGTCGCGGCGACACCTGCCGCAACATTGGTGATCACCTGACCGCCGGCGTTGATGCCGGCCGAGGTCACGCTCGGGCCGCCGGCGATGGTCAGGCCGG
>NZ_JMTZ01000076.1 GCF_000731095.1 Lysobacter antibioticus | reverse complement strand
AACGGCCCGCATCCATGCGGGCCGCCCTCCGGGTCTTCGATTGCCTTCGCGAGTGCTGGGCGACGCACAGCAACAGCAACAGCAACAGCAACAACGCCGCCATCGAATATCGAATATCGACGGCACAGCCTAAGGTTTCAGCCGGAATGAAAGATGCGACGCCAACTTGGCTACGAGTCGCGGCTTACGCCGCTCCTACAAGAGGGCAGCCAACATCCACACGAGAACTCACCGTCGGGATCTGCGCCACTTCTATCGCGAGGATTTCGCCACCGCCACATCGCGCTGCCAATAGCCACGCAACTGCTCGCGTTGCCGCAGGCTCAGCCCTTCGGTGCAGGCCTCCAGCAACTCGCTCGCAGCGGCCGCATCGCCGGCCGCCCAGGATTCCCGCGCCGCCTCCAGCAGGGCGCGGCGGCGTACGTCGAGGTTGCCGAACGGGTCGAACCAGGAATCCACGCGCGCGACATCCTTGACTCCGGTCCAGGCGAAACGCGCATCGCCGGCGTCGGCGGCGATGGCGCGGTAGCGCGCGATGGCCTCTCCGCGCTCGATCCGGCCTTGCAGCAGATCCAGGCGAACCCGGAACAGCCGCGCCTGCGGCGTTGCGCCGGCGGCTTCCAGCGCCGCCACCGCGCGTCCGACGTAGCCGTAATCCACCGGACCGGCTACCGATTGCTGGCCGAGCAGGTTGAAACTCGCAATCGCGGTGCGGTACTCGATGCGGTCGTGCGCCGCGATCGCCTTGGCATCGGGGCGGCCCAGCGACGACGGCTGCACCAGGCGCACGCCGGGTTCGTCCTTGAGGATCGCTTCGATATCGTGCTTATGGAATTCGCCCACGACCACCACCACCGTGCCGCCCGGATGCGCACGCGCCGCGGCGGCGATGCGCTGCGCCTGCAGATAGGTGCGGTAGAGATAGAGCCGGCGCGGCAGGTCGTGCTTGGCGCGGGTGGCCGGGGTCGCGGCCCAACTCGCCACTTTGGCCAGCTTGGCCGGGTCGTCGGCATGGAAGAAATCGCGCATCGACGCTTCTTGGCCGAAGGCGAGAAAGCCCATGAAACCCTTGGCCGGACGCAGCTCCGGCGGTGCGTCCAGGCTCAGACCGAAGCCAAGCCGCTGGTCCTCCGCCGGCGGCTCCCAGTCGATCGGGCACAACTCGATCCCGTGCCGGCGCGCGAACGGCACCGCCACGTCCTGTACCTCGTAGGTGAACTCGTAGAAGTCGCCGCGCGCGAACGCTTCCGGCGCACGCTCGATGCAGATCGCATCGGGCTTGGCGCGATCGAGGAACGCGTCCAGCAGTGCCGGCTGGTCGCGCTCGGAAACCAATTGCGCGGCGTGGTCGACGCCCAGCACGATCACCGCCGCCGGCGTCGCGCCGGCCTGCGCCGCCTGCGCGCCGAATGCCTGCGACGGCAACAGCAACAGCACCGCCAACCACCACTTGCTCATGTGCGCTCCGCTCCGATCCGACGACCCGGCCACGCTGTCACGGCACGGCGGCGCGCGCCCGTGCCGTTGGTCGCGGTCGGTCGCGCTACTGCTGACGCAAGGCTTCGATCGGGTCGAGCTGCGAGGCCTTGCGCGCCGGGTAATAGCCGAAGAACAGGCCGGTGGCGATCGAGAAGCCCGCCGCCAGGGCGATGATCTGCCCGTTCAAGGCGATCGGCAGGGCGCCGAACTTGCCGACCAGGATCGTGCCGACCACGCCGATGGCGATGCCCAGCGCACCGCCGATCAGCGAGATCAGCATCGCCTCGGCCAGGAACTGGCGCTGGATGTCGCTGGGGCCGGCGCCGACCGCCATGCGCAGGCCGATCTCGCGGATGCGCTCGGTCACCGACACCAGCATGATGTTCATGATGCCGATGCCGCCGACGATCAACGAAATCGTCGCCACCGCGCCAAGCAGCAGGGACATCAAACGCGTGGTCTGGGTGCGGGTGGCAACCACCTCGGCGATGTTGCGCACGCTGAAGTCGTCGTCGCCGCCGGGCTGGATCTTGTGGCGCTGGCGCAGCAAGCCTTCGATTTCCTCTTGCGCATAGGCCACGTCCTCGGCGCGGCCGACGCCGACCGCGATCTGCATGACCGCACCGGTCGGCAGGCCCATCGCGCCCAGCAATCGCCGGCGCCCGGTTTCCAACGGCACCAACACCACGTCGTCCTGGTCCTGGCCGAAACCGCCCTGCCCTTTCGGCTTGAGCGTGCCCACCACGGTGAACGGCACGCGCCCGAGACGCACGGTCTGGCCGATCGCGTCTTCGTCGCCGAACAGTTCGCGCCGCACGGTTTCGCCGAGGATCACCGACTTGGCGCCGCTGCCGTAGTCGCGCGCCTCGAAGCTGGCGCCGGAGGCGATGGTCCAGCCGTTGATGTCGAAGAAATCCGCCTGCACGCCCTGCCACTGCGTCGACCAATTGTTTTCGGCGTAGACCGCCTGGGTGCCGCCGCGCAACGAGGCGGCCACATACTGCACTTCCGAGACTTCGTTGCGGATCGCCTCGCCATCGGCCTCGGTCAGGGTGAAGAAACTCGAGGAACTCAGGCGCACGCCGCCGCTGCCGCGTCCGCCGCCGCCCGAACTGATATCCAGCCGATTCGAACCCAGCCCCGAAACCAGTTTGTCGATTTCCGATTGCGTGCCCTGGCCGACCGAGACCATCACGATCACTGCGGCGATGCCGATGATCACGCCGAGCGAGGTCAGCGCGCTGCGCAGCCAATTGCCGCGCAGGGCGAAGATGGCGGTGCGCAGGACTTCCATGAAACTCATGCGCCGGCCTCCTGCACGTGCAGTTCGCCGTCGCGCATGACGAAGGTGCGGTCGGCGTGCGCAGCCACGTCCGGGTCGTGGGTGATCAGCACGACGGTGTGATCCTCGGCCTGCAGACGCTTGAACAGGGCGAGGATCTCCTCGCCGGTGCGGGTGTCGAGCGCGCCGGTGGGTTCGTCGGCGAGCAGGATCGGCGGACGGTTGATCAGCGCGCGCGCGATCGCCACGCGCTGCTGCTGGCCGCCGGACAATTCGCTCGGCCGATGGCCGGCGCGGCCGCTGAGGCCGACCGCGTCGAGCGCCTGCTGTGCGCGGAGCATGCGCTCGTCGCGCGGCACGTTGGCATAGCCCATCGGCATCGCCACGTTCTCCAGCGCGCTCATGCGCGGCAACAGGTTGAAGCCCTGGAACACGAAACCGATCTTGTCGCGACGCAGGATGGCACGTTCTTCGGCGTCGAGGCTGGCGACGTCGATGCCGTCGCACAGATACACGCCGCTGGTCGGCGTGTCGAGGCAGCCGATCAGGTTCATCAGGGTCGACTTGCCCGAACCCGACGGCCCCATGATCGCGACGAACTCGCCGCGCGCGATCGACATCTCGACGCCGTGCAGGGCGATCACTTCGGCCTCGGTGCCGGGCGAATAGACCTTGCCGAGCGCGCGGGTCTCGATGACCGCGGTGGCGTCAGCGATGCCGCCGCTCATTTCGTGCCGCGCCCGCTGCCGACCACGATCTCGTCGCCTTCCTGGATGTTGCCCGAGACTTCGGTCCAACTGCCGTCGCTGGCGCCGACGCGGACCACGATCTGTTCCGGCTCGCCCTTGACCAGCTTGTACAGCGGTACGCGGCGCGCGGTGACCAGGTTGGCGATCTCGGCATCCCACTGCTTGCGCTGGGCCTCGTCGAGCATGGAGCGGAACGAGCCGAACTGCTGGTTGAAGCGTTCTTGCATGCGCTGGCGCGCCGCGCCGGAGACGGCGCCGCCGCTGCGGTTGCCGCGGTTGTTGTTGCCGCCACCGCCGCCCGGGCCGCGCCCGCCGCCGATGATGATCGGCGCGCCGCCACCGCCGCCCGGCGCGGCCGCAGTCGGCGCCGCAGTGCGCGCGGCCATGCGTTGCTTCATCTGCTCCAGCGCGGCGTCGAACGCGGCCCGTTGGTTCGTATCGAGCTTGAGCGCCTGGGCCACCTGCGGCAGATCGCCGCTGAGGCCGCCGCGCGCGCCGCCGGCCGGACCGTTCGCGGCGCCCGCACTGACTGCTTCGTCGGCCGGCTTGTAGCGCAGCGCGGCATTGCTGACCCGCAGCACGTCGTCGCGGCGGCTGACCTCGATCTCGGCGTTGGCGGTCATGCCCGGCAGCAGCACGCCGTCGACGTTGTCGACCGAAACCACGACCGGATAGGTGATGACGTTGCTGGTGTTGGTCGCCGACAACCGCACCTGCTGCACGGCGCCGCGGAACTGACGATCGGGAAACGAGTCGACGGTGAAGTTGACGCTCTGGCCCGGCTTGACCTGGCCGATGTCGGCCTCGTCGATGGCCAACACGATTTCCATCTTCGACAGGTCTTCGGCGATCTGGAACAACACCGGCGATTGCAGGCTCGCGGCCACGGTCTGGCCGGGCTCGATGCTGCGCGTCAGCACCACGCCGTCCACGGGTGCGCGGATCACCGTGCGCTGCAGGTTGAGGCGCGAAGTCTGAGTCGAGGCGATCTGCTGGTTGATCTGGGCTTCGGCGCCGGCCAACTGGGCGCGGGCCTGGTCGCGCGCGGCGCGGGCCAGGTCGGCGTCGCTGCGCGCGACGAGCTGGTTCTTGGCCAGTTCCGACTTGCGCTGGTAGTCCAGCTCGGCATTGCGCAGGGTCGCCTGCGCGGTGGCGAGGCTGGCGCGGGCGTTGCTGACCTGTGCCGAGCCCTGGGCGATCTGCGCTTCGTAGGTGGCCGGGTCGATACGCGCGATCACCTGCCCCTTGGTCACGCGGTCGTTGTAGTCGGCCAGCACCTCGGTGACCTGGCCGGAGATCTGGCTGCCGACGTCGACGGTCGAGATCGCCGAAAGTGCGCCGGTGGCCGAGATCGCGACGCGGATGTCGCCGCGTTCGACCTTGGCGGTGCGATAGGCGCCCGCGGCGTCCTCGGCATTGCGCTGACGGTAGTAAGTCCAGGCGCCGCCGGCCACGGCCAGCGCCACCGCCGCGGCGACGATGCGCTTGGGCCACGGCGATTTGCGGCGCCCGTTGTTGTTCGTCGCGGGTGAGGTCGGCTTGGCTGCGCTCATGGGACTCGGATCGTGGGCTATGAAGGCGCGAACGCGCGTGGCTGAATGCGGTTGACAGCGCTCGCTGCATTGACCGCATCGGGCACGAACGGTTCAGTTTCCGCCACGGTCGGTGCAGGCGAAGCGAGCGCTTGGCGGCAAGCGATTCTGCACAGGGATTCGCCAGGGCGCGAAAGCGTCGCAGCCGGCGGCTGGGCTTCAGGCGCCGGGTCGGCGCGGCAGCGGCGGCATATGGGTGCTCAGAGTGGCGCTGCCGGGGCGGAAGCGGATCACCGCGGTGGTGCCCTGCTCGGGCGCGCTGGTCAGGGTGACCGGCCAGCCGAAGCGTTCGCCGAGCCGGCGCACGATCGACAGGCCCATGCCCTTGCCGTCGCCGACCGAGAAGTCGGCGCGGTAGAACGGGGTGAAGGCCTTGGTCAGGGTTTCCACCGACATGCCGATGCCGGTGTCGCGGATCTCGATGCTGTCGCGGCTCAGGCGCACGTCGATGCGGCCCTGGTCGGTGAAGCGCACCGCATTGCTGAGCAGGTTGCCGACCATGACCCCGAGAGCGTGCGGCGGCGCGGTCAGGCGCGGCCCCCCCTCGTCGTAAAGATGCAACTCGACCGGTTTGCCGTTGAGCAGCGGCAGGATCCGCTCCATCTCGTTGTCGACGATGTCGCGGACCAGGAAATCTTCGGACTGCGGCTCGACGTCGGACTCGCGCGCCAGGATCAGGAAGGCGTCGATCACCGCCTCCATGTCGCGCCCGGCGCGTTGCACGCGCAGCAACGAGCGTTGCGCACGCAGGGGCGTGTCGGGGTCGGCCAGCATCAGGTCGGTGGCGACCCGGATCACCGTCAACGGCGTGCGCAGTTCATGGCTGGCGTCGCGGGTGAAATCGCGCTCGCGCTCGACGAAGTCGCTGACTCGTTCGGCCAGGCCGCTGAGCGAACTCGACAAGCGGCGCACTTCGCTGCCGGGGTCGTAGGGGAATTTGATCGGCTCGATCAGGCTCGTGTCGGGATCGCGCGGGTCCCATTGCGAGACCACGTTGGCCAGCCAGCTCACCGGCGAGACCAGTCGCTTCGAAGTGCGGTAGGTATGCCAGGAAATCAGATACGTCGTCAGCAACGACAGCAGCAGCGAGAACAGGCCGGTGTAGAGGATCGCCTCGTCGATCAGCTCGGTGGCGTAGATCATGTAGAAGGTGCCGGGCTCGCGCCGGTCCACCAGCACCACCCGGCCGCCGCCGGGCAGGTTGTGCAGGCCCGAGTCGACCCCGCGGATCACCATCGGCAGCAGCGAGTCGCTGGCGCCGGTCGGGACGAAATGGCCGCGCGTGGTCGAGGTGCGCGGCAACGGATAGTTGGGGTCGCGGATGCGCCCGGCCCAGTAGTCGTCGGCCTCGCGCTGCATGCGCTGTTCCAGCACCACGTGGCGCACCGCGAGTCCCGCCAGGAGGATGCCCAGCGTGATCGCGATGCTGCCGATCAAGGCTTGCAGAATGAACGCGAGCTTGATCTTGCGCGGTAGCCCCTGCGGCATGATCGCGGCCGGTCAGTCCGGCGGCTGGGAGATGTCTGCCACCCGGTAGCCGGCGCTCTGCACGGTATGCAAAAGCTGCTTGTCGAACGGCTTGTCGATGGTCTTGCGCAGGTTGTACAGATGGCTGCGCAAGGTGTCGGAGTCCGGCAAACCGTTGCCCCAGATCTCGCGCTCGATCTCCTGGCGGCTGACCACGCGCGGCGATTCGCGCATCAGGATGGTCAACAGGCGCAAGCCGATCGGCGAGAGTTGCAGTTCGCTGCCGCCTCGGGTGACCCGCAGGCTGGCCGGGTCGAGCACCAGGTCGGCGACCTTGAGCACCTCGCCGCCGACCTGGCGGCGCTCGCGCCGGATCAGGGCGCGCAGGCGCGCCTCCAGTTCCTGGATCGCGAAAGGCTTGGTCAGATAGTCGTCGGCGCCGGCGCTCAAACCGGTGAGCTTCTCGTCGAGCGTATCGCGTGCGGTCAGCATCAGCACCGGCGTGGACTTGCGGGCCTCTTCGCGCAGCTTCTTGCAGACCTCGATGCCGTCCATGCGCGGCAGCATCAGGTCCAGGACGATCACGTCGTAACTGTTCTCGGTGGCAAGGCGGTAACCGTCGAGACCATCGGCCGCGTAATCGACCTCGAAGCCGCGGCTTTCGAGGTACTCGCCGACCATTTCGGAGATATTGCGGTTGTCTTCGACGATCAGGACCAGCCCCCCGTCTCTCGTACCCTGCATGCAGCCTCTCCATTCCTTCAGTTTTGTGAAGGTTGCCCTCGCCAAGGTGGACGGCCCGTGAAGACCCTCGTTACGCTGACCGCCCACTCCGTCACGAAACGCCCCGATGCTCGCCGAACGCCTCTACCCGATCCTGCTTTTGCTCGGTTCGAACATCTTCATGACGTTCGCCTGGTACGGCCATCTCAAATACAAGTCGTCGCCGTTGATGATCGCGATCGCGGTCAGCTGGGGCATCGCCCTGTTCGAGTACTGCCTGCAGGTACCCGCCAACCGTCTCGGCAGCGCGGTGTACTCGGCGCCGCAGCTCAAGGGCATGCAAGAGGTCATCACCCTGCTGGTGTTCGCCGGCTTCTCGGCCTGGTACCTCGGCGAGCCGCTGAAGTGGAACCACTGGGCCGGGTTCGGCCTGATCGTGGTGGCGGCCTGGCTGATTTTCCTGGATTGAGCTTCCCGGATTGATCTTCGCGGATCGAGCGCGGCGCAGCGACCCGATCAAGGCCCGCATAAGGACTCGACCTCGACCTCTCGCTGCCAGCGCTGACCACGGACAGTCACCGTCAGATGGCCCTTCCAGCGGGTAAGGGTGCTGGCGTCGTCCATCGCCGCGCGCGCCTGCACCGCCTGCGCCGCCGGCAGCCGGGTCCAGCGCCCGTCCTCCTCGACCGACAGGCTCGGCGCGCCCAGGCGCAGCTCCGCCGAAATCTTCTCGCCCGCATCGGACCAACGCAGGGTCTGACCGCGCTGCCGCTGCAGGCCCAGCGCTTCGATATCCGAATGTGCGCCCTCGCGGCGCAAAGCAAAAGCTTGACCGTTCACCGACAGGTGCAGCGCCGGCCAGGCCGCCAGCGCCGAGTTTTGATCGCCGCGGTTGCGCCACAGCGTCGCCACTGCGGAACCGCCCTCGGCCGATCCGGCCCCAGCCAGATAAACGCGGACGATGGGACAGGTCTTGCTGTCCATGCTTTCGCTGAGCCACGGGGAGACGCGCATCGGCACATCGGGCTGTGCGGCGGGCGCCGCCGACACCACGCCCGGCCACAGGTAAGTCAACATAAGGCCGCACACAGCGATCTTGAGATTCAAGATATCTTCCTTGATGGATGCGAACCCGACGCGACTCGTCGGTTTCGCGGCTGTTTTGGGGGTTCTTTCTCGGGCGCGTTCGGGCGGGCGCTCAGAACTTGATCTTGCCGGTCAGGATGTCCTTGAACATCACCCAATCGCCGACGAAGGAATACAGCGGGTGCTTGAAGGTGGCCGGGCGATTCTTCTCGAAGAAGAAATGCCCGACCCAGGCGAAACCGTAGCCGCACAACAGCGCCGCCAGCAGCAGCCAGGGCCGGCCTTGGGCCAAGGCCAGCGCGAGCAGCACCAGCACGCCGCAACTGCCGATGAAATGCAGGCGCCGGCTGGTGCGGTTGCTGTGTTCGCTCAGATAGAACGGATAGAACTCGCGGAAACTCGCAAAACGGTTCGCCATGTCCCTGTCCTCGCCTGATCGCCCCGCACCGCTCAATCGGCGGTCTTCGCCTCACCGCCGAACATGCCCCGCGCCTTCAGCACGGTGCGCTTCTTGACCTCGAACAACTCGTCCACCGGGCTGCCGGTCAGACAATACGCTTTGTCGCCGTCGATGCGGAAATGCTCGCGCGCAAACAGCTTGCGCCGGTCCTTGCTGGACCACCCAGGCTCCAGCGGATGGTAGGCATCGCTGTCCCATGGTATCGGCCTGGCTTCGGCGATGCCGCGACGATCCTCGCTATCGCGCTCGCCCACCGGTCCGCAACCGAACCAGGCGCCGGACGGGGCCCTGAACACCGGGTAATACTGGTATTTCTGATGGTAAAGCCGGTTGCCGTCGCGCGATACGAACAACAAGGCATGGGGAAAGCGCGAGAACGGCGGCACACCGTGATGGTCGTAGGCCTCGAACTCAATCGTATCTCCGTCGTACTCGCCATAGACGAGCTGCTCGACCCGATACTTCGCCTTGAAGGCGGCGTCCATGAGGAGCACGTCCTTGCCCAGTACGGGTCCGAACTGCTCGACCGACAGCTTCTCGCCGACGAACACGATCAGGTTTTCCTGCTCCGCCGCTTCGACCGAGAAACATGCAGCTAACAGACAGGCCAGCGACCACCGGCGCATGCGACGATTCATGGCGTTCCCTCGCTTATCGATCCTGCACGCATCCTGCCGTGCCGCTCGCAGCGCCGCAAGATCGGGCGCCGCTGGGCGCGAACGCCGCGCTCAGGATTCGCCGCGCTCGGCTCGCTTGCTCTTGTCCCAGTACGCGTCCTGGCCTTCCAGCGGCAACTCCGCCAGGGCCAGACCGTCTTGCGCGGCCAGGGTTTCCATCGCGCGGAAACGGCGCTCGAACTTGAGGTTGGCACGACGCAGCGCGGCACCGACGTCGACCTTGCCGTGGCGGGCCAGATTCGCGCAGACGAACAGCACGTCGCCGATCTCGTCCTCGAGGCGGCCGTGTGCGGCCGCATCGTCGGGCGCGGCGGCGACCGCGGCGAACTCGGCGCGGACTTCCTCGATTTCCTCGTGCAGCTTGGCGATCACCGGGCTCACGTCGGGCCAGTCGAAACCGACCGCGGCCGCGCGCTTTTGCAGTTTCACCGCACGCTGCCACTCGGGCAGGCCGCGGGCGATACCGGCCAGCGCCGAGGTGTCGACCTCGCCCGCCGCCTCGCGCTCGCGGCGCTTCTGTTCTTCCCAGGCCACGGTCTGGGCCTCGACGTCCTCGACGCTGGCGTCGCCGAACACGTGCGGATGACGGCGCACCATCTTGTCGCTGATCGCCGCGACCACGTCGTCGAAAGCGAACGCGCCCTGTTCCTCGGCCATGCGCGCATGGAACACGACCTGCAGCAGCAGATCGCCGAGTTCGTCCTTCAACGAGACCAAGTCCTTGCGATCGATGGCGTCGGCGACTTCGTAGGCTTCTTCGATCGTGTACGGCGCGATCGAAGCGAAATCCTGTTCGATGTCCCAGGGGCAGCCGCTGTCGCGATCGCGCAGGCGCGCCATGATCGTCAACAGCCCGGCGATACCCGGCGGCAGGTTCAGCACTTCAGCCATCGAGCCACTCCTTCCACGGCAGAGCCAGGTCGCCCACAGCGACGAAATCGCCGTTGAGAATGCCGGCGCGCTGGTTGTAACGGAACGGCCGGCCTTGCGGGTCGAACACGGCGCCGCCCGCGGCTTCGAGCACGCACTGGCCGGCGGCGGTGTCCCATTCGCTGGTCGGGCCGAAACGCGGGTACAGATCGAGACCGCCCTCGGCGATCCGACAGAATTTCAACGACGAACCCAGGCTGAGCATGTCGATGCCGCCGGGCGCTTCGCGTTGCAGACGCGCCATCGCCCGTTCGGCGCGGTCGCTGTGGAAGGAGCGGCTCGCGGCGACCCGCAGCGGCTGCGCCGCCGGTGCGCGCACCCGTACTTCGCGCTCGTCGTCGCCGTCGCGGCGGTAGGCGCGGCCGCCGCGCTGGGCATGCCAAAGCGCTCCACCGACCGGCGCCTGGATCAGGCCGAACACCGGCACGCCGTGGTCGATCAGGGCCAGATTCACCGAGAACTCGCCGTTGCGCTTGACGAATTCGCGGGTGCCGTCGAGCGGGTCGACCAGCCACAGGCGCGACCATTCGCGACGCTGCTCGAAACTGACCTCGTGCGCGGATTCCTCCGACAGCACCGGGATGTCCGGGGTCAGGCGGGCCAGCCCGTCGACGATGAGGTGGTGCGCGGCCATGTCGGCGGCGGTGACCGGCGAAGCGTCGGCCTTGCGTTCGACCGCGAACTCGCCGTCGTAGACGGTCAGGATCGCGGCCGCGGCGGCGCGGGCGATCGCGATCGCGCCTTCGATCTGTTCCGGGCTGAGCAGGGCTGGTTTCACAGGGGCTGCGCTCATGCTTGCGGCTCCGGGTGCGGCTCGCCGTTGCGCAGCCATTCGCGGGCGATGAACAGCGCGGCGATGCTGCGGCCTTCGGAAAAATCCTCGCGCAGGATCAACTCGTGCAGGTCATCGAGTTTCCACGGCACCACTTCGAGCTCTTCGGGTTCGTCGCCGGGCAGGCGCTCGGGATAGAGATCGCGCGCCAGCACCAGATGCGCCTGGTGGCTCATGTAGGTGGGCGCCAGGGTCAACGAGCGCAGCACGGTCAACGAACGCGCACCGTAGCCGGCCTCTTCCTTGAGCTCGCGATCGGCGGCCTCGATCGGGCTTTCGCCAGCGTCGATGCGGCCCTTGACCAGGCCGAGCTCGTAGCGGTGCACGCCGGCGGCGTATTCGCGCACCAGCAGCACGGTGTCGTCGTCGATCATCGGCACCACCACGACCGCGCCGTGGCCGCGCCCGTGCAGGCGCTCGTACTGGCGGCGTTCGCCGTTGGAGAACTCGAGATCGAGCCGTTCCAGCCGGTACGGACCGGCCTCGTGCTCGGTGACGTGATGAATGGTCGGCAGCCGTCGGGTCATGGCGCGGCTCCGGGCGTGAGCAGGGAGCGGAAAGGCACGATAATAGGGGGATGCGAGAGATCACTCACGACACGACGATGCTAACAGAGCCGGGCGCCGACGCGGCGGACTCCTGGCGCGAACGCGACCTGGCGGTGCTGTGGCACCCCTGCACCCAGATGCGCGAACACCCCCATACGCTGCCCTTGCTGCCGATCGCGAGCGGGCAAGGGCCGTGGCTGATCGGCCGCGACGGGCGTCGCTATCTGGATGCGATCTCGAGTTGGTGGACCAATCTGTTCGGCCATGCCGAACCGCGCATCGCCGAGGCCATCGCGACCCAGGCGCGCACCCTCGAACACGTGATCCTGGCCGGCTGCTCGCACGCGCCGGCGGTCGAACTCGCAGAGCGCCTGCTGGCGCTGGCGCCGCGCCAGGACGGGCGTGCGCCGCTGAGCAAGGTGTTCTACGCCGACAACGGCTCGGCCGGGGTCGAGGTGGCCCTGAAGATGGCCTTCCACTGGTTCCGCAACCGCGGCATCGAAGGCCGGACCAAGTTCATCGCCCTGGAGAACGGCTACCACGGCGAAACCCTCGGCGCCCTCGCGGTCGGCGACATTCCGCTGTACCGGCGCATCTACGCACCGCTGCTGGCCGAGTCGCTGTTCGCGCCCTCGCCCGACGCCTACCTGTGCGAACCCGGCCAAACCCCGGCCGAGCGCGCCGAACAGGCCGCGACGGCTTTGCGTCATCTGCTCGAACGCCATGCAGATGAAGTCTGCGCGCTGATCCTGGAGCCGCGCGTGCAATGCGCCGGCGGCATGCGCATGCACGACCCGCTGTATCTCAAGCTGGCGCGCGAGCTGTGCGACGAGCACGGCGTGTTCCTGATCGCCGACGAGATCGCGGTCGGCTTCGGCCGCACCGGCACCTTGTTCGCGAGCGAACAGGCCGGGGTCATGCCCGACCTGCTCTGCCTGTCGAAGGGCCTGACCGGCGGCGCCCTGCCCCTGGCCGCGGTGCTGACCACGCAATCGATCTACGACGGTTTCCTCGACGACTCGCGCGAGCGCGCCTTCCTGCACTCGCACAGCTACACCGGCAACCCGCTCGCCTGCGCGGCGGCGCTGGCCAGCCTGGATATTTTCCGCGACGACGACATCGTCGCCCGCAACCGCGTCACCAGCGCGCGCATGGCCCGGCTCGCCGCCGATTTCGCCGACCACCCGCATGTCGCCGACGTGCGTCAGGCCGGCATGATCGTCGCCTTCGAGCTGACCCGTAACGGCGACAAGCGCACGCCGTTCGCCCCGGCCGCCCGCTTCGGCCTGCACGCGTATCATGCCGCGCTCGACCGCGGCGTGTTGCTGCGGCCGCTCGGCGACGTGCTGTACTGGATGCCGCCCTATTCGATCGACGAGGACGCCCTGGGCTTGCTCGCCGACACCACGCGCGCGGCGATCGATCATGCCGTGCGGGAGGCCGACGCATGCGCCTGACCCGAGTCCATGTCGATGCCGATCTCGCCGCCGGTCGCGAGATCGCGTTGCCCGAAGGCCCCGCCACGCATCTGGCGCGCGTGCTGCGCCACGAGGTCGGCGACGCCTGCGTGCTGTTCAACGGCGACGGCCGCGACTACCACGGCCGCATCGTCGCGCTCGGCAAGCGCGAGGTGCGGGTGGCGCTCGAATCGGCGCAGGAGGTCGAACGCGAATCGCCGCTGCCCCTGGTGCTGCTGCAAGGCATCGCCCGCGGCGAGAAGATGGACCTGATCCTGCAGAAGGCCACCGAGCTCGGCGCGCACGCCGTGCATCCGTTGTGGTCGCAGCGCAGCGAGGTCAAGCTCGACGAAGCGCGCGCGGAGAAACGTCATGCGCATTGGCGCAGCGTGGTCGCGTCGGCCTGCGAACAGAGCGGTCGTGCGCGCGTGCCCGAGGTCTCGGCGCCGCGTTCCTTGGCGGCGACGCTGGCGGCGCTGCCGCCCGGCGGCCTGCGCCTGATCCTCGATCCGGAAGGCGAACTCGCCTTCGCCACCTTGTCAGTCGAGATCGAGGCACCGGTACTGCTCGCGATCGGCCCGGAAGGCGGCTGGTCGCCGCTCGACCGGCAGCAACTGCGCGATGCCGGCTTCCAGGGCCTGCGCCTGGGCCCGCGCATCCTGCGCACCGAAACCGCCGGCCTGGCGGCGATCGCGGCCTTGCAGGCGAAGTTCGGCGATCTGGCTTGAGCGACGTCTCGTTGTCGCTTTAAAGGCAAAAGCAAATCCCCCCTGCCCCCCCCTTTCAAAGGGGGAAGTGCACGACGCGACGGTGCTGCTGCCTTAGAGCCGGTGCTATTGCCCCTTTTAAAAGGGGGCGCGCCTGCGCAGCAGATGCGAGGGATTTGCTGTTGCTGTTGCTGTTGCTGCCGCCTCACCCGAACCCGGCAACGACACTCAGATCTTGAAATAGATCCGCCGCGCGTCCAGCCAGCGCACCACGCCCCACCACAACGCGACGAAGACCAGCGCGAACGCCAACGAAGGCAGATAAGGCCCGAACAGCGGCGTCATCCAGTCGGCGAAACCGCGGCGGTAGATCGGTTGCAGCCATCCCATGCCCATCAGCAGGTACAGCAGCAAGGCCGAGCCGCCGTAAGCGGCGATGGCGTTGACGCCGAAGGCGCGTCCGAGCGCGGGCCAGCCGCGACGGTCGATCAGTTCGTGGAACACGGCCAGCACCCAACACGACAAGCCGCCGCTCCACAGCACGTAGGCCGGGGTCCACAGGTTCTTGTTGAACGGCTGCCAATACGCCCCTACCCAGCCGGCGAGCAGGCAGACCGCGCCGGCTATCCACAGCGCACGCAGGTTGCCGCGGCGCAACCAATCGCCGGCGCGCAGTCCGAGCAAGGTCGTCGCCAGCGCGCCGAGCGTCGACACCAGGCCTTCGGGGTCGTGGCCGCGGCCGCTGGCCGGGTCGATCTGAAAGACGTGGACGCCGAACAGCGCACTGTCGAAACGACTGGCGATGTTCTCGAAGGGTGCATAACTGCCGCCGGCTGCGAGCAAAGCCGCATAGCCGAACAACAGCGCGCCCCAGGCGATCCATTGCACCCGCGCCGGCACATACAACGCGATCAGCGCCGCGGCGGCGAAACACAGGCCGATGCGCTGCAACACGCCGGGTATACGCAGGTGCTCGTGGCCGAACGCCCAGATCGCGCAGACATGCAGCAGCAGGCCGAGGCCGACGATGCGCGCCGCGCGCCACAACGCCGGACGCAGCAGGGTCGCAGCGGCTACACCGTGTTCGCGGCGCGGCATCAGCGCCAGCGCGATCGACACGCCGACGATGAACAGGAACATCGGGAATACGAGGTCGGTCGGGGTGAACCCGTGCCATTGCGAATGCAGCAAGGGCGCGTAGACATGGCCCCAATCGCCAGGGTTGTTGACCAGCAGCATCGCCGCGACGGTGAGCCCGCGCAGGGCGTCGACCGAGGCGTAGCGTTTCGGCGCCGACGCGGCCGACCGCGGGCCGGATGACGAGCCAGACGGCGACGTCGCGCCGCCGGCCTGCGGCGCCGGACTCACGCCGCTTGTGCGAGCGCTTCGCCGATCATCGCTTCCAGCGCTTCCAGATCGGGCAGCAGCGCCGGATCGTCGTTGAGCAGTACTCGCGCCTGCACGGCGTGCGGCAGCACGTCGCCTTCGCGTCCGGCGACCGACAAGCTGTCGCGCGACACCGTGACCAGGCGCGGGAAGCCCTGGGTCAACAAAGCGAAATACGGCAGGCGCGAGGCGGCGCTGAGCGCCTTCAGCACCACGACCTTGCTGCCCAGGCCGCCCTGCTCGCGGGCGAGCCCGGACAGTTCGCCGAAAGCGACCAGCGGCAGATGCCAACCGCGCCAACGGATCTGGCCGAGCAGCCAGCGCGGCGCGTCCTCGATCGGCGCCGGCGGCGCGTACGACAACACCTCGGCGATGGTCGCGTTGGGCAGCAGCAGTCGTGCGCCGCCGACCTGGATCAACACGCCGCGGATGTCGGCTTGCGAGGTGGCTTCAGGGGCTGCGTCGCTGATCTGGTTCTCGTTCGACATCGCTTCGCGTCCTCGCCGCGGATTGCGCGGCCTTCAACGGGTGGATCTGCTGCGGTGGATTCCTTGATGCCGGAATCCGGGATTCGGTGCCGTCGCCACGCGGCGACGGCGTTCGGGCTCTTGGCTTGCGGCCTTAGATCGCGCTTTGTACGGACCAGCGCGAGGCCAGCTTGGCGGCCAGATCGGCCGGCTGTCCGCTGCCGGCGCCGCGCGCGATCGCCGCGCTGGCCGCGGCCGCGTCGTAGCAACCGTCGGGCGACTGGCCGGCGACCAACGCGCCGTGCGCGGACAGCTTCATCGCCGTATCGACCTGGGCCGGGTCGGCGCCGCTGAACAGCAACACCGCGCTGTCGGAAGCCGGCAAGGCGTCGATCACCTCGGCGCCTTCGACGAACTGGATGCCGCTGTCGCTGACGTCGATGCCGAGTCCCGCCGGCAGGATGTAGATCACCCCATCGATGGTGCGCGTGCCGGGTTCGGCGAGCTTGACCAGCACCGAGGTGGCGCGCTGCATCTGAGCGACCAGCTTGTCGTAGCGGCCGCCGTCGAGACGCTGTTGCACCAGCACCGGCCGGCCGAAATTCTCCGGCAACGCGCCGAGCAACTGGCGCACCGCATCGGGTCCGCCGATGCCGGCGAGCACGAGCACGGCGCCATTGCGCGTCGAGGCCGGCAGGCTGTCGTCGACCAGTTCCAGGCCGGAAATACGACGCTCGATCTCGTCGAGATCGTGCTTGCCCACGCCTGCGTTGCCATGCGCGCCGCTTTGACCGGTCGCCGCGCTGACCAGGCTGGCCTCGTCGCTGAACGACCAGTCCGGCACGGCAGGCGCCGGCGGCAACGGCGCTTTCGGCGCCGCTTGCAGGTCTTCGTTCAAGTCGAACTCGAAGTCGCTCTCGAAGTTACGCGCTTCGGCCGCGGCGCGTTCGTTGCGGCCGTCGTCGAAATCGAGCGGCGCGACCGTCGATGCGGATTCGGGCCCGGACTGGTCGTCCTGGATCGCGAAGGCGCTGTCGAAGTCGATCAGCTCGCGGACCTGGTCCTGCGGCGGCGCGCGCCACACTTCGAGATCGCCCAGCCCGGTTTCGTCGAGCGCGGGCACGTCGGCATGGGCCGCGGCCGGCTCCACCCACTCGCCGAGCGTCTGCGAATACGGCGCGGCGTTGCCCGGAACCTCGTCCTGGCTGTCGACCGCTTCCAAGGTCAGGTGGCCGATGTCGAAATCGTCGGCGGCGACCGCTTCGGTGGCGATGATTTCTTCGGCTTCGAGCTGTTCGGCGCCGTCCTCGGCCATCGCTTCGGCGGTGATGAATTCGATACGGTCTTCGGCCGGCGGCGGCGACGGTGCGACCCGCGCCAGTTCGCCGATCTGTTCGGCGGCGACGAACGACAGCGGGTCCAGCGAGGCCTCGGCCGAAGCCGGGTCGAACCCGACCGGCTCCTGCGCCAACGGCGATCCCGCCGCGAACGGACGCTCGAACCCGGTCGAGATCAGCATCGGATCGGGTTCCGGCTCGGGCTCGCGGCCCGGCGGCAACACGTCGTCGTGGCGGTGCAGCTTGGCGCTGAGATGGCGCGCCCAACGCGCTTCGTCCCAGCCCTCGCGCGACACCGTCAGTTCGGCTTCCTCGAAGATCACCTCGATCGAGGGATCGACCAGCAGGTTCTCGAAACGGTCCAGCGCGTCCTCGGTGGCCGGGTCGAGCACGACCACGACCACGTCCGGATCGGCAGCGTCGAGCGCAGCCGGTTCCAACGCGGTCGGATCGCCCACCAACACCAGGTTCGCGCCGGCATCGCCGAGCGCGCTACGCAAACGGTCGCAGGCCACGCCGGCCCGCGCCAACAACGCTACGCGACGTTCTGCTTCAGCCATGATGACGCGCGATTCCAAGCAGTTCGAACACGTTGCGGATCAATTCAAGCTCCTGATAAGGCTTGCCGAGATAACGCTCGACACCGATCTCGAACGCACGCTGGCGATGCTTCTCGCCGGTACGCGAGGTGATCATCACGATCGGCACTTCGCGCATGCGCGCGTCGGCCTTCATCTGGGTGGCCAGCTCGTAGCCGTCCATGCGCGGCATTTCAATGTCGAGCAGCATCAGGTCGGGCACGCGCTCGGCCATGCGTTCGAGCGCGTCGATGCCGTCCTTCGCGGTAATGACCTCGAAGTTGTGGCGTTCGAGCACGCGTCCGGTGACCTTGCGCATCGTCACCGAGTCGTCGACCACCATCACCAGCGGCACGCGGCGGGTTTCCGCCGGGGCCGGCGGCGGCTCCACCACCTGGGCGAAGTCGAGCAACTGCGCGGTACGGCGGCGCACCAACGGCGCGACGTCGAGGATCACCACCACGCGGCCGTCGCCCATGATGGTCGCGCCGAAGATGCCGGGCACCGACGCCACCTGCGGGCCGACCGGCTTGACCACGATTTCGCGGTTGCCGATGACCTGGTCGATGGTGATGGCGGCGCGCAGATCGCCGGAGCGGATCAGCAGCAAGGGCATCTGCAACTGGCCTTCGGCCTTGGCCGGCGCATGGCCGATCAGGGTGCCGAGGTCGTGGACGACATAGTCTTCGCCGCCGTAACGGTAGTTGGCCTCGCCCGCGTCGAGCAGCTCGCGCGACAGGCGGCCGACGCCGCGCACCGAAGCGATCGGCACGGCGAAGGTGATGTCGCCGATGCGCACGAACACCGCCTGGGTGACCGCGAGCGTCTGCGGCAGGCGCAGGGTGAAGTGGACGCCGTGGCCGGGACGCGAGTGGATGTCCAAGGTGCCGCCGAGCTGGCGCACTTCGCTGGCGACCACGTCCATGCCGACGCCGCGACCGGCGAGGCGGCTGACTTCGTCGGCGGTGGAGAAGCCCGGCTCGAGGATCAGCGAGTCCAGGTCGGCTTCGGCGATGACCGCGTCGGCACGCACCAGGCCGCGTTCTTCGCCGCGGCGACGGATCGCCGCACGGTCGAGACCGGCGCCGTCGTCGGCCACTTCCAGCACGACTTCCGAACCTTCGCGGCGCACCGCGATGCGCACCGTGCCTTCGTCCGGCTTACCGGCGGCGCGACGCTGTTCGGGACGTTCCAGGCCGTGCGCGACGGCGTTGCGGAGCATGTGCTCCAGCGGCGCGGTCATGCGCTCGAGCACGTTGCGGTCGAGTTCGCCCTGGGTGCCTTCGAGCTTGAGCGTGACCTGCTTGCCCAGTTCGCTCGAGGCCTGGCGGACCACGCGGCGCAGACGCGGCAACAGGGTGTCGAACGGCACCATGCGCGTGCGCATGAGGCCTTCCTGCAACTCCGAACTGACTCGCGACTGCTGCAGCAGCAGGGTTTCGTACTGACGGGTCAGGTCGTCGAGGGTGTTCTGCAGGCTGTTCTGGTCGGCCGCCGATTCGGTCAGCGCGCGCGACAGCTGTTGCAGGGTCGAGAAGCGGTCGAGTTCCAGCGGATCGAACGACTGGTCGCCCGAATCGCCCTCGCGCTGGTAGCGCGCGATGATCTGCGCTTCGGTCTCGATTTCCAGACGGCGCAACTGGTCGCGCATACGCAGGTTGGTCTGCGCCATTTCCGCGATGGCGCCGCGGAACGCACCCAACTGCTGCTCCAGGCGCGCGCGATAGATCGCGACTTCGCCGGCGTAGTTGACTAGGCGGTCGAGCAGGTCGGCGCGGATACGCACCTGTTCCTGCGGCGCCCGCACGCCGATCTCGTCTTCGTCGCCCAGCGGCGCGTCGACGATCGGCGCGGACAGCGGCTTGAGGCCGTCGTGATCGGCCGCGACCGGCTGCGCCTGCGCTTGCGGCTGCGCGGCTTCGGCCGGCTCCAGACCGGCGAAGCTCGGCATCGCCTCGCCGCGCCAGCGCGCTTCGAACACCGAGATCAGCGCTTCCGGCATCGCGATCGCGCGACCGGTGCCGACGCGGGTGACCATGGCGTGCAGGCGGTCGAAACCGCGTTCGAGCAGGACCAGACCGTCGCGACCGAGTTCGGTGCGATGGTCGACGACCGCTTCGAGCAGCGACTCCATGACGTGGCCGAGTTCGCCCACGGCCATGATGCCGGCCATGCGCGCACCGCCCTTGAGCGTATGCAGATCGCGTTGCAGCCCGACCAAGGGCTCGCGCTCGCTCGGCGTCTCGCGCAACTGCGCGAGCAGACCGTCGGAGTGGTCGAGCAGGTCGCCGCCCTCTTCGACGAAGATGTCGACGAGTTCGGGATCGAGTTCGCTCACATCGAGCGCTTCTTCCGGATCGGGATTAGCGTTGGAGGCATGCGCGAAAATCGCGGCCAGCGCGGCCGGCACGCCGGCGGCGATGCCGGTCTGCACGGCCGTGCTTGCGCCCGCCGCCAGCGCTGCGGCCGGACGCTCGACCTCGGCGCTCGACGCTTCGTCGTTGTCGTTGGCCGCGGCTTCGCTGTCGGTGCCGCGGTCGTCGAGACGGACCTGGGCCAGATCGGTCGCCGGCTGTTCGGCATCGGCCTGAGCTTCGGCTTCGACCTGCTCGCGTGCGAGGCGTTCGGCTTCGGCGTACTCGGCTTCCAGGCGTTCGTATTCGAGACGCTCGGCTTCGGCTTGCTCGGCGGCAATGCGTTCGGCTTCGAGGCGTTCGGCCTCGGCCTGCTCGGCGGCGAGGCGTTCGGCTTCGAGGCGTTCGGCTTCGGCCTGCTCGGCGGCAAGGCGTTCGGCTTCGAGGCGCTCGGCTTCGGCTTGCTCGGCTGCAAGGCGTTCGGCTTCGAGGCGCTCTGCTTCGGCCTGCTCCGCAGCAAGGCGTTCGGCTTCGGCTTGTTCGGCGGCGATGCGCTCGGCTTCCAGGCGCTCGGCTTCGGTCTGCTCGGCCGCGATACGCTCGGCTTCGAGGCGGGCCGCTTCGGCCTGCTCGGCTTCCAGGCGTGCCTGCTCGGCGCGCTGAGCTTCGGCGGCGTATTCGGCTTCGAGACGCTCGTATTCGAGACGTTCTTCCTCGGCCAGGCGTTCGGCTTCGGCTTTTTCCGCAGCGATGCGCTCGGCCTCGGCTTGCTCGGCGGCCAGACGCTCGGCTTCGAGGCGCTCGGCTTCGGCCTGTTC
>NZ_JMTZ01000075.1 GCF_000731095.1 Lysobacter antibioticus | reverse complement strand
CTTTTGTTGCTTATGACAAAAGAAAGTAACCCGCCGCTTTAGTGGCGGAAGCTTTATGCGTTTGATCTTGATCTTGCTTGAGAGAAACGCAGCAAACCCGAAACAGCGATGTCGCGGCTTGCGCCGCTCCTACCCGGCGACGATGCGCCGCTTCGACGCGCGGCGTCGGCGTCGCTACCTCTGCGCGCGCTGACGCGGCATGCGGAACCCGTCAAACCCCCAGCAGCTTCAACGAAATTCCCAACCCCGCCATATCCTGCGGCTCGCCTTCCAGGTCGGCGTGGATCAGCGGGCGCGATTCGAGCCAGCGGCGGGACACGGTCAGGGTCAGGGTGTTGCCGTCGCCGTGGGCGTCGAGTTGTGGGATCGGGTCGGATTCGTGAGCGCGGTGCAGCAGCACCGCCAGGCGCAGCAAGGCCGAGCTGCGGCGCACCGCAGACAGCAGGCGGTCGGGCAGGGCGTCGAAGGCGGACTTGGGGATGCCGCGCCGGTGGGTGCGTACCAGGGCGGCGAGGAACTGTTGCTGTTGGCGCGAGAAGCCGGAGATATCGGAGTTCTCGATCACGTACGAGCTGTGCACGTGGTACTGGCTGTGGGCGATGGCCAGGCCGAGCTCGTGCAGGCGCGCGGCGCGCTGCAGCATCAGGCGGTCGTCGGCATCCAGGCGCCAGCTTTCGGCGACCTGGTCGAACAAACGCAGCAAGGTCGCTTCGACGCGCGCGGACTGCTGCTCGTCGATGCCGTAGCGGTTGACCATGGCCTTGACCGCGGCATCGCGCGGGTCGTCGGCGCCGCCGCGGCCGAGCATGTCGTAGAGCACGCCCTCGCGCATCGCGGCCTTGCTGATCGCCATGCGTTGCAGGCCGAGTACGTTGAAGGCGGCTTCCAGGATCAGGATGCCGCCGGCGATGATCGGGCGGCGGTCGGCCGACAGGCCGGGCAGGTCGATCTCGTCGATGCGGTCGGCCTGGAGCAGGCGGTCGCGCAAGTGCGGCAGGGCGTCGGCGATCACCGCGCCCTTGGTCAGTTTCATCGCCGCGCAGATCTCGCCGATGGCCTTGTTGGTGCCGGACGCGCCCAGGGCCTCGTGCCAGCCCAGCGAGCGGTAGGTGCCGGCGAATTGCTGGAATTCGGCCGAGACCTCGGTCAGCGCATCGCGCCATTTCTTCTTCGACAACTTGCCGTTCTCGAAGAAACGGCGAGTGGTGGCGACGCAGCCGACTTGCAGGCTTTCGCGTTCGATCGCCTCGAAGCCGCTGCCGATGATGCACTCGGTCGAGCCGCCGCCGATGTCGATGACCAGGCGGCGTTCGCCGGGCTTGGACGGCTGCGCGTGGGCCACGCCGAGGTAGATCAGGCGGGCCTCTTCGCGGCCGGACACGACTTCGATGGCGTGGCCGAGCGCGGATTCGGCCGGCATCAGGAAGGCCTGCGGCGCGGCCAGTCGGCGCACGGTGTTGGTGGCGAGGGCGCGCACGCGCTGCGGCGGCACGTCGCGGATGCGCTGGCCGAAGCGCGACAGGCAGTCCAGCGCGCGCTGGCGCACCTCAGGGGCGAGGCCGCCCTTGCGGTCCAGGCCTTCGGCCAAGCGCACGGTCTCGCGCAAGCGGTCGACGGTGCGCAGCTGCCCGAGCACGTAGCGGGCGACCACCATGTGGAAACTGTTCGACCCCAGGTCGACGGCGGCGAGCAGGTCGCCGTCCTGGAGCGGCAGGCGGGTGGTCGGGAAAATGTTGTTCATGTGCGGGATTTTCGTTTATCCGCACAACTTGGCCAACAGGGTCGCCTGTGCCGAGTGGGGCATTGCGCCTTCCTCGGGTACGACGCGCAAATATTGACCGCTGGCTTGCAGCTCCCAGGCGTTGAGGTTGTCGGCCAGGTAATTCGACAGCGCCTCGTCGTAAACGCGGGCGCGCAGGTCGTGATCGAGGATCGGGAAACCGGTCTCGACCCGGCGCAGCAGGTTGCGCTCCAGCCAGTCGGCGCTGGAGCAGAACAGGTCCGGGGCGCCGTCGTTGGCGAACCAATAGACGCGGTGGTGCTCGAGGAAGCGGCCGACGATGGAACGCACGCGGATATTGTCGGAGATGCCCTCGACACCCGGACGCAGGGTGCAGGCGCCGCGCACGATCAGTTCGATCTGCACGCCGGCCTGCGAGGCCTGGTAGAGCGCGCGGATCACCTGCGGCTCGTTCAATGCGTTCATCTTGGCGACGATGCGCGCCGGTTTGCCGGCGCGGGCGTGCTTGGTTTCGCGGTCGATGCGCTTGAGCACCCCGGCGTGCAGGGTGAACGGCGACTGCAGCAGGCACTTGAGCTTGAGCGACGGCGCCAGCCCGGACAACTGCTGGAAGATCAGGTGCACGTCGTTGCCGATGTCGGGATCGGCGGTGATCAGGCCGAAGTCGGTGTAGGCGCGCGCAGTGCCGCTGTGGTAGTTGCCGGTGCCCAGATGCACGTAGCGGCGCAGCTTACGGCCCTCGCGGCGCACGATCAGCAGCATCTTGGCGTGGGTCTTGTAGCCGACCACGCCGTACACCACCTGCACGCCGGCCTCCTGCAGGCGGTCGGCGAGGCCCAGGTTGGCCTCTTCGTCGAAGCGCGCGCGCAACTCGACCACCACGGTCACGTCCTTGCCGTTGCGCGCGGCCTGGACCAGTTGCTCGACGATCGGCGAATCCTTGCCGGCGCGGTACAGGGTCTGCTTGATCGCGAGCACGTGCGGGTCTTCGGCGGCCTGGCGGATCAGCTCCAGCACCGGCGAGAACGCATCGAAGGGGTGGTGCAGCAGCACGTCGCCGTCGGCGACGGTGTCGAACATGCTGTCCACGCCCGGCAGCACACGCTGCTGGTAGGCCGGGAACTTCAGTTCCGGGCGCTGGACCAGGTCGTACACCTGGATCACCCGGTTGAGGTTGACCGGGCCGTTGATGCGGTAAACCGCGTTCTCGGGCAGGTCGAAATTCTCCAGCAGGGTGCGCACGATCGGCTTGGGGCACTGCTCGGCGATTTCCAACCGCACCGCGCGCAGATAACCGCGGCCGATCAGCTCGTCGCGCAGGGCCAGGGCGATGTTGTCGACCTCTTCCTCGTCGACCAGCAGCTCGGAATTGCGGGTGACGCGGAACTGATAGGCGCCCTTGACCTCCATGCCCGGGAACAGCTCGTCGACGAAGGTCGACAGCACCGAGGACAGGAACACGAAGTCGTGCTTGCCGCCGGAGACGTTCTCGGGCAATTGAATGATGCGCGGCAGCGAGCGCGGCGCGCGCACGATGGCCAGGTTGCCGGCGCGGCCGAATGCGTCCTTGCCCTTCAGCACGACGACGATGTTGAGCGACTTGTTGAGGATTTTCGGGAACGGATGCGCCGGGTCCAACCCGAGCGGCGACAGCACCGGCATGATCTCGTCGCGGAAGTAGGCGCGCAGCCAGCGGGTCTGGCGCGCGTTCCAGGAGTTGCGGCCGAGCACGCGCACGCCGGCGTCGCTGAGCGCCGGGCGCAGCACGTCGTTCCAGCACTCGTACTGCGACTTGACCAGTTCGGCGGCGCGGTCGTGGATGCGCGCCAGCACGGTGGCCGGGGCCAGGCCGTCGGGGCCCGGCGCCAGGCCCAGGTCCTGGGCGTGACGCATGGTGCCGGCGCGGATCTCGAAGAACTCGTCGAGGTTGGTGCAGGAGATGCACAGGTACTTCAGGCGCTCCAGCAACGGCACCTGCGCGTCCTGGGCCTGCGCCAGGACGCGGAAATTGAAATCCAGCTGGGACAGTTCGCGATTGAAGTACAGGGCGCTGTCGCGCAGCGGATCGGTGTCGAGCGGGGTGTCCGTCATCGCATTCATGGCGCTGCTGCAGATTTCCTAAGGCAGTACGTCGGGGAGAGTATCGGCGAATGCATCGTGATAGGCGTCGCGGCGGCGGATCCGGTCGATGCCGAAGTGACAGGCGAAGGTGCTGCCGCGGCCGACTTCGCTGGCGATCTCCAGCCGCGCCTGGTGCAGGTTCAGCACGTGCTTGACGATCGACAGGCCGAGGCCGGTGCCGCCGCTCTCGCGCGAGCGGCTGGTCGAGACGCGGTAAAAGCGCTCGGTGATGCGCGGCAGGTGCGCGGCCGGGATGCCGTAGCCGCTGTCGACCACTTCCAGCACCGCGCCGCGGGCGATGCCGCTGCTTTCCGGGCGGAAGCGGATGCGGATCGTGCCGCCTGCGGGGGTGTAGCGGATCGCATTGCTGACCAGGTTGGAGAACGCGCTGTGCAGTTCCTTGTTGGAGCCGAACAGGTCGACCCCGGCCAGGTCGTCCATCGCGATCTCGTGCCGGCCCTGGCTCAGCGCATTGGCTTCGCGCTTGAGCGTGGACAGCATCGAGGCCATCGCGACGATTTCCTCGGCCGGCAGGCTGTCCTGCGACTCCAGCCGCGACAGGGTCAACAGGTCTTCGACCAACTGGGTCATGCGCTGCGACTGGCGCTGCATCTCGGCCAGCATCGGCGCCCAGTCCGGGTGTTCTTCCGGGTCCAGCAGGTCGAGATAACCGTGCACCACGGTCAGCGGCGTGCGCAGTTCGTGCGAAACGTTGGCGACGAAGTCGCGGCGCATCTGCTCGAGTTGCAGCAGCCGGCTGACGTCGCGCGCGACCAGCAGCCACAGGTTTTCCGAGTACGGGATCAGGCGCAGGCTCAGGGTGATCGCCGGGTTCCACGGCGAGGCCGCTTCCAGCGGCTCGGCATTGCGGCCCGAGGCCAGCCAATGCGCGAGCTGCAGCGGCTGCAGGCGTTGCACCACCGGCGCGCCGATGTCGCGCGGGTAGCGCAGGCCGAGCAAACCGGTGGCGGCCTCGTTGAACCATTGGATGCGCTGGCTGTTGCGTTCGACCACGACGATGGCGTCGGGCATCGCCGCGGCGGCGGCGCGATAGGCGCGCAGCATTTCGATCAGGCGCCGCTTGCGGCCGCGCATTTCGGCCTGGCTGCGGTGCAGCAGGCGGTCGAGTTCGTTCCAGATGCCTTCGCCGAGCGGCGGGGTGAGGCGCTGGCGTGCGGTCAGGCGGATCAGCACCCGGCGCAGCCGCCAGTAATGCCAGGCGACGACGCCGAGCGCGGCGAACGTGACGACCGGCCAGGGATGGCCGATCAGCACGCCGAGCACGGCGGCGCCGACCAGGATCAGGGCGAGCTGACCGAGGGTGCGGAACCAGGCGGAGCGTGCGCGGGGAGGCATACCTCCAGCTTACGCGGCGAGCGAGGCGGAAAAACGATACCCCGCGCCGCGTACGGTCTGGACCATGCCGTCGAGGTGATGCGGCTCCAGGGTCTTGCGCAGGCGGCGGATGTGCACGTCGACCGTGCGCTCTTCGACATAGACGCTGCCGCCCCAGACGTGATCGAGCAACTGGGTGCGCGAGTAGACGCGTTCGGGGTGGGTCATGAAGAAATGCAGCAACCGGTATTCGGTCGGGCCGATCTGCACCGGCTGGTCGCCGCCTTCGCCGTGGGCGAAGACGCGGTGGGCGGCGCCGTCGATGCGCAGCGGGCCGACGCCGACGCTGCCGTCCTCGTCGTCTTCGCGCGAGCGCCGCAGCACGGCGCGGATGCGGGCCAGCAGTTCGCGCGCCGAAAAGGGTTTCACCACGTAGTCGTCGACCCCGGCTTCGAGGCCGCCGACGCGGTCGTTCTCTTCGCCGCGCGCGGTCAGCATGATGATCGGGATCTCGCGGGTCAGCGATTCCTTGCGCCAGCGCCGGGCCAGTTCCAGGCCGCTGGTGCCCGGGAGCATCCAGTCGAGCAGGATCAGGTCGGGCACGCGGTCGGCGATGGCGGCCTGGGCCTCGCGGGCATCGCCGGCATGGACCGGGTCGTATTCGCCCTTGCGCAGGGCAAAGGACACCATGTCGCGGATGGCGGGTTCGTCTTCGACTATCAAGATGCGCTTCTGCACACGGTCACCGAGGGGGAGGCGGGGAGGGCTCGTCCTTGAAACGGCGCCAGTACACTACCGTTTTATGACTACTCCATGACAAGGCCCCGGCTGCATTGTCGGCTTTGTGATGCGCCGCGCTTCCCCAGCGCGTTTTCGCGAGATTCGGGCCAAACGGGGCTTACGCTGGATTGGCGGCGCTTTCGCCGCCGTTGCCGCCGTAATGCGCGACGCTGGAGTTTGGCGTTCAGATGACATCGCGATGGCAGGGGGCCGATCGATGGCGGGCATATGGCGAACGGGCGACGCTGCCGTGGCGGCCGCGTGGCGGTGCCGCTGCGCGATGCTGGCCCTTGGCCGCGGACTCGAACTCGCCGTCTTCGGCAAAGCCGGCGACCCCTGGCATATGACGGGCCGATTCCTTGGCGCAGCACTGAAACTCGCCCCCTTTGACAAAGGGGGCAGCGCCCCGAGCCGGCCCGAAGCCTGGCCTGGACCGGCGGCGCGGGGGATTTGCCGTTGCCGTTGCCTTCTGCGGACCCAGGCAGGCCTAGCGCCGCTTGAGATCCTCGTCGCGCACGCCCTGCCGCTTTAGTTCCAGCACGGTCGGGGTGATCGCGGCGATGCGGGCCTCGATGCGGGCACGGGCGTAATAGTCGAGGTCCGGATTGCGCTTGAGCGTATTCAGCTGGACCAGGGCCTGCTCAGGACGGCCGCGCAGATAAGCGGCCTCGGCATAGGCTTCGCCGGCCCGGATCGAGTCGCCGGCGATCTCGCAGGCGCGGGCGAACAACTGCTGCAGCAGCGGGTCGTCGCCGCCCTGGCCGAACAGCGGCCGCAGCACGGCCTGGGCGCGCTGGCCGCCGGCCGGGGTGTTGCGGTCGGTCAGGACCTTGGCATAACCCAGGGCGATGGCGCGGTTGTTCGGGGTCTGGCGCAGCAGCGCTTCGAAGCGGGCGTCGGCCGCGGCGGTCTTGCCGGTCTGGGCCTCGGCTTCGGCCAAGGCCAGACTCAGCCAGACCTGGCCGGGGTGCTTCTGCAGCAATTCGTTCAACACCGGCACGGCCGCGCCGGACTGGTTGGAGCGCATCCGCGCCAGCGCCATGCCGTAGCGGCGGGCGTCGCTGTCGCCGCCGAGGCGCTCGTACTCGCGCACCGCTTCGCGCGGCGAGACCGCGCTGAGCACGCGCAGGCGCTCACGGGCGAACTCGAACACGCCGGTGCTGCCCGAGTTCAGCGACTGGTCGAGCAGTTTCAGCCCGCTCGGCAACAAGGGGTTGTCGGTGCCGCTGGCGTTGTCGGGCAGGGTGAACGGCGCCTTCGGGATGCGTTCGACCCGGGTCGCGTTCGGCGTCGCGGTGACCGCGGTCAGGCTGTTCCTGCCGGCGATCTGCTCGGCGCGTTCCTTGGCTTCGCCGATACGCGTGGTGGTGACCGGGTGGGTCATCAGGTAATCGGGGGTCTCGCCGTACCAGTTGGCGGCGTTGCTGCGCGAAACGACCTGCATGCGGGCGAAGAAGTCGGCCATCGCGGTCGGGTCGTAATGGCTGCGAGACAGGGTCTGGATGCCGATCCGGTCGGCCTCGGATTCGTTGGAGCGGGTGTAGTTGATCTGGCGCTGCTGCATCAGGCCCAGGCCCGAGGTGATCGCGGCCATGGTCGCGTCGTCGGTCGAATTGGAACCTGCGCTCTGCGCGGCGACGATCGCGCCGAGCATCGCCAGCAGGATCGGCAACTGATCGCGCTGGGCGCGTTCGACCCCGCGCAGCACGTGCTGCTGGGTGACGTGGGCGACTTCGTGCGAGATCACCGCGGCGACCTCGTCCTCGCGTTCGGCGGTCAGCACCAGGCCGGAGTTGACGCCGATATAGCCGCCGAGGGTGGCGAAGGCGTTGATCTGGCGCTCGCGCAGCATGAAGAAGGTGAAAGGCTGGGTCGGCTTGTCGCTGTTGGCGGCGAGGCGGGTGCCGAGCGTGTCGAGCCAACTGTCGATCAGCGGGTCTTCGAGCAGATAGTCGTAATGGCGCAGCTGCGCCAGCATCATCGCGCCGTACTGGCGCTGCTTGGCCGGCGTCAGCAGTTCCGCCGCCGAGGAGCCGATGTCGGGCAGCTTGGATTCCTGCGCGCTCGCGCAGACGCTGCCGAGGGCGAGGGTGACAGCGGCGGTGAGCAGGGCGATGCGGCGCAAGCGGTGAGTCCTCGGGAGCAGACGGATGATGGCGGGCGGATGGCGGGCTTGCGAAAGCCGGCGGGGCATTCGCGGCGGATGCATGGCAGGATGCCGCCCGGGCGGTGGGACGGCGTGAATGCGTCGTTAACTCAGGGGTTCAACGTCTGATCGGCGCATTCGGGGTCGTCCCGGGACGTTGCGGTGAGGGTGAGCACCAGACCCGACGCTGGCGTACTGAGTAGCGCAGGACTGCGTTCCATCGACGAACTTTAAACTCCCCGCTGCCGTAGCCATATTCGACCGCAAGACCTTCCCAGAGTTCAGGCAGCAGGAGAACCGTTTTGAGCGACACCGCCCCCCAACCGCCGTCGATCGTGATCTATACCACCGCGATCTGCCCGTATTGCGTCGCCGCGAAGAATTTCCTCAAGAGCAAGGGCCAGGAGTGGACCGAGGTCCGCATCGACCTGGATCCGGCCGAGCGCGAGAAGATGATGGCGCTGACCAAGCGCACCAGCGTGCCGCAGATCTTCATCGGGCAGACCCACGTCGGCGGTTACGACGACATGATCGCCCTGCATCGCGCCGGCGGCCTGGAGCCGCTGCTGGAGGGGGTGAGCGGGCGCGCTTAAGCGGCACTGCCGCTTGCGCCCGCGAACGCCCGGCCATGGATGGCCGGGCCGGACGATCCGCAGCCGAATGGCAGCGCCAGGGACGGCAAGGACGTAACCCACCATCGAAGGAACTTGTGTGAGCAATGATCGTAACGACGACAGCGCGTCGTCGAACCAGACCGCCACGAACGAAAGCGACCGAGTGGCCCCGAGCGAAAGCGACCGAGTGGCCGAGTTCACCGCGTTCCGCAAGCGCATGAACGAACGCATCCTGGCCGAACCGAACCAGGTCGTGCGGCGTTTCTTCGCCCTGGATACGCAGACCTACCAGCCCGGCGCGCTCGACCTGAAAACCAAGGAACTGCTCGGCCTGGTCGCCTCGATGGTGCTGCGTTGCGACGACTGCATCAGCTACCACGTCGCCCAATGCAAGGAGGCCGGGGTCAATCGCGACGAGATGTTCGAAGCGTTTTCGGTCGGTCTGGTGGTCGGCGGCTCGATCGTGATCCCGCATCTGCGCCGCGCCTACCCTCGAAACCCCTGAAGCGGGTCGGCCACTTAGCTGAACGCGGGGCCGCTGCGCCGAATCGCACCGCCGGCTGCGCCGAATCGGGCCGATCGCCGCCCCCGACCAAGGTCCAGTACTCCCCCGAATGCAGCGGGGGGCCGCTTCCGGCATAATTACGGGGCTCACACCTCGTGCGCCGCGCCGCTTGCGCCGCGCCCTACAGCTGGAAATCCTCATGACGCAAACCATTACGGTCATCCGTGGCGACGGCATCGGCCCCGAGATCATGGACGCCACCCTGCACGTGCTCGACACGATGAACCTGGGCCTGTCCTACGAATTCGCCGATGCCGGCCTGGTCGCGCTGGAAAAGCACGGCGAGCTGCTGCCGGCGGCGACGATGGACTCGATCCGCAAGAACCGCATCGCCCTCAAGAGCCCGCTGACCACGCCGGTCGGCGAAGGCTTCAGCTCGATCAACGTCGAGCTGCGCAAGCGCTTCGACCTGTACGCCAACGTGCGTCCGGCCAAGTCGTTCCCGAACACCAAGTCGCGTTTCCCCTCGGGCGTGGACCTGATCACGGTGCGCGAGAACACCGAAGGCGCCTACATCGGCGAAGGCCAGTCGCTGTCGGAAGACGGCGAGACCGCGATGCTGACCCAGAAGATCACCCGCCGCGGCTCCGAGCGCATCGTGCGCTACGCCTTCGACCTGGCGCGCCGCACCGGCCGCAAGAAGGTCACGGTCGTGCACAAGGCCAACATCCTCAAGTCGACCTCGGGCCTGTTCCTGAAGACCGCGCGCGAAGTGGCGCAGCAGTATCCGGACATCCAGTGCAACGAGATGATCGTCGACAACACCTGCATGCAGCTGGTGATGCGTCCGGAGCAGTTCGACATCATCGTCACCACCAACCTGTTCGGCGACATCATCTCCGACCTGTGCGCCGGCCTGGTGGGCGGTCTCGGCCTGGCACCGGGCGCCAACATCGGCACCGACGCGGCGATCTTCGAAGCCGTGCACGGCTCGGCCCCGGACATCGCCGGCAAGGGCATCGCGAACCCCTGCGCCCTGCTGCTGGGCGCGGCGCAGATGCTCGATCACCTCGGTCAGCCGGAAAAGGCGACCGCGCTGCGCGAGGCGATCATCGCCACGCTCGAAGCCAAGGATTCGCTGACCCCGGACCTCGGCGGCGAAGGCAACACCATGTCGTTCGCCAAGGCCATCGCGAGCCGCATCGCGGCGTAAGCGCCCGGCCATCGCGAGACCTCTGCAGGGCGCCTTCGGGCGCCCTGTTTCGTTTTTGCGAAGCACCTCTCGCCTGGGGGAGGCGCGCGCCGCGCAAGCCTGCGCTAGGCTCGGGCGGCTTTCGGCAGGACGCCGTCGCCTGTCCGAAGCGGGTTCGTCCGTGTGCGTGAGCGCAACAGCGCTCGGTCGCGCGGCCCTCCATCCCGGCGGCTGGATTCGCATCGAGGAAGGTCATGAAGATCAGGAAGATGAAGGGCAAGGCAATTGCGTTCGCAGCGCTCGTGTCGATGGGGGCGGTCGGTACCGTCGCCGCGTACCCGGCGCCGGGTACGTGCACGGCCGCCAATCAAGGCCAACGGGTGACGGAACGGTCTTGGGATGGCAGCTCGCGGATCTATCTGTGCGACGAAGGGGTCTGGCAGACCTATGCGATCTGCGACAACCGCGGACGTTGCATCATCGTGATCTGAGGCCTGGCGGCATGGCTGGGTCGTGCAGGATCGCGAGCCACGACCATAGCGATACTTTCGACGGGGCGCCTTCGGGCGCGTGCAGGATCGCGAGCCACGACCATAGCGATACTTTCGACGGGGCGCCTTCGGGCGCCCCGTTGCGTTTGAGCATGCGCCGGCGGCGGCCGGGAGCCGTTCCCCGCCCGTCGCGGGAACGGGCTTGGCGGCCGCTTGTAGCAGGGGAGAGGCGGGGTAAGGGCAAGCCAGACCTCCGCGCTCCCGCTAGCATGGCCCCGACGCAGCATTCCACCGCCAGCACTCGACAAGCGTGATGCTGCGCTGCAAAATCGCCAGGTTTTCTAATCCATTCGGATGAAGCGATGAATCAACCGCTCCGCCCCGGCGCTCCGCTGTCTCCCAGTGCCTGGGCGCTGACGCCGCTGCTGGTGTTCCTGGCCCTGTTCTTCGGGGCCGGGCTGTATTTCACTTCGCACGGCGACGCCATGGGCTTCTACCAGTTGCACGCGCCGGTCGCGATCCTGCCGGCGCTGGCGCTGGCTGCGTTCATCGCCTGGCGGCGCGGGATCAAGCCGCTGGACACCCTGCTGTCGGGCATGGGCGATCACAACGTCGTGCTGATGTGCCTGATTTTTCTGCTCGCCGGTGGCTTCGTCGAAGTGTCCAAGGCGATCGGCGCGGTCGACGCGATCGTCGCCCTCGGCGTCGGCAACGTGCATCCGGCTTTGCTGCTGCCGGCGCTGTTCGTGGTCGCCGGTTTCATTTCGTTGTCGCTCGGCACCTCGATGGGCACGATCGCCGCGGTCGCGCCGATCGCGCTCGGCGTGTCCGACGCTTCCGGCCTGGATCGCGCGCTGGTGCTCGGCGCGGTGATCGGCGGCGCCACCTTCGGCGACAACCTGTCGGTGATTTCCGACACCGCGATCGTCGCCAGCCGCACCCAGGGCTGCACGATGCGGGAGAAATTCCGCGAGAACCTCAAGCTGGCGCTGCCGGCGGCGATCGGCACCCTGGTGCTGCTCGGCTTTCTCGGCGAAACCGCGCCGGTGACCACGCCCGACACGGTGTCGCCGTGGTTGATCCTGCCGTACTTGGTGGTGCTGGGCTTGGCCATCGCCGGGGTCGACGTGATCATCGTGCTGAGCATCGGTCTGGTCATCGCCGGCTTGTTCGGCGTGTTCCTGGCCGAGGATTTCGGCTTCGCCGCCTACACCGCGCACATCTGGGACGGCTTCGAGAGCATGGTCGAAATCACCCTGCTTTCGTTGCTGGTCGGCGGCCTGGGCGCGCTGATGAAAGCCGCCGGCGGACTGGCCTGGCTGGCGCAGGTGATCGGCAAGTTCGCGCGCGGCCATCGCAGCCGCCGTGCCGGCGAGATCAGCATCGCCGCGTTGTCGGCGACCAGCGACGTGTTCACCGCCAACAACACGGTCGCGATCCTGATCAGCGGGGGGCTTGCCCGCGACGTCGCTCAGCAGCACGGCGTGCCGCCGGCGCGCGCGGCGAGTGTGCTCGACATCTTCGCCTGCGTGACCCAGGGCGTATTGCCGTACGGCGCGCAGATCCTGCTCGCCGCATCCTTGAGCCAGGTCTCGCCGCTGGCCTTGGTCGGCAACGTCCACTACAGCTGGCTGCTCGGTGGTATCACTTTGCTGTCCATGCTGTGGCCGTCGCGCCGGCGCAACGAAGCCGACGCCACCGCGGCAACGTAAACCATCCGACCGATCCCGCCGCGCGCTCAGCGCAGGCGCTTCGACAGAGCCCGG
Source organism: Lysobacter antibioticus (assembly GCF_000731095.1). GTDB lineage: Bacteria > Pseudomonadota > Gammaproteobacteria > Xanthomonadales > Xanthomonadaceae > Lysobacter > Lysobacter antibioticus_B. Next base: position 20,181 of record NZ_JMTZ01000075.1, on the reverse strand, counting down.
CATGTCCGGGCTCTGTGCGTTCTGGTGCCTGCAGATCGAATGGCGGAAGCGAGTGTGTTCGTGCGGAACGAGCGATGGAGGGCTAGGGCGATGTCTCTACGAAACGCCCTGGTCCCGCGCGATGCCTATGCCGATCAGTCGCCGCCGTTCGGCGCATCGATCAACAAGGCCTGGCCGGGTTTGAGCACGGCCTTGGCGTTCAAGCCGTTGCGCTTGAGCAGGTCGGCGACGCGGATGCGGTAGCGCTTGGCGATGGTCCAGGCGTTGTCGCCGCGGCCGACGGTGTGGCGACGCGGGCTGGCGTTCGCGGCGGGTTCGCCGTTCTTGGCGACGGCGACTTCGGCCGAACCGGTGGTGACGGTGTCGGCGGCGGTTTCGCCCGCCTTGGTGCGGGTGCTCGGCGGCGATTCGATGGCGGCGATGGCCAGGTCGGCTGCGACCGGAGCGGGCGCGTTCGCCGCGCCCGCGGCGACAGCGAGCAGCGGTGCGCGGCGGGTGCTGACGCGGCCGATCGAGCCGTTGGCGAACACTGGGTTCAAGCGCCGCAATTGCGCCGCGTCCTGGCCGGTGCGCGCGGCCCAGCCGTCGATGTCGCCGACCTCGGACGGCAGCGTTACCGCCTGCAGATGCGGCACCGGGCGATCCAGGGCCTGCAGCCATTCCTCGCGGTCGTCGGCTTGTTCCATCAGGCACGACAGCGCATGCAGTTTGCGCACGTAGGCCTGGGTGATGTCCGACAGGCCCGCAAGCTGGTCGGGGCGGGCATTGGCAGCGGTCTGACCGTTGCGCTTGAGCGCGTTGAGGATGCGGTATTCGCCGGCGTTGTAGGCCATCACCGCCAGACGCCAGTCGCCGCCGAACATGCCGTGCAGGGTCTTGAGATAACGCACCGCGGCCTGGGTCGAATCGACCGGCGACAAGCGGCCGTCGTAACCCTCGCGCATCGGTACGCGATGGTTGCGTGCGGTCAGGGCGATCATCTGCCACAGCCCGGCGGGGCCGGCGGCACTGCGCGCGCCGGGGCGGTAACCGCTCTCGACGAAGGGGATCAGCGCGTATTCGGTCGGCAGGTGCGCTTCGCGCAAGGCGTCGACCACGTAGCCGAACAGCGGCAGCAGGTCGTCGTCGGAGCGGGCCAGGCGCTTGGGCGCGGTGGCGAAATGTTGGCGCCAGCGCGTGCTTACGCCCGGCTCGCAACTCGGGTCGGCGAGGCCGTCGCGGAAGCGCTGGTAGATGTCGCGGCCGTTGCGGGTCGGCCCCGAAGGCGCGTCGGCCTTGGCGGGGGTGGGCTTGGCTGCGGGGGCTTCGGTGGCCCCGGCTGGCGCGGCGCAGGCCGCGCTCAGCCACAGCGCGGCGAGCAGGGCGGCACGCAGCGGCGCGCGCCGCCTGGCGTCGGCCCGCTTCAAGCGCGGAACCCGTCTTTCCAACGCCGCAACTCGGCGAAGGCCTGGACTTCGTCCTCGGGCGGGTGGCCCAGGCGCGAGGTGATCGAGCGCAGCACGCCGGCTTCGCGGGTGCGCAGGAAGGGGTTGGTTGCGCGCTCGTCGAGGAGGCTGCTGGGAACGGTGGGACGACCGGCGTTGCGCATGGCCTGAGCCTGTTCTATGCGGCGCCGCAGCGCCGGGTTGTCGGGTTCCACCACGCTCGCGAAGGCGGCGTTGGACAGGGTGTATTCGTGGCCGCAGCAGACCCGGGTCTCGTCCGGCAGGGCCGCCAGGCGGGTCAGCGAGACCAGCATCTGGGCGGCGGTACCTTCGAACAGGCGCCCACAGCCCAGGCTGAACAAGGTGTCGCCGCTGAACAACAGGCGCTCGTCGCCATGGGCGCCGCGGTCCAGGTAATAGGCGATGTGGCTGCGGGTGTGGCCCGGCACCGCCATGACATCGAGGGTCCAGCCGGCGACGTGCAGCTTCACGCCCTCGTCGACCCGGGCGGTCGCGCTGAGGATGCGTTCGTCGTCGGGGGCGAACACCGGGATCTCCGGCCAGCGCTCGCGCAGGGCGGCGGTGCCGCCGATGTGGTCGTCGTGGTGGTGGGTCAGCAGGATCCCGACCGGGCGCAGGCCGTGCGCGGCCGCGGCCATCACCGGTGCGGCGTCGCCGGGGTCGACGATCAGCGCCGATTCGTCGTCGCCCGACAGGGCCCAGATGTAGTTGTCGCTGAGGGCGGGCAGGGCGAGCAACCGCATCGTCGGTCTCCTGGCGGGCGCGGGCGGGACGGACCGCTTCGCGGGCTGGGTGGGGCCGGGTGGGCCCCGGGCAGGGCTGGATAACGATTTGCCTGACGCCGCCCCGGGGGCGCACAGTCGGGGTATTCGCAAGCCCCGTGCCGTCCTGGCCCGATGCCTTCCGAGACTCCTGTCGAGAACCGCGACCATGCCCGCCCTGTCCCACGGCCGTCAACCCGACCCCGCCCCCGACTGTCCGCTCAACTGGTTCGGCGAGGTGGTCGGGCAGGGGCTGCTCGAGGTCGAGGCCGCGGCCATGTCCCGGGTGCTCGCGGCCAGCCCGACCTTGCCCTGGGCCTGGTTCGGCGTTGCCGCCGCGTCGCCGCCCGGCGGCCGGCGCGGGCTGGCGCTGCGGCGCAGCCCCAAGGGCTTCGACGGCGCGGTGCGCTGCCGCCTGCCGTTGCCGCTGGCCAGCGAGGCCTTCGGCGCGGTGTTGCTGCAGCACGTGTTCGACGACGGCGCCGACCCGCAGCCGCTGCTCAGCGAGTGCGCGCGGATCCTCGCGCCCGGCGGCCGGCTGTGGTTGGCGACCCTCAATCCCTGGAGCCCGTACCGCCTGCGCTGGGCCGGCAGCGGCCTGCGCGCGCGCGATGCCGGCCATTGGCAGGCGATGCTGCGCGCCTCGGGTTTCGGCGCCGATGCGGTCAGCCTGCAATGGCTGGGCCCGCGCTGGCGGGTCGCCCATGGCGAGGCCGGCGTCGGCGCTGCCGACGTGGTGCGGGCTGGGGTGGCGCTGACCCTGACCAAGCGTGTGCATGCCGCTATCGGGCCGATGCGGGTGCAGCAACTGCGCTGGCAGACCGGCCTGGTGCCGCGCGACGTGCATCGCGGCTCCGCTCGCGGCGCGCAAAGGCGATAATGCCCGGCTGTCGTATAGAGAAGCCGTTGCGTGAGCGAATCCAGTCAAGACGCCGAGAAGATCGTAGAAATCCACACCGACGGCGCCTGCCTCGGCAATCCCGGCCCGGGCGGCTGGGCGGCACTGCTGCGCTATAAGGGCCGCGAGCGCGAACTCGCCGGCGGCGAGCCCGACACCACCAACAACCGCATGGAGCTGATGGGCGCGATCATGGGCCTGGAAGCGCTGAGCGAGCCGTGCAAGGTGGTGCTGACCACCGACTCGCAGTACGTGCGCAAGGGCATCACCGAATGGATCGGCAACTGGGTCCGGCGCGGTTGGAAGACCGCCGGCGGCGATCCGGTCAAGAACCGCGACCTGTGGGAGCGCCTGCACGTCGCGAGCCGGCGCCATGCGATCGAGTGGAAATGGGTCAAGGGCCACTCCGGCAACCCCGACAACGAGCGCGTCGACGTGCTGGCGCGGGTGCAGGCGGAGCGCTTGCGGGCCTATCGGCCCTGAAGACAGGAGTGAGTGGATAGGAGTGAGGAGTGAGCCCGAGCGAAAGCCGGCTGTGCCTCGCTCTTTCTCATTTCTCACTCCTCCAGACTCGCTCCCCGCTAGAATCCCCCGATGCGTCAAATCATCCTAGATACCGAAACCACCGGCCTGAGCTGGGAACGCGGCAACCGCGTGGTCGAAATCGGCTGCGTCGAATTCGTCGAACGCCGCCCGACCGGCCGCACCTATCACCAGTACATCAAGCCCGATTGCGACTTCGAGGCCGGCGCCCAGGAAGTCACTGGCCTGAGCCTGGAGATCCTGGCCGACAAGCCGCTGTTCGAACAGATCGTCGACGAGTTCCTCGCCTTCATCGAAGGCGCCGAAGTGATCATCCACAACGCCGCGTTCGACGTCGGCTTCCTCGACAACGAACTGTCGCGTTGCGGGCCGCAGTACGGCAAGTTGCGCGACCGCGTTACCATCGAAGACTCGCTGCTGCTCGCGCGCCAGCGTTTCCCCGGCCAGCGCAACTCGCTCGACGCCTTGTGCAAACGCCTCGGCGTCGACAACTCGCACCGCCAGTTGCACGGCGCCTTGCTCGACGCCCAGTTGCTGGGCGAGGTCTACATCGGCCTGACCTCGGGCCAGGAAGAGATCGGGTTCGGCGACCCCGGCGCGGCCGCGGCCAGGCTCGAACAAGCCAGCTTCCAGGTCGACGTCAGCGCCCCGCGCCCGCGCGTGATCGTGTTGCCGGCCGAACTCGCCGCCCACGAAGCGCGCCTGGAAAAGCTGCGCAAGAAAGCCGGCAAATGCATCTGGGACTTGGCGATGCCGCCGGTCGAGGTCGCGCAGGCCGTCGAGGCCTGAGCGCAAGCATCGCGATGCCCATCGGGCATCTCCAGCGACCTGCGATCCGCAGTGGCGTAACTACCCGGCCGTCATCCCCGCGAAGGCGGGGATCCAGAGACTTCAGCGTTTTGGCTGCAAGCGTTCGGGATGCCTTGCTTGTACAGCCAGCAGTGCGTCATACCCGCAGACGCGGTGATGGGGCGCTGTGAACCCCTGGCCGGGTGCCTTCGGAGTCACGTCGCGATAGAGCCCTGGGTTCCCGCCTGCGCGGGAACGACGGGGGCGATAGCGCGGCATTCCTGGATGAGGAACTGGAGCGACTCCTGCCGTGCAAGCCAGGCAGTGCGAATCGCAGGCTTGGAATTAATTAGACGATTTTGTCTTTGCGTAAAATCGCGTCGCCGACAGGCCCGGCGCCTCAGTGGCTGCGCACCAGCACCACGGTCACATTGTCCGAGCCGCCGCCGTCGAGCGCCGCGGCGACCAGCGAATCCACGCATTCCTGCGCGCTGCAGTCGTTGTGTGCCAGCACCCGGGCGATGCTGCGGTCGTCGACCTCTTCGGTCAGGCCGTCGCTGCACAGCAGCAACTGCATGCCCGGGCGCAGTTCGCCGTTCATGGTCTCGACGTTGAGGTTGCGCGGGTCGGTCACGCCCAGAGCCTGGGTGACGACGTTGCGGTGCGGGTGGCTGCGTGCCTGTTCGTGGGTGATCGCGCCGTTGGCGATCAGCTCCTGGACGTAGCTGTGGTCCTGCGACAACTGGGCCAGATGGCCGTCGCGCCACAGGTAGACCCGGCTGTCGCCGACCCAGGCCACTTCGAAGCGGTTGCCGTTGATGCGGGCCGCGACCACGGTCGTGCCCATCGGCAGGGCGTCGTTGCGCCGGCGCGAGGTGCGGATGATCTCTTCGTCGGCGATGCGGATGGCCTGCGCCAGCGGGGCGCCGTTGCGGACCTCGCGGACGATGGCCTCGCGCGCCAGCGCGCTGGCGACCTCGCCGTACTCGTGCCCGCCCATGCCGTCGGCGACCAGCCACAGGCCGAGTTCGCTGTCACCGTAATAGGTGTCTTCGTTGAGTTCGCGGCGCAGGCCGACATGCGTGAGGTGTCCGAATTCGATCATCTGTCGGTCGTGCCGCTCGCAGTTGTCGGGTTTGCCAATGCTGAAAACGCAATCATCGCGATCAAGCGGCCGCGTAGCAAGAAAGCGTGATCCGTGTTCGGCTTTCATGCCCGAGCATGGATGAAGGCCGCGTGTGGATCGGATCGGTAGAGACGGTGGTGGCGCAAGGCATCGACGGTGGCTCCTGCGCGAGTGGGACGAAGCAAGCTGGAGCGTGGCCCACGTCGGCCAAACGGCTCATGAAGCACCGGCTTCACACACTGGACGAGCGAACGCGGCCGTTGTGAAAACCCTCGCCCGAGTCGCTGACGATGGCGGCCGTGCCGATGACCGGTTATGCGAGGCGGGGTGGAGCGCAACTTTCGGTTTCGATCGGACCGATCCCGTACCGGGCCACGCGGGCATCGCCACATCGGCCGGACCAGGGCCCAAAAACAAAACGGGCCCCGAAGAGCCCGTTCTGTCTGTATCTGGCGGAGAGGGGGGGATTCGAACCCCCGGTACGCTATAAACGTACGCCTGATTTCGAGTCAGGTACATTCAACCACTCTGCCACCTCTCCGGGTGCAGTGAGCCGAGAATGATACGGGCTGAAACATCCGCCGACAAGGCTTGTCGTGATCGCCGCGTCGGCGCCCTCCCGGGGCCGGGGAGGGCGGGGCTACACTAGCGGCCTTCTTTCGCAACGAAACGGCTGCGCGACATGTCCGAAATCCTGGTCCCGGTGTCCTTTGGCGAATTGCTCGACAAGATCGCGATCCTGCAGATCAAGTCCGAGCGCATGACCGACGAGGCCAAGCTGGCCAACGTCCGCAACGAGCTCAGCGCGCTCGAGCAGACCTGGATGGCCCACCCGGCCGCCGGTGGCGACGTGGTCCGCCTGCGCGCCGAGCTCAAGGCCGTCAACGAGCGCCTGTGGGTGATCGAGGACGACATCCGGATCAAGGAAAAGCGCCAGGAGTTCGATGCCGAGTTCATCCGCCTGGCGCGCTCGGTCTACATCGAGAACGACGTGCGGGCACGGGTCAAGAAGGACATCAACCTGGCCCTGGGCTCGACCTACGTCGAAGAGAAGTCCTACCAGGACTACGGCCCCGGCCTGGTCGGCTGAGCGGGCGGCCGCGGCGATGCCGGTGGCCGAACCCAAGCCGCGCGCTGCGGGCGCCTGGCTGTACGACGATCTGCTCGCCTGGCTGTGCCCGGGCGGGCTGTTGCTGACGGCATTGGCCCTGCGCCACCCGGCCGGCCTGCACCTGCTGCGCGAGCAGGCCCCCGAGCTGACCCTGCCGACCTGGTTCGCCGGCGCCTATGCGCTGGGCCTGGCCCTGAGCCCGATCGGCCGCCTGGTCTACGGCGTCGCCCAGGGCATCGTCTGGCCGCGCTTGCGCCAGGCCTGGGCGCCGGCCATCGCCTTTCTGTCGCAGCGACTGGCGCGCAGCGAAGGGCTGGTGCTGCCCGATGCCGCACACATGTCGACCTCGGTCTTCCACGATGTCGACCGGCGCATGCGCGAATATCTGGAGGCGGCCGACCCGTCTTCGCGCAACGCCCTCAACCGCATGAAAGTGTTGTGCAGCCTTTCGTGCAATGCCGCTGCGGCCTGTCTGGTGTTCGTCGCCGTGGAAGCGCTGACCGGCGGCTGGCGCGACTGGAGCGGCGGCGAGATCGCGGTCGCCGCGTTGGTGATCGCGCTGGCGCTGATCGCCGCGGTCTATCGCGAGCGCCGCCGCCAGCGCACCCAGTTGTCGATCTGGCGACGGCTGCAGATCGAGAACGACGCGTCTTAGCGCAGCGAATGATCGGCGAGGTAGCGCTCGAATGCGGCGACGCCGTCCTCGACCGAGATCAAATCCATCACGCCTTCGTGTTCGATCTTGGTGCCCCAGGCGATGTCGGCCGCGGGCTTGCCGAGATACTTGCGCGCGGCGTCGTCGTAGCGGTCGGCGCAGTAGCGGCGGTCGCTGTAGGGGCCGCTGCGTGCGGGGTTGCTGGCTGCATGCAGGCCGAGCACCTTGGTGCCCATGGCGTTGGCGATGTGCATCGGGCCGGAGTCGGGGGTCATCAACAGCTGGCCGCGTTCGAGCAGCGCCGGCAGTTGCTTCAAGGTGTCCTTGCCGACCAGGTCCAGCGCCGGGTGGCGCATCGCCGCGAGGATCGCGTCGGCGGTGTTGCGTTCGAGTTCGCTGCGGCCGCCGCACAGCACCACCCGCCAACCGCGCTCGACCGCGTGATCGGCGACCGCGGCGTAGCGGTCGTTGCGCCAGTTGCGCACGGTGTGGCTCGAACACGGCGAGATCAGCAAGGTCGGTGCCTCGTCCTGCGGCCATTGCGCGCGCGCCCATTCGCGCGCGTCCTCGGGCACGGGCAAGTCCCAGCGCACTTCGGTCTGGCGCAGGCCGAGCGGTTCGCAGAAGCTGCCGATCGCGTCGAGCACGTGGATGCCGGGGCGGTCGGGGATGCGCTCGTTGATGAAAAGCCCGTGCAGGTCCTTCGAGCGCGAGCGGTCGTAGCCCACCCGGCGCTGCGCCGGCAGGAAGGCCGACAGCAGGTTGGCGCGCGCGGCCACCTGCATCTGCAGCAGCACGTCGAAGCGGCCGCCGGGGAGGGGGCGTTCGCGCAGGCTGCGGCGCAGGGCGCGCATGCCGGCGAAGCCGCTTTTCTTGTCGTACTCGAGGAATTCGACGCCTTCCAGGCCTTCGAGCAGGCGCCGCTCGCCCTTGCCGATGATCCAGGCGATCGAGGCCTGCGGCCGCGCCGCGCGCAAAGTGCGCACCAGCGGTACGACGTGGGTCACATCGCCGAGCGCGGACAGGCGCAGCAGGCAGATCGAAGAATGGGAACTGAGAGGCGATGTGGTCACGTGACTTGTTAGACTCGGTCGGATGACGGGTTATGACGCCGCCGAGGGACTGACGCCGTACCGCGACGATAGCGGTTACGGTGCGATTCTGTTCGACCGCGCGCAGGTCCAGCAAGCCGCGCCGGAATGGTTCTCGCCGGCGCACTGGGGCGGCAACGCGCGTCCGGTCGACAGCGGCGGCCGTGGCGGCGCCTGGTTCGTCGATGCGCCGTTCGGCCGGGTGGTGCTGCGCCGTTACCTGCGCGGCGGCCTGATCGCACGCTTCAATCGCGACCGCTATTGGTGGAGCGGCGCCAACCAGACCCGCAGCTTCGCCGAGTTCCGCCTGCTGCGCGAACTGGCCGGCAAGGGTCTGCCGGTGCCGAAGCCGGTCGCCGCCTGGTATCGCCGCGACGGTTGGTATTACTACGCCGCGATCCTGCTTCAGCGCCTCGGCGACGTGCGCTCGCTGGCCGACCGCGCCGCCGTGGCCGGCGACGGCGCGCCTTGGGAAGAGGCCGGGCGGCTGATCGCGCGCTGTCACCGGGCCGGCCTCGATCACGCCGACCTCAACGCCACCAACCTGCTGTTCGACAGCGGCGGGCACGGCTGGGTGATCGACCTGGACCGCGGCCAGATCCGGATTCCGGCGACCCCCTGGCGCGAGCGCAACCTGGCCCGGCTGAAGCGTTCACTGTTGAAATTGCGCGGCGACCGCGGCGAGGCCGAGGTCGAACGCGATTTCGCCCGACTGCGCACGGCCTATGACCGCGCCTGGGAACGTGGTTACTAAAGACGTGGTCAGCGAATCGAGGGGACGGGCATGACTTGGCGGTTGCGTTTGCACGGCGTCGGCAATGCGTCGGCGGTCGAGCTGGGGTCGGCGATGGCCACGCTGGAGCGCGACGGCGAGCCCTGGCTCACCATCGATTGCGGCGGCGAGGGCCTGACCGCGTTCCTGGCCCATTACGGCCGGATGCCGGAGGCTCTGTTCGTCACCCATACCCACCTGGACCATATCGCCGGGTTCGAGCGCCTGTTCGTCGCCCACTATTTCGACCCGCAGCGGCGCGGCAAGGTGCGGCTGTACGTGCCGGCGACGGTGGTGCCGCTGCTGCACCAGCGGGTGGCCGACTACCCGAACGTGCTGGCCGAGGGCGGGGTGAATTTCTGGGACGCCTTCCAACTGGTGCCGGTCAGCGGCCATTTCTGGCACGGGGGCCTGCGCCTGGAGGTGTTCGCGACCCGCCACCACTGGCCCGACAGCGCCTTCGGCCTGCGCCTGCGCGGCAGCGCCATCTGGACCGGCGACACCCGCCCGATCCCCGAGGTCCTGGCCAAATACGCCGATGCAGGCGAGCTGATCGCCCACGACTGCGCCCTGCACGGCAACCCCTCGCACAGCGGCATCGAGGACCTGGAGCGCGAATACTCGCGCGAACTGCTGAATCGCTGCCTGCTTTACCACTACGGCAGCCGCGAAGAGGGCGACGTATTGGCGGCGCGGGGGTATCGTGTCGGTAGGCCGGGCGAGGCGATCGAGCTGGCCGAGCCCACCGTTACGCAACTGCCGTCCTAGTGAATGCCGCCTTCGTGAGTGCCGCCCCCGGTCTGCCGCCGCTGCCGATGCCGTTGGATCTCCACGGCCGGCCGCTGCGCGACTTGCGCTTGTCGGTGATCGAAGCCTGCAACTTCCGCTGCCCCTATTGCATGCCGGCCGAGCGCGTGCCGGACGACTATGGCCTGGATGCGGCCTCGCGCCTGAGCTTCGACGAGATCGAAACCCTGGTGCGCGGTTTCGTCCGTGTGGGCGTCAGCAAACTGCGCCTGACCGGCGGCGAGCCGCTGCTGCGCAAGCGCCTGCCCGAGCTGGTCGCGCGCCTGGCGCGCATCGAAGGCATCGACGACCTGGCGCTGACCACCAACGGCTCGCTGCTCGCGCGTCATGCGCGGGCGCTGCGCGAGGCCGGCCTGCGCCGCCTGACGGTGAGCCTGGACGCACTCGACCCCGAGCGTTTCCGGCGCCTGTCCGGCGGCCGCGGCGAAATCGCCGACGTGCTCGAGGGCATCGCCGCGGCGCGCGCGGCGGGCTTCGATTCCATCAAGATCAACTGCGTGGTCCAGCGCGGCATCAACGAAGACCAAGTGTTGCCCTTGGTCGAACATTTCCGCGGCAGCGGCCATGTGCTGCGTTTCATCGAATATATGGACGTGGGCAACTGCAACGACTGGAGCGCCGAGGGCGTGGTGAGCTCGCAGGCCCTGCGCGACCGCATCCACGCGCGCTGGCCGCTGCGCGCGCTCGACGCCAATTACCGGGGCGAAGTCGCTTCGCGCTACGGCTTCGCCGACGGCCAGGGCGAGATCGGCTTCGTGTCCTCGATCAGCGCGCCGTTCTGCGGCGATTGCCATCGCTCGCGGGTGTCCGCCGACGGCCGGCTGTACACCTGTCTGTTCGCCGCCGAAGGCACCGACCTGCGGCCGTCGCTCGCGCTGGGCGAAGCCGCCTTCGCCGAACGCCTGGCCGGGCTGTGGTCGCGCCGCGGCGACCGCTACAGCGAATTGCGCGCCCTCGACGCGCCGCGCTCCAAGCGCCACGTCGAGATGTTTTTGATCGGCGGTTGAAGCTGTGATGTCGTCGTTAGCCTGCAGTGCGGTCCAGTCGTTCCCGGTTGCGGCTTTCGACTCCATGCTCTCCGGGTCGCTCGAGGCGCAAGGCTTTCTTCGTTTGCCCGGTGTGCTCGGTGCGGTGGACGTCGCTGCCATGGAGGCTCATGTCGACGCCTGCGATGGCGACGATGCGGGCACCCGCAATCTGCTTCAACACGCGTGGTGCCGGGCGCTAGTGGCGCCGTTGCGCCTGCGGCTTCGCGACCTGGGTGTGTTGGCCGAGGATGCGCTCGCCGTGCAATGCACCTTATTCCGCAAAAGCCAGTCGCGTAACTGGAAAGTCGCCCTGCATCAGGACTTGTCGATCCCGGTCGCCGAGAAGGTCGCGAATGAGGCGCTCTCCGACTGGTCGCACAAGGAGGGCTCGCATTTCGTCCAGCCGCCGACGGCGCTCCTGGAGCGGCTGACCGTCGTGCGCATCCACCTGGATCCGTGTACCGATTCCGATGGACCGTTGCGAGTGGTGCCGGGCTCGCATCTGGTTGGAAAGCTCAGCGCGCAAAGGGCCAGCGCTCTGCGCGAGGAGCGCGGCGAGACACAATGCACCGCACGGCCGGGCGATCTGCTTATCATGCGACCGTTGCTGTTGCATGCTTCTTCCAAGGCCAGCCGGCCGCAGGGGCGGCGGCGCGTCCTGCATTTCCTGTTCGGCCCGTCCGACCCCGGGCACGCACTGCGATGGAGTCTGGCGATTTGAAATCCAAACCTTCCCTTACCCATGTCGACCGCGACGGCCGCCCGGCGATGGTCGACGTGTCGGACAAGTCGGTGACCACCCGCGAGGCGGTCGCGCAATGCCGCGTGCGTTTTCCGGCCGCGGTCGCGCTGCAACTGCGCGCCAGCGGACTCAAGAGCAAGAAGGGCGCGGTGATCGACACCGCCATCATCGCCGGCACGATGGCGGTCAAGCGCACCCATGAGCTGATCCCGTTCTGTCATCCGCTGCCGATCGACGGCTGCCGTTTAAGTATCGATTGGGACGGCGACAACAGCTTGATGATCGAGTGCGAGGTCAAGACCACCCACCGCACCGGCGTCGAGATGGAAGCTCTGACCGGCGCGACGGTCGCGGCGCTGACCGTCTACGACATGTGCAAGGCCTTGTCGCATGGCATCGTGCTCGGGCCGGCCAAGTTGACCGGCAAGCGCGGCGGCAAGCGCGACTTCGCCGCGAAGCCAAAGCGCAGGGCGGGGGACGAGCGATGAGCCGGCTCACCGTGCTGTATTTCGCCAGCCTGCGCGACGCCGCCGGCGTTGCCAGCGAATCGGTCGAGGCCGACGCGGCCGATCTGCGCGCGCTGTACGACTCGCTGCGCCAGCGGCATGGGTTCGCCCTGCCGGTCGAGCGCCTGCGTGTCGCCGTCGACGGCGCTTTCGCGCGCTGGGACGAAGCGCCGCGCGCCGGCAGCGAAGTCGCCTTCATTCCACCGGTCTCGGGAGGCTGAGATGGCACGATTCGCCTTGTCCGAGCATTCCTTCGAGATCGCACCCTTGCGCGCGCAACTGCTCAGCGATCGCGCCGGCGCCTTCGCCAGCTTCGAGGGTTGGGTGCGCGACCACCACGGCGGCCGTGCCGTCGCCGGCCTGCGTTACGAAAGCTATGCCGCACTCGCCCTGGCCGAAGGCGAGCGCGTGCTGGAAGAAGCCATCGAGCGTTTCGCCATCGTCGATGCGCGCTGCGTGCACCGCGTCGGCGACCTGGCGATCGGCGAGCTCGCGGTCTGGGTCGGGGTCAGCGCCCCCCATCGCGAAGCCGCGTTCGCCGCCTGCCGCTACATCATCGACGAGACCAAGTCGCGGGTGCCGATCTGGAAGCACGAGCGTTATGCGGATGGGGATGCGGATTGGTTGCATCCGGAGTCGCCGGCGGCTTAAGGAGCGAACCATGCAGAGGACGGAGCCATCCTTGCACAAGACGCTCGTCATCCTCGTAGGGATGGCGGCCGCTGCGCTTGTGCCTGCGATCGGCCTGAATCTGCCTTCGGCACTGATCGACGGCACTTCCCTGTCGATGACGAACATCTTATTCATCCCGCTGGCTTACATGTTCGTCTTGCCCATCGCGTTGGTATTCGGGGTTCCGATGGTGGTGCTGTTCGACCGTTTCAATCTGGTCAACGTGTGGACTGCGATGGGATCGGGCGCCTGTGTCGGCGCTATCGCGGCGATCGTCATCAGATTGCCTGCTCCACCGGTGCCGAGGGACTTGCTGGTGGATTGCCCGTTGGGGTTGTTGTCGGGAATCGTGTTCTGGCTGGTTTGGCGTTGGAACTACCCGAGCAGACTCCCTTCTGGTGATCTCGGCAGCCGATAGAGCCTGCTGTTTCCGGAGCCTAGGACGATGCGATATCGCTCGCTGTGCCTGATCCTCCTGCTCGCCGCCGCCGTGCCGGCGCTTTCGGGCGAGCTGTTGGTCGGCAACAAATCCGCGGATACCATCTGGCGTCTGTCGCTCGACGATGGCCATAAGCTCGGCGAATTCGCTACCGGCCAGGCGCCGCACGAAATCGCAGTCAGCCACGACGGCGGCACTGCGCTGGTGGCGAACTACGGCAGCCGCGAAACCCCGGGCCATACCTTGAGCGTGCTCGACCTGCGAAGCGGCAAGCCGCCGCGCATCATCGACCTCGGCCGCCACGGCCGCCCGCATGGCTTGCGCTTCCTGCCCGGCGATCGCGAAGCCTTGGCGACGACCGAGGCCTCGGGTCATCTGCTGCGCATCGATCTGGCCGGGGGCCAGATCGTCGCCGAGATCGCGATGGGCGAGGGGCGCGGCCACATGGTCGTGGTATCCGCCGACGGCAAGGCTGCCTACGTCAGCAAAATCGACCGGGGCACGGTCAGTCGCGTCGATCTGAACCGCAATGCCAAGAGCGCGGAAGTCGAGGCGGGCAAGGGCGCCGAAGGCATCGCGGTACGCCCCGGCAGCGGCGAAGTCTGGGTCAGCAACCGCGAGGCCGGCACCGTGACCGTGCACGACGCGCGCACGCTCGCGATCCGCAAAACCTTGCCGAGCCCGGGCTTTCCGATTCGCGTCGCCTTCACCGCCGACGGCCGCCACGCCCTGGTCAGCAACGCACGCGCGGCGACGGTGTCGGTGTTCGATGCGCGTCGCAAGAAAGCGCTGGCGACGATCGCGCTGTCGCGCGAAGGCGCCGAGTACCGCGACACCTTGCTCGGTCGCGCTGCCTTGCCGATCGGCGTGGTGGCCGACCCGAAGCGGCCGCGGGTCTATGTCGCGATCAGCGGCGGCGACGAGGTCGCGGTGATCGACCGCAAGACCTGGAAACCGATCGCCTACTGGAAGACCGGGCGCGAGCCCGATGCGCTGGCCTTGTCGCTGCCGGGCGATTGAGCCGATCCGTCGGACGGCCTCGTTCGGGGTAATCCCAGGGCCCGAAAAGGCGGCGGCCCCGCAAGCGTGACTCCGGCGCCCGAATCGGTCGATACCGTTGCTGCCTTCCGGCCCTGGCGGGATTTTCAACTTATCGTCGCGGAGGCGCCAACGGGGCCACCATAGAGAACGAAGGCGCCGCAGCGCTTTCGCGACTCCGATGGACAGCTGCGGTCGCCGGTGGGGCGGCCCGGTTGTCGACCGGAGAGCCCAGTATTCTGCCTGAAGCCGCCATCGCGGCGCAATCTCGGCCGCCGCACGCCCATACATCGGCCTGGAGAGCCGCATGGCGCCTTGCCCGCGGCTCTGCGTAGGCCGGGCAGCCCTGGCGCTAGAATCGACCGATGCGCATAGCCGTCATTTCCGATGTCCATGGCAACCTGGGGGCGCTCGATGCGGTCCTGGCCGATATCGAGCGGCGCGGCGTCGATCTCGCGGTCAATCTCGGCGACCTGTTGTCCGGCCCGCTGCGGCCGTGCGAAACCGCCGACCGCCTGATCGCGCTGCGCTGGCCGACCATCGCCGGCAATCACGAACGCCAGGTGCTGACCGATCCGCCCGAACGCATGAGCGCGTCCGACCGTCATGCCGTCGCCGAGATCCGTCCCGACCAGCGCGAGTGGCTGCGCAGCCTGCCGCCGACCTGGCGCTTGAACGAGGAGGTGCTGCTGGTCCATGGCACGCCGCGCAGCGACCTGGAGTGTTTCATCGAGACCGTCGACGAGCACGGCATGCGCCCGGCTCATCACGACGAAGCGGCGCAGCGTGCCGGCGGCACCGATGCGCGTGTGATCCTGTGCGGACACACCCACGTGCCGCGCAGCCTGCGCTTGGCCGATGGGCGTTTGATCGTCAATCCCGGCAGCGTAGGTTTGCAGGCTTACGCCGGCGAGCATCCGCATCCGCACCGGGTCGAGACCGGTTCGCCGCAGGCGCGCTATGCCATCGTCGAGCGGGCCAACGACGAATGGAGCGCGCAGCTGCTCACGGTGGACTACGACTGGTATGCGGAAGCCGAACGGGCTTTGCGCAACGGCCGGCCCGATTGGGCGCGCGCATTGGCGACGGGTTACGTGTAGGCGGATGCGGGCCTGGTTCGGCTCGCAGCGAACGACCCATCCGCCAGCTTCGAGACCGGCGCGGGGCGAATCCGCCCCGCGCCGTGCCGCTTACTTCTGCACCAGGAACTGCGCCATGGGGTAGTTGAAGGTGTGGCACTGTTCGAAGACCAGCCGTTCGCGATTGACCGTAGCGAAAGACTCATGGCGCCCCATGAGCTGGCACGACTGCCATTTCACGTAGGGCATGTCGCCGCCGCGCGGCCGATAGGTGACCGGGATCGACGGCGGGCCGATGTGGCTCTGGAACGAACGCGCCGCATCGGTGCAAGAGATGAAAGTCAGGTTCGCGTTCGCCGCATCCCATCCGCAATTCATCAGCTTGCTCTTGGCATGGCGCAACTCGAAGCGCACGCCCATCACGATCAGCGTCTTGACCGTGTTGTTGTGCGGGCCCGGCGGCAGGTCGAAGAACACCGACGGGATGTCCTGGGTTTCGTTGCACTGGATCCAGGAGCCGCCGTACACGTTGATGTAGCCGCCACGCGCGAAGCGCAGCAAGGTGCCGCTCTGGTACTCGAACTTGCAGTCGCGGAACCAGAAATTCAGGAACTGATCCTGCTGGCTGTGGGTCGGCGTCATGCCCGAATGCAGGAAGGCGTCGCCCAACACGACATCGTTGGCCAGGTGGCAGCGATTGAAAGCCCACTCGGAGTTGAGGTTGGAATCGGCCGGGCCGTCCAGGCCGATCACCCGGTTCCAGGGGCCGCGCCATTCGACGTCGTCGAAGGCGAAGTCCTGGTTGGTTCCGCCGGCCACCGAGGCCCAGCAATAGATCCAGTTGAGCCCCGGACGCGCGGCGCGGAAGCTGATCTCGCGCACGCGTAACTGGCGCAGGCGGCCGTAGGCGGTCAGCAGATTGTTGGCGAACGCGTCGCCACCGCTCGGGGCGGCGTCGAACAGGATCTCGGAGCTGCGCTTGCCCTGGCCTTCGATGACATAGCCGTTGATCTTGGTCTTGCCGGTGTCCGGGCCCTTGGGCAGCAGCACGTCGGCCTTGGTCACGCGGTAGATGCCGGCCGGGAAATACAGGTGATGGGTCAGCCAGCCGTTGCCGTTCCTGGATGCGAACACCGCATCGCGCGCGCGTTCGATCGCGGCGGTGTCGTCGGTGCTGCCGTTGCCGACCGCGCCGTAGTCCTTGACGTTGATACGGCCCGGGTCGGTCCCGACCAGCGCGGTGGACGCCAACGCGCCGTCGCGACGCGGCGCCGGTGCGCCGCCGATGGGTTCGTTCTGGTACATCGAACCGCCGATCGAGGCGGCGGTGGTGGCCGCGGCGGCCGCGCCGGCGCCGGCGATCATGCCGGCCGCGCCGATCAGCTTGCGGCGCGCACGCGAATGGGGGCCGGTATCGGCACTTGCATCGGAACTCGTGGTCTTCTTGCTCATTAGGCATCCTAGGTAAGTGCCCGGATCGGGCATGACGTGACGGTCGCGACCGGCGGTGGGGGCCACACCGGGCACGTACGGTCGCGAACGTCGGGCGCAATCTAGGCGTCGCTTGTCATGGCCGATGCGATGCACGGCGCAGTTTTCCCGGACAACGGCCACAAGGTTTGTAACGATCCGTCTTAGTGAGTCCGCGGTCGCGCTCTGGCAGCGGTCTCCACGACCCTCACGCCTTGCTGCGGCAGTGGTGCAGTGATGTTGCGACAGCGGCGTGGATGCGCTGGGACGTCGGGCGGGGAAGGCCTTGGCGTGGTATTCGAGCCGCATCGAATGGATGCCGGTCATCCGGTATTTAGCTTGCGTCGAGACGGCCTGCGAAAGCCGCTCGATAGATCGCGGCGATTGCGCCGCAGTCGCGACATTTTGTGCGCGGCGTCTCTGTTTGTAATTTTGCGCAAAGGCCTCGCCTTGTACTGGCTTTCGCGAACCCGTTGCGCCTACAGTGAGCGCCGAACACGCCCTTGCATGCGTCCGTTGCCGACGCTCAGCACGCGTCGCTGCCGTTGAGATGCGCGGGCGTAGTATCGACCTGCCGACCTAAGGAAAGGGAACAATGCAGATGGATTTGCCCGCACGCACAGCGGCCGCCACGGCCGTGCTTCGGCCAGCCGCCGAGATCGAAACCGCCCTGACTTTCGTTGTCGCAAACGCGGCGGCGCCGCCATGCCCCGGCTCGAACCGGCGGCCACGCGTCGCCGCCCAGACATAAGTACCGATCAAGCTGCACACGATGCCCGACGGTTCGCTTTCGGATATCGAATCCCCCATGCCGGCGCCGGCGGTCCTCCCTCACCGACCGTGCGTACGGCCTCTCCAAGCTCCATAGAAGGAATGACCATGACAGTTGTCGCAACGGATGCCGACAATGAGGCCGAACGCCGGCCGGCTCGAACCCGTATCGGCTGGAACCTGACTCTGGCCTCGCTGGGCTTGCTGCTCGCCTCGGGCGCGCAGGCGCAGGAAACGGTAAAGCTGTGGCGCACCAACAGCCTCGCGCTGGCGCCGCAGACCACCGAAGCCGCGATGCAGCAGGGCATCAGGAATTACTTCGCCCAGTTCGGCGGTCCGCCGATGAGCATGTACGTCAAAAACGAGGTCACCCTCAACAGTAAGACCGTCTACAAGTACGCCATCGAGCCCAAGCCGCCGACCTTGACCGATTGGGCTTACAAGGAGCTCAACGACCCGTCGGGTACGCCGACGCAGACTTCGATGGACGCGATCGTCGCCCGCATCAAGCAGGACTACGACGCCCAAAGCGTCGCTCAGGGCTGCGCGGCGGCCAGCACGGTTACGCCGACGGTCTGGACAACGGATCTGACCTGGTCGACCAGCCCGATCGCGATTCGCGAATCCACGCCTACCGACGTCAAATACATGGTGGCGCCCGGAGGCGGCGGTGCCTGTTATCTCACCAACACCCAGGTCAAGATCGTCAAGGATCGGGCGGCCAGTTGCCCCGGCCGGCTCATGACCTGGAACACCGATCTCAATGCCTGTGGCGCCGGGTCGAGCTTCGACATGGCCTATTACAGTGATCCGCTGCCGAGCAACGAGTGCCCGGTTGGCAATCCCTGTGACCCGACAACCGGGGACAAGTCCGAGCCGGCGCACGATTTCGATCTGGGCTGGATTGCATTCGATCGCCATTACCACTCGCTAACGTCGACTGCCGCTGGCGGATTCGGTTATGGCTGGACGCATTCGCATAATCTGCGGCTGTCGGTCGGCCCCGATCCGACCACGCCTTCCGACCCGACGGTCCGTATCGGTTTCATTGAAGCCGATGGTTCGCAGGTCGCGTTCACACTGGTGGGCGCCGCGTACGAGGCGAACGACCAAAGCGGCGACCGGGTCGTCGCCGACGGCGCGCAGTGGCTGATGCATCGCAGCGACCGGATGCTGCGCTTCGACGCCGCCGGCCGTCTGCTGGAACAGCGTTTCGAGAACGGCTCGGTCCTGAGTTATAGCTACGATGGAATGCGCCGTCTGGCCGCGATCGCCCACAACAGCGGCCGCAGCCTGGTGTTCGAGTACACCGCGGGCGGCGACGACGCGCCGATCACTGCGATTCGTTTGGCCGGCGTAGCGCTCGCGTCTTATGCCTTTAACGCCAATGGACAGATCGAAACCGTCACCTATCCTGGCGGCGAGTCGCGGACCTATCACTATGAAGATACGAGGTTTCCTCTCAATCTGACTGGCGTAACCGCGGAGGGCGGCCAGCGCTACAGTACGTTCAATTACGATGCCAAGAATCGGGTGACCTTGAGCGTCCATTCCGGCAATGCCGACCGCGTCACCCTGACCTATCCTTCGACGGGTGGTTCCATCGTCACCGATCCTCTCGATCGGCAGACCACCTATGGTTTGACCGCGTCGCCGGCGAGCGGTGCGCCGCGCAAGGTCAGCGGCCTGACCGACACCCGCGGCACCATCGGCAGGACGTATTACGACGAAACCGTCGACTTCCGCCGTCGCCTCGACACCGTCACCGACCGCAACGGCACCCAGACCAAGCACACGTATGCCGAGGCGAATGACCCGGTGACCGGGCAGCTAGCGCGCACGCATACGGTCAAGGAAGCGGTCGGTCTGGCGCAGGAACGCACCAGTGCGGAACGCCGCGACCTCGCCAGCAACCGCACATTGCTGACCACGGTCGGCAACCGCGAGACCCGCATCGTCCGTAACGCGCGCCTGCAGCCGGTTACGGTCACCGTGCGCGACACGGTCAGCAACCAGACCCGCACGACGACCTATGCCTACTGCGAAGCCGCCGACGTGGCCGCGAGCAACAGCACCTGCCCGATCCTGGGGCTGGTCAAGTCGGTTGATGGTCCGCGCACTGACGTCAACGACATCACGACGTTCCAGTACTACGGCAGCGACGACAGCACCTGCGCGGCCCAGCCGGCGTTGTGCACCTACCGCAAGGGCGACCTGCGCAAGGTCGTCGATGCGCTGGGCCGCAGCACCGAGACCTTCGGCTACGACCCGCAGGGCCGCCCGCTATCGGTCGTCAACGCCAACGGAATCGTCACCGACTACGAGTACCACCCGCGCGGCTGGTTGGCCGCGACCAAGGTGCGCGGCGCCGACAACAGCGTCGAGACCGACGACCGCATCACCCGGGTCGAGTACTGGCCGACCGGCCTGGTCAAGCG
>NZ_JMTZ01000074.1 GCF_000731095.1 Lysobacter antibioticus | reverse complement strand
CGGCAACGGCAACGGCAACGGCAACGGCAACGGCAACGGCAACGGCAACGGCAATGGCAATGGCAATGGGCCCGCGTCGGATACGAACACAGCTGACTCATGGCCGAGCCCCTTTCCGATGCCCCCCATCCCCAACATCCGCATAGCCACGCCCGCGCCACCATCGGGCTTGGCTGCTATCGTGCTCATCCGGCGGCGCAGGCTTGGCGCCTGTCGCCCGGCACCGAGGTTCCCGAACGCATGAATTCTTCCTCGCGCGAACTTTCTTCATCGGTATCCGTACCCGGCGGAGCGCGTGCGCTGGCCGCGGCCGGCGCGGTGCTGGCCGCTCTGGCGGTGGCCTTGTCGGCCTATGCCGCGCACGTCGCCGATCCCGCGGCGCAATCGCGATTGCAGACGGCGGCGGTGTTCGCTTTCGGGCACGGCGTGGCCCTGGCCGCGTTGGCGCCGATCGCTCGGCGTACGCTGGCACGGGTCGCTCTGCTGGCCTTGCTCGTCGGCGTGCTGGTGTTTTCCGGCGGACTGGCGGCGGCATATTTCTTCGGCGCTTCGACCCGTCTGCTGCCCTACGGCGGCAGCCTGATGATCCTGGCGTGGCTGGTCTACGCCGCCGATGCGCTGAGACGTTGAGATGCCGCGACATGTCCGGGGGTTCGACGCCGAGGCCGCGCACGCTTATCTGAGCAAGCGCGATCGCAAGCTCGGCGCATGGATGAAGAAGGTCGATCGGCTGGAGAACGGTCCGATCCCGACCGATCCGCGTTGGCGCCAGCGCTTCGACCCGGTCGATGCGCTGGCGCGGGCGATCCTGTTCCAGCAGCTCAGCGGCAAGGCCGCCTCGACCATCGTCGGCCGGGTCGAAGCGGCGATCGGAAGCGACCGCCTGCATTACGATACCCTCGGCCGTTGCGACGACGCGGCGCTGCGCGCCTGTGGCGTGTCCGGCAACAAGCTGCTCGCGCTGCGCGATCTGTCGGCGCGCGAATCGCGCGGCGAGATCCCGGACCTGCGGCGCATGGCGACGATGGACAACGACGCCATCATCGCCGCGCTCGTGCCGATCCGCGGCATCGGCCGTTGGACGGTCGAGATGATGCTGATGTTCCGCCTCGGCCGCCCCGACATCCTGCCGGTCGACGACTTGGGCATACGCAAGGGCGCGCAGCGCGTCGACAAGCTCGACGAGATGCCGGCGCCGAAGGCCTTGGCCGAACTCGGCGAACGCTGGGGGCCGTATCGCAGTTACGCCAGCCTGTACCTGTGGCGGATCGCGGATTTTTCCGAGGCCGCCAAGGCCAGGACCAACCGTTCGCAGGATTGAGCGCGCGTCGACTCTGGGCATTGTCGATGTCCCGCGCGGCGATGGCCGTCTTTCATCGCTGACTTGCAGCCACGTGCGGATTATTTCGCGTCGTAACGCCAGTGCCACGGCTCGTAGACGATGCCGTGCGGGTTGTCGCGCGGATAGCTCATGACGTAGCCGTAGCCGCCGGCGTTGTCGCGCAGCCAGGCGAAGGCGGGGGTGTGCTCGAAGGACTCTTCGGCCGGCGGTTCGCCGGGGGTGCCGATGTCGAGGGCGAGGCCGCTGTGGTGTTCGCTGTAGCCCGGGGCGGCGTTGACGGTGAGGATCTCGTCGACGCCGAGGCCGCGCGCGAGTTTGCGCTCGAAAATGCCGAGTTGGTAATGGTGGCTGCGATAGCCGGAGATGGCATCGAGGACGATACCATCGTGCACGGCGGCCTGGCGCAGGTGGCTCCAGGCGCGCGCGGCGCCGGGATGCAGCCACAGCGGCCGGCGGAAGCGGTCGACGCCGGCGTAGGCGAGGCGGTCGGGTTCGGCGATCAGGCCCAGGCCGGTTCGCGCTTCGTAGCCGTCGCAGTCCAGGCCGAGTGCGGACAGCCGCTCCTCGATCCGATCCAGCGGCAGCTCGTGGATTCGCAGCAGTCCCTCGCGGCGGTATTCGACGATGGCGTCGAGCGCATCGAGGGCGTGGCCGATGCCGTCTTCGTGGATCAGCCGGTGGACCAGCGGCAACAGGCCTTCGGGCAGGTCGGCGGCGAGGAAACGGCCGTCGCGCTTGCGTCGCAGCACGTGCCGCGCACGCGACAGCGCGCGGGCGTCGTGGTTGCTGCGCGCGCGCAGCAGACCGCCCGGCCAGAGTTCGATCTCGGGCGTGTTGATCAGAAGGTGGCCGTGGCCGCGCATGCGCTCAGATTAGCCGGCGAGGGCGCGTCGCGCCACGTTCGCCGATGGTGCCGTCAGGCCGGTTGCTTGAAATACAGGCGGGTGCCGAGAATGCTCGGGTCGTGCTCGACCGACACCAGTTCCCAGCCCTGCTCGCCGCGTTTGTCGAGTTCTTCCTGGATGCGTTGCCGCATCGGCGACTCGAACAGTTGATAGGTCAGCTCGACGATTTGATGTTTCCACTTCTGGGTCATGGGTCTTCCTCGGGAGTCGGGGTGTCCTGGCGCGGCAGCCGCCCATTCTTGCGCAGAGCGTCGCGCAGGACATATTCGATCTGGGCGTTGAGCGAACGCAACTCGTCGTCGGCCCAGCGCTGCACGGCGGCGAGCACCTCGGCATTGATGCGCAGCGGATAGGCCTTCTTCTCGCTCACCGCCGGCGCGTCCCTTCGCCGCCGCCGGGGCGGTCGCGATAGCTGCGGCGCGCGGCGCTGATCGCGAGGATCAAGGCGACGGCGAGGCCGTTGACCGCCAGCAACAGGGCGACCACGACCAGAGCGATGCGGCCTTCGTTATCGCCGGCCCAGTAGAAGCCGGCGCCGCCGAGCAGCATGGCCACGCCGGTCGTCGCCAGCAGGCGGGCGAGTTTCGCCGCGGTGCGGGCCGGGTCGGGCAGGCGCGAGGCGTCCAGGCCATTGATCAGGTGCAGGTTGCCGCGCGCGACCAGTACCGCCGAAACCAGGATCGGTACGGCGCTGACCGCCATCGCGATGGGGACGAGGTAGTCGTGGAGGGTCATCGGAGCCTGCTCAGTACAAGCTGCCGGCGTTGACGATCGGCTGCGCGCCGCGGTCGCCGCACAGCACCACCAACAGGTTGCTGACCATGTGCGCCTTGCGCTCTTCGTCCAGTTGCACGACGCCGTTTTTCTGCAGTTCGGCCAGGGCCATTTCGACCATGCCGACCGCGCCGGCGACGATGCGCGTGCGCGCGGCGATCACCGCGTTGGCCTGCTGGCGTTGCAGCATGGCATGGGCGATCTCGGGCGCGTAGGCGAGGTGGCTGATGCGCGCATCGATCACGTTGACGCCGGCGTCGGCGAGGCGGTCCTGCAGTTCCTGCTGTAGGTGCAGGGATATCTCCGCGGCATGGCTGCGCAGCGACAACTGGCCGTCTTCGTGCTGGTCGTAGGGGTAGCTGGTGGCCATCGCGCGCAGCGCCGACTCGGACTGGATGTGCACGAAGGTTTCGTAATCGTCGACGTTGTAGACCGCTTCGGCCGAATCGACCACCTGCCAGACGATCACCGCGGCGATCTCGATCGGGCTGCCGTCGAGCTCGTTGACCTTGAGCTTGCCGCTTTCGAAGTTGCGGATGCGCTGGCTGACCTTGCGCTTGGCGTAGAGCGGGTTGTTCCAGCGCAGGCCGTTGTCCTTGACCGTGCCGACGTACTTGCCGAACAGGCTCAGCACCGCGGCCTGGTTGGGCTCGATCTTGTACAGGCCGGACAGGCCGAAGAAGGCGAGGGCGCCGGCCAGGATCGCGACGATCACGCTGGCCCCGCTTTCGCTGGCGACGCCGCCGAGGAAGGCATAGGCGCCGATCGCGCCGAGGCCGAGGCAGCCCAGCAGGACCGGAATGCCTGAGAGGGATTGGGTGGGGTTCTCTTTCATGGCGTCCGTCTCGCTCGTTGTCCAAACATATTGATATCAGATTGATATCAGGTCTGGAATGCCCGATCGTCGGAAAGGGCGGCACGGGCCCGGCAGGCAGGGCGAAGCCGTTTGGATCGACGAGGGCGGGTGGAATCGCGGCCATGGCCCCGCCAGGGAAACGCCGGGTACCCGTAGCGCGGTGCGAATGCCCTCAGGGCGTGATCCGGTACAGCGGCGCCGGGATGAACTCGCCGGTGGCGTAAAGGCTGCGGCCGTCGGCGGACCAGCCCAGCGCTTCGGCCTGCGGCAGCCAGGGCAAGTCGCTGACCCGGGGCTGGCCGGCGACGGCCTGGGCCCAGCTTTGGCGCGGCTGGCGTGGGTACAGCAACAGGTAGCGGTAGGTCATCACCGCCAGGGTGTTGCCGTCGGGGGAGATATCGGCGGCGGTGACCTGGCCCTGCAGCTTGGCCCGGGTCGGGTTGCTGCGGCGCAGTTGCGCATCGGGTTCGGGGATGCCGGCCAGGCCGCCAAGCCGGGTCGCGGTCTGCAGGGCGTTGCCGGCCGGCATCAGCGGCAGCGAGAACAGCTCCGGCGGCTGGCGCTTCTTGGAGATCAACAGGACCTGCTTGCGGGCGATGTCGACCGCCACCGCCTCGCAATCGCGCGCGCCGTCGGGCCAGCGGAAAGCGATCGACCAGGCCGGCTTGAGGCGCGCGTTCTCGATCTTCGCCGGCTCTTCGATCACATGCAGTTGCAGGCTGCGGCGCAGACCGCCGTTGTCGCCGGTGTCGGCGATCAGCAGGTACTGGCGGCCGTCGAGCTCGAAGGCGGCGATGTCTTCCCAGTCGGTCTTGGTGACGCCTTCGATGCGCAGGGTCGCCAGCCGGCCGCCGTTGTCGGCGACCGCGAACAGGCGCTCGGGATTGCCGCCGTCGTCGTGCATCCACAGCACGCCGGGATGGCGGCGCGAGGCGGCCAGGCCGCTGATCTCCGACAACTGCGGGTCGAGCATCATGCCGGCGAGCTGGCTGCTGCCGTGCGGGGGCGCCTCGGGTTCGCCCGTGCACGCCGCGAGCAGCGTCGCCGCCAACAGCAGCGCCAGCCGTCGCGCCGCACGGGGGCGGCGGGCGTGGCTGGACTGCGGTGCGGGGGCGACGGCGCGCGACGCGGGCCGAGGACGGGCGAAGGGCATGGCCACAGCATCGCATGGGCGATGCGCGCCGCCATAGTCCGGCGCCGCGCCGATAGCCCGGAAAGTTAGACTAGGCTCATCCACCCCATGGTTTTACGAGGATTCCGCATGACCACGCTCGGCACGCCGCTGTCCCCGCACGCTTTCCGCGTGCTCCTGCTCGGTTCGGGCGAGCTCGGCAAGGAAGTGGCGATCGAACTGCAGCGGTTCGGGGTCGAGGTGATCGCGGCCGACCGTTATGCGAACGCGCCGGCGATGCAGGTCGCCCATCGCAGCCACGTGCTCGACATGCTCGACGGCCAGGCCATCCGCGCTTTGATCGCGGCCGAACGGCCGCAATTGATCGTGCCGGAGATCGAGGCCATCCATACCCAGACCCTGGTCGAGCTGGAGCAGGAATTCGCCGCGCGCGGCAGCGACACGCGGATCATCCCCACCGCGCGCGCGGCGCGTTTGACCATGGACCGCGAAGGCATCCGCCGCCTGGCCGCCGAGACCCTGCAACTGCCGACCTCGCCCTACCGCTTCGTCGACACCGCCGAAGACTATCGCGCCGCGGTCGCCGAGCTCGGCCTGCCGTGCGTGATCAAGCCGGTGATGTCGTCCTCGGGCAAGGGCCAGAGCCTGGTGCGCAGCGCCGACGCTGTCGACGCCGCCTGGGACTACGCCCAGACCGGCGGCCGCGCCGGTGCCGGCCGCGTCATCGTCGAAGGCTTCATCGACTTCGAATACGAGATCACCCTGCTGACCGTACGCCATGCCGCCGGCACCACCTTCTGCGCGCCGATCGGTCATTTGCAGCGCGACGGGGACTACCGCGAAAGCTGGCAGCCGCAGGCTATGGCGCCGGTGGCGCTGGCGCGGGCGCAGGAGATCGCCCGCACCATCACCGACGACCTCGGCGGCTACGGCGTGTTCGGCGTCGAGTTGTTCGTCAAGGGCGATGAAGTCTGGTTCAGCGAAGTCTCGCCGCGCCCGCACGACACCGGCCTGGTCACCTTGATCTCACAGGACCTCAGCGAGTTCGCCCTGCATGCGCGCGCGATCCTCGGCCTGCCGATCCCGACCATCCGCGAGTTCGGCGCCTCCGCTTCGTGCGCGGTGCTCGCCCAGGGCCACGGTGTGCCGGTGTTTTCCGGCGTCGACGCCGCGTTGGGCCAGGTCGATACCCAATTGCGTTTGTTCGGCAAGCCGCGCGTCGAAGGCCAGCGCCGGGTCGCGGTGACGCTCGCGCTCGGCCAGGACGTCGAGGATGCGCGTGCGAAGGCGCGCGAGGCCGCCGCGCAACTGCAGGTCGAATTGCGCTGATCGTCGCGCGCGCTCACGATCCTGGAATCGATGCCGCACGACCGGCGCCGATCCCTAGCTTCGCCGGGTCACCACCGCTGCATCGAGTTTTCAGGGGAGCGTCATGAACGAGACACAGGGCTACGCCGTATTTTTCTTCCCGCAGGCGTTGGAAGCGCTCGGCGAAGCCATCCGCCCCTACCTGCTCGACGGTCCGGTCGGTCCGCACGTGCTGTGTCGCGAGATCGACACCGGCGGTGCCTTCATCGAGATGACCCTCGAGGGCCGCGCTTCCGACGGCCGCGACCTGTCGCTGGAGCTGATGGTGCCGGGCAACATGGTGCGCATGATCGTTTCCGCGCACGGCGAGGGCGCCTTCGGTTTCGGCCCGCGCGTGGTGCGCACCGCGCCGGCCGCGAGCGTGGCGGCTGCGCCCACGCCGGCTGCACCCGTGCCGGTCGTCGTACCCGAGCCCACGCCTGCAGTGCCCGATGCGCCCGCGCCGGTGACGGCGAAGGACAAGCCGGAGTAATCGGGCGAACACCGCATGCGGATGCCGGCGCAGCGCCCGTGACCTAGCGTCCAACAACGATCAGGTGCCCGAGCATGGCGCCGACAGGAGGTCAGCCATGAGCAAGTCGGACACGATCACTTTGTATCGCCCGGTGGGCCCCGAGGAACTCGCGCTGCTGCGCAAGAGCGGATTCAAGCGTTGGCCGCCGCGGTTGCCGGAGCAGCCGATCTTCTACCCGGTCAGCAACGAGCGCTACGCGGCCGAGATCGCCGAACGCTGGAACGTAAAAGACAGCGGCTACGGCGCGGTGACCCGCTTCCAGGTGCGTGCCGACTTCATGGCGCGCTATCCGCTGCAGAAGGTCGGCGGCGAGCACCACACCGAATGGTGGGTGCCGGCCGAGGAACTGGAACAGCTAAACGATCACATCGTCGGGACGATCGAGGTGATCCGGGAGTTTCACGCGACGGCTTGAGTCGCTGAAGTCGGCCGTCTAGGTAGCGGCCTATGTATCTGGTTGCTGCCATGCATCTGCAGCGCGTCATCCCCACGCAGGTGGGGATCCACCGGATTTTCGTGCGAGAAGCGCATCTATTCACTCCCGCCTTCGCGGGGATGACGGGGTGTTATCGCTTCAATCGCGCAGCTGGATGATGTGCGCGGTCGAGTCCCGGTAACGGACACGGCCGATCCTGTAGGGCACCGTGTGAGTGATCGATGCCGCTTCGGGCGGCGGCTCTACGTCCCATTCGATTCCCTCGAAGTCGTACGGGAATGGCACGCCGTTCGGATTGGCCGAGTGCAGGTACACCGCATTGTTGCCGGTGTCCTCGCATAGCGTGGCCCAACATTGCACTGGGAAGGGCTTGCTGCGTGCGAACGCGTTCAAGTCGAGCAGCAGTCGGCAGGTCAATTCTGCCACTCGTATCCGGTCCGACAGCGAGCGGTTGCCGCGGCCTCGCCAATCGATATGGGTATGCCAAAAATCGAAAAAATCGCTGTCTGCGATCCAATCGAAGGACTGGCGGCCGCGCTCGATCCGAGCCCAATAAGCCTCCATGCGCTTGAGATAGCGACGGTCCATCGATTCATTCTTCATCGGCGTGCTCAATCCGCCAGATCCACCCACACCAGATGGTGGTCGCTGGCTTCGGAAATCTTGGCGTCGGCGGTGCCCGGCTTCGGCCAGAACACGCCGGTGCCGCGGACGTTCCAGCCGCGCGAGGGCAGTGCGTAGTCCAGACGCAGGGTGCCGGCCTTGGGGCCGAAGTCGCCGGTGTGTTCGGCGGTGTCGCCCTTGCGCGGGAAGCCGTAGAACTTCGCCCGTTCGGCCGCGCCTTCGCTGCGCGGTACCCGGCTCGCATCGACGCGCGGGTGATCGAGCAATTGCTTGATTGAGCCCGGCACGCCGTCGCCGTCGACCGGGTCGGCGTTCATGTCGCCGACGATGACGAAGCGCGCATCCTCGGCGAGGCCGCCGCAACGGCCCTGGTCGTCGCACAGCCAGGACGGCGTGCCGCCGTCGAGGTAACGCGCCCACAGTTTGATTTCGTCGTGGTTGCGCGCGCCGTTGCGGTCCTCGGGGCCGTCGAACACCGGCGGTGTCGGATGCGCGGCGAGCAGGTGCAACACGCCGAGCGGCGTGCGCACCGGCACGTCCCAGTGCGATTTCGACGACAACCGCATCTGCGGCCAGGCGGTCGCCGAATACCACGGTTTGCCGGTGTCGGGATGGCGCGGCTGGCGCGCGCCGGGCAGGGCGCTCCACTTGAAGGTCTGGAAGCTGCGCACCGCGGCAGCGTCGATCGGATAACGCGACAGCACCAGCATGCCGTATTGGCCCGGGTGCAGGCCGTAGCCCCAGGCGTCGTTGCCGCGCGCGCGGTCGGCGCGCTGGGCGTCGCCGGCCAGGCCGTCGCCGTCGAGGTCCAGGCCGCTCGGCACGCCGGTGTTGACCGGGGCCAGATAGCGGTAAGGGTAATGCAAGGCCGCGCCGCCGCCGTCCTGCGCCACTTCCAGGTAGTCGCGCTGGAACAACTCGGCTGCGCGCTGTTGCGCGTCGTAGTCGAATTCGTTGAGCAGCACCACGTCCGGACGCACCCGTTGCAGCACCGCGGCGATCTTGCGTGCGTTGCCGTCGCCGGCTTCGAGGCGGCGGATCAGGCCGCCGTCGGCGTCGTCGTAGAGCGAGGTGTTGTAGGTCGCCACGCGCAAGGGCGCAGCGGCCGACGCGTCTGCCTGGTCGCGGACCCAGGCCTTGGGATCGCCGTGTACGTTCACCTGGGTGCAGGCCGTCATGAGCAGCGCGGCAAGGGCGGCGCCAGCGTGGAAGGGAAGTCGGGAGGCAGGGAATCGAAGCATGCGCGCATGATGGCATGGCCCCGCCGCGGCATCGTTACAGGGTCGGGCGGAATCGCCGAGCGCAGCGGGCGCCCTGTGCGCATCGGTTGCACCGACCTGGACCGCAAACAACGACGCCCCGGCGAACCGGGGCGTCGTGTCGAAACGAAGAGCGTGTCGCGAAGTATTGCGAAGTATTACAGGGTGCAACCGAACGCGGCGTACTGAGCCTTGCTCTGGTCCAGCGCGGTCTTGCACGCGGTGGCCAGGCTGGCCTTGCCTTCCGGCGTGCCGGCGGCCTGCTTCCAGGCGCTGCGGCTCGAATCGATGCCGGTCTGGAACGCGGCGCGCTGGGCTTCCGGCACCTTCTCGGTCAAGCAGGCCGAGATCTTGTTGAGGTAATCGTCGCACTCGGGCACGCCGACGCTGTCGACGACAGCAGCGGCCGGAGCCGCCGGCGCAGCGGCCGGGTCGGTCGCCGCCGGAGCGGCGGTATCGGCCGGCGCGGTGGCGGCCGGTGCGTCGGCGGCCGGAGCAGCGTCGGCGGGCTTGTCGGCCGGCTTGTTGCAGGCGGCCAGCGCGAGGGTGATCGCGGCAGCCAGGAACAGGGTGTTCAATTTCATTGCGGACTCCATGTGGCGGTGAGTTGAATGGGTGGCGGCTCCATTGCCATGCCTTGAGTGGCGCCGTTCCCGCACGTCGTTGGTTACGACCGGGCTACGAGATACACGACCTGAACGAGACGAGTGTTACAAATGTGTAAAAACCCGCCAATCGCGACCATCGAAAGCTTCGAGCGGGCGGAAACGGCGCTTGTAATCCATCTTCGGGTGCCCGGCGATCCAATAGCCGAGATAGAGATGGCTGCGGCGTTCGCGGCGGGCCCATTCGATCTGGCGCAGGATCGCCAGGGTGCCGAGGCTGCGGTCGGCCAGGTCGGGGTCGTAGAAGGTGTAGACCGCCGACAAGGCGTTGTCGACCACGTCGGTGACGGCGACGGCGAGCAGGCGGCCGTGGCCGCGCGGCGCGGGCTCGCGTAACTCCAGGAAGCGGTTTTCGCTCCAACTGCCGATCAGGAACTGGTCGAACTCGATCGCACCGTGGCCGTCCATGCCGCCGCCGGCGTGGCGCGAGGCGAGGTAGCGCTTGTAGAGATCGAGCTGCTCCTCGTTGCGTTCGGCCGGATGCACGCGCATCTCGACCTGCGCATTGCGGGCCAGGCAGCGGCGCTGGCTGCGGTCGGGCACGAACTGCTCGACCGGGATGCGCACCGCGACGCAGGCCCGGCAGCCGCTGCAATGAGGCCGGTAGACGATGTCGCCGGAGCGGCGGAAGCCCCAGCCCAGCGCATGCGGATACCACTCGCGCAGGCGCGGATCGCGCGGGTCCAGGACCAGGTCGCGGGCGACGCGCTCGGGCCAATAGCCGCAAGCGTGCTCGCCGGTGTGGAACAGGCGGAGGTCGTCGCTGTCCGGCTGCGGTTGCGTGCCCATGGGGCCAGCATAGCGCCGCATCCGTGCCCTGCGCATGGGGTCCGGTCGCTGTCTTGCCATTGAACCGGAACCGGGCCGTGTCAACCGCCCCGGGCCGGGGGCGTTGATCCGGTCATCGGCGCCACGGTGGCGCCTGCCGCAGGAGTCAACGCATGAACCGTTCCCCCCTTTATGCCGCCTTGTTCGTCGCGGTCGCGTTGGCCGGTACGGCCATGGCCTCGCCCCCGGACGGCACGGCGACGCCGCGCGCGCACCTCAAGATCGACGCCAATCAGGACGGTGCGATCAGCCGTGAGGAAGCCGCCAAGCACCCGCGCCTGGCCGAAAAGTTCGACAGTCTCGACAAGAACCGCGACGGCAAGCTCGATGCCGGCGAACGCCCGCAGCGTCGCGGCGGCGGCGAGCGCGGTGGCCGTCATGGCGGCCACGGCGGCATCGCCGGGCTCGACAGCGATGGCGACGGCCGCATCAGCGCCGCCGAAGCGGCGAAGTCGCCGCGCATCGGCGAGTCCTTCGCCAAGATCGACCGCAACCGCGACGGTTATCTGGTGCGCAGCGAATTGCGCGCTTACCACGAGAGCGAGCGCCCGAAGCGCGAAGCCGAGCGCGCCAAGCGCTTCGACGAGCATTTCGCCGCCGCCGACCTCAACCGCGACGGCAAGCTCAGCAAGCTCGAAGTCGAAGAGAAGATGCCGCGCCTGGCGCGCAACTTCGCCTTCCTCGACGAGGACCGCGACGGCTTCCTGAGCAAGGCTGATCTCAAGCCGATGCCGCATCGCTGAGCGTGGCCCGATCCGGCTCGCGCTGGACGAATCGCAAAAGGGCGCACTTCGGTGCGCCCTTTCCGTTTCGGCATGGCAATGCCGCTCAGCCGAAGCGGCCGCCGAGATACAGAGCGAGCACGACCGAAGTCGCTACCAATAGGGTGCTCCACACGATTGCCGGTGTTCCCAATACCCAACGATACGTCGTGCTCCGACGTGGATCGGAGCCGGTCTCGCGCTGGATGCGCTCGAAGCTCGGTGCCAGTGCCCGCGGCATCGTGATCAGGAGTTGCCACAGCGATATCGCGAGAAACAGCACGGTCACCGTAATCGGCAGCACCCAGCCCCGGTCGAATTCGATCGAGGCGACGAAGGCGATGGCGAACGCGGCGCCGGTGGCCGAAGTCAGGCGTACGAAGCGGGCGATTTCGCGTCGCTCGTCGGCAGTGGCGGCGAACGAAAGCAGATAGCGGGCGATCAGGATCGTCGCCACCGTGCCGCCGACGAAGCCGCCGATCAGCGAACCCAGCGAGTGACTGGCCCAAGACGTAAGCGAGGCTGAAATCGATGCGGCATCGAGCGGTGCGCCGGTCACCGCCTCGGACACTGGCGAGAACACCCGTTCGACCATGAACACCAATACGCTGCCGACCACGCCGCCGGAGGCGCTGGCGGTGCCCAGGCCGCCGGCGCCGAACTTGCCGGCCAGGCTCGAACCGATCGAGCCGGCGGCGACCACCGCGGTGGTGGTGCCGGTCGGCGCGATCACGCCGAGCGCGCTGGCGACCATGGTGGTGAAACCGACCGACGGCGCGCTGGCGCGGGCGAACACGGCGAAGCGGTCGAGCAGCTCGCTGCGCACGGTGCTGCGCGCCCGCGACAGGCGCTTGCGCACGGCGGCGTCGCTGAGGCCCAGCAGGGCTGCGACCTGCTGCGAGCTCTGGCCTTCGCGGTAATACAGCAACAGCACTTCGCGGCTTTCGTCGGGCAAGGCCGAGATCAGTTCGGCGGCGACTTCGGTGCGCTCGGCTTCGATCAGGCGTTCGACCGTGCTGGGCTCGGGGTCGGCCGCGGCGGCGATCGCCGCCTCGACGTCGTCGACGGCGCGCGGCTGGCGCTGGCGCGAGCGCAGATGGTCGTTGGCGAGGTTGCGGGTGATCTGCCGCAACCACGGCAGGAAGCTGGACGGGTTCTGCAACCTGCGGATGTTCTGCCAGGCGCTGAGGAAGGCCTCCTGGGCGATGTCCTCGCTGGCGTGCACGTCGCGCACCATGGCCAGAGCGATCGAGGTGACCGAGTTCTGGCAGGCCGAGACGATGCGCGAATAGGCGGCGCGGTCGCCGCCGGCCGCGGCCGGCAGGTCGTGGTCGATGATCGAGGACAGGACTTCGGCGTTCATGCGGCGCTCCGGCGCTCGAGCGAGCGCGGCAGGGCCCCGGAAGACACCCGAGGGCGTGCGGCGGACGATGGGGCGGACATCGGGCGGGGCGTCGGGCGCGGCATCATCAGGGTTCTCCGGGCAGCGGCATCGCGCGATGCCTGTCCACCATGACGCCGTGCCGGCGGAAATGTGACCGCAGCGGCCGAGATCGTCCACGCGCCGTGCGCTTGGCCCGACGTCGGGCCGCGGTTCGGTGCCGGGCGGGGCGGCCGGAGCCGCCTCAGCCCATCGCGCGGACGGTCTTGAGCACCTTCACCACGGTCCACTTGCCGGCGACCCGCTTGACCTCCAGGGTCTTGTAAACCGCCGCCAGGCGGTGGTGATAAGCGGTGTACTCGATGGTGCCGCCGTCGACGCTGTTGGGCCGGAAGGCGTGGACCTGGATCAACTCGGCAGGCTTACCGTCGCGGGCGCGGCTGCCCTGGTCCTCGTCGGCGATCTCCACGCACTGGCTCATCGGCAGCAGGCGCAGGCCCGGGCGGGCGAGGGCGGTCAGCAGTTTGCGCGGGGCGTCGCGGCGGTCGACGCGCAGGCATTGGGTCGGCTGGTCGGCC
This sequence comes from Lysobacter antibioticus, assembly GCF_000731095.1. Lineage (GTDB taxonomy): Bacteria > Pseudomonadota > Gammaproteobacteria > Xanthomonadales > Xanthomonadaceae > Lysobacter > Lysobacter antibioticus_B. Next base: position 7,962 of record NZ_JMTZ01000074.1, on the reverse strand, counting down.
TCGGCCAGTTGCTGGGCGAACACCGCGGCGGCGAGCGCGTCGGGCACCGCGGCGACGCTGCCGTCGAACTTGTGTTTCTGCAGCGCGACTTCGGCCGCGTCCACCGGCGGCGCGGCGGCCGGGCGGTTGCGCAGGTTATGGATCATCGCCAGGCCGAGCACGATGGCGATACACAGCAGCAGGCCGACCTTGATGCGGAAGGCGCGTTTCTGCCCGGGCGTGCGGGTCTGGTCGATGCGCGACTCGAAACGGAACGGCGCGTGGCTGGGTTCCTCGGCGCGGGTGCTGTCGATCAGCCCGGCTTCGCGCAGCAGGTCGCGCGCGCGCAGCTGATCGCTGGAGCGCACCACCCACACCGCGGGACGCTCGGCGCCCGGTTCGCTGTACTTGAAACTGGAGCGGCGATTGCCCTTGTAGGAACGGTCGTTGGTGACGCGCACTTCGATGCCCGCGTCGCGCAACAACTGCGCCACGCCTTCGACGTTTTCCAGACGCGGACTGCTGAAAACCTGTCTCATGTCAGTCCTTCGCCGGTACGTTGGGGGCTGCGGCGGCGTCGTTGTTCCGATCCGCTACCACGCGGATCAGGCCCTCCTGCGCGCTGCTCGCGACCAGGCGGCCGTGGCGATCGAAGATCTGGCCGCGCGCCAGGCCGCGCGCGCCCTGCGCGCTGGGGCTGTCGATCGAATACAGCAGCCAGTCGTCGGCGCGGAACGGGCGGTGGAACCACAGCGCGTGATCGAGCGAGGCCATCTGCACGTTCGGCTGGTAATAGCTGATGCCGTGCGGAAAGGTCGCGGTGCCCAGCAGATGGAAATCCGAGGCGTAGGCGAGCAGGGCGCGATGCAGCTCCGGCGCGTCGCCGACCGGTTCGCTCAGGCGGAACCAGACTTGCTGATACGGCGGGCGCTTGGGCGGGTTGAGCTCGTCGCGCGGATAGACGTGACGGAACTCGAACGGCCCTTGTCGCGACAACCAGCGCTGGACCTTGGTGGGCAGGGTCGCCATGACTTCGGCCGGCACCGCCGGTGCCGGGTCTATGTCTTCGGGCTTGGGCACTTCCGGCATCGACAGCTGATGCTCGCCGCCTTCCTGCGCTTCCTGAAACGAAGCGGCGAGGAAAAAGATCGGCTGGCCGTGCTGGATCGCGGTGACGCGGCGCACCGAGAAACTGCCGCCGTCGCGGGTGCGGTCGGCCTGGTAGACGATCGGCGCTTCGATGTCGCCGGCCTTGAGGAAATAGGCGTGCAGCGAATGCGCATCGCGGGCGCTGTCGAGGGTGGCCTGCGCGGCCGACAGCGCCTGGCCGAGCACCTGCCCGCCGAACACGTACTTGGTGCCGATGTCGCGGCTCTGGCCGCGGAACAGATTGTCTTCCAGCCGTTCCAGCGACAGCAGTTCGATCAGTTCGGAAACGGGGGAACTCATGCGGCCGGGCCTGCGAAAAACGAGGCCGGCAGTATAGCGGAGGGCCGGCGCAGGCTCGGGCAGGCGCTAAAACGAAGGGCCCGCTGCCGGGCCCTTCGGGGTCATCTAGCCTTTGAGCAGGCCGACGGCGGCGCGCTCGGGCGGGCGTCGGAGAGATAGACCCCGAAGCCGGACACGCCTGCGATCAAGTTGCCCGAGCCGGACAGGAAGGCCACGCGCAGTCCGTCGGCGCTGATCGCGGTGAACGTGCCGTCCTCCGGCGCGCCGGTGATTCGGTGCGGCGACAGGAGCTTGGTGGCGCCGTTGCCGAGTTCGCGGCGGTAGATGCCGCCCCAGACGCTCGGGCCCGGCGCTGGCGAGCTATAAGCGAGGTAGCGGCCGTCGTCGCTGAGCGCCGGCCAGCGGCTGCTGTGCGGTGCGGGCGCGTTATTCGGGTTACGGGTGATCATGCTCAGCGTCAGGTTGTGCGTATCGCGCACGAACACTTGCTGGGTCAGGAGGGTCGCAGTATTGCCGGTCAGGTTGGGCGCGGCGCTGCGGAAGGCGACGAAGCGGCCATCGCCGCTGAGCGAGAAATAATCGTCGCCGACGCCCATGTCGGCGACCGCGCCGCTGTTGCTGCGGTCGATCAGCTGATTGGTCCCGGCGCGGAGATCGCGCAGATAGACGTGCGAAGTACCTGCTGGAACTTCCGGGTCGGCGACCATGTCGGCCGCGCTGCTGCGGAACACGACGTGGCGGCCGTCGGCGCTGATCCTCGGATACTGGGCGATGACCGGATTGCGATTGCGGTCGCGGCTGACCAGGACCATCTGGTCGAGCTGGATGTCGTAGACGTAGACATTGGTTATCGAGGCGGCGTGAGGCACCAGGTTCCTGGCATTGGACTCGAACGCGAGGTAGCGGCCGTCGGCGCTGAAGGAGGGATAGCCGCTGGTTCCGCCGGTGCCGTTGGCGCGCGGCTTGGTGACCCAGCGGACCCTGGCCGGATGGCCGACCGCGACTTGGCGGTCGACCAGATACAAGTCGGAGACATTGTGGGCAATGTCGCCGCTGTCGTTCGCCTGGTCGAGGTTGTCCGCCTCGGAGATGAAAGCGGCATAACGGCCGTCGCCGCTGAGCGCCGAACGGCCGTTGGAGCCGCCGGATGCGCCGTTGGGCGGTTGACCGTCCCAGGTGGTGCTGACCAGTTCGGTGCGCCGGCAGGCGATGTCGTAGACGAATACGTCGTGGCCGAAGAAACCGTCGCCACCCGGCGCCACGAAGCCGGAGGCACCGGAACTGAAGATCGCCCAGTTGCCGTCGGCGCTGAGCTGCGGGTGGTCGGCACCGAGCGCGTTGTTGGGCTGCTGGTAAGCGTGGCTGAGCAGTTTCAGCTCGGCTTGGGCGAACGCCGGTGCGACGGGCAGGGCGAAGGCGACCGCGGTCGCCACAGCGAGCATGGTTGAACGTGACATGCAGAGGTTTCCTTGATCCTTGGAGGTGAGCGCGTCGCCGCCGGGCCGGACGAGCCGGCAGGGAGCCGCGCGGGCCGTGCCGAGCAGCGGGTCCCGTCGGCACATGACAGTAGAGCAAGAACGCGTCGCTACGGTTGCGATTGGCGGCTCGTTCCTCTGCCGGATCTATGTGGGCCGGCGCTGCGGCTCAGGGGCTCAAGGCAGCCGTTGCAGCCCACAGGCGTCGAGCACTCGCGGCCACGGGAAACGCGGGCCGGGGTCGAGTTTGCGGCGCACCTGGCGCGTCGGGTCGTCGCTGGCCTCGACCTCGGTCGTGTCCAGGTCTTCGTGTCCGGCGATCAGGCGCAGCGAGGGCAGTTGCGCGCGCAGTGCCGCCAGCAAAGCCTGCAAGGCCTCGATCTGCTGCGGCGTATAGGCCTCGTCCATGGCCTGGCGGCGCGAATCCAGCCAGTTCGGATAACGCCCGGTGTTGACCAGCTCGATGCCGATCGAACGTTCGTTGTAACCGCGGGTGTGGTGGGCGATGCGCTCCGGCGCAACGTAGCGCGAGACGGCGCCGTCGCGGTCGATGTAGTAGTGGCCGCTGTTGCCGGTGCCGGATTGCGGGTAGAGCACGCGTTCGCCGTACTCGCGCGCGGTCGCCAGGTCCGGCAGCTCGGTGCAGTGGATCACCACCAGATCGATCGTCGCGGGGTCGCGCGCCTGCAACCGCGCTTCGTAAGGCAGGGGGGCGAGGACGAGGTTCAGGGGCGGCATGAGGGCGGATGCTACCATTCGCCCTCACACGGAGCCCCCATGACCCTGCCGCCCGCCGACTCCGCGCTAGGAAAACTCATGGCCACGCTGCCGCGTCCGGGCCGCGTGGAATGGATCGGGATCCGCCCTGCGCGGGGCACCGCGATGCAGGCGCTCGACGAAGTCCTGGCCCAGGCCGGCGCCGGTCTGGCCGGCGATCGCTACAAGGGCAGCAGCGGCGAGCGCGGCATCACCCTGATCCAGGCCGAACACCTGCCGGTGATCGCGGCCCTGGCCGGGCTGGACGCGGTCGAACCGGCGCGCTTGCGCCGCAACATCGTGGTTTCCGGGTTGCCGTTGATCGCCCTCAAGGGGCGGCGCTTCCGCATCGGCGAGGTTTTGCTCGAAGGCACCGAGTCCTGCGATCCGTGCTCGATGATGGAAGCCGCGCTCGGTCCCGGCGGTTTCAATGCGATGCGCGGCCACGGCGGCCTGTGCGCGCGCATTCTCGAAGGCGGCACGATCCGGCGCGGCGATGCGTTGATCGCGCTGGCCGATAGCGAAACGCCGGTCTCCGCCGTCGACGGCGACGCGGTTTGATTCTCACCACGATCTGAGCGCATGGCGACTTCCGGACACTGCATCCTTTCCCATGGCTTCGAAAGCGGCCCCGACGCGACCAAGGTCACCGCCCTGGCCGAGGTCGCGGCGCGTTACGGCTGGACCCACGAACGCCCGGACTACACCGACCTCGACGCCAATCGTGAGGTCAGCGAACTCGGCGACGTGCCGGCGCGCATGCAGCGCCTGCTCGCCCTGACCCGCGCCGCGGCCGCGCGCGGCCCGGTGCTGTTGGCCGGCTCCAGCCTCGGCGCCTACATCTCCGGATGGGTGTCGATGCAGGTGAAGCCGGCCGGCCTGTTTCTGATGGCGCCGCCGATCCGCATGGGCCACGCCGAACCGATGCAGGCCGCCGATGTACCGATCAGCATCATCCACGGCTGGGACGACGAATTGATCCCCGCCGCCGACGTCGTCGCCTGGGCCCAGCCGCGCCGTGCGCGCCTGCTGCTGGTCGACGACAGCCACCGGCTTTCGGCGCACGTCGAAGGCAGTGCGGAAGCCTTCGCGCGTCTGCTCGAACGAATCTGAGTAAGCACCACCATGAGTAAGTTTTACGCAAGCTGCGGCAAGGGCCTGGAATACCTGCTCGCCGACGAATTGATCGCGCTGGGCTGCCAGCGCGCGACCGCCGCGACCGCCGGCGTCAACGTCGAAGGCGACTTGGCCGATGCGCAGCGCGCGGTGCTGTGGTCGCGCCTGGCCAGCCGGGTGCTGTGGCCGATCGCCGAATTCGACTGCCCCGATGAGCACGCCTTGTATGCCGGCGTCGCCGCAGTGCCGTGGCCGGAGCACATGGAGAGCGTGCACACGCTCGCGGTCGATGCGCACGTCTCCGGCGAAGCCATCACCCATGCGCGTTACGCCGCGCAGCGGATCAAGGACGCGGTGGTCGACGTGATGCGTGCGCAAACCGGCGCGCGCCCCGACGTCGACACCGACGCCCCCGACCTGCGCCTGAATTTCGTCCTGCGCAAGGGGCGCGGCATCCTCTCGATCGATCTCGGCGGCGGTTCCCTGCATCGGCGCGGTTGGCGCCAGAAGCAAGGCGAGGCGCCGCTCAAGGAAAATCTGGCCGCGGCGGTGTTGCTGCGCGGCGGCTGGCCGAAGGTCTACGCCCAGGGCGGCAGCCTGTTCGACCCGATGTGCGGCAGCGGCACCTTGCTGATCGAAGGCGCGCTCATGGCCGCCGACGTCGCGCCGGGCCTGCTGCGCCATGGCGCCTTGCCGCCGACGCGCTGGCGCGGTTTCGACTTCGCCGGCTGGCGCGCGCTGTGCGACGACGCGCGCACGCGCGAAGCCGCCGGCCGCGCCGCCCTGCGTCCGGCCTTCGCCGGCAGCGACGTCGACCCGCATGCGATCCGCTCGGCGCGCGACAACGAGGTCATGGCCGAACTCGCCGGCGTGATCGCATGGAACGTGGCCGCGGTCGAATCCCTGCAGTCGTTGTCCTTGGCGCAAGCGCCTGCGCAGCCTGCCGAGCGTCATCCCCGCGAAGGCGGGGATCCGGGGCTGCATCGCGATGAGACTTTGGGTATCGAGAAAAGCGGGGCCGGGCAGGAGCGTGGCTTCGATGAAACCGCTGCGGCGGTTGCGTACTCTGCCACCCCAGTTGGACTGGTCGTCTGCAACCCGCCTTACGACGCGCGCCTGGCCGCCGACCCCGCGCTGTACCGCGCACTCGGCGAGGCGCTCAAGCGCCTGGTGCCGAGCTGGCGCGCGAGCCTGTTGTGCGGCGACGCCGCGCTGGCCCAGGCCACCGGTCTGCGTGCGGGCAAGAAGTACCAGATCTTCAACGGCGCGATCGAATGCGCGCTGATCGTCTGCGACCCGATCGCCCGCGTCGGCCATGCCGAACAGCGCGCCAAGGCCGAGGACGCCGCGCCGCAGCCTTTGTCGGAAGGCGCCCAGATGGTCGCCAACCGGCTGCGCAAGAACCTGCGCAAGCTCAAGTCCTGGCGCGAGCGCGAGGGGATCACCTGTTTCCGTGCCTACGACGCCGACCTGCCCGAGTACTCGGCGGCGATCGACGTCTACGCCAGCGACGAAGCCGAGCCGCGCACCTATCTGCACATCCAGGAATACGCCGCGCCGGCGGATATTCCCGAAGCCGACCAGCGTCGCCGCCGCAACGAGTTGTTCGCCGCCGCGCGCGAAGTGTTCGCGGTGCCGCGCGAACGCGTGGCGCTGAAGACCCGCAGCCGCGGCAAGGGCGGCAGCAAGTACGGTCAACTCGACCAGCGCGGCGAAGTGCTGGTCGTGCGCGAGGGCGCCGCGCGCCTGCGCGTGAACCCGTTCGACTATCTCGACACCGGCCTGTTCCTCGATCACCGTCCGATGCGCCTGCGCATCGCGGCCGAGGCGCGCGGCCGCCGTTTCCTCAACCTGTTCGGCTACACCGGCGCGGCGACCGTGCAGGCCGCGGTCGGCGGCGCCAACGAAACCACCACGGTCGACCTGTCGGCGACCTATCTGCAGTGGTGCGCCGACAACCTGCGCGAGAACGGCATGGGCGGGGCCCAGCACCGCCTGGTGCAGGCCGATGCGCTGGCCTGGCTGGAAGCCGACCGCAGCCGCTTCGACCTGATCTTCTGCGACCCGCCGACGTTCTCCAATTCCGCGCGCGCCGACGACTTCGACATCCAGCGCGAACACGTGCGCCTGCTGCGCGCCGCCGTCGCGCGCCTGGCCGATAACGGCGTGCTGTATTTTTCCAACAACTTCCGCCGCTTCCGCCTCGACACCGAGGCCGTCGCCCAGTTCGCGCAGTGCGAAGAAATCAGCGCCGAGACCATTCCGGCCGATTTCGCCCGCGATGCGCGCATCCATCGGTGCTGGCGAGTGGAACCGCGTTGATGCGGTTGTCGGTGGTCCTGATCGCAACAGGCGGACGCTCCGCTGTGGAGTTCCAGCCATGAAGCCGCATCGCAAAGTAGGTGCCTGGACGTTTTTCCGCCAGTGGCTCAAGAACCCGCTGCGCGTGGCCGCGGTGGCGCCGTCCAGCGCCGAACTGGCCGCGGCGATGATCGCCGAGCTGCCCGACGACGTCACCCGCGTGATCGAGCTCGGCGGCGGCACCGGCGCGATCACCCGCGCCTTGCTCGAGGCCGGCATTCGCGACGAAGACCTGCTGGTGCTGGAACTCAACGAAGAGTTGCACGCGCATCTGCATCTGCGCTTCCCGCGTGTGCCGGTGCTGCTGGGCGATGCGCGCGAGCTGCCGCAGCTCGCGCGCGGGCACGGTTACCTCGAACAGGGGCCGGCCGATGCGATCGTGTCGGGGCTCGGCTTGTTGACGATGCCGCACCCGCTGCAGCGCGACATTCTCAAGGCGGCGTTCGCCTGTCTCAAGGACGACGGCGTGTTCGTGCAGTTCACCTACGGCCCGGCCGCGCCGGTGGCCGATGCGGTCGCCCGCGCGCTGTCCCTGCAGGTGCGTCGCGGCGACTTCGTGCTGCGCAACGTGCCGCCTGCGACGGTGTTCGTGTACTCGCGTATCCGGGGCTGAGCGGTAGATCCGGGGTAGGAGCGGCGCGAGCCGCGACCGCGCCGCCACGACTTCGCGGCGTTTTCTGGCCGTAGCCTCTGTAGGAGCGGCGTAAGCCGCGACCGCGTTGCTTACTGTTGCGGCGTTTGATGCCGCAGAGCGGTGAAGCAACATCAAGATCTAAAGCTTCCGTCCGCTGACGCGGCCGGGTTACTTTCTTTTGCTAAGCCCAAA
>NZ_JMTZ01000073.1 GCF_000731095.1 Lysobacter antibioticus | reverse complement strand
GCCAACGACCGCATGAGCCAGGTCAAGCAGGCCGGCGTGGTCAAGGCCAGCTACCGTTACAACGCCAAGGGCGAGCGGGTCTCGCGGGCCGACAACGCGACCGGCGCGATTACCGGCTACACGCTGTACGACGAAACCGGCCATTGGCTGGGCGACTACGACGCCAACGGCGCGACCAAGCAGCAAGCCATCTGGCTGGGCGACGCCCCGGTCGGCCTGGTCGTCGGCGCCGGCGTCGAGCAGACCCTGCGTTACGTGCAACCCGACCACCTGGGCACCCCCCGTGCGGTGATCGATGTGACCCGCGATGTGGCAATTTGGAGTTGGGAAGCTAATACAGAAGCCTACGGCAGCGACACTCCAAATTCCGACCCAGATCAGGACGAGCAATCGTTTACTTTCAATCTCCGGTTTCCCGGCCAGCAATATGACGCCATTAGCGGCCTGGTATATAACTACTACCGAGACTATGACCCCTCCACCGGAAGATATGTCCAGAGCGATCCAGTTGGAATTACTGGGGGAACCAATACATACGCATACGTTTCCGGAAACCCTATTCGCCACAGCGACAGGACAGGTCAAATCATAGACACAGTGGTGGACGTCGCCTCTATTGGATATGACATCTATCGGATCGGCGCGGACAACATACTCAAAGGCAGTTGCGAGAATTTAAGCACAAACCTGACAGCACTCGGCCTGGATGTAGTTGGAGCGTTAGTACCGGTTGCCACCGGGCTTGGAGCGGCAAGCAGAGCCCTGAAACACGCAGACGAACTTTCAATCGATGCGCCAAAAGTACTGCTCGACAGCAATGTTACTACTGGACTAAAGGCGGACCCAACATTAGGCGGAAGAATTCTGCCGGGAGAAAGCCCGATAAAATCCTATGTGACAATACCTGAAATGAGGAACGCGGTCACACATAGCAATCTTCGAGGCGTTCCAGGCGCAGCTTACGAACTGCCGACACTAATGAAAAAACCCTCTTTAGATACACGCATCAATATCCGGGGCGCACTACCTGATCGACCCGGCCGCTTTGGCGACGGCATTATTGGAGCACAGGCCCTGGAAAATAAAATCCCACTAGTCACCAACGACAAGGCTCTAAAAAGAGCCATAAACGAAATGGGCGGAACAACACGATGATCGAACTTAAAGAAGTAACAATCACCACGGACAAGCTCGTCACCCTCGGAAATTCGCTGCTTGCCATTGCACACATGAATAAAGGCGATCGGCCTGCTGACATTGCATTTACATTCAATGACCAGCAATGGATTGAAAAGGACTTTGCCGAGCTTCAATTTTCAACAGAAACCCGGCAAATGATGCCTAGCGTAGAATCAGTCCAATGGGATCACTTACTCATCATTACTGGCCTCAGACGCTGTCTATTATTCAAAATGAGCCCAGCCCGCACCATTAACAATATCGAACTATTTCGAAGCGAAAACGACGACACCGGTTTCTACAAGATCGAATTTAAACAGCGTGAACAATTCTTACTTTGTGTTTATGAAGGAGGCGTTTTTGCAGTCTCCGTCGACGGAAAAATGGCATGGCATAAACAGAAGCCTTGGGATGATGAATTGATCTCGGCAGACTCCGATCGAATTACCTTCCTCATGGAGGGCGGGGAGACTTACGCACTTGACCTTTCGACAGGCAAACAATTTTCTACTGAGCAGAAAATTTGAGCCGTGATTGGGCGACCAACCACACCTGACTCGCGCTAGGAGCCCCCGGACTGCGCATGTCTCGGCACATACAGCTAGCCACTGCTAGCTCGCTTTGCCGTTATCTGACCAAAAGTACAAATCGTATGAATTCGCGACCGACCTCCCGGATTAGCAACGCCATCACGCGCCCTTTACGCATCGTCGTCCGGACTGCGCCATCGTTGGCGTCCGGGGGCGATCAAGCCGAGTGCGTCGTCATGGTCATGAAGCCGATTCCGAAGTACGTCCGCCGCGTTGCGGACACGAATCTGAGTTATTGGGTCCTGAACTATCCGTCGGCGCCGTTCCACCGACCGGGCCTCACCTTTCGCGATTACGGCCCTGCGCTGTATCTGGGCATGATGACTTTCGAAGAGCATCCCGAACGTTTCTTCGACGATCCGCGCGCGGACTTGCGCGGTCGTTACGAAGCACTGAAGGGAAACTCGCCGCTCGCTTGGCCCGAAGCTCGCCGGGTGGCTTGGGCGGCATGGGAACGCGCTCACGCGCAAGCCCTCGCCTGTCAGACGGGACCGATCGAATCGCTGCGCTTGTGCGCTCACGCGTAACGCGCTGCGCTCGAAACAACAGGGGTAGCTGGTCGTCCGCACGACACTTGGCCGAAGCAGAAGAACGGTTATCTCGTTCGCTGTATCGGCCCATCCAGCTCAAGCCAGCTGGGCACTGATCGGCGCCGACGGCGCCCGCAAAGAAAAAAGCACCTGGACGCGAGTCCAGGTGCTTTTCTTGTTTGGTGGGTCGTGAAGGATTCGAACCTTCGACCAAAAGATTAAAAGTCTTCTGCTCTACCGACTGAGCTAACGACCCGAAGCGGTTGCTGCGGTCCCGGCGCTGCGCCGGGGCCGGTGATTCTAACAAAACCTGCGGGGCGCAGTCAGGCCCCCTGGCCAAAGCTGTTCAGACGGCGGGGCTCAGACGTAGCGGGTCGGGTCGGCCACGCCGGCGGCGCTGAAGCCTTCGGCGCGCAAGCGGCAGGCGTCGCAATGTCCGCAGGCGCGGCCGTCGGCATCGGCCTGGTAGCACGAGACGGTCTCGGCGAAGTCCACGCCCAGGCGCAGGCCCTCGCGGACGATGTCGGCCTTGCTCATGAACTGCAGCGGGGCCTGCACCCGCAGGCCGGCGCCCTCGACGCCGGCCTTGGTCGCCAGGTTGGCCAGGCACTCGAAGGCCTCGACGAATTCGGGGCGGCAGTCGGGGTAGCCGGAGTAGTCGACGGCGTTGACGCCGCAGAAGATGTCGTTGGCGCCGAGCACTTCGGCCCAGCCCAGGGCGATCGACAGCATGATGGTGTTGCGCGCCGGCACGTAGGTGACCGGGATGTCGTCCTTGGCCGCGGCCGCGCCGATGGCGTGGCCGTCGTTGTCGAGCGGCACCGAGATGGCCTCGTCGGTCAGGGCCGAGCCGCCGATGCTGCGCAGGTCGACGCTGACGGTCTTGTGCGCGACCGCGCCGAGCGAGCCGGCGATGCGGGCGGCGGCGTCGAGTTCGGAGGTATGGCGCTGGCCGTAGCGCACGCTGAGCGCGTGCACGGCATAGCCTTGCTCTCGCGCTATGGCGATGACGACGGCGGAGTCCATGCCACCGGAAACGAGGACGACGGCTTTTTTCATGATGTCGGGTCGGGAATCGGGAATCGGGAATCGGGAATCGGGAAAGGCTAAACGATGAAGCTGATGCCGGGTTCGTCATCCCCGCGAAGGCGGGGATCCAGGGGTTTACCGAGGCATGACCCTGAAGTCTCTGGATCCCCGCCTTCGCGGGGATGACAAGCAAAGAGCGAGGAGCCAGCTAGCGAGAGCGGAAGCCCGGTGCCGAGGCATTCAAGCCTGGGACAGGCCACTCGCAGACCCCAATCCCGAGTCTCGAATCCCTGCTCCCAGCCGCTCACCGCCCCGGTTCGTCGTTCCAGAGGATCTTGTGCAATTGCAGCTGGAATCGTACCTGCAGGCGGTCGGCGACGATCCAGTCGGCCAGATCGCTCGGCTTGACCTGGGTGAAGCTCGGCGAGAACAGGACGTCGCAGATCCCGGTCAGGCGATGCTCGGCGACGATGCTCTTGGACCACTCGTAGTCCTCGCGGCTGCAGATCACGAATTTGATCTGGTCGCGGGCGGTCAGCAGCGGCAGGTTGCTCCACAGGTTGCGGTGGGCTTCCTTGGAATCGGGGGTCTTGATGTCGAGCACGCGCGAGACGCGCGGGTCGACCGGGCCGATGTCGATCGCGCCGGAGGTTTCCAGCGAGACCTCATAGCCGGCGTCGCAAAGTTTCTGCAGCAGCGCGATGCAGCGCTTTTGCGCGAGCGGCTCGCCGCCGGTGACGCAGACATGGCGGGCGCCGTGCTTGGCGACCTCGGCCAGGATGGCGTCGAACTCCCACCATTCGCCGCCGTGGAAGGCATAGGCGGTATCGCAGTACTGACAGCGCAGGGGGCAGCCGGTCAGGCGCACGAAGACGGTCGGCCAGCCGATGCTGTTCGACTCGCCTTGCAGCGACAGGAAGATTTCGGTCAGCCGCAGGCGTTCGGACGACGCTGCGGCCGTCTCGGTGACAACGGCGTTCATCGGGTATCGGTCAGTTGCGCAGCCGGCTCAGCTGGATCGCATTGAGGCGATCGGAAGCCGTGCGGGCGGCGTCGGTGCCGGGATAGCGGGTGGCGACGTCGGCGAGCGTGCGCTCGGCCGCATCGACCTGTTTGAGGCCGAACTGGGCCAGACCGACCTTGAGCAGCGCGCCGGCGGCCTTGTCGTGGGTCGGGTAGCGATCGAGCAGGGTCTGGAACTCTTCCTGCGCGAGCTGGTAGTTCTGGGTGACGTAATAGCTTTCGCCGAGCCAGTACAGCGCGTTGGGCGCGTAGGCGCCGCTCGGGTAGTTGGCCAGGAAGGCCTGGAACAGCCGCGCCGACTCGACGTACTGCCCGGCCTTGAGCGCACTGAAAGCAGTGTCGTAGGCGCCGCGCTCGTCGCCGCTCTGGGCGAGCAGGCCGGCATCGCCATGCACCACCGGTGCGCTGTCCCTCACCGCCGCCGAGGGCGACGGTGCCGGGGGTGTCTGCGGTGCAGCGGCCGGAGCCGACGGCGCCACTCCGCCTTCGAGGCGGTTGAGGCGGTTGTCGGTGTCCAGGTACTGCGCCTTGTTCGTGTCCTGCAGCTGCTTGGTCGTCTGCTGCAGTTCCTCGACCTGGGCGCGCAGGGCCTGCAGCTCGGTCTTGAGCTGGGTGACCTGGTTGAGCAAGTCGAGGTTGGCCTGATTGTCCGAGGCGCGCTGTTCGAGGACCGCGACGCGGTCGGCGAGGCTGGCGCGCTGGGCGAACGCGGGCGTGGCGGCCAGGCAGGCCGCCGCGATCGCCAAGGCTAGTGCGAACTTACGCATCGCTTAGATCAACCTTCGTTCTTCGTTCGGTCGGTGGACGGCGCCGATGCCCCGGCGCCGCCCTGCGCGACACCGCTATTACTTGGCGGTGTAGACGATTTCGACGCGACGGTTCTTGGCCCAGCAGTCTTCGTTCGACTCGGTGCAGACCGGGCGCTCTTCGCCGTAGGAGGTCACGGTGATCTGGCTGCCCGAACCGCCGTTGGCCTGGATCGCCGAGGACACCGCGTTGCCGCGACGCTCGCCGAGGCCGAGGTTGTACTCGCGGCTGCCGCGCTCGTCGGCGTTGCCTTCGAGGGTCATGCGCGAGGACGGACGGTCGCGCAGGTACTTGGCGTGGCAACCGACGATGGCCTGGAATTCCGGCTTCAGCGAATCCTGGTCGAGATCGAAGTAGACCACGCGCTGGCGCAGGCAGGCATCGGTGTCGAGATCGTTCGGGCCGTAGGCGCCCGAGGCGACCGGACCGGTGTCGGACGGCACGGTGGTGGACGGGCCGGTGCCGGAATCGGTCGGCGGAGCTTCCTTGACCTTCTTCGAGCAGGCGACGGCCGCGGTACACAGCACGGCGGCGAGCAGGATGCGGGCGGTGTTGTTCATTGGTATTCCTCGTCAGTTTGTAACGTGGGGCAGGAGTCGTTCGGGGGGGTGTGGCGCGTCCGCGCGCAGGGAAACGCCCAGCCGCTTATCGCGGCAGGCGGTAGGGTCCCCAGGCCGGTTCGCGCACGTCGCCGTCGGCGAGCACCAGGCGCTGGCGCACCCGGGCATCGGCTGAAACGGCATAGAGCACGCCACGGCGTCCTTCGCGCGCAGCATAAATGATCATGGAGGCATTCGGGGCAAAGCTCGGCGACTCGTCCAGCGAACCCGGCGACAGCGTGCTCCAGCGCGGCGAGCCCAGGCTGCTGTCCATCATCGCGATCCGATAGGTATTGCCGGCGCCCTGCGCGGTGGCGATCTTCTTGCCGTCGAAGGAAACGCTGGCGCTGGCGTTGTAGCTGCCCTGGAAGGTGACGCGGGTGGCGCCGCCGCCGCTGGCCGAGACCTGGTAGATCTGCGGCTTGCCGCCGCGATCGGAGGTGAAATAGATCTTGCTGGCGTCGGCGGCCCAGGTCGGCTCGGTGTCGATGCCGAAGTGGTTGGTCAGCTGGGTCAGCGCCTTGCTGCCGAGGTCCATCACGTAGATCTCGGGGTTACCGCTGCGCGACAGGGTCAGGGCCAGGCGACGGCCGTCCGGCGAGAACGCCGGGGCGCCGTTGATGCCGCGGAACTTGGCGATCAGCTCGCGGCTGCCGGTGCCGATGTTCTGGATGTAGATCGAGGAATTACCGCCCTCGAAGCTGACGTAGGCCAGGCGTGCGCCGTCCGGGCTCCACGACGGCGACAGCAGCGGCTCGGGCGAGCGCACCACGGTCTGCGGGTTGTAGCCGTCGGAGTCGGCGACCATCAGCGCGTAGTTGCTGCCGCGGCCGACGCCGGTGGCGGTGACGTAGGCGATGCGGGTGAAGAATGCGCCGCGCACGCCGGTGATCTTCTCGTAGACCGCATCGGCGATCTGGTGGGCCACATCGCGCATCGCGTTCGAACGTGCGGTCAGGGCGAAACCGAGCAGACGCTGCTGCTTGGCCACGTCGAACAGCTCGTACTCGACCCGGTAGCTGCCGGCGCCGGCATCGACCACGCGGCCCACCACGATGTAGTCCTGGTTGAGCGCGCGCCAATCCGGGTAGCTGATCTCGCTGCCCTTGGTGGGCTTGGCCGCCATCTGCTCGACGGGCAGGCCGCGGAACTGGCCGGAACGGTTGAGGTCGTTGCGCACGACCTCGGCGACGTCGGTCTGCGGCGCGGCGCCGCTGCCCTGGTAAGGCATCGGCACGACCGCGATCGGCAGGGCCGAGGCGTTGCCGCCGACGATGTCGATCTCCAACCCTTGCTGTTGGGCTGCGGCGGCGAGGGGAAGCAGGAGAGCCAGCAGCGAGGCCAGCCAGCGCAGGGGTCGTTTCATCGGCACTCCGTGATCGGTCGACGCGGGTTGTTCAGGTTCGGCATTGTTAACGTTGGAGGGTGAACGTGGGCTCAAAAGCGGCGGTCAATTTACATTCCGGCCTTGCCGAATCGGCCCAACGGTCGCGATCGGTGCCCATTCCGGCTCATTCGGGACATGAATGGGGCTTCGGCAGCCCCGGATCGGAGTCCGGCAGGTCGGCGGGCCGGCCCTGCTCTCGCCGGTGGATCAGCGCTCGCGCAGCCGTTTCCACCAACGCCGGGGCTTGGACACCACCGGGTCCTCGTCCTGGACCCGGAAGCTGAGCTGGATCTGCCGCCGGAACACCTGTTGATAGCCCTGGTAGGGCAGCGGCGAGGCCTGGCGCACGGCGGCGAGCAGGGACAGCCGCCCGGCCTCGTCCAGGCTGCAAGGCTCGATGACCTGCACCGACAACACCCGACCTCCCGGCGCCTGGCGCAGGTCCACGCTGCAACCGGCGTCGGCCGGCGTGGTGGCCGGCGGCGCCCATTGCTCGTCGATGGCGGCGCGCAGGACTTCGGCGTAACGCTGCTGGTTCTGCGCGACCCGGTCCGACTGGGCCAGGCCGGCCGCGGACAGCGTCGACAACGCGAAGCCGGCCAACAGCCTCAGGCGCATCGACGCTCCCCTCGCCCCGCCCACTCAGCGGTCCTGGGCTTTGAAGTTGAGATTGAGGTTGCGCTGGAACACCGACTCGAAACCCGCATACGGCAAGGGCTGGGCCTTGAGCACCGCGGCTTCGATCGAACGCCGGCCCTGCTCGTCGTACGAACACGGCTCGACCACCTCGACCGCGAGCACGGCGCCGCCGGGCGACTGACGGATGTTCAAGCGGCAACCCGCGCCGAGCGGCACGCTGTCGGGGCGCGTCCACTTCTCGACGATCGCGGCCTGCAAGGCGGCGGCGTACTTGGCCGCCAGGCCGGCGTCGACGCCCTGGTTGCCGGTGGTCGCCGGCGCCGTGGCGGCGGCGTTCTGGCTGGCCTTGGCGGCGCGCGCGTCGGCGATCTGCTGCAGCTTCTGTTCGCTCAGGCTCTGCTCGCGCTGCAGCTTGGCGCGCTCGGCGCGGATCTTCTCCAACTGCTTGTCGCGCTCGAGTTGCTCGGCGGCCAGGCGCTTTTGCTGCTGCGCTTCTTCCTGGCGCTTCTGCTCGGTCAGGTCGACCTGTTCCTGGCGCGCCTTGGCTTCCTGGACCTTTTGTTCCTCGGCGCGGTTCGGCGTCGGCGTGTCGACGACCTGTTCCTGCGTGGTCGTGTCCGGCACCGGGATGAAGTCCTGCGGCGATTGCTGCTGCGGCGCGGTCGCGTCCTGCGGCTTGGGCTCGGGAATGGGCTGCGGCAAGGGCGAGGCGTCCTCCGGCTCGGGCAGCGGCAGCGGATCGACCGGCTCGGGGCGATTGCGCAGGGTGCGCTGCATCGCCGCCGAGAGATCGCTGACGTCGGTCAGTTCCGAAGACAGCGGCGAGCCCGCCGCGGACACCTGCGCGCTGTCCCAGTTCCAGAGCATGCTCAGGAAAATGGCGGCGACCAGCAGGCCGTGCAGCAGCACGGCCAGCATGATGGCTTGCGCGGTGTCGGCGCGGGTTTCCCTCATTTCTTCGCGCCCTTCTCGGGCTGGCTCATCAGGCCGACCTTCTCCACGCCGACATCCTTGAGGATGTTCATCACGTCCATCACCGGCTGATAGTTCGAGCGGCCGTCGGCGGCGATGTAGACCTGCAGCTTTTCCTTGCCGTTCTGCTTGACCAGCGCGCCGACCTTGGTCGCCAGGGTCTCGCGGTTGACCGCTTCATTGCTGCCGGCCTTGACCGCAAGGAAGTAATTGCCCTGGGCGTCGACTTGGACCACCACCGGGTCCTGCTTGGTCTCGATCGATTTGAGGTTGGAATTGGGCAGGTCGACGTCGATGCCGAGGGTCAGCAGCGGCGCGGTGACCATGAAGATGATCAGCAGCACGAGCATCACGTCGATATAGGGAACGACGTTGATCTCGGCCTTGAGTTTGCGTTTGCGCGGGCGGCGGATGGCGGTGCCGGACATGGCGGAATTCCTCGTCGGTTACGCGTTGCGGTCGCGCTGGCCGTGGCGCAGCGGACGCGGGCGGTGCAGGCAGCGGTGCGGGCGGCCGTACAAGCGATGGGGCGCGAGCCGCATCACTCGTCCAGGTGGGCCTGGCGCTGCAGGATCGAGGAGAACTCTTCGGAGAACGCGTCGTAACGCACGGCCAGGCGCTCCACGCCGGTGGCGAAACGGTTGTAGGCCCACACCGCCGGGATCGCCACGAACAGGCCCATCGCGGTGGCCAACAACGCCTCGGAGATGCCCGGGGCGACGTCGGCGATGCCGACCTGCTTGGAGGCCGAAACCAGCGAATGCATGGTCACCATGATGCCGAACACGGTGCCGACCAGGCCGATGTAAGGCGAGGTCGAGCCGATGTTGGCGAGCAGTTCGAGGTTGTGTTCCAGGCCGTCGAGTTCGCGCGAGCCGGTCGCGCGCATCGCCCGCTGGGCGCCTTCGAGCTGGGCGCGGGCGTCGACGCCGCGGCGCTGGCGAATGCGGTTGAACTCGCGGAAACCGGCCTCGAAGATCGCCTCCAGGCCGCCCATGGCGCGGTTGCGCTCGGTGGTGCCGGCATACAGCTTGGACAGCTCGGCGCCGGACCAGAAGCGTTCTTCGAAATGATCGGCTTCGCTGCGTGCGCGGCGGATCACCTTCCATTTGCGGAAGATGATGATCCACGAGGTCACCGAGGCGATCACCAGCAGGGCCATGATGAACTGGACCGGGAGGCTGGCCTTGATCACCAGGTCCCAGAGATTGAAGCTGGCGGCTTCGCCGGCCGCGGCGGCGCCTTGGGTCACGGCCTGGACGGCTTCCTCCGGCAGGGCTTCCACGGTCGTGGCCAGAAGCGCGATCAGCGATGACGTCATGCTTGGTTCTCCGTAGCCCGGTACGCGGGCCTGTGGTGGGGCTGGGTGGTCCGTGGGGAGTAACGAACCGCCGGATGATTTGGGTTCAACGGTGACCTGGGCGCGGTGCCTGGGTTCAGCCGTCGCGGCCGGCCTGGACTTCCTGCGCCTGCAACTGCGCGAACAAGGCCGCTGGAATCGCGCAGGGACGCAGATGCTCGGCATCCACTGCGGCGACCCGGACTTCGGCGCTGATCAGCGTTTCCTCGCCGCGCCGCACGGTCTGCGCGAAGATCAGGCTGGCGCGGCGACAACGCCGCAGTTCCACCGTGACCTCCAGCGCGTCGTCGAGCCGCGCCGGTTTGAGGAAACCGATCTGCATGCCCGCGACCACGAACAACAGCCCGTGATTGCGGCGCAAATCGTCCTGGCCGTAGCCCAGGGCACGCACCCATTCGGTCCGCGCGCGCTCCAGAAACGCCAGGTACTGAGCGTGATAGACCAGACCGCCAGCGTCGGTATCTTCCCAATAGACGCGTGTCGGCCAACTGAACACCGATTCAACCGCGCTCATGGCTCGGAGGCCTCTTCGAACAGCCCGGCCGTGTCGGCGCGGGGTTTCAGGCCCATGTGGCGGTAGGCGCGCTGGGTCGCCATGCGACCGCGCGCGGTGCGGATCAGATAGCCCTGCTGGATCAGGAAGGGCTCGATCACGTCCTCGAGCGTGCCGCGTTCCTCGCTGAGCGCGGCCGCCAGCGACTCGACCCCGACCGGGCCGCCGTCGAAGGATTCGATGATGGTGCGCAGCAGGCGCCGGTCAAGATCGTCGAAGCCTTCCGGATCGACCTTGAGCATGGCCATGGCGGCATCGGCGGTCTGCAGATCGATGTTGCCGCCGGCGCGCACCTGGGCGAAATCGCGCACCCGCCGCAGCAGGCGGTTGGCGATGCGCGGGGTGCCGCGCGAACGGCTGGCGATTTCCGCCGCGCCCTCGGGGGCGCAGGAAATGCCGAGAATCTGCGCCGAGCGGCGCACGATCCGGGTCAGGTCCTCGGTGTTGTAGAACTCCAGGCGCTGGACGATGCCGAAGCGGTCGCGCAGCGGCGCGGTCAGCAGGCCGGCGCGGGTGGTCGCGCCGATCAGGGTGAACGGCGGCAGGTCGAGCTTGATCGAGCGCGCGGCCGGGCCTTCGCCGATCATGATGTCGATCTGGTAGTCCTCCATCGCCGGATACAGCACTTCCTCGACCACGGGCGAGAGGCGGTGGATCTCGTCGACGAAGAGCACGTCGTGCGGCTGCAGATTGGTCAGCAGGGCGGCCAGATCGCCGGCCTTCTCGATCACCGGACCCGAGGTCTGGCGCAGATTGACCCCGAGCTCGTTGGCGATGACGTGGCTGAGGGTGGTCTTGCCCAGGCCCGGCGGGCCGAAGATCAGCACGTGATCGAGGGCCTCGCCGCGGTGCTTGGCGGCCTCGATGTAGATCTTGAGCTGCTCGCGCACCGGCTGCTGGCCGAGGTACTCGTCCAGGCGCTTGGGCCGGATCGAGGCCTCGATGGCGTCGTCTTCACGGGTCGAGGAGGCAGCGATGATGCGGTCTTCGGTCATGCCGCTATGTTCGCATGGGACGGCGCGCGGGCGCAGGGCGGAAAGTACCGGGGTTTACCCATCGCGGGCCGTTGGGGCATGTAGGCGGGCTGGTCAGCCTGCCGCGGGAACCGGTTGCCGCGCGAATGCGGACAGTCGGGAGCCGTGAGACAGATCGCCCCCTTTGGCAAAGGGGGATGGCGGCCGGCGCTATGCGGCGAAACGAAGACGCCGGGGCGCCGGGGGATTTGCTGTGGCTGCGGCTAAAAGCAAATCCCCCTGCCCTCCCCTTTTCCAAAGGGGGAACCGCAAAGGCGGAAGCAAGAGGCGGAGAGATAGTGGCGCGTTGATGCTCAACAACGACGGGCGATCAAATTGCTGTGCGGCCGCTGAAGTTCGGGAGATGGGAGAGAATTCGCCCCCTTTGGCAAAGGGGGCTGGCGGCCGGTGCCGTAGGGCGAAGCGAGGACGTCGGGGCGCCGGGGGATTTGCTGTGGGTGGCGCTAAAGGCAAATCCCCCCTCCCCCCTTTTTTTCAAAGGGGGGAACAGCACGGCGAATGTGGGCGGCGGGCGGCAGACGCTGGAAGCACAGAAGCTGGAAGACCGGCAAGCTCAGAAGCAGAAACGCGCGCCTTAAGCGAAATGCACGTCATAACGGTCGTGCACTTCGGCCAGCGCCTCGGCGTCGACTTCGCCGCGCATGATGCTCGGCAGCATGCGGAAGTAATCGAAACGGTCGATGCCGGGGGTCAGGGTGATGAATACGTCGGCGACCTGGCCGGGGGCAGCGCCGAAGGAATGCACGACGCCGGGCGGGATTACGGCATAGCCGCCTTTTTCGACGGTTACGGTCTCGCCGTCGATGAGCATCTCAAGCGCGCCGTCGAGCACGTAAAACGCTTCGCTCGAACGTTTGTGGTGATGCGGCTTGGCGCCGGCAGCGCCGACTTCGAGGCGCAGCCGGTTGGCGCCGAGTGCGCCGCAGCAGTCGCTGGCGTCGGCCAACAGCCACAGCTGGGTGCTGTTGCCCTGCAGGGTTTCGGCATCTTGCTGCCGGATCACGAAAGCGCGGGAGCGGGTCATCGTGGAACCTCGTCGTCGGAAAGTGCGACGAGGCTAGGCGCGACCGGTACGAAGCGGCAATCCGGCGCCGATGGAACGATTTTTCCCGAATTTCCCGCGCGCACCAGTGTGTTGCAGCGGCGCTGTTGCGCCGGCTGGAACTCGGGCTTCGCAGCCGGCCGAACGGTGGCGGCGCCCTCGCCTCGGACTTCGGATTCGCCAAGCCGCAGCACCGCTGCGGCTGTTCCAATGCGAACCCCAGCCGCGCAGCGAGGCGACTAGATCTCCACCTGGGCGCCGAGTTCGACCAGGCGGTTGCCGGGAATGCGGAAGAAGCCGGTCGCCGGCGCCGCGTTGCGGTGCATGAAGGCGAACAGGCGGTCGCGCCAGATCGGCATGCCGCGGTGACGGCTGGCGACCACGGTCTCGCGGCTGGCGAAGTAGGTCGTGTCCATCGGGTCGAAATAGATGCCGCCGGCATCGCAGGAGCGCATCAGCGCCAGCGGCACGTCGGGCACTTCCATGAAGCCGAAACGGATCAGCACGCGATAGAAGTCGTTGCCGATCGCCTCGATCTTCAGGCGCTTCTCGCGCGGCGCATACGGAATGCCCAGCGTTTCCACGGTCAGGAACACGTTGCGCTCGTGCAGCACCTTGTTGTGCTTGAGGTTGTGCAGCAAGGCATGCGGCACCACGCCCTTGTCGGCGGTCATGAAGATCGCCGTACCGGGCACGCGCACCGGCGGCGCCAGCATCAGGCCGGGCAGGAAGCTGCCGAGCTGGATGCCTTCCTTGCGCACTTCCTCGTGCAGCAATTCGCGGCCGCGGCGCCAGGTGCGCAGCAGGGTGAACACGACCAGGCCCAGCACGACCGGGAACCAGGCGCCCTGGAAGAACTTGGCGCCGTTGGCGATGACGAAGCCGAGGTCGACGACGAAGAACACCACGCACAGCGGCAACACCCACGTGCGCCAGCGCGGCCACAGCGAGCGCGCGACCAGGGCCAGCAGCAGGGTGTCGATCAACATCGTCGCCGATACCGAGATGCCGTACGCGGTCGCCAGCGCGGTCGAGCTGCGGAAGGCCAGCACCACGGTGATGACGGTGATCGCGAGGATCCAGTTGATGTACGGCACGTAGATCTGGCCGATGGTGTCGCTGGAGGTGTGTTTGATCTGCATGCGCGGGATGTAGCCCAGCTGCATGGCCTGGCGCGCGACCGAGTAGGCGCCGGTGATGACGGCCTGCGAGGCGATCACCGCCGCCATCGTCGCCAGCACGATCATCGGGTACAGGCCCCATGACGGCACCGCCTCGAAGAAGGGGTTCTTGACCGCTTCGGGATGCTGCAGCACGAACGCGCCCTGGCCGAGGTAGTTCAGCATCAGGCAGGGCAACACCATGGTGTACCAGGCGTAACGGATCGGGCGCGCGCCGAAGTGGCCCATGTCGGCGTACAGCGCTTCGCCGCCGGTGACGGCCAGCACCACCGCGCCGAGGATCAGCACCGAATGCGAACCGTGCTCGACGAAGAAGCGCACGCCCCAGCGCGGGTCCAGCGCCTTGAACACCTCAGGCGCCTGGACGATGTTGTAGATGCCGATGGCGGCGAGCGAGACGAACCACAGCATGGTGATCGGCCCGAATACCTTGCCGACCTTCTCGGTGCCGAAGCGCTGGGCCAGGAACACCATCACCAGGATCACCACGGTGATCGGCACGATGAAGCGATGCAGGCCGGGCGCGGCGACCTCCAGGCCCTCGACCGCGCCGAGCACCGAGATCGCCGGGGTGATGACGCTGTCGCCGAAGAACAGCGAAGCGCCGAAGATGCCCAGGATGCCCACGACATAGGCCGAGCGCCCGCCCTTGGCCAGGGTGCGCTGGGCCAGGGTCATGAGCGCCATGATCCCGCCCTCGCCCTCGTTGTCGGCGCGCATGATGATGGTCACGTATTTCAGGGTGACCACGATCATCAACGCCCAGAACACCAGCGACAGGATGCCGAGCACCGTGTCGTGGTTGCCGGTCAGGCCGAAATGCGGCGAAAACGCCTCTTTCAGCGTGTACAGCGGGCTGGTGCCGATGTCGCCGAAAACCACCCCGATCGCACCGACGACCAACCCGGGCAGCCCCTTCTTGGAGCCGTGGGGGTGCGAGCCGTGGGCGTGAGCGTCCTTGCCTGGCGTGGAGGGAACAGTGGAGGACATATCGCGTGGTTCCGTGGCGGTAACCCGCCTTGGCTCAACGAAGCGCGGACTTTAGCGCTTTGCGGATGATGGCGGCTGCATCGTCGCCGGCGGCGGTGGCCTCGCGCGCCATGCGCGCGGCCTCGGCCGGTTTGTAGCCCAGTTGCTGCAGGGCGATGGTGGCTTCGCTCTGCGGATCGGCGGGAATCCCGCTGGAGCCGAGGGTGGGCGCGCCGAGGCCGGCCAGGTCGGCGGCGCGGTCGCGCAGCTCGACGACCATGCGCTCGGCGGTCTTCTTGCCGATGCCGGGGATGCGGGTCAGCGCGGTGACGTCGCCGGTCTGGACCAGGCGCGCGAATTCCTCGACCGGCACGCCCGACAGCACCGCCAGGGCGATCTTGGCGCCGATGCCGCTGACCCGCTGCACGTCGCGGAACAAGCGCCGTTCGGCCTCGCGCAGGAAGCCGTACAGCGAGACGCTGTCTTCCTTCTGCGCATAGTGTGTGAACAAGGACACTTCGCGGCCGAGCTCGGGCAGGTCGTAGAACGTGCTCATGGGCGCTTCGAGCTCGTAACCGACGCCGTTGACGTCCACGATCAGCCACGGCGGCTGCTTGTGGATCAGGGTGCCTCTGAGACGACCGATCACTGTGGAACTCCAGATACGGCTGGCGACGCGCGCCGGCGGACCGGCCGGGCGCGAAGCGGGCTGTGACGATACGAAGACGGCGAGTCAGACGGAACGCGGTGGCGCACGCAGGTCCCTACCCCGCACGCCGCCGGGCCTGTGGAGCGGGCCGGGTTCACGCCCCGCGCCTGCGCAACTGGTGGGTGGCGATGCCGGTTCGCCGCGCCGTGGCACTCATGTGGGCATGGGTCAGCGCCACCGCAAGCGCGTCGGCGGCGTCGGCCTGCAGCTTCACTTCGGGAAGATTCAGCAACAGCCGCACCATGTGCTGGACCTGCTGCTTGTCGGCCGCGCCGCGGCCCACCAGCGACTGCTTGATCAAGCGCGGCGCGTACTCGCTGATGGCGATGCGCCGGCGCACCACGGTGGCCAGGGCCGCGCCGCGGGCATGGCCCAGCTTCAGCGCCGAGGTCGCCGATTTGTCCATGAAGACGGTTTCGATCGCGACCTGGTCGGGCCGGTACTCGTCGAGCACCGCCTCCAGGCCTTCGCACAGCAGGCCCAGGCGCGAGGGGAAATCCTCGGCATCGAGCAGCTTGAGCGCCTGCGCATGCACGTACACGCAGCGTCCGTCGGCCGCGACGTCGATCACGCCCAGGCCGGTCCGCTGCGAACCGGGGTCGATTCCTAGGATTCTGGTCACGGCGGGATTCTGGTCACGGCGACAGCTTACGCGTTATGCGTAAGCGTCCTCGTCCAGATCGGCGTTCGAGTAGACGTTCTGGACGTCGTCGAGGTCTTCCAGCCAGTTCAGCAGCTTGACCACCTGCTGGGCGGTCTCGCCGGTCACGGCGATGTTGTTGTCGGCGCGCAGGGTGACCTCGGCCTGGCCGGCAACCAGGCCGGCGGCGTCCATCGCGGCCTTGACCTGGGCGAAGGCCTCGGCGCCGGTCAGCACGTCGATCGAGCCGTCTTCCGGGTAGACCACCACGTCGTCGGCACCGGCTTCGATCGCCACTTCGGTGATGCGCTCTTCGTCGGCGCCGGCTTCGAACCACAGCACGCCGCGCTTGGCGAACATGAAGGACACCGAGCCGTCGGTGCCGAGGTTGCCGCCGAACTTGCCGAAGGCGTGGCGCACGTCGGCGACGGTGCGGACCTTGTTGTCGGTGAGGCAGTCGACGATCACCGCCACGCCGCCCGGGGCATAGCCCTCGTAGCGGATTTCCTCGTACTCCACGCCTTCCAGCGCACCGGTCGCCTTCTTGATCGCGCGCTCGATGACGTCCTTGGTCATGTTCGCCGACAAGCCCTTGTCGATGGCGCTGCGCAGGCGCGGATTGCTGTTGGGATCGCCGCCGCCCGAACGCGCCGCCACGCTGATCTCGCGGATGATCTTGGTGAAGATCTTGCCGCGCCGCGCATCCTCGGCGTTCTTGCGAGCCTCAATCGACGGACCTCTACCCATGGCAATAACCGGACGTGTTGTCTGAACAAGCCGGCGATTTTACTCGATCGTGCCCGCCCACCGGCGGTTTGCAGGAGATTCGTCGCCGATCCGGGTCGGTTCGGCCGGTACCCGGCTCAGTCGCCGAAGCGGCCGCGACGGAAGAAGGCCTCGGCCAGGCGCGCGGCCTGCGCCGAGAACAGCAGGCCGCTGTGGCTGGCATCGATGACCGCATGGTCGCTCAAGCCCGGCAGGCGGGTCTCGGCGACCGCCACCGTGCCGTCGCTTTCGCCCTCGAAACGGCCGAAGAAACGCCCCAGCCCGTGCGGAGTGCGACCGGCGATCAGGCCGACCTGGGCCGCGCCCTGCCAGGGCGGGCAGCCGCGCTGCAACACCTCGGCGGCGCGACCGAGCACGGCCGCGCTCCAGGCCTTGCGGGCCAGTCCGCCGGCGGCGGCGCTGCCGCACAAGGGCGTGCCCAGGCAGACCACGCGTCGCACCGGCAGGTGCGGGTGCTCGCGCAAGGCTCCCAGCACGATCAGGCCGCCGAGGCTGTGGGCCAGGACATGGCAGGGCTCGTCGAGGCGTTCGACCAGGCGCGCGATCGAGGCTTCCGGACCGGCGCCGGCACCGGCATAAGCGAAAACTTCGGGCTCGTAGCCGGCCGCGGCCAGGCGTGCGCCCAACCAGCCCATCGAGGCCCCGGGCATCCAGATGCCGTGCAGCAACAACACCCGGCGCGGACCGCGCGGCTTGGCGGTGGACTTGCGGGGGTCCGTGTCGGCGCGGCTGTCCATGCCGCGAATATGGCTGTCGCCGGCGGCGAATCCAAGCATCGGGCGATCGCCGCGAAGATCGGTGCCGGACGTCGTTCAGCGATGCCGCCGCGCAACCGCGAGGGCTGCGCGACGGCATCGGGTCGATCAGCAGCGGTGCAGAGTCAGGCCGGTCGGTGCGCCCGAGGTGCCCCAGGTTTGCACCGAGCCGTCGCATTCGATACGGCCGCCGCCGATGGCATTGCCGCTGCTGTCATAGCGGGTCCACTCGGCCCATTCGACGCCGAGGATCGGGTAGCGCGCGAACGCCGAGCCCGCCACCGCCACCAGTCCCAACAACAACGCTGCCGTGAAAATCGCTTTCCGGGTACGAAGCATCTGACCTCTCCTTGTGTGTGCCGCGGACTGCATGTCCGCCTTCGCAGGCTAAGCCAGAGCGCCACCACGAATGTTCACCGGAGGCCGCCGGACATCACAGTTCGAGCATGCCGGCGCCAGCCGATCCGTGCGCTGCGTCGACTGCAGGTGCGACGAACTGTTAGCAATTGAAACCAGTCAATACAAATCCAAACATATCCAATATCGAAACCGCGACCGATCTCAACAAAGTCGAAGATAAAAACATGATCGCGGCCAGAGTGTGACGGCGAGCTAATCCTGTGCGTCTTCACAGCCCCCAGGATTCGCCGCACCTCCCCCCCGCTCTCGGAAGCCGGTATGACCCTGCGGCACCCCGCTTTGCCCGTCGTCAATGTCTTGGCATCGGCGTTGCTCGCCGCGGTCGCGATGTTTCCTGCAGCGCCCGCATCCGCAGGCGAGCTGCGCCCCAGCCAGAGCAACAACGATCTGTCCAACCCGCATCGCGGCTTCCTGCTTTGGGGTAGCACCGTCGCCGCCGACGGCGGTCTGCCCGACAACCACTACGGCGCGTCCATCTATCAGATCTACGTCCCCTGGCGCGAAATCGAAAGCGCCGACGAACAGTTCGACTGGGACAAGTTCGAAACGAACCACCTGAAACCGATCCTCGACGAAAACCCCAACGCCACCTTCGTGTTGCGTCCGGTCGCCGACTATCCCGACAGCGTGGCCAACAACATCGGCCACTTCTACCGGAACGAAGCCGAGCCGCTGCGCGCGTATCCGAAGTTCCTCGAACTGGCGCCGGTCAGCATCCAGTTCCACAACTACAGCCAGACCCAGTGCGACGACGTCGGCCCCGGCCGCGCGCCGATCTACAACACCCCGGCGATGCGCCAACAACTGGTGCAGTTCGTACAGGCGTTCGGACGCCGCTACGACGGCGACCCGCGCATCACCGCGGTGCACGTCGGCCTGCTCGGTTTCTGGGGCGAGTGGCACACCGCCGGCTGCGACAGTTGGGAACCCGATGCGACCACCGGCAGCGCGGTGCGCGATGCCTACGCCGCGGCGTTCCAGCAAACGCCGGTGCACAGCCGCTACGCGCGCCAGTCCGATGTCGGCGGCACGAACTTCGGTTTCAGCGAGGACTACTTCCCGTCGTTCACCGCGATGTGCAACAAGTTCGCCACCAAGTTGCCCGAGTGCGACGACAGCGGCTGGCACAACCTGGAGTGGGGCTTCCGCAACGATGCCACCGCTGCGCGCAGCAACTGGAAGTTCAACCCGATCGGCGGCGAAAGCCCGAACAACGGCCAGAAGGCGACCTGGACCGGACGCACCAACGACATCCTGACCCTGCTGCGCGAGTATCACTTCACCTGGCTCGGCCCGGCCGGCCAGCACGAGGTCAATCCGTCGGGCAAGCCCTCGACGTTCAAGGCCAACATGCTCAAGGTCAAGCGCGCGCTCGGCTACGAATTCACCGTGCGCCAGGTCAACTGGCCCGACGCCATGCAGGCCGGCGCCGCCATCCCGGTCAAGCTCAGCGTCGAGAACACCGGCTCGGCGCCGCTGTATCAGGTCTACCAGACCGAACTGCACTGGGTCGATGCCGGCGGCACGACCCGCGCCAAGGCCGCGTTCGACTATCCCTTGAACGCCTTGATGCCGAACACCGTACCGGCGCTCGTCGACGCCACCGCGCAGGTGCCGGCCACGCTCGCACCGGGCAGCTATTCGCTGCGTCTGGCGATCGCCGACAGCTGGCCCGGCCGGCCGGCGATCAAGCCGCAGAACACCGGCCGCGACGCCTCCGGCCGATTGAGCTTGGGGACGGTGACCGTCGCCGCGGCGGCGGTCGACCTTTGAACGAGCGGGCCGGCGTTCTTCCCCGGGGCGCCGGCCCGCCCTTCATCGACCTGCCGCGAAGGCGTTCACGCCCGGAGTCCGGAACGGATCCGGCCCCGCTCACATAAGCGCGCGAGCGCCCGCGCTCCATACGCCTGCGCCCGCGCGATCCGCGGGCGCAGTCACGTTCGCGGCCCCGGACTGCCCCTAGATTCCCCGACGCCCATCGGGGCCAATCACCAGGGAGTCGGTATGAAACGATCGTCATGGTTCCTGGCGTTGAGCGTCGCGCTCGCGCCCTGCCTCGCCGCGCACGCGGCGCCGCCGCGAGTCACCCAAGGCCTGGTCGGCGAATGGCATCTGGAGTTGTCCGGCAACACCGCCTACGACACCAGCGGCTTCGGCCGCAACGGCCTGGTCGTGGGCGGCGCCGCGTCGAGCTACGGCTGGCTCAACGCCGGCGCCGACTTCAGCGCCGGCAAGTACGTCGAAGTGCCCAATTCGTCGAACCTCAACTTCGGCAACGGCAGCTTCACCCTCGCCGCGTGGGTGCGCATGGCCAACCCGGGTTCATCGATCGTCAAGACCCTGATCGAGAACCGCGCCAGCGGCGTCGGCCGCGGCTATTCGTTCGGCGTCGACCAGGGCCGCAACGTGCTGCTGCAACTCAACGACGGCAGCACCTGGGCCAACTATGTCTCCGACGGCAGCCTGGCGTTGGCGGCGAACCGTTGGCACCACATCGCCGCGGTGGTCAACCGCAGCACCGCGCCGAACACGATTTCGTTCTACATCGACGGCCGCCGCACCACCGCCCAGCCGACCCCGATCGCGGCCAACATCGACAACGGCGACCGGCCGTTCCTGATCGGCGGCCACAAGGACATCGCGTCCTATCGTTTCAGCGACCGCGCCGACGAAGTACTGGTCTACAACCGCGCGATCCCGGCCGACGCCAGCGGCGGCCTCGGCGACCTGATGGCGCCGGGCCGGACCACGTTCCAGCCGGGCTACTGGAACGACGACGCCACCCGCAAGCGTTACAACAACTGCTACAACTACGCCAACAACAAGACCACCAACACCTTCGCCCAACCCGGCCGCGCCGCCGGCTCGATGTACAGCTCGATCAGTTGCGCCGCCGTGCACGCGGCCGCCGTGCGCGACGGCCTGGAACCGATCACCGACATCAACGCCTCCAGCTACAAGAACATCGTGGCTCTGGTAGCCGGGACCGATTACGACTACCACTGGTACCGCCGCGACGCCAACGGCAAATGGACCCACAAGCCCGGCCAGACCTCCGCCACCAACCGCGACAATTCCGGCAACGAGATCACCGACCCGCGCACCGCCAACCGCGGCGCATACACCGATTTCTGCGGTTTCTTCCGGGTCTGGTCCGACAGCGTGGAGGGCACCGGCCATGAACAAGTCAACTAAGCCTGCGCCCACCCGGGGAACCGCCATGACCAAGCTTTCGCTGAAATCCCTGCTGACCGGCCTGGCCCTGCTGGCCGCGCCGGCCTTCGCCCTCGCCGCCGAAGCACCGGGCCTGCAGATCACCTACCTGGTGTATTCGGGCCGGCCGAATCCGGTGGTGATGGTCACCGACCCGGCCGCCCTGCGCGCGATCGAGACCCGCCTCGCCGACGCCCTCGCCGCCCCGGCAAAAACCGGCGCCGCGGCCGAACCGGTGCTCGGCTACAACGGCATCCTGCTCGAACACGTCGGCGGCTCGTCGGCCAAGGCCAAGCCGCAGCCGCTGCTGATCAAGGGCCAGCAACTGCGCATCGACACCGCCCCGGCCACGGCGATGAAGGCCGCGACCGCAACCACCCGCAATTCGGCCGCCGCCGGCGACCTGGAAACGATGCTGCTCAAGCTCGGCCAGAAACAGGGTGCGCTGGATGCGACCACCTTGAACGTGTTGCTCGACCAGCGCTGAGAGAACCTGCGCGCTATCGAGACGGCCTTTCCCGCAATGGCGGGGGAGGTCGTTTTTCTTTGGTGGGGATCGTCGCTGAGCGAATGCCGGTTCGAACAAGGCGTCGGCGCGGCAAGAGCCCCTCATCAGGGCATGCTTCTTCGATGGATGACGTCGGTGCTGCTGTCTCTGCGCATCCCGTGATCGCGGCTCGCGCCGCTCCTACCCTCAAAGCAAAGGCCGCAGCTTGCCGTTGCCGTTGCCGTTGCCGTTGCCGTTGCCGTTGCCGTTGCCGTGATGAGC
>NZ_JMTZ01000072.1 GCF_000731095.1 Lysobacter antibioticus | reverse complement strand
ATCCCTGTCCCGATGAAAAACGGCGCGCATCCTTGCGCGCCGCCCTCCGGGTCTTCCATTGCCTTCGCGAGTGCTCGGCTGCGCACAGCAACAGCAGCAGCAACAACGGCCAAGGCCAAGGCCAGGGCGAAGGCGAAGGCGAAGGCGAAGGCAGCGGCATCGAAACCGGCCGCGCCAGCTTGGAGCCCCGGGGTCGCGGCTCGCGCCGCTCCTACCCCGCGAGAGCATTCCGCTTCGCCGGGCGACGTCAGCGTGGTCATCTCCGCGCGTCCCGGGGTCGCGGCTTACGCCGCTCCTACAGGGGAAGGCGCGATGTCCTCTTCTTCAGCAAGAGCAAGGCTTCCGACCGTTACCGCCGCAGCCTGGAATGCGTAACCGACCGCGACGCCTCACGGCCGCACAAACGAAAACGCCAGGCCGCGAGGCCTGGCGTTCGCACGACCGGGGTCGTTGTGTAGCTTAGTTGCGCTTGGCCATCGCGCCCTGCGCTTCGCCCATGGTCTTCAACGCGGTGCTGACGGCGTTGATGAACATCGAGTACATCTGGCTCTGCACGGTCAGCTCGGTGGAGTCGGCCGCGGTCGGCTTGTCGCCGATCGCTTCGGCCTTGTCCATCAGAGCGTTGCCGGCCTTCTCGATGAGCGTGCCCATCGCGGTGGCGAACGCCACCAGCCAACCGCCGCCGCCGGCACCGGAACGGCCGCCGCGCTTGCTGTTACCCGACTCGTCGACGCCTGCGCTGTCGACCATGTTCTGCTGCGACAACTGGGCGTACTGAACGTTGATATCCGACATGACGCTCTCCCTGGTTTTTTGGTAGGTCAGCCGCCCCGGTCAGATCGTCTGCGGTAGCGGGATTGGTAAGCCTGTAGATGAATTATCGGGATCGCCGCAAGACTGTATAGCTGGGGCGTTCCCTAGGGCGAAACCGTTGCGGCCGGGCGTTTTCGCAAGATTTGTGAACGCGCTCACCTCGTGTCGCCGGCAGCGCCGATTCAGCGGTAGGTCTTGACCGGCTTCTTGATGCCCAGCGACGACGGCAAGCCGCTCGGCGGCGGTGCCGGCGTCGATCCGCCGCCGCTTGCGGTCATCTCGTCCTCGAGGTCCGGCTGGGTCTCCAGCCACTGCCGCGCCTTCTCTTCGCCGTCGCGCTGGCTGCGCTGGCTGAACTCGAGCGCGCGCTGCACTTTCGGGTCCTTGAGCGGCGCCTCGAAGGCCTTGGTCAGGCCGTCGCGCTCGCCCGGCTGGATGATGCGGTTTTCCTGCAACAGGTCCAGGGTCTGGCTGAGGTTGGCCATCAGCGCCTGCGGATCGGCGGCGTCGCTGGGCTTGGCCTCGTCGAGCGCGCGGGCGAAGTGGTGCAGCAGCGCGTCGCGGTCGGCCGCGTCGATGCCGGACTGTTCGTTCAACAGGGCCTCGAAGTCGGCGAACATCTGCTCGCGCTGTTCCTGGGTCGGGGTGAAGGGCTGGGACATCGGACTCTCCTGTCGCAACGATGGCGGTGATGGCGATAACGAATCAGTAGACACTGCGCGCGCGACGCTCAGGAAGCGGCAACGCGTCGATCTTTGACGGGCATCTCCCGGCGGTCGCCGTCGCGACGCACGGCGAGCGACCGGAGGCGATCGAGTATCGGCGATGCCCGCGAACGCGAAAGCCTGGGAACATCCCCAGGGTGTGGCATGCAGTGCGGCATGCGGCGCGGCGTGCGGCAGTGAGAGTGGAACCCGGACATGAGCGGATCGCTGCGGCTCAACGCCGCGGCGCGAACCCCCGCTCGGTCAGGGCGACGCGGCGGAAATCGATGCCGATGCCGCGACCGATGGCGTTGACGCCGTCGCGCAGGCTGGCGCGCTCGGCCGGACTGGCGGCGTTCTGCCAGGCCGCCGCGGCCAGGGTCGCGACCAGACCGTAGAGCTCGGCCGCCTCCTGCATGTCGGCGCGATCCATCGTGGTCATCTTCTCGCCGCGCGCGAGGCTGTCGCCGAGGCGTTGGCGCAGGGCCGCGAAGGCGGCGCCGTGATCGCTGCGCGCACCGTCGTTGACCAGGGTCCAGCCGTAGATCATGAAGGCATTGATGACGTCGCCGAGATTGCGCGTCGAATAGCCGTGCCCAGCGAGGCGCCGCTGGAACTGCGCCTGCAGGCGCCCGGACTGCAGGGCGAGCAGGACCTGCTCGCGATCGCCGCCGAGCTGGCGCGCCAGCAACTCGCGAAAACGCGGATTGCGCACGAACTCGGCATCGATGCCGCGCAAGGTCGCGTGGTCGAGGGTCGCCCGGCGCCCGGTCAGGCTGTCGGCGAAGGCGGCATTGAGCGTTTTCGATACCGCCGGCACCGGCGCGAACGTCAGGCTGTCGAAGCCCAGGGCCGCGCGTTTGCCGGCGCGCTGGTTCGGCGCCGGCTTGTCGCCTGGCTTATTCGTCGGCGTGGCGGCCTCGTCGCCGCGGTGACGCATGATCTGCGAATGGGTGTAGGCGCCGACGCCGTCGATCAACGGCGCCGTGTCCTGTGCGCGCGCAGCGCCCGGCGAGGCGGCGAGCAGCAATGCGAGCGCGGCGACGCCGACGGTAGCTGTCGTAGTCGTGGCGATGCGACGGTCCATGAGCGGGATCTCCCTGCCCGTTCCGTACCCGGCGCGGCTCGCGCCCGCTCGAACACGGGCGGGCCGGACGCGGGCGGGCCAGGCACGAACGGGCATCGGCTCAGTCGTGGAAATGCGGATCGATGCTGAGCTGGCCGAGGTTGCGCGAAGCGAAGCGGCGCATCAACTCGGGGCTGGCGTCGCGGATCGCATCGAAACTGGAACGCGAGCGCACGTCGGCGCGCAGTTGCCAGCCCTCGGCGGTCTTGGTCAGCAGCAGATCGGTGCCGGGCAAGGTGCTGTCGGCGAGCCGCAGCAAGACCTGGCCTTCTTCGCCGCCGGCGGCGCCCTCGCCGACCGCGAGCTGGCGCACGTGGCGCTCGATCAGGTCGGCGAACGCAGCGGCGTTCGAGTTCGGCAGGCTCGGCTGAGTCTGGGTGGCGGCGTCGCGCATCGCCAGTTGCGCCTGCCACATCGCCGAGGCCTCGGCCGGCGGCAGGCTGGCGAGCTCCTGCCGGCCCTGCTCTTGGCCGCTGCCGGCGTTGCGTTCTTCCAGACGGCCGTGTTGGCGCGAGTGCTCGGCGACGGTGCGGGCATGGGCCTCGCCGGCGTGCGCGGCGCGGCGCGCGTCGGCCTTGGCGTTGCCGGGGCCGCCTTCCTGGGCCTGCTTCTTCAACATCGCCGCGGCTTCTTCCTCGCGCGCCAGGCCTTCCTGCCCGGGCAACTGGCCGAGCTTGCCTTCGCGTTGCTGCATCAGGGTGCGGAAGCGGTCGATCGTGCCCTCGGCCGGCGGCTCGCGCCGGGCCTCGCGGGGCTTGTCGGTCTGGCGCGTGGATTCGCTGCGCTGGGCCGAATCGGAATCGGACGTCGAGGAGCTGCGGGTGATGCTCATGGCGACCTCGTTCAGAAGGGGCCGTTCGTGTTCTGGCGCGTGGCCAGCATCAGATCGGCGTTCATGGCTTCCTCGCGGCGCGCGGTCAGGGTGTTCTGTTCCTTGCGCCACAGGTCCTTGCGTTTTTCCAGCGCGTCCAGCCGTGCCTTAGCGCGGAAGAACGCCTTGCGAGCCTCGTCGAGCGAGGCTTCGGCTTCGCGCAGCTTGCCTTGCGCGTCGAGCAGCCGTTGTTGCGCGGCGACCGCCAGTTCGCCGAGATGATCGATGTGGGCCTCGCGCTGGGTCATCGCCATCGGCCACGGCATCCCGGGCGGCGGCGGGTCCATCAGGCGCAGGCGCTGGCCGGCGCGTTCGTCGTTGAGCGCGGTGATCTCGCCTTGGATCTGGGTGCAGGCGTCGCGGCGCTCCTGCACCTGGCGCTGGCGTTCCAGCACCAGCATGCGCGCGGTCTCGACCCGGTGCGAGCGCAGTTGCAGCAGGGTATGCAGCGGATAGCGCTTCATCCGAACACCTTGCGCAAGGCATCCACCGATTGACGGTAGTCGGCCAGGTCGTGGGACGACTGTTTGAGCAGCTTGCGGATCGGCTCGATCTTCTCGATCGCGATGTCGGCCTCGGCGTCGCTGCCGCGCTTGTACTCGCCGAGCTGCAGCAGCAGTTCGATGTCCTGGTGCTTGGCCAGGTATTTGCGCAACTGGCCGGCGGCGCGTTGATGAGCTTCGTCGGCGACTCGCGGCATGGTGCGGCTGAGGCTGGTCAGCACGTCGATGGCCGGGTAGTGATAGGCCGCGGCGAGCTTGCGCGACAGCACGATGTGGCCGTCGAGAATCGAGCGCACTTCCTCGGCGATCGGGTCGTCGCCGTCCTCGCCTTCCATCAGCACGGTGTAGAAGGCGGTGATGCTGCCGCGGTCGTTGTTGCCGGCGCGCTCGAACAAGCGCGGCAAGGCGCTGAACACCGAAGGCGGGAAACCGCGCCGCGCCGGCGGTTCGCCGATCGCCAGGCCGACGTCGCGCAGCGCGCGCGCGAAGCGAGTGACCGAGTCGACCAGCAGCATCACCCGCTTGCCGCGGTCGCGGAAATACTCGGAGATGGCGGTCGCGACCCAGGCCGCGCGGCTGCGTTCGAGCGCCGGGCGGTCGGAGGTGGCGACCACGATGATCGACTTCTTGAGCCCGGCTTCGCCGAGGTTGTCGTGGACGAATTCGTTGACCTCGCGGCCGCGTTCGCCGACCAGGGCGATCACGTTGACGTCGGCGTCGCCACCGCGCGCGAGCATGCCGAGCAAGGTGCTCTTGCCGCCGCCGGCGACGGCGAAGATGCCCAGGCGCTGGCCGACGCCGGCGGTCATGACCGTGTCGATGGCGCGCACGCCGGTCGCGAACGGCCGCTCGATGAGCTGGCGCGACAGCGGGTTCGGCGAAGCGGCGTAGATCGGGATCTGCACGGTCGGGCCGAACCCGCCGAGGCCGTCGATGGGCTCGCCGTTGGCGTCGAGGATGCGCCCGAGCAGACCGTCGCCGGCGCGCACCGAGGCCTGGCGGCCGGTGGCGACGACCTCGGTGTCGTGGGCGACGCCGTCGAGCGCGCCGAGCGGGGTCAGCAAGGTGTATTGGCGCGACACGCCGACGACTTCGGCGGCGAGGCGGAAATTGCGGTCGCGCGGGCTGCGCAGTTCGCACAGCTCGCCGATCATCGCCTTGAGCCCGGTGGCGCGGATCATGGTGCCGTAGGCCTCGGCGACCTTGCCCACGCGCACCACCGGCTGCACCCGCGACAGCGCGGCGATCAGCGGGTCCTGCTGGGCAGGCGCCGGCACGGCTTGCAGGATGGTGCGCGGCAGGCTGCTCATCGCGCAGTCTCCAGCCGCGCGCGCGGCCCGGGCATCGCGACGACGGCCCTGCGGCGTTTCATTCGGTGTGCTCCGCGCCGTACTCGGCGCCGGACAGGGCGATGCGGATCGCCTCGATCTGCTGGGCCACGCCGGCACGCACTTCGCCGGCTTCGGACACGACCACGCAGCTGAGCTTGTCCAGGCTTTCGTCGTCGACCAGCTCGATCACGCCGACCACCGGGTGCGCCTGGCGCACCAGGCCGAGGCCCTTGGCGACGTCTTCGCGCACGCTCGGGTGGACGCGGATCAACAGGAACTGTTCGGCCTGCGCGGCCTCGACCGCGTGCATGACCAGCGGCGGCACCACACTGCGCGCGTCGAACTCCGGCGAGATGCGCGCGACGATGGCGCAGGCCAGTTCGGTGACGCGGCTGCCGGCGTCGGCGAGCACGCGCGCGCGGCGTTCGTTGAGGTCGGCCAGTTGCTGCGCCATCTGTTGCTGGGCGCGGGCGAGGCCTTCGGCGAAACCGGCGGCGTAGCCGGCCTCGCGCGCCTGTTTGATCTCGTCGCCGGCCTCGGCGTACAGCGCGTTGACGCGCGCCAGGGTCTGGTCGAGTTCTGCGATCGCGTTCCATTGCTTGGCCGGCACCACCGTGCCGGCGACCGCGCGCTCGAACTGCTTGCGTTCGAACACCGAGATCGTCGCGCTGGGACGGCTCGGCTCGATCCTGCGCGCGCCGCCGTCCGTCATGCCCGTGGCCGCGGCGGAAGCGGCGGACGACGGGGAAGCGGACTGGAGCGGATCTGCGTGCATGGGAATTCCGTGGTTGGATGCGCGGCGCGACGGCTCAGGCCGCCAGCGGGCGCGCGCCGTGATGGGCGTAAAGGCGTTCGACCGCTTCCGGCGGCAGATGCGTGCCGAGCGAGGCCGAGGCTTCGTGGGTGGTGCGCGGCAGCAGCAGGCGCGACCAGTCGGCCAGGCCGGGGTCGCGGCGTTCGGCCCACACCCG
Source organism: Lysobacter antibioticus (assembly GCF_000731095.1). Classification (GTDB taxonomy): domain Bacteria; phylum Pseudomonadota; class Gammaproteobacteria; order Xanthomonadales; family Xanthomonadaceae; genus Lysobacter; species Lysobacter antibioticus_B. The sequence continues at coordinate 16,342 of NZ_JMTZ01000072.1, read as the reverse complement.
CAGTTCGGTGCGGCCGCGGCCGTCGAGCAGGTCGAACAGCAATTGGTCGGCTTCCGACGCGCGCAACGCGGCATCGAGTTCCGCGCTCAGCTGCGCGCCGAGTTGGGCCTGCACCTTGCCGTCCCAGACCAGACTGTCGAGCGCGAGCAGATAACTGTTGTCGAGCGCCTGCTTGAGCCGGCGCACCGGTTCGCGCCGCACTTCCGAGCGGATCGCCGGCGCATAGGCCAGCGCGCCGAGGTCGCGCACCAGGCGCGCCATGCGCACCCGTGGCCAGCGCCGCGCGGCGGCGCCGAAGCCCTCGCCGGGCTGCGGTGCGAGCAGGGCCGGCGCATCGGCGGCGAGCCAACGCGCGAGCAGACGGCGTCCCAGCGGACTCTGGCGCGCCGACACGAGCAGTTCGGGATCGATCGTGTCGGTCCCGGCACCGTGCCAGCTCGGATCGACCTCGGTGAGGATCGTCCGCAGCGCCATCGACGCGCTCATCCGTTCCAGACCCCGCTGCGCGCGTTGGAGACCGGCGCGGTGGCCGCAGCCGGAGCGAAGCGCGAACGCAGGCGGCCGAAGAAGAACGCCACGATCGCCAACAGCACCAACACGCCGGCGCCGATGATGACCACGGTCAGGTCGATCGAACCCAACACCGCCGCGAACGGCCCACCGGCCTGATGCGCTTTCGGCGGCGCGGTGACGGTGAAGAACTTGACCGTGACCTTGTTGACGTCGTCCAGGCCTTCCACGCTGTCCTTGACGAAGACCTTGATGTCGGTTTCGCGGTCGCGCAGGCTCTGGCCCGGACGCTCGAACACCAGCACCGAGGCCGACGAGTCCTGCACGTTGCCGCCGAGCGGATCGCGGTCGGGCAAGGCGATGTGTACGCGCGCCTCGACCACGCCGTCGATGCGCGACAGGGTGCGCGAGAGCTCCTGCGACAGGCCGTACAGATAGCGCGCCTTTTCTTCCAGCGCCGAAGACGCGAAGCCTTCCTTCTTGAACACCTCGCCGAGCGAGCGGTACTGCGCGCGCGGCAAGCCGCGCGAGCTCAGTACCTGCATCGCGTACGGGATGTCGCCGCGGTTGACCATCACTTCCCAACCGGTCTTGCTCGGCGACGGGTCCTTTTCCGCCGGAATACCGGCATCCAACAGAGCCGCCATCAGTTCGTTGGCCTGTTGCTCGTCGAGCTGGCTGTACAGCGTGGTGCGTGTGCAGCCGACGATCAGCAGGCAAGCCAGCAGGGCCGCCATGACTCGTACCGCGTTGAAGCCTGACGCCCTACCCATGCATTCCCCCGATTTGGAATTACGACTGCTGACGGAACAACTGCTGGACGCCGTCCGAAGTGCGGTTGGCGACGTTCGAGGTCAATTGCGAGGTGAACATGAACTCGTGACAGCGCATGGTCATCTGGATCATCTCGCCCGGCGTCAGGTCGGCGGAATTGGCCGACATGGTCTTGGACGCCGCGTCGATCTTGTCGGCGCCGCCGTTGAGATTGTCGAGCGCGGCCAGCACCGCACGCGTGCCCTGCGAGGGTTCGCTGGACGCGGTCGCGCCGGCTTGGGCGGTGCCGCTGCCCTGGGACGTCGGCGCGGCGCCACGGTCGAACGCCGCCGCGAACTCGCGGACGTCGTAGGCCGAGGCCTGCGGCGATTGCGCCGGCGATGCGGCTGCCGGCTGCGCGGCTTCCGCCGCGACTGAGATGGCTTCGATCATTGCCCTTTCTCCCGAAAGGTGAAGTCCGTTTTAAGAAACTACTTTATGAAACCACTGGCGAGGCTGCGCCGAGAAACCGCCCGGCGATGCCGGAGGCCGCTCGCGCCCGCTCGTCCCGGACCCCGGCCGTCCGGACCTTGCGATCCGGACGACACGACGGCTCGGAACGGCGGCGGACGTCGCGCCGCCGTCGCGATTACTTCCTGGCCAGCGCGTTCAGCGCTTCGCCGACGCTGTTCTGCGAGGTCGCGGCGCTGTTGGAGACGAACTGCATGCGCAGGCTCTCGGCAGTCAGCGCGACCATGTTCGAGGGCTGGTCGCCGCCGCCGCCGATCGAACCGGACAGCTCGGTGATGCGCGAGGCCTGGGCGTCGAGGGTCTGGCCCCAGGCGCGCGACAGGGCTTCGTACCAGCTGCCGCCGCTGCCGCCGCCACCACTGGCTGCGGTCGCGCCGCCGCCGCCGTTGCGGGCGGTGCCGTTGTTGTTGTTATTGGCCGCAGCGATGAAGGTGGTCACCAGGCCACCGGCGTCGGCGCCGGGATTGATCGTATTGCTCATTGACGTCTCTCCTGCAGGAAGCGGCTCAGGCCGCTGATTAGCGTGGAACTACGGATGGCACTGAAAACTGAATGCGGGAACTGCGATCGGCCGGACTCAGGGTGCATGTAGCCGATCTTGGATTTAATCGATGATCCGAATGTGAAACCAGCTAGTGCTAACCCGGGGGTGGCCGTCCTTACTGGCGGTTGCCGGCCGGGCGCGCGGGCGCCTCGGCCACGGCTGAACGGGGCGCCGCCGGCTTACCGGCCGAGGTCGGCGCCGGCTGGGCAGGTTGCGCGGGCACGGTCTTAGCCGGCGCCGGCTTGGCCGCGGTCGGCGTTGCAGTGGTCGGCGTTGCAGTGGTCGGTGCCGCAGTGGTCGGAGCGGGACTGGTCGGAGCGGTGGTCGCCGCAGTCGCCGGAGCGGTCGCGGCCGTGCCGGTCGGCGCCGTCGCAGCCGGTGCCGGCGCGACGCCCGCCGCAGCGGCGGCGATCGCCGCTTGCTCGGCCGCGGTCACCGGCTGCGCCTTGATCTCCTCGGCCTGACCGCTGAGCTTGTTCATCGCCCAGGCCTTGTCTCCGATGGCGATCAGCGAACGGCCGTCGGGCAGCGCGTCGCCGACTGCGTAGCGGGCGCCATCGACATCGATCACGTGCGGGTTGGTGCCGCGCACGATCTGCACGATCCGGGTCGGCGCGGTGCTGACCGGCTTCTTGGGTTCGGTATCGGCCGCGGCGACGGCCGGGCCGGCCGCGGGCTGGGCGCTTTCGTCGAGGTCGCGCCGGATCACCCGGCGCACGCCGTTGACGTCCTGCATCGCGCGCGAGGCGATCGCGCGCTTGAACTTGTCCGGGTCGGCGAAACGCCCGGCGACTTCGACGTCGCCGTTGCCGAGGTAACGGGTCTGCACCGCCAGGCCCTGGCTGCGCAGCACTTCGCGCACGTCGGCGGCGATGTCGTCGCCGGTGCGCAGATCGAGCCGTGCCTGCACGTTGCCGGTGACCAGGCGCTTGCGGATCATCTCGCGCGTCGCCGCGTCCTTGATCGTGCCCGACAGCACCAGGCTGCCGTCTTCGTTCTCGACCGCGCGGCCGCCGACGATCGAAAACTCCTTGATCAGCGGCGTCACCACTTCCATCGCGGTGGGTTCTTTCTCGAAGCCCGGCATCACCGCCGCGGCGATCGCCACCGACACCAGCGATAGCGCCGCCAGGCCGGCGATCAAGGGCAGATGGCGCATCGACGAGCGCGGCGGCTTGGCCATCTCGCCGAGGTTCGGCAGGATCGTCGCCCAGGCCGGGTCTTCGCTGGCGCCGACCGCGAGCGAGGCGCTGCCCAGGTCGACGCGCTGCATCGCCGACAGCTCGGCCGGATCGCCCGGGTTCAAGCTCTGGCCGTCGATCTGCAGCGGCGCGTCGACCGCGCGCAGCGAGACCGTGCCGCCCATGCGGGTGATGAAGGCGTGGTGCGGGGCGACGCCGGCGTCGGACAGGACGATGTCGCAATCGCCGCCGCTGCCGATCAACAGAGTTTCTTGCGCCGACAGCGGACGGCTGGCGCCGGCATGCAGGCCGGAGACGATGCGCAGCACACTGACCGCGGGCGACGCGGCGGCGACACGAGGTTCGGCGGGTTCGGTATGGATGTCGGGGGAAGACATGACGGACTCCTGTCTAGACGCGTCCGCGTGCGGCGGCGCGTACGGCCGGGCCGCGCGAAACGCGCGCACCCACCGGCCGATGATGGATTGGGGAAGTTACCTGGCGATGGAGGCTGGGACGTTGCATCGTCTTGGCGCTCATCTAGGCGTTGACCTGGCCGGCCTGCACGATCCGCAGGTCGGGTGCGAGTTCCTGGTAGGACAGCACCGGCAGTTCGAAGAAATCGATCTCCAGCAGCTTGCGCAGGTGTCGGCGAACGTCCAGTGAACACAGCAGCACCGGCCGCACGCCCTCGGCCTGGCGGCCCAGGTGCGAACGCACCTCGGCGCCGAGCCGTCCCGCCAGTTCCGGCGAGATCGCCAACTGGGTGGCACCGCCGGCGACGCGTACCGACTGACGCAGACGATCCTCCAATTCAGGATGAATCAATAGCACCTGCATTGTGCGTTCGCTGTCGGCGTAGCGATCAGCGATCTCGCGCTTGAGCGCGACCCGCACGTATTCGGTCAACAGCACCACGTCCTTCTCGCGCCCGCCGACATCGGTGATGGCCTCGAAGGCATCGCGCAGGTTGCGGATCGGCACGCCCTCCTCGACCAGGCGGCGCAGCACGTCGGCGACGCGTTGCGGCGCGACCACGCGCAGCATTTCCTTGACCAGGTCCGGATAGTCGCGCTGCATCTTGCCGAACAGGTTCGAGGTCTCTTGAATGCCGATGAAGCTGCCCATGCGGCGTTCGAGCGCGGCGCGGCAATGCTCGATCACCGTGGCCAGCGCATCGCGGGTCTCGCCGCCGGTCTGGCCGGTCCACTCGCCCGCCAACGGCGGGAAGAAGCCGGCCAGCTTGGGCGCGCTGGCGTCGCCGGCGCGGGCCGGGCGGAACTGCGCGTTCGACGACAAGCGGCCGAAGGCGATGCGCGCGCCGTAGGCGGTCAGGCGATAGCCGCCGAGGCCGTCGCCGTTGTCGAGCGCCGGCACCACCTTGACCACCGGCACCGGCAGGGGCACGCCGTACTCGTCGCGCAGACGGCGGGCGACGTCGACGATGCGTTCGCGCACCGTGGCCTCGCCGAACGCGGCCGCCAGCGTCGGCGACAGGTCCAGTTGCAAGGGCGCGGGCGGGGCGATCTCGTCTTCGTTGACGACCACATCGTCGGTGCCGCGCTCGCCTTCCGGCACCCGGAACGCGCGCCGCAGCACCACCGAGCCGTGACGGTAGCGCCAGGCGGCGAAGCCCAGCAGCACCGCCGAGAGCAGGAAGAACACCAGCTTCGGAAAGCCCGGCACGAAGACCATCAGGAAGGCGAGGCAGCCGGTGATCAGCAGCACGCGCGGCTGGCCGGTGACCTGGCGGGTAATCGATTCGCCGAGGTGGCGGTCGTCCTCGTCGCCGGCGGTGCGGGTGACCACCAGGCCGGCCGCGATCGTGGCGAGGATCGCCGGGATCTGCGAGACCAGGCCGTCGCCGATGGTCAGGATGCTGTAGGTGTGGGTGGCGTCGCCGAGGGTCATGCCCTTCTGCAGCACGCCGATGGCCAGGCCGCCGAGCAGGTTGATGATGATGATGACGATGCCGGCGATGGCGTCGCCTTTGACGAACTTCATGGCGCCGTCGAGGCTGCCGTGCAATTGGCTTTCGACTTCGAGCAAGCGGCGCTTGCGCTTGGCCTCGTCCTTGTCGGTCAGGCCGGCGCGCAGGTCCGAGTCGATCGACAGCTGCTTGCCGGGCATGGCGTCGAGGGTGAAGCGCGCGGCGACCTCGGCCACGCGCTCGGCGCCCTTGGCGATGACGATGAACTGCACCACGGTGATGATCAGGAACACCACGAAGCCGACCACCAGGTTGCCGCCGGCGACCATGCTGCCGAATGTTTCGACGATGTGACCGCCGTTGGCTTCGAGCAGGATCGAGCGGGTGATCGCGATCGACAAGGCCAGCCGGAACAGCGTGGTCAGCAGCAGCACGCTGGGGAAACTGGAGAACGCGACCGGGGTCGGGATGTACAGGGCGATCAGCAGCAGGCCGAAGCCGATGGCGATGTTGACCGCGACCAGGGTGTCGATGATGGCCAACGGCAACGGCAGGATCATCACGCCGATGATCGTGACCGCTGCGATGGCCAGCACGATATCGCTGTAACCGGCCCGACGCCGGGGCGTCGCGCCGGGAGCGGCGGCCATCAGGGAGCTCAACAATGCGCGCATTCGGTCAGTCCCGGTTCCTGAGAATCGACGAGCCGACCACGTTCGGGCGCGCAGCAGCGATGGCGCGGCCCCGCGGCGGCTGGCCACGGGTCGCGCTCGAAAGAAGTTCGGCCCTGCATCGAACGGTGAAAGCAGTCACTGCTCTACCACGTACCCCTGCGCACCCAGCCATGGCGCTGTCCTTACACGATCCCGGTTCGGACGCCCGATACTAAGTGCTGATTGTCATCATTTGTGTGAACGAGGTAGTTCTTGTGCGGGATGTGCACAATCACGCCCCCTCGATCTCGGGCGGCTACATTCGCGCGCATTCATCATTGTTTTTGTGAACGCGTGCGCAATTGCGCAATTACGTTCGACTAACGTAGACGAAGACTCGTCACGATTCGGCTTCGGCCGCCGCGACGGTCGATTCCGGCATCGTCGTCGCAGTCGCAAGCGGGGCGATGTCGGCGGAATCGAGTTCGGCGATCAGGCTCATCGATTGTCCTCCGACCCCGACCGCCAGGGCGCGCCCGCTGCGCGTGCGCAGCACCACGATGCGCTCGCGCGGGCCGACCGGAAGCACCTGCAGGACCGACAGCGGATTGTCGCGCGCGGTCAGTCCATGGCGCTTGCGCAGGTAATACAAAACCGCGACCAGGCCGACCAGGACCACCGCGACTGGCAGCATGATCGATAGCAGTTCGAGGAAGAACGAAGGCGGTTCGGGAACGTTCGCCGGAGCGGCGGGGCCCGCGGCAGCCGGCGCGAACGCCAGCGCGGTCGCCGGCGACAGCAACGCAGCCAGGGCCGGCAACGGGGAACGATTAAGCAGCAAGCGCAGTGGGAGCAGTATCGGCATGGTGGGTCAGTGCGGAACCGGTAACGAGGCGAGAGGAGCGGCGAGGCCGCGCCGACATACCGTAGCAGCCCGGCCGCCCCGCAACGGCGGCGGACCGTCGCTTCACGCCGACGAGCCGTCGCGCATGGCATTGATGTGAGCATGGTCACAGCGAAACGTCGTAGCAAACCCAGCGATGAATCGGGCGCGGCCAGCGCCCCGGACCGCGACGCCGGCCTGTTGGGCGCGGTCCCTTTCGCTTGCGCGATGTTCGCCGGGGACGGCGCCCTGGTCGCCGGTAACGCACGCTATCGCGAAGAATTCGGCGAACTGGCTGAACATGGTGAACGCGAGGCCCTCCTCGCCCGCCTGCAAGGCGAGGCCGGCGACGGCGAGCGCCCGCGCGAAGTGCTGGCCCCGCACAGCGGCCGCTGGTACGCGCTGCACTGGGGCCGCGCCGAGCACGCCGGCGACCACGTCGACGTGCTGACCGCGATCGACATCAGCGAACGCATCGAGACCCTGGACTCGCACAAGACCCGCCAGGAGAAATTGCTGTTCACCTCGCGCCTCATGTCGGTCGGCGAGATGGCCGCGACCCTGGCCCACGAACTCAATCAGCCGCTCGCGGCGATCATGAATTACCTCAACGGCAGCCTGCGCCTGGTCGAACAGGCCGGCGGCCCGGTCCAGGTCGAACGCGCCCTGCAGGCCGCGCGCACCCAGGCCGAACACGCCAGCGCGGTGATCTCGCGGGTGCGCGAGTTCGTGCGCGCGCGCGAACCGCGACGCGACGCCCACGACCTCAGCCAGATCGCCGCGACCGTGCTGGAGCTGCTGCGCCTGGAAGCCGAGCGCCTGCAACTGCGCATCGACCTCGGCCTGCCGGCGCGGCTGGCGCCGGTGTTCGCCGACCGGGTCATGATCGAGCAGGTGCTGTTGAACCTGGTCAAGAACGCCATCGAGGCTATGCGCGAGATCCCGACCGCGCGCCGCGAACTGCGCATCGACGCGCGCATGAACCTCGACGACCAGATCGAAGTGCGCGTGTCCGACCGCGGCGCCGGCCTCAGCCCGGCCGAGCAGGACCAGTTGTTCTCGCCGTTCTTCACCACCAAGACCGACGGCCTCGGCATCGGCCTGGCGATCTGCCGGTCGATCATCGAGTACCACGAAGGCCGTTTGTTCTTCGAGCCGCGCGACGGCGGCGGCAGCGTGTTCGGCTTCACCCTGCCGCGCTTCGAGGCCAGGACCTGAGCACGATGCCCGAACGCTTCCGCGCAGCGGCCCGCACCGCGCCCACCGACCGCCCCTCGCCCGTCGCCCCCGGGAACGACTGCCCATGAGCGAAGCACGCATCTATCTGGTCGACGACAACGACGGCTTCCGCGATTCCACCGCCTGGCTGCTCGAAACCGCCGGCTTCGAGGTCCAGGCCCACGCCTCCGGGCCGGCGTTCCTGGAGGCCTATGCCGGCGAACGCCACGGCGGCGGCGCGCACTGCATCGTCTCGGACATCCGCATGCCGCTGATGAGCGGCCTGCAACTGCAGGAAGAACTGCGCCGGCGCGGCATCGGCCTGCCGCTGGTGTTCGTCACCGCCCACGGCGACGTGCCGCTCGCGGTCGAGGCGATGCGCAAGGGCGCGTCCAACTTCCTCGAAAAACCCTTCAGCGACGACGCCCTGATCGATGCGATCCGGGCCGCCATCGCTAATGCGCGCAACCATGCCGTCGAGGCCGGCGACGACCGCCTGGCCCGGCTCAGCCCGCGCGAACGTCAAGTCATGGACTTGGTGGTGGCGAGCAAACCGAACAAGATCATCGCCGACGTGCTCGGCATCAGCGTCAAGACCGTGGAACTGCATCGATCGAACATGATGAACAAACTCGGGGTACGCTCGCTGCCCGAACTGATGAAGGTGGCGCTGGGCCATGGGTGAGACGAGTGCAACGATGACGCCGACGTATTCGGCCGACGCCGCCGGCCTCGCCGCTTCGCCGCGCGGCCGCCTGCCCTCCCTGCATCCCTGGCAGGCCGAGGCCCTGCGCGACGTGTTCGCGCTGCGCCAACGTTGGCCCACCCGCGACGGCGGCTGGCTCAGCTTCGTGCCGACCGAGCCGGTGCACGGCGAGCTGGTCACGCTGGAAGGCGACGGCGCGCGGGTCAAACTGCGTTTCGACAGCAGCCTGGCCAACGCCAGCGACACCGGCCTGCACTGGAGCGATTACCAGGGCCGCTCGCGCCTGCTCGCCTGGAGCCTGGCCCACGAAACCCAATTGGTGCGCCTGAGCCAGGGCATCGACGTCGCCCTGATCCCGATCGTCGACGACGGCGCCAGCGACCCGATCCGCGCCGCGCATGCCGAGGCCGAAGCCGAACTCGACGGCCTGTGGCTGTCGTTCGTGATCACCGACGGCAGCGGCGCGCAGGTGCTGAGCCGCGGCACCTTGCGCATGCCGGTCAACTGGGTCGGTCAGTTGCTCGCACGCGCCGAAACCCCCGAACCCGCCTACGGCGACGACCCGAGCGCACGCTGGGCCGATCTGCCGGTACCGATCGCGATCCGCTGGGCCGGCCCGCAGTTGCGCCATGCGCAATGGCGCCAGCTGCGCCCCGGCGACGTCCTCGTCATCGGCAACCACCAGCGCCCGCCGCCGATGCAGGCGCACGTGCCCGGCTTCGCCTGGCCGCTGGCGCCGGCCGCCGACGGCTGGCGCATCGACGGCGCGCCCTTGACCCTTTCCACGCATCAGGAGACCTCCGCGATGAGCGACACCGAGTCCGCTGCCCCCGAGTCCGCGGAACCCACCGCACCGGACGTTCCGGTCCGCCTGGAGTTCGACCTGGGCCGGCTCGAATGCCGATACGACGAACTGTCCGGCTTCCAGCCCGGCTACGTGTTCGCTCTGCCCTCGCGCCTGGAAGGCGCGAACGTGGTGATCCGCGCCAACGGCCGCGACGCCGGGCGCGGCGAGATCGTCGCCGTCGGCGACACCCTCGGCGTGCGCCTGATCGCCTGGAGCTGAACCATGGATTTCAGTTCGTTCTCGCCGGCCCTGGTGCTGATCACGGTGGTCAGCCTCGCGTTGGCGCCGTTCGTCGCGGTCATGGTGACCTCGTTCACCAAGATCGTCGTGGTGCTGAGCCTGTTGCGTAATGCATTGGGCCTGCAGCAGGTGCCGCCGAACGTCGTCATCAACGGCCTGGCGATCGTGCTGTCGATCTACGTGATGTATCCGGTGATCCTGGAAACGCACGACGCGATCAACGCACGCGTCGGCGGCGGCACCGCCGCGACCGCGACCCAGGGCCAGCCGCCCGGGACCGCGGCACCGGCGGCACCGGCGGCAACGGCCGCAGCGGGAACGACCCCGGCGACCACGGCCGCGCCTGCCGCGGGCACCGCACCGGCGGCGGCCACGCCGGCCGCTACCGCGGCGGCGACCGCAGCTACCGCGGCGCCGGCCACTGCGGCACCTGCAACCGCTGCACCTGCGACCGCTGCAGCCGCGGCGGCCGCACCGGCCGCGACCGCAGCCGCGGGCGCGGCGAAGAAACCGGCGACGCCCTTGCTCGGCGGCGGCGGCAAGATGGACACCGCACGCCTGCTGGCGATGATGGATGCCGGCAAGGAGCCCTTGCGCGGCTTCCTGATCAAGCATTCCAGCGACGCCGAGCGCGCGTTCTTTTTACGCAGCGCGCAGCGCCTGCTGCCGCCGGCCTCGCGCGGCGACATCTCGGTCAACGACTTCATCGTGGTGATTCCGGCCTTCACCGTCAGCGAACTCACCGCCGCCTTCCAGATCGGCTTCCTGATCTTCCTGCCGTTCCTGATCATCGACTTGGTCGTGTCCAACATCCTGTTGTCGCTCGGCATGATGATGCTGTCGCCGACCACGGTGTCGCTGCCGTTCAAGCTGCTGCTGTTCGTGCTGATCGGCGGCTGGGCCAAGCTGGTGCATGGGTTGGTGTTGACCTACGGCGGCTAGCGCCGGGAGGCGGGAATCGGGAATGGAGAATCGGGAATCGAAACAGCGGCCCTGCCGCGTGTCCGGATCGCCGTCCCGCTCTGACGCCTTCGCTTATCCGATTCCCTATTCTCCATTCCCGCCCCCCCTTCCTGAATCCCTAAAGCGAATCCCGACTCTTATGGGCGACATGCTCGAACTGACCAAACAGGCGCTGTGGCTGACGCTGCTGCTGTCGGGTCCGCCGGTGGTCGCCGCGGCCGTGGTCGGCCTGGTCGTGGCCTTCATCCAGGCCGCCACCCAGTTGCAGGAACAGACCTTCGCCTACGCGATCAAGTTCACCGTGATCGTGGTGACCTTGTTCGTCACCGCTTCGATGATCGGCGGCACCCTGTACACCTTCGCCGACCGCATCTTCATCGACTTCCCGGGCATGGTCCGGCATTGATGCGCGCCGGTGAGCCCCGCGCGACCGGCGCATGATCAGCTTCGATTCCGTCACCGACCTGATGCTCGCGCTGGGCCTGGTGCTGCCGCGCGTGATCGGCGCATTCATGATGCTGCCGCTGCTGACCTCGGAGAACATGCCGCCGCTGGTGCGCAACAGCTTCATGGTCAGTCTGGGCATCATCGCGATCCCGGTGGCGGTGAACGGCGTGCCCTTGCACTCGCTCGGCGCCGTCGACTGGGCGCCGATCATCCTCAAAGAGCTGTTCATCGGCATCTCGATCGGCTTCTGCTTCGGCATGGTGTTCTGGGCGATCAGCGCCGCCGGCAACATCATCGACACCCAGGTCGGCATGACTCTGGCGCAGGTGTTCGACCCGATCCAGGGCCATCAGGCCTCGCTGCACGGCAGCTTTCTGTCGCAGTTCGCGGCCTGGTTGTTCATGGCCAGCGGTGCGTTCCTGGTGTTCCTCGACCTGCTGTTGTCGAGCTATGCGATGTGGCCGGTGACGTCCTACTTCCCGACCCTGCACGCGGTCGGCATGGAGTTGTTCGTCGGCCAGTTCAGTTATCTGATGACCGCCTTGCTGGTGCTGGCGGCGCCGGCGATGGTGGTGTTGCTGCTGATCGACCTGACCTTCGGCCTGGTCAACCGCTTCGCTCCGCAGCTCAACGTCTTCACCATCACCATGCCGATCAAGGCCTGGCTGGCGACCTGGATCATCCTGCTGATGCTCGGCGTGTACGTGGAGATCGTGCTCGACCGGCTCAACGACAACCGCGGCTTGCTCGAGGCCTTGAACCGGGTGTTCACGGTCTAAGCGGCGTACCGCTTCGATTGGCGCCGGCGGTTATTCTCGCGGCTCGAAGCAAGAGCAAATCCCCCCGCCCCTTTGCAAAGGGGAAACGGCGCATGGATGCGAAGGTCACAGCGGCACGCAGCCCACGCGCGGTTCTCCGCATACCCGTGCTGTTGGTCCCTTTGAGAGGGGCGAACGGCCGCGCAGCGGACGTGGGGGAACGCTTACGGCCTCAGCGCGGCTCGTCGAGCGGCGGCGGCAGTTCCATTTCACTGTCGTCGCCGTCGCGCAGGCGGCGCACGCTCTCGGCCCAGTGCAGCACTTCGGCCACGGCCTCGAAGAACTCGTTGCCGATGTAATCGTCCAGCGCCACGTGTTCGTGCAGGCCGCGCGCCAGCTCGACGTTCTGCAGGATCGGCACGCCGGCCTCGGCCGCGGTGCGCTTGATCTGCTCGGCCATGTAGCCCTCGCCCTTGGCCACCACCACCGGCAGGTCGGTAACGCCGTGTTCGTACTGCAGGGCGATGGCGATGTGGGTGGGGTTGGTCACGACGACATTCGATTGGCGGACGGCATTGAGCATGTTCTGCTGCGACCACTCCTGATGCAACTGCCGCCGCCGGCTCTTCACGTGCGGGTCGCCCTCGTTCTCCTTGACCTCCTGCTGGATGTCGCGGCGGCTCATGCGCAGTTGCTTGGTGTAGGCGAACTTCTGGTACCACACGTCGATGGCCGAGACGAAGAAGAACACGAAGATGGTCCAGATGCCGATCCGGATCAGGCCGTGCCAGATGCCCGCGCCCATCGCCGCGGGCGGCGCGTACGGCAGCAGCATCAGCTGGGCCAGCATCTTGTAGAGCACGAACATGCCGATGCCGATCAGCGCCGCGCTCTTGATCACCGACTTGACCAGCTCGACGAGGTTGTCCATCGAGAACATCTTCTTCACGCCGTCGGCCGGGTTCAGCTTCTCCAGGTTGGGTTTGAGCTTGTCCAGGGTCAGGATCGGGCCGATCTGCAGGAACTCGATGATCACGCCCAGGAACACCGCCGTCGCCAGCAGCGGCAGCGACAGCCACAACAGGGTGTCGAAGGCGGTCGAGCCGACCTCGCGCAGGGCATCGCCGAAGGGCTGGTTGATCGCCTTCAGGCTGGTCTCGAACAAACGGATCAACTTCATCCGCATGAAGTCGAGCATCATCCAGCCGCACACCACCCAGCCGAGCACCAGCACGGTGCTGGTCAGCTCCTTGCTCTTGGCGACGTTGCCCTGCTTGCGGGCGTCCCGGATCCGTTTTTGGGTAGGCGGTTCGGTCTTGTCGGCGCCCTGGTCCTTCCCCATGCGCGGCCCTTCCAGCGAGAGGGGGACGAGGCTAGCACGGGCCTGCGAAAACGGTCGTGCCGGCACACGCCAAATGCGAACTCGATACAAGGCGCCGTGCCCCGCGCTCGTCGCGTTGCCCGCGCCGCTCTGCACGCCCTCAGCCAGGCCTGGCGCCGCCCCCCGGCAGACCCGGAGCGGCCGCCGCGGGCGCCGGGATGAACGGCCCGACCACCACCTAGGGTCATCCCGAGTTGGCCACTTCGGCCCCCGGCGCTACATTTCGCCCATCCCCCCGACTTCACCCGTAACCTGCCCCGCATGAGCACGATCGGCAACGACCCGCGTATCGACCGCAGCAGCCTCGACGGGCAAGCTGCGCTCGAGAACCTGCGCGGACGCGAGCCGACCCCGCAAGAGCAGATCCAGCACGCCCCCCAGGTCGCCGAGACCGTCCCCGCCTATTCGCCGCCCGCGGTCGACCAGGGCGAGGACGTGCTCAACGCCGACGCCTGGAGCGACGTCCCGGCCGGCGATCGCCTGCTCGCCGGCGACCCCGGCTTCGAGCACCAGCTCGGCCAGATGGACCTGTCGTCGGCCGCCGACCACGGCGCCGACGCCGTGCTCGATTCCCTGAGCTGAGCATCGCCGGCGGCGCTCGACGCCGCAGCGCATCGGCCTAAGCTAGGCTAGTCCCCCCTCCTGTCCGATCGCCGCGCTTGCCGCGGCACGCCGTGACCGACGCCACCCCCACTCCCGAAGCCCTGCGCGCCGGCGCCGACCGCCTGGTTTCCGCGCTCGCCGCGCACAGCGACCCCGAGTACCGCCTGACCGTGCTCAAGCGCGTCGTGCGCCGCCTCGGCGAAGACCGCTATCCCTTGTTCATCCGATTGCTCGGGGTCATCGCCGAAAGCGACGATGCGCGCGCACAGCGCCTGATCGCCGACACCTTCGGCACCGCCCTGCGGCGCATGGACCTGCCCGGCGGCGCATTGAGTTCCTGGGGCGCCACGCGCCTGCCCGATTCGACCGGCCCGGTCGCGGTCAGCTCGCTGTCCGGACATTTCTTCGGCGCCACGCCGCGACGCCTGCTCGGCCCGGTCGAATACCTCACCGTCTGGCATCTGCAACGCACCCAGCGCACCGCGCTCGGCGCGGCCACGTTCCGCACCGCGCTGTCGCGCCTGATCGCCCTGCTCAACCGCAGCGAAGACGCACGCACCCTGTATCCGCAGAAACTCGCCGCCGACGCCCAGAACGAACTCGAAGGCGCCTACACCCGCGTCACCCGCGACCGCCTCGCCGCGATCGCCTCGGCCTGGCGCGCCGGTCAGTCGCCCGATGCCGTGGCCCAGGCCGCGCTCGCCGCCGACGAGACCTCGCACCCGAGCGGGTGGGTGGTGCGCGACCTGTAGTCGCGCGAGGTTCGTTCGGCCCGCCGCACGGCGGCGACGGCAGCGCATCGGTCGCGCAGCGCTGCGACACTCGACCACATCCGCCCGCACCGCGGCGGTGCTGCAATGTCCGCCTTCGGTTTCGACGAGGTGGATCGTGTTCGAACGCCAGTTGGCATCAACCTCCGCGCTGGCGCATTCGCCCGAGCGCCGTCGCCTGCTCGCCGGCCTCGCTTGCGCGGGCGTGGTTTCAGCTTGCGGCGGCATGCTTTCAGCCTGCGGCGGCCCTAGGCCCCTGTCCGTCCACGGCATCAACCTGAGCGGGCGCGATTTCGCCAAGGACTTCCACTTGCTCGACCCGCAAGGCCGCGAACGCTCGCTCGCCGACTTCCGCGGCAAGCTGGCGATGGTGTTCTTCGGTTTCACCCAGTGCCCCGACGTCTGCCCGACGGCGCTGACCCGAGCGGTGCAGATCCGCAAACTGCTCGGAAGCGATGCCGAGCGCTTGCAGGTGATCTTCATCACCGTCGACCCCGAGCGCGACACGCCGAAGGTGCTGCAGGCCTATACCGAGGCCTTCGACCCGAGCTTCCTGGGCCTGTACGGCGACCCGGAGCGCACCGCGCAGACCGCCAAGGCCTTCCGTGTGGTCTATGCCAAGGTACCGACCGGCAAGTCCTACACCATCGACCATTCCGCGCTGAGCTATGTCTTCGACGCCAACGGCGCGATCCGCCTGGCCCTGCGCCACGAACAGAGCGCGCAGGACTGCGTGCACGACCTCCGCCAGATTCTCTGAGAGCGCCATGACTTCGATCCGTTTCCTTACCGTCCTCGCGGCGGGTCTGCTGCTGAGCGCGAACGCGGTGGCGCAACCGCCGCAGGTCGCGATCGAATCGCCGTGGGTGCGCGCGAGCGTGCCGCAACAGCAGGCGACCGGCGCCTTCATGCGTCTGACCGCGCGTACCGACCTGCGCCTGGTCGCGGCGCGTTCGGACGTCGCCGCGGTCACCGAAGTGCACGAAATGGCGATGCAGGCCCAGATGATGCGCATGCGTCAGGTACCGTCGGTAGCGTTGCCGCGCGGGCGTACCGTCGCGCTTGCGCCGGGCGGTTACCACATCATGCTGATCGGTTTGAAACGCCCGCTTGGCGCGGGCGAGCAGGTGCCGCTGACCTTGGTGTTCGAGGATGCGGCGGGGCGGCGCAGCGAGGTTGGCGTGCAGGCGCCGGTGCGAGCCTTGGGCGCGGGCGCGCCGTGATTTGCGGTGTCCACGAGTAGGAGCGTCGCGAGCCGCGACCACGGAGCGCGCAGAAGCGACAACGCCGATACCGCCCATCGAAGCGGCGCGCTGTCGTGGGGGGAGGAGCGGCGCGAGCCGCGACCGCGCTGTTTCAATCTCGCGTCGCATCCGGTCGTAACCCCTGTAAGAGCGGCGTGAGCCGCGACCACGGAACGCGCA
>NZ_JMTZ01000071.1 GCF_000731095.1 Lysobacter antibioticus | reverse complement strand
AAAAACGGCCTGCATCCATGCAGGCCGCCCTCCGGGTCTTCGATTGCCTTCGCGAGCGCGCATCGGCGCACGGCAACAACAAAGAGCAAGAGCGGCAGCGGAGCGACATTTGATCGACGTCGGCCACGAAAGATCCGCACCGACCGCAGTTCGCGGTCGCGGCTCGCGCCGCTCCTACTCCGGCGAAAGCGCGCCGCTTCGATGAATGACGTCAGCTTTGTTGTCTCTGCGCGTCCCTTGGTCGCGGCTTGCGCCGCTCCTACCCTGAGAGCCGAAGCCACCCTTCAGAAACGAAGAACGGCGCCGTAGCGCCGTTCTTGTTGATCGCGAATCCGCCGCAGCCTCAGCCGCGCAAGCGCCGGATCAGCTCGCGCGTGACCGGGTCGTCGGCCTCGGCTTCGCCGGCCAAGGCCGGCAGCAGACGGCTGGCGACTTGCTTGCCGAGTTCGACGCCGAATTGGTCGAAGGCGTTGATGCCCCAGAACACCGACTGCAGATAGACGCTGTGTTCGTACATCGCCAACAAGGCGCCGAGCGAATGCGGGGTCAAGGCGTCGAGCAGGATCGTGGTGCTCGGGCGTCCGCCGGCGTAGACGCGGTGCGGGTCGTCGCTGCCCTGGCCGTTGGCGAAGGCCTCGGTCTGGGCCAGCAAGTTGGCCTGCAGTGCGCGATGGTTCTGCGCATACGGCGCGTCGGTGCGGACCACGCCGATGAAGTCGGCCGGCACGATCGAGGTGCCCTGGTGCAGGGCCTGGAAGAAGCTGTGCTGGGTGTCGGTGCCGACGCCGCCCCACCACACCGCAACGGTGTCGCCGGCGACGGCCGAACCGTCCAGGCGCACCGACTTGCCCAGACTTTCCATCACCAACTGCTGCAGATAATTCGACAGCAACTTGAGGCGGTCGTCGTAGGCGAGCACGGCCTGGGTCGCGTAACCGAGGCCGTTGCGGTTCCAGATCGCGGTCAGCGCATGCCAGGCGGCGAGATTGTTCTGCAGCGGCGTGCGCAGCACGTGCGCGTCCATCTCGGCGGCGCCGTCGAGGAACTGTTCGAACGCGTCCATGCCGATGGCCAGCGCGATCGGCAGGCCGACCGCCGACCACAGCGAATACCGGCCGCCGACCCAGTCCCACATCGGCAGGATACGCTCGGAGGGGATGTTGAAGGCCTCCGCCGCGCGCTCGAGGTTGGCGCTGATCGCGTACAGGCGCGAGTCGTCGCCGAGCCAGTCGCGCAGGATACCGCCGTTGAGCAGGGTCTCCTGGGTGCCGAAGGTCTTGGAGATCAACAGCGCGGCGGTGCGCTTGGGGTCGAGGCCGGCAAGCACGCGCTGGGCGGCGTGGCCGTCGACGTTGGATAGGAAGTGCACGCGGAAGCGGCCCGGGGTGGCGCCGGTCAACGCATCCACGGCCAGGCGCGGGCCGAGATCGGAACCGCCGATGCCGACGCTGACGATGTCGGTGACCTCGCTAGCGGCGAGCGCATCGACTACGGCGCGCATGCGCTTGCGCGCTTCCAACGCCTGGGCGTGGGCAGCGCGCGCGGTGTCGGTGGCCGACAAGTCGCTGCGCAAGGCGCTGTGCAGCGCCGGACGGCCTTCGGTGACGTTGACGATCTCGCCGTCGAACAGGGCGCGCAGGCGGCCGACGCTGTCGGCGGCCTCGGCGGCGCGGAACAACCACTCCAGCGCGGCGCGGTCGTAACGCTGGCGGGCGAAGCTGGCGTAGACCGGCCCGACCTTGACGGTGAAGTCCGTTGCGCGGGCCGGATCGGCGGCGATCAACGCCGGCAGCGGGGTTTGGGTGACGCGCCCGACTTCGGCGCGCAGCTCAGTCAGTCGGGCGTCATCGCTCATCTGTCTTCGGTTCTCAGGCGGCCTGCGCCGGCATCGAGGTGTTGGTGTGGGTGAGTTGGTTGTTGCGGTCCACATAGACCAGGGTCGGCTTGTACTTCGCCGCCTCGGCCTCGTCGCAGATACCGTAAGCGCAAATGATGACCAGATCGCCGGGCTGGGCCTTGTGGGCCGCCGCGCCGTTGACCGAGATCACGCCGCTGCCCTCTTCGCCGCGAATGGCGTAGGTCGAGAAGCGGTGGCCGCTGTTGATGTTGTAGATGTGGACCTGTTCGTACTCACGGATGCCCGAGATATCGAGCAGGCGGCCATCGATGGCGCAGGAGCCTTCGTAATGAAGCTCGGCGTGGGTCACGGTGGCGCGGTGGATCTTGGCCTTGAGCAGGTTCAGTTGCATGTCGGTTACTCCGTCCGCAGACGCGCGGGCGCGAAAGGCCAGAAGTCTAGCAGCGCATGGCGCGCTGCAACATGGGTCGGGGGCGCGGCCGGCGGAACGGAGTATTCCCGTTCAGTGGCGCGGCTTTCGTGGGGCGCCCGGCGCCTGTTCAGGTCTCGAATTCGAGGTTGTCGATGAGCCGGGTGCGGCCCAGTCGGGCCGCGATCAACGCCACCCGTGCCCCGCTCTCGCCGGCCCCGCCCTCGCCTTCTTCGGGCAAGCCCAGGTCGGGGCGCCGGACCACGGCGTAGTCGACCAAGAAGCCGGCCGCACCCAGGCGCTCGAGCGCGCCGGCCTCGACCGTTTCGCGCGACTGCCCGGCCTGGCTGGCCTCGCGCATCCACTGCAGACAGGCGTGGATGGCCACTGCCTGCGGGCGTTCGCTTTCGGACAGGTATTGATTGCGCGAACTCAAGGCCAGGCCGTCGGCCTCGCGGCGGGTGTCGGCGCCGACGATCTCGATCGGGAACGCGAGGTCGCGGACCATGTAGCGGATCACCGCGAGCTGTTGGTAGTCCTTGCGGCCGAACACGGCGACGTCCGGGCGGACCTGATTGAACAAACGCGCGACCACGGTGGCGACGCCGTCGAAATGGCCGGGACGGTGCGCGCCTTCGAGGGTCTCGGTGACCTGCGGCACCCGCACCTGCACGGTGCGCTCGGCGCCGAAGGGATACATGGTCTCGACCGAAGGCAACCACAGCAGATCGCAACCGGACGTGCGCAGGCCTTCGGCATCGGCCTCAGGCGTGCGCGGGTAACGGCCGTAGTCTTCGTTCGGGCCGAACTGGGTCGGGTTGACGAACACGCTCGCCACCACGCGGTCGGCGCGCTCGCGCGCCAGGCGGATCAGCGAATGGTGGCCGGCGTGCAGGTTGCCCATGGTCGGCACGAAGGCGATGCGTTGCCCGGCCAGGCGCCACGTTTCCAGGGTCGAGCGCAGCGCGCCCAGTTGATCGACAGTCAGCATGCGGTACTCGGTAGGACGGCGCGGACCGGGTCCGCGATGAAGGCAAGATCGGGGTGCGCGGCGGCGATTTCCAGCGCGCCGCGCGGATGCGGGCGATCGCCGGACGGACCCGCCGCAAGGATCAGTCGTAAGAGTGCGCCGCGTCCGGGAAGGCGCCGCTGCGCACGGCGTCGGCGAAGGCCTGGAAGGCGCCGGCGACCGAGCCGCCCTCGGCGAGGAAATCCTTGACGAACTTGGGCCGGCGATGACCCGAGTTGACCCCGAGCAGATCGTGCAGCACCAACACCTGGCCGTCGCAGTGCGGGCCGGCACCTATGCCGATGGTCGGGATGGCGAGGTCGGCGGTGATCGCCGCGGCCAACCCGGTCGGCACGCATTCGAGCACCAGCAGGGTCGCCCCGGCCTCGGCCACCGCGCGCGCGTCGGCGCGCAGCCTGGTCGCGGTGGCGTCGTCGCGGCCCTGCAGCTTGTAACCGCCCAGGCGCAGCACCGATTGCGGGGTCAGGCCGAGATGGGCGCAGACCGGGATCTCGCGCTCGACCAGGAAACGGATGACTTCGAGCTTATGGCCCGCGCCTTCCAACTTGACCATCGCCGCGCCGGCCTGCAGCAACCGCGTCGCCGCTTCGAGCGCGCGTTCGGGCGTAGCGTCGGACTGGAACGGCAGGTCGCTGATCAGCAGGGCTTTGGACAAACCGCGCGCGACGCAGGCGGTGTGATAGGCCATATCGGCGGTGGTGACCGGCAAGGTGCTGTTCTGGCCTTGCACGACCATGCCGAGCGAGTCGCCAACCAACACCAGCTCGACGCCGACCGCGTCCATGGTGCGGGCGAAACTGGCGTCGTAGGCGGTCAGCATGACCAGCTTGCGGCCGTCGCGCTTGGCGTCGGCGAGCATGGGCACGGTCCAGGCCTTGGCGGCCGGTTTGTCGGTGGGGGCCGATGTGTACATGGTGTGGGTTCGTCCGGGCGGTGGCGCGCGGACGCCGCTGGGGAGAGCGCAATAACTTAACAGGTTGCGCCGGGGCGCGACCGGCCATGTGTCCAACGCGATCGGCCCGCCACGGCACGGCAAGCCGGCCGCCTCATGCGCGCAGCGCGGCGGTCAATTATCGACCGCGTCGAGCCGGCGAATCGCGCCGGCATCGATGCACTGCAAGGCCTCGCGCGCCGGTCCGCGCCGCGGAATGACGGCGTCGGGCGCGATTTCGAGCAAAGGCACCAGGGCGAATGCGCGTTCGTGCAGATGCGGATGCGGCACGTGCAGGCCGGGCTCGTCGATCACCGAGTCACCGTAAAGCAGCAAGTCGAGGTCGAGCGTGCGCGGGCCCCAGCGGTCGCTGCCGTCGGCGCGGCGCGCGCGTCCGGCCTCGCGTTCGATCGCGAACATCGCCGCTAGCAGCTGCTGCGCGCTCAAGCCGGTTTCGAGCATCGCCACGGCGTTGACGAAATCGGGTTGCTCGGTGACGCCCCAGGCCGGCGTGCGGTAGAGGCTGGACAGACGCAACAACCGCGTCTGCGGGGCAATGCCGAGAGCGCGCGAGGCGGCACGCAAAACCTCGGCGCTGTCGCCGAGATTGCTGCCGAGGCCGACGAAAGCGACCGTCGACGGGGCGGATGCGGTCCAGGTCATGCTCAGGCCATCGCAGATTCAAGGTCACCGGAAGCCGGTCGCGGCCGGGATCTTCTCGTCAGAGCATCGTCTCAGCCGGAAATTCTCGGGCCTGTCGTCGCCGACGACGCAGGCCCGTGCCGATCACTCCGATGCGGTCGGCGCGCCGCGACGACGGCGGCGACGCTTGCGCGGGCCGCGTTCCTCGCCGCCCTCCTCGTCGTCCTGGGGCGGATTCGCCTCCTGGTAGGCAAGCAGTTCGCCCGGATGCAATTGCGCCTCGCGCCAGAATTCGACGTCGGCGGTGTGCTCGTCCGATGCGGCCATGCGCAGCGAGAGGAAATCGAAAGCGGCGCGGAAACGCGGATGCGACAGCAGCCGGAACACGCGCTTGCGCTGACGCTGCTGGAAACGCGACTGCAGCAGCCAGATCTCCTGCATCGGCAGCGAGAAACGGCGCGGCAGCGCGATCGTCGACAGCTGGTGCAAGGTGACGCGGTCGGCAGCGCGGCGCTGCGCTTCGGCGGTGTGCACGCCTTGCGCCTGCAGGCCCATCAGGTCGCGGCAATACGCCGGCCACAGCAACAGCGCGAACAGGAACGCGGGAGAAACCGGCTCGTCGTTGGCGACGCGCGCGTCGGTGCCCTTCAGCCCTTCCAGCACCATCCGGCGCAGGGCGCCGCTGCGGTTGGACTTCAAGGCCGCGGCGCTTTCCGGCAACAGCGCCGACAGCAATCCGAAACGCTCCAGGCCGAGGAAGCTCTCGACCGCGTGGCCCGACAAGAACAGCTTGAGGCATTCCTCGAACAACCGCGCCGGCGCGGCGTCGGCGAGCAACGGCGCCAGGTGCGGGATCGGCGCGGCGGTGGCCGCTTCGATCTCGAAGCCGAGCTTGGCCGCCAGGCGCACCGCGCGCAGCATCCGCACCGGGTCTTCGCGATAACGCGTTTCCGGATCGCCGATCAGGCGCATCAGGCGGTTCTGCACGTCCTCGAAGCCGCCGACGTAGTCGCGCACCGAGAAATCCTCGACCGCGTAATACAGCGCATTGGCGGTGAAGTCGCGGCGGACCGCGTCGTCCTCGATGCTGCCGTAGACGTTGTCGCGGACCAGACGGCCGCCGGTGTCGGTCTCGCGGTCGCCGCTGCCGTCGTCGATGTTGGCGCGGAAAGTCGCGACCTCGATGATCTCGCGGCCGTAGACCACGTGCGCCAGGCGGAACCTGCGGCCGATCAGGCGGCAGTTGCGGAACAGGCCCTTGACCTGCTCTGGCGTGGCGTCGGTGGCGACGTCGAAGTCCTTGGGGTGACCGCCGACCAGGATGTCGCGCACGGCGCCGCCGACCAGGAAGGCGCCGAAGCCGCTGTCGCGCAGCCGATACAGCACGCGAAGCGCGTTCGGACTGATCTCCTTGCGCGAGACATTGTGCTGGTCGCGCGGGATCACGCGCAGCGAGGTATGGAATGAAGAGTTATCGGCTTGCATCGAGCGGGCGTGCCGCCTTATAGGTTCGTAAGGTTCAACCGTTGCCCGTGGCAACGGCGGCGCATATACTAGCAGGCCGCATCGGGTTGAGAGTCCGTGCGGTCTGCCAGGAACCCGTTCCCGGCCGAGTTTCAACCTGCTCCCTTCGTCTAGAGGCCTAGGACGTGGCCCTCTCAAGGCTAAAACACGGGTTCGAATCCCGTAGGGAGCGCCAATACGCGACCAGGTCGCCAGAAGCCCGCGCAGCGATGCGCGGGCTTTTTCTTGGCGCCAGCCGCGTTACGGGGCCGGGCGGACGCGCGATTTGCGCCGACGGCCCAGTCCCGCCTTGGGTCGTCGCCGCGCGAATGGCTACACTATCGCTGCCCGGCCTGTTCGCCCCGGACCATAGCTCAGGATTCCCGCCATGCCCTTCGTCGTCACCGAGAACTGCATCAAGTGCAAGTACACCGACTGCGTCGAGGTGTGCCCGGTCGACTGCTTCCACGAAGGTCCGAATTTCCTGGTGATCGACCCGGACGAGTGCATCGACTGCACCCTGTGCGAGCCGGAATGCCCGATCAACGCGATCTATCCCGAGGACGACGTGCCGGCCGGCCAGGAGCCTTTCGTCGCGCTCAACGCCGAACTGTCCAAGTCCTGGCCGGTGATCACCACCCGCAAGGACGGCCCGCCCGACGCCAAGGACTGGGAAAACAAGCCCGGCAAGCTCGACCTGCTCGAGCGTTGAGCCTCGCCGGCGCGGCCTCGGCCGCGCTCGTCCGAACCACCCCATAAAGACTCGGCGGGCTTCGCCCTGCCCGCAACGATGCGGCTGGCCGATGCAGCCTGGCCGGCTCGGCTCGGCCTGGCTCTGCCCTGACCGCCCGGACCTTGCCGGGATGACCGCCGGCACCGCCTCCGCCCGAGCCCGCCCGGGCCCGCGCCATGGCCGCCTGGCATTCATCGGCCCGCACCTAGACTCGGCCGGTCACGGACCGAATGAAACGACGCCATGCCGCATGCCCGTTTGCGCCTGAATCTGCTCCTCGCGCTTTGCGCCGCACCGATCCTCGCCGGCGCACAACCGCGCACGCTCGCCCTCGCCCAGCTCGATCTGTCGCAGCTGGACCTATCGAAGCTGGACCTATCGAAGCTGGACCTATCGAAGCTGGATCTGTCGCAGGTCGACCTGTCGCGGTTGGACCCGGCCGCGATCGCCGCCGGCGCCAGCGACACTCTGATGCGCGCGCCCGACGGTTCGATCGACGACTTGTTCCAGGCCCTGCACCAGGCCTCGCGCCATCCGCGCGATGCGGCGACGCTGTGCGCCTTGTTCGATCCGGCCGCCGACCGCAGCCCGCAGGCCCTCGCTGCCGCGGCGCAGAACCTCGGCGACGCCAGCCGCCAGGGTTTCGCCAACGCCCTGCTCGGCATCGCCGCGAACGGCCTGCAGAACCCGCGCCAGCCTTACGACGCCGGTGCGGCGAAACAAACGCTGAAATCCGCCGGCACCACCGCGATGCTGCTGCACGACGGCTTCATGGGCGCGCTCAATGCCGACGCCGGCGAACCGGGCGGACGCGAGGCGCGCTGCCAGGCGTTCGGCTGGCTGCTGGATGCGCTCAAGGACATGCCGCGCGCGCAGCGCGCCTCGGCGATGCGCCTGATGTTGAACGAGGGTCTGACCCGCTGGTCGCCGCCACGCTGAGTGCGCTCGTCGTGCTGGCTTCATAACGAAAACGGGCGCCATCGGCGCCCGTTTCGCAAGCAGGACTGCGGCGTTGGATCAACGGCCGCCGAGTGCCGCCTTGAGGTTGGCGATGAGCTTGGCCGGGGCTTCGCCGGTCGCCGGCAGACCGCGCGGGTCGACCGCCGAGACGTAGGCGCCGGCTTCGACCGCACTGATGCGGACCAGGAAGTTGCTGCCTTCGTAGTTCACGTCGTAGGCGCCAAGCAACTGCGCACGGCTGGCGATGTTGAGGCCTTCGACCTTGCCGAGCGCGTCGCCGACCTGGTTGAACACCGCGTCGCGGTTGCCGCTGACGGTGAAACCGTTGGCCGACGAGGCCGGGGTGCCGGCGGCGGCCTGAGTCGGACGCGACGCGGCCAGACCCGAGGCGGTCACCGAACCGCCCGGCACGGCCATCGCGCCGTCGGTGCGAGGCTGGTCGAGGTCCGGCGGCACTTCCAGCGGACGGTTCTCAGGCGTTTCGGCGTAGAGCTTGTTGCCCTTGCGGAACCAGCTGCAACCCGACGTGGCGACCATCGCCAGCAACAGACCGGCGACAACCGCGCGGGACAGAGAAACATTGGAACGCATGAGCATCTCCTACAGGGATTCAGGCCGCGAGGGTGTCGCGGCAGACGTGTTCGAGTTCGACGACGAGACCGGCGGTGCGCCGGGCGGCATCCTGATGGGCGGCCGAAAGCGACTGCAGGGGCAGGCGCAGACCATGGCCGATGCCTTGGGCGCTGAGCAAGGCCTTGACCGGAATCGGGTTCGGTTCCAGACCGAGGAAATCGTAGGCCGGGCGCAGACGCGCGTCCCAGGCCTCGGCTTCGGCGCCGCGACCGGCGCGGGCCAGGTCGGCGAGACGGCGGAATGCCGCCGGCAGCACATTGGAACCGACCGAAATGATGCCGTCGGCGCCGGCAAGCATCGCCCGGCAGGCGGTCGGGTCGTCGCCGCTGATCACGGCGAAGCCTTCGCTCTTGAGCGCCAGCAAGGCCTGCATCCGCTGCGGATCGGACACCGCTTCCTTGATGCCGACGATGCGCGGATGGCCGGCCAGCTCGGCCACGGTCTCCGGCAGCAGGTCGCCGCCGGTGCGGCCGGGCACGTTGTAGAGCACCACCGGCAAAGCACCGTCGTCGGCTATCGCACGGAAATGCGCGACCAGACCGGCCTGGGTCGGGCGCACGTAGGGCGGGGTCACGACCAGCGCCGCGTCGGCGCCGAGGGCGGCCACGTGGCGGGTCAGTTCGATGGTTTTGGCGGTATTGGACAAGCCGGTGCCGGCCAGGACCGGAATGCGGCCGGCGACGAATTCGACCGCGGCGCGCAGCACGGCGTCGTATTCGGCGTCGTAGAGCGCGGCGGCCTCGCCGGTCGAGCCGGCGACGACGACGGCCTGGGTGCCGCCTTCCAGCTGCATCGCCAGCAGTTTGTGCCAGGCGTCCAGGTCGATTTCGCCGGACGCGGTGAAAGGCGTCGCCAGCGCGGTGATGCTGCCGGAAAGTCGCAAGTGAAGACCTACTAAGTGGAGTTCGCGTCCGCAGCCGTGCTGCGGAGCGGTCGGGGGCCATTATTCCAGCGGGCGGGCCGGTGCGGAAACGTGCGCCGGTGCAGCCACGCACGGGACGATGTTACTTGCGGCCCGAAAGCGCGGGCAAGTATGCTCCCTTCAGCCGCAGCCCGTCCGCGGGCCGCCGTTCATATCCGAGCATCACGCTCCCCTTGCAGGCGCCGCCTTGACCGATTCCGCTTCCCGGCCGTCGCCGAACGAAAACCACCTCCTGATCAACGCCTATACGACGCATCCGGAGTCGCCGCTGTTGTCGGTGACGCGCCGGATCGCCGATTCGGGCTGCAATCTCGTCGATGCGCGCCTGTCCACGGTGGGCCGCGACGTCTCGGTGACCGCGCTGGCGGTCGGCTCCTGGGACTCGGTCGCCAAGCTCGAGGCCATGCTGACGCGCCTGGAGCGCGAGGAAGGCCTGAAACTGGTCTGGTACCGCACCGGCGCCAAGCAGGTGCAGTCCAACCTGCTGCCCTACATCGTCGAGGTCGTGGCCGCCGACAAGCCGGGCATCCTGTTCCAGCTGGCCGACTTCTTCGATCGCCAGGGCATCACCATCGAAAGCCTGCATTGCTCGCGTTACCGCGCGATGCAGACCGGCGCCGACATGTTCTCGGCGCAGATCACTATCGGCGTGCCCTCGAGCATGCACATCGCCGCCCTGCGCGACGATTTCCTCGAGTTCTGCGACCATCTGAACCTAGACGCCATCATGGACCCGATGAAGTTCTGATCATGCTCGATACCGGCGACCACGCTTACGGCAAGAAAACCCCCGACCTCGCCCTGGCCCTGTCCGGCGGCGAGACGGTCAAGCTCAAGGACTATGCCGGCCAATGGCTGGTGCTGTACTTCTACCCGAAGGACAGCACCCCGGGCTGCACCACCGAAGGCCTGGACTTCAACGCCCTGCTGCCCAAGTTCAAGAAGCTCGGCGCGACCGTGCTCGGGGTGTCGCGCGATTCGATCAAATCGCACCAGAATTTCTGCGCCAAGCAGGGCTTCAAGTTCGAACTGGTCAGCGACGCCGACGAATCGGTGTGCAACGCCTTCGGTGTGATCAAGGAAAAGAACCTGTACGGCCGCAAGTACATGGGCATCGAACGCAGCACCTTCCTGATCGACCCCAAGGGCGTCATCGCCCAGTCATGGCGACCGGTGAAAGTCGCTGGCCATGCCCAGGCCGTACTCGACGCACTCAAGGAACACGCCGCCCAGTGAGGCCCCTCGTTTCCACGCTCGCACGCTGTCCCGCCCCGCGGGTCACGGCGGCGCGGCCGTGCGCGCGCGCCGCCCGCTCGCGTTCGCCGCACTTGTGCGACCCACGCCCCGCCCCGGCGAGGGCCGCTGGCGGACACTCGCCTCAGCGCCTTCGCGAGCCTTGCCACCCCGTTCCGCCGTCGCAACGAAACGCACCGCCCATCATCTCCGACGAGACTTCCGAATGACCAGAAGCAAGCGGATCTATGTGCTCGACACGAACGTGCTCATGCACGACCCGACCGCGCTGTTCAAGTTCCAGGAACACGATGTCTACCTGCCGATGCAAGTCATCGAGGAGTTGGACAACGGCAAGAAAGGCACCTCCGAAGCCAGCCGCAACGCGCGCCAGGTCAGCCGCTTCCTCAACGAACTGATCCAGGCCGAAGGCACCGACAAGATCAGCAGCGGCATCACCCTCAACCGCCCGCAGGGGCTGCAGCTGCGCGGCGCGCAGAGCATCGGCAAGCTGCGCTTCCAGACCGGCTCGTTCGACGCCGGCAAGCGCTTCAGCGCGGTGATCCCGGACAACCAGATCCTCGGCGCGATCCTCGCCCTGCAGGAGCAGGAGCCCGGCGTGCCGGTGGTGTTCGTGTCCAAGGACATCAACCTGCGCATCAAGGCCTCGATCGCCGGCATCGTGTCGGAGGATTACGAGAACGACCGCGCGCTCGACGATTTCAGCCTGCTCTACACCGGCGCGACCGCGCTGCCGGACGACTTCTGGCAGCGCCACGGCCAGGACCTCAAGTCCTGGACCGAGAAAGGCCGCACCTACTACGAAATCAGCCGCACCGAGAACGACGACTGGTACCCGAACCAGTTCCTCTACCTGCCCGGCGACGACGAGTCCGAACTCAAGGTCACCAAGGTCGGCGAAGACCGCGTGCAGTTGCAGATCGTCGACGACTTCCGCCATAACCAGCATGCGGTCTGGGGCATCATCGCGCGCAATCGCGAACAGAACTTCGCCCTCAACGCGCTGATGGACCCGGAGATCGACTTCGTCACCCTGCTCGGCACCGCCGGCACCGGCAAGACCCTGCTCGCCCTCGCCGCCGGCCTGGCGCAGACCATGGACCAGCAGCGCTACCGCGAAATCATCATGACCCGCGCCACCGTCAGCGTCGGCGAGGACATCGGCTTCCTGCCCGGCACCGAAGAGGAAAAGATGACGCCGTGGATGGGCGCGTTGACCGACAATCTGGAAGTGCTGACCCACAACCAGGAAGGCGGCGCCTGGGGCCGCGCGGCGACCAACGACCTGCTCGCCTCGCGCATCAAGATCCGCTCGATGAACTTCATGCGCGGCCGCACCTTCCTGAGCCGCTGGCTGATCCTCGACGAAGCACAGAACCTGACCCCGAAGCAGATGAAGACCCTGATCACCCGTGCCGGCCCCGGCACCAAGATCGTCTGCCTCGGCAACGTCGAACAGATCGACACCCCGTATCTGACCGAAACCACTTCGGGCCTGACCTACGCGGTCGACCGCTTCAAGGGCTGGGCGCACAGCGCGCACGTGACCCTGCGCCGTGGCGAGCGTTCGAGGTTGGCGGATTACGCTTCCGAAGTGCTCTGATCCCTTAACGGGTGTCCAATCGAGCGCCGCGCGATGCTGTATCGCGCGGCGCTCGATTTTTCTGCGGGCCCGCATCAAGCCGCGCCCCATAGGAACCGCCGGACACCGGCATGCTCCCGACCGGCGTCGTGCCCGATCGATGTCGTACGCATACGAAGAAAGCCGGCGCGAGCGCCGGCTTTCCCGATTCGTAACGCGTTCTGATGAGCCCGGCGATCAGCGTCCGGGCACGCGGCAGCAGGTAACCTGGGCTTTGTAGGCGATCCCGCTCAGTAACGAGCCGACCAGGTCGCACTTCCAGCCGGTCGGCTGGCCGCCGACGACATTGGGTTCCGAGCTGTTGATCGTCAGCCCCAACGCACCGGTGCACGAACCGCTGGTCGCCGAGTAACCGGCAGGGCAAGCGATCGTGCGCGTCTGCACTCCACCGAGCAAATCGAGAAAGCCGCTCTGCTCGGCTACGGTGCAGTCCAGTGCGACCGTCTCAGGCTCGGTGAAATAGCCTTCAGCGTCGATCACCATGTGCGATTGATTATGGCTGTAGACGTTGAACTGCGAGGAACAGCTCGGACGGCACTGCGGTACAGTGGAGTGTCCCGAGGTGATCAGACCGGGACTATAATTCAGCGCGGTCGTGATCGGCTTAGCTTCATTGAACGGATATGCAGTGAAATAGCCGTTACCGCCGGGGAGCACCGACGTGAAACTCAATGCCAGAGCGGCGGCGTTCGCGGGAATTCCGCAGTTGGATTCGAAACCGCCTTGCGAAGTGAAATCCGTCGCCGTGTAGCCCGCATAACTGCGCGTTTCTCCGCCGGCAAGCGGACCGCCGACTACCCGCGTATCGACGATGCGACAGGGATTGATCGGGGTATAGACCAGATTGCTTGCGGTGACGGCCTTGGTTTGCGCGCCACCGTCCTTACCTGCAACCGCGACGAACGCCGGAGCGCCTCCCAGGAGTTGACTGCTCATCGACTGAAAATCGTCTGCACTCGCGGCGCGCTCGAGATTGCTGATGTCTACTTCGTTTATCGTATCCTGCAGTCGATCGCCCCATCCGGCGGCCGAAGGGCCGTAAGTTTTTTCGACGTAGGGCGTCCAACGCGAAACGATGCTTTCGCCCAGTTCCGCGCGCATTGATTCCGGAGCCAGGCCGGTGTCGTTGCGGACCATCCAGCCATAACCCAACGCAATCGTCGGCAAACCGATTACCAGCAGACCAATTAATAACTTCCTTTTTGTACTCATGAGCAGTCGCCCTTTCCTGGTAGGAGTGCATAGGCGCGCTAGGCGCCGAGGATAAATGGTCTCCGCACCGCTCGTTTCGTTCGGCGGCGAGGCTCGCGCAGCACTGCGCAAAGAATGGATAGTTCATCCGATGCGCGTGCGGCAACCTCCGCTTTCGCTAACGGAGCGTATCGTTCGTGATACACGGGAACGCAACGCTTTCGTTCCAACGCAGCCCACCTGTGACGAAATCCTCAATATATGCAACCGCGTTATCGAATCCGGACCAATAGCGACCAGTTCCCCTATCGGGTTAGCGATACGGGGAGCATGATCGGCCTTGTCTTTCCAGGGGAGACCGTCATGGCTGCACTGCCTGATCGCATTCGACGCGCACGCTCGCTGTCCCGCACCTCTCAGCTCGAACTGGCCAAGGCCGTAGGCGTCCAACGCAGCGCGGTCGCGCAATGGGAACGGGCCGACGGCAGTCGCCCATCGATGCATCACCTGCTCGCGATCGCGACGACTACGGGGGTATGTCTGGAATGGCTCGGCACTGGCCGGGGGCAGATGCACCCTGCCGAAAATGCCTGGACCCTGGCCGTCCGTTCGGCCGATTACGCGCAGGACGATATCG
Organism: Lysobacter antibioticus; assembly: GCF_000731095.1. GTDB lineage: Bacteria > Pseudomonadota > Gammaproteobacteria > Xanthomonadales > Xanthomonadaceae > Lysobacter > Lysobacter antibioticus_B. Next base: position 7,882 of record NZ_JMTZ01000071.1, on the reverse strand, counting down.
AGGAGGAATGTCTGAATTCGCTCAGGCAGTTGCCCTTTCAACTTCGCAAACAGCTGGTAGCGACCATCTCGCTGATGGCCAAGACCTCGGTCGCGGTTGAATCCAAACGCGATTAGATAACAATCTGGCCGCGACCGAGGCGTTACGACGATCCGCTGCGCGAGTCGAAGCGGTGCGGTATCGTGTCGCGCATAGCAACCTAATCGCACCCGCTTTGATCAGTATCCATGACCGCCTTGCGCAGGACGTTCAAAATGTTTGAACGCCCCAGTTCCGCCCTCACCATCGCCGGCTCCGACTCCGGCGGCGGCGCCGGCATCCAGGCCGATCTCAAGACCTTCGCCGCGCATCGCGTGCACGGGCTCAGCGCGCTCGCGGCGTTGACCGCGCAGCACACTCGCGGGGTAACCGCGGTGCACGTGCCCGACACCGGCTTCCTGCGCGCGCAGATCGATGCCTGCTTCGACGATTTCGAGGTGCGCGCGGTCAAGCTCGGCATGCTCGCCAATGCCGAGGTCATTCTTGCCGTCGCCGATGCGCTGGAGCATTACCGGCCCGAGTACGTGGTGCTCGATCCGGTCATGGTCGCGACCTCCGGGGCGCGCCTGCTCGAAGCATCGGCCCTGGACGCCATGCGCACACGGTTGCTGCCCTTGGCCAGCCTGGTCACGCCGAACCTGCCGGAAGCGGAACTGCTGCTCGGTACCGCCGTCGACGATCTCGACGGCATGCGCGCGGCCCTCGCCGGCCTGTCGGCGCTCGGTGCGCGTGCGGTGCTGCTCAAGGGCGGGCATTTGCCCGGGCAGGGCGACGTCGTCGATTTGTTCGCCGATAGCATGCAGGTGCGCGAGATCGCGCACGCGCGCTTGCAAGTCGATGCCCATGGCACCGGCTGCACTCTGGCTTCGGCGGTCGCGGCGAATCTCTGCCTCGGGCGCTCACTGGAAGACGCCTGCGTGGCCGCGGCCGACTATGTGCACGCCGCGCTGCGCCTGGGCTATCGCCCGGGGCGCAGCGAGGTGTTGGTGCTCGATCACTTCGGCGCGGCACCGCATGGCTGATCGTCACGAGCCCTCCGGTCTGCCGTTGCGCGCCGAGGACGGCTATCGCTGGAATCTGTACGCACGCGTCCCCGCCGAACCGACCGCGAGCTTGTTGTGGCTGCCCGCGCTCGGCGTCGCCGCGCGCCATTACCTGCCCTTCGCCGATGCCCTGGCGGCGCGCGGCATCGCCGTGTACGTGCACGAGTGGCGCGGCAACGGCAGCAGTAGCGTGCGCGCCAGCCACGACAGCGATTGGGGCTATCGCGAGCTGTTGCTCGACGATCTGCCGGTCAGCGATGCCGCGGTCGCCGCGGCCCTGCCCCAGTTGCCGCGCAGCATCGGCGGCCACAGCCTGGGCGGTCAGCTCGCCTGCATGTGCCTGGGCCTGGCTGCGTTGCGCAACGAGCCGGCGCTGCCGACATCGCTGTGGTTGGTCGCCAGCGGCGCGCCATATTGGCGCACCTTCCCGATGCCGCAGCGGATCGCGATGCCGCCGATCTATCGCTTCCTGCCCTGGCTCGCCCACGTCAACGGCACCCTGCCCGGCCGTCGCATCGGTTTCGGCGGCAACGAGGCGCGCAGCCTGATCCGCGATTGGGGCCGCACCGCGCTGAGCGGCCGTTATGCCGCTGCCGGTATCGATGCCGACGTCGAAGCCGGCATGGCCCAGGTCGCGGTCGATGCGCGCGCGGTCTCGATGGACGGCGATTGGCTGGTGCCGCCGGGATCGGTGGGTTATTTGTTGTCGAAGCTGCCGCGCGCGCGCAGCGAAAGCCTGTTGTTGGGCACGCGCGATCTCGGCACCAAGGCCGATCATTTTTCCTGGATGAAGCAGCCCGAGGCGGTGGTCAAGGCGCTGTTGCGCCGATAAGCCATGCGTTGGGGTAGGCGCGGCGTCCCACAGGGATTTCCTCCGGTCACGAGCCGCGACCACGCCCATAAAGCGCCGTCGCCGGTGTAGTGCCACCGTTGATGCGGTATCGCGGTCGCGGCTCGCGCCGCTGCTACCCTGAAAGCGGTTTGCCTAGCGCGGTGATTTACGCCGAACCGCCGAAGTTTTACGGCGAATTTACGCAGTGACGTCGGTCGCGAAATAGCGGCTTTACGCCCCCGGTTCCGAGAATGGCGATGTGGCCAGACAGGCCTCTCCCACCCGGAATCCACTATGTCGTCGCATCATCTCTTTCGCAGCCGCGAAGCCGCCGTCCCGCTGATCCTGGCCGCCTGCGCCGGCATCGGCCTGCTTGCGCTCGGCACCCAGGCCCAGGCCGCCGAGCAGGACGCCGTCCAGTTCAGCGGCTCCGCCGCGCTCACCAGCGACTACGTCTGGCGCGGCAGCTCCCAGACCCAGGGCGATCCGGCCGTGCAGGTCGGCTTCAAGGCCGCGGCGGCCAACGGTTTCTACGGCTCGGTATGGGGCTCGAACGTCGAGTTCGCCCCGCAGACGCATGCCAGCAGCGAATTCGATTTCACTGTCGGCTGGGCCGGCCAGGTCGCCGAACACTGGATGCTGGACGTCAACGTCCTGCACTACCGCTATCCGTCGACGACCAGCGATCTCAATTGGACCGAACTCAACGGCACCGTGACCTACCGCGACAATTACTGGCTGTCGCTGGCTTACTCGAACGAAGCGCTCGGCAGCAAGGAGCGCGGTATCTATTCGCAGATCGGCGCGCGCTTCCCGGTCAACGACGCGCTGCGCTTCGAAGCCGCGGCCGGCCATTACTTTCTCGACGACGTTTACGACCGCAGCTACAGCCATGGCCAGCTCAGCGCGATCTGGGCCGTCAAAGTGCCCTTCGAACTACGCCTGACCGCGCACGCCACCGATCGCAACGCCGAACGCATCTTCGGCGACTCGCTGGCCGGCTCGCGCATCGAAGCGGCCGTGCAAGCGTCCTTCTGACAGGAGTAACCCCTCATGCCCGGCTGGCTTTCCATGTTGTGCGCGGTTTCGGTCCTGGTGGCCGGCGCCTATCTGCTCTACGTCGTGCTGCGCCCGGAAGACTTCTAGCCCGCGCGGCCGCAATGCGGACCAGGACCGGCCCGCATCACCCTATCCCTGAAGGCGCCGGACGCGCCAACACGGACCCATCACCGCACGGTGTTTCACCATGATCGAAATCTTTCTCGTATTCGCGCTGGCGATCGGCCTGGGATGGCCACTCGGCCAGTACCTGGCGCGGGTCATGCGCGGCGACCGCTCGCGCCTGGACGCACTGTTCGGGCCACTGGAACGCACGATCTATCGCCTGATCGGCGTCGACGCCACGCGCGGCATGAGCTGGCGCGGCTACGCATTGGCGTTCGCCTTGAGCAACCTCGTGCTGGCCGTGCTGGTCTGGGTGTTGTTCATGACCCAGGCCTGGCTGCCGCTGAATCCGGACGCCGTGCCGAACCTGCGCTGGGACACCGCGCTGCACACCATGGTGTCGTTCCTCACCAACACCAACCAGCAGCATTACTCCGGCCAGGCGCAGCTGAGCTATCTCTCGCAGATGGCCGGCATCGTCGGCCTGCAGGTGGTCACGCCGATGATGGGCCTGGCGATCGTGGTCGCGACCTTGCGCGGCCTGTTCGGCGGGCGCCAGGCGATGGGCGCGCAAGGCGCGGCGCCGGCCGAAGGCGCGCCGCGCGATCTCGGCAACTACTGGGTCGACGTGACCCGCGCCACCCTGCGCTTCATGCTGCCGCTGTGCCTGGTGTGGGCGGTGCTGCTGACTTCGCAGGGCGTGCCTTCGACGTTACAAGGCGCGGTCAGCGTCGCGCCGCTCGACCAAAGCGCCGGGCTGACAGATCAGAAGATACCGGTGGGGCCCGTCGCTTCCATGGTCGCGGCCAAGCAGCTCGGCACCAACGGCGGTGGCTGGTACGGCCCGAACAGCGCGGTGCCGCTGGAGAACCCGACCCCGTTCGCCAATCTGCTGGAAACCCTGGCGCTGATCCTGATCCCGGTCGCGGTGACTTTCATGATCGGCCCCTTCACCGGCCGCCGGCGCCTCACCGCCCTGGTGTTCGGCAGCATGCTGCTGATGTCGGTGATCTCCACCGGCCTGACCGTCGGTTCGGAAGCTTATTCGTCGAGCAGCAGCGACGTCGCCCTGATGGAAGGCAAGGAAACCCGTTTCGGCGCCAGCGATTCGGCGCTGTGGACTGCGCTGACCACGCAGAGCAGCAACGGCTCGGTCAACGCCATGCACGACTCGCTGGCACCGCTGACCGGCGCGATGGCGATGGTCAACATGTTGATCAACGCGATCTGGGGCGGCATCGGCTGCGGCTTGCAGCAGTTCCTGGTCTATCTGTTGTTGTCGGTGTTCCTCGCCGGGTTGATGACCGGACGCACGCCGGAACTGTTCGGCCGCAAGATCGAAGCGCCTGAAGTACGCTTGCTGGCCTTGCTGATCCTGCTGCAACCGCTGGTCGTGCTGGGCTTCAGCGCGGTCGCCCTGGCGCTGCCGTCGATCACCGGCAACTCCAATCCGGGCTTCCACGGCATCAGCCAGGTGTTCTACGAGTACACCTCGGCCTACGCCAACAACGGCTCCGGCTTCGAGGGCCTCGGCGACGCGACCTATTGGTGGAACCTGAGCTGCGCCGCCGTGCTCGCCCTCGGCCGCTACCCGGCGCTGATCATTCCGCTCGCGGTCGCCGGCTTGCTGTCGCGCAAACGCGTCGCGCCGGAAAGCGCCGGCACCCTGCACGCCGAAACGCCGACCTTCGCCCTGACCCTGATCGCGGTGATCGCGATCCTGACCGTCCTGCAATTCATGCCCGCGCTGGTGCTCGGCCCCATCGCCGATCACCTGACGCTGTCTGCGAGCGCCGCACCGGCGCTGAGCAGCCCCGCCCTCTGAGGTAAGCCATCGTGACCGAACAAACCCATCTCGGAGTGCAGCGCCGCAAATCCGCGGTCGCCGGCCTCGACGCCGCCGGCGTGCGCGCGGCCGTGCTCGAATCCTTCCTCAAACTGTCGCCGCGTCACGCCGTACGCAGCCCGATCATGGCCGTGGTGCTGCTCGGCACGGTCCTGTCGGGGCTGATCACGATCTTCGTCCCCGGCCACCTCGGCTTCGGCGCCGCAGTCACCGTCATCCTGCTGGTGACGGTGCTGTTCGCCAACTTCGCCGAAGCCGTGGCCGAAGCGCGCGGCCGCGGTCAAGCCGCGTCCTTGCGCGCGGCGCGGCGCGACTTGGTCGCGCGCAAGCTCGACACCGTCGGCAAGAACGAAACCCGCGTGCCGGCGTCGAGCCTGAAGCCCGGCGACCGCGTCATCGTCTCGGCCAACGAACTGATCCCGGCCGACGGCGAAATCATGCGCGGCCTGGCGACGATCAACGAGTCGGCGGTGACCGGCGAATCCGCGCCGGTGCTGCGCGAGGCCGGTACCGATCGTTCCGGCGTGATCGGCGGCACCAAGGTGCTGTCGGACGAGATCGTGATCGAAGTCAGCGCCGAGCCCGGCCACAGCTTCCTCGACCGCATGATCGCCCTGGTCGAGGGCGCCAACCGGCAGAAGACGCCGAACGAGATCGCCCTGACCATGCTGCTCGCGGCGATGACCCTGACCTTTCTGATCGTGGTCGCGACCCTGCCGTTCTTCGCCGGCTTCGTCGGCGCCAAGCTCGACCCGCTGTTGCTGATCGCGCTGCTCGTATGCCTGATCCCGACCACCATCGGCGGCCTGTTGCCGGCGATCGGCATCGCCGGCATGAACCGCGCGCTATCGGCGAACGTGCTGGCGAAGTCCGGCAAGGCGGTCGAAGTGGCCGGCGACGTCGACGTGCTGCTGCTCGACAAGACCGGCACCATCACCCACGGCGACCGCCAGGCGACCGCATTCCATCCGCTCGCCGGCATCGATCATGCGCAGTTGCGCGATGCCGCCCTGCTGTCCTCGCTGGCCGACCCGACGCCGGAAGGCAAATCCATCGTGCGCCTGGCGCGCGAGCTGCACAGCACCGTGGCCGAGCCCGAGCGCGCGGACTACATTCAGTTCACCGCGCAGACGCGCATGTCCGGCGTGGATCTGCCGGCCGAGGCCGCGGGCGGCGCGCGTTCGATCCGCAAGGGTGCGGGCGATGCGATCTCGCAGTACGTGCGATCGCTCGGTGGCGAAGCGACCTCGGAACTCGTCGCGCGCATCGAACAAGTGGCGCGCGGCGGCGCCACCCCGCTGGTAGTGTCCGAAGGCCGTCACGTACTCGGCGTGGTCGAGCTGTCCGACGTGGTCAAGCACGGCGTCAAAGAACGCTTCGCCCGCCTGCGCGCCATGGGCGTGCGGACGATCATGATCACCGGCGACAACCCGCTCACCGCCGCCGCGATCGCGGCCGAGGCCGGCGTCGACGACTACATCGCCGAGGCCCGCCCGGAAGATAAGCTCGCCCGCATCCGCGCCGAGCAGGCCGGCGGGCGTCTGGTGGCGATGGTCGGCGACGGCACCAACGATGCACCCGCGCTGGCCCAGGCCGACGTCGGCCTGGCGATGAACTCCGGCACCCAGGCGGCGAAGGAAGCCGGCAACATGGTCGACCTGGATTCCGACCCGGCCAAGCTGCTGGCGGTGGTCGAAGTCGGCAAGCAACAGCTGATCACCCGCGGCGCGCTGACCACGTTCTCGCTCGCCAACGACGTCTCCAAGTACTTCGCGATCCTGCCGGCGCTGTTCGCCGCGGCTATCCCGCAGATGGCCGCGCTCAACGTCATGCGCCTGTCGAGCCCGAGCAACGCCGTGCTGGCTGCCCTGATCTTCAACGCGATCATCATCCCCGCGCTGATCCCGCTGGCCCTCGCCGGCGTGCGCTTCAAACCGGCCACCGCGGTCGCCCTGCTGCGCCGGAACATGCTGATCTACGGCCTCGGCGGCGTGCTGCTGCCGTTCGTGGCGATCAAGCTCATCGACATGGCGCTGGTGGCGATCTTCTGAGCCGCCTTGCACTCAAGGTCCCTCTCCCGCCCGCGGGAGAGGGGTTGGGGTGAGGGCCGCACATCTCGCGCCTCACCGACCACCACAGGACACCGACATGAACACCCATACCAGTCAAACCGCCCACATCGACGACCGCATCCCGCTACGCGCCCCGCTGCTGTTCGCCGCCGTCGCCCTGCTCGGCTTCGGCCTGCTTTATTCGCTCACCGCCACCGCATTGGGGCGCCTGGCATTTCCGTGGCAGGCCACCGGCAGCGTGATAGAACGCAACGGCCATGCGGTCGGCTCGCAGCTGATCGCGCAACCCTTCGCCGATGCCGGCTATTTCCAGGCCCGGCCGTCGGCCGCCAATTACGACCCCATGGCCGCGGCCGGCAGCAACCTGGCGCGCACCAACCCCGAGCTGCGCAAGCGCATCGCCGAAACCACCGCCGCGGTGGCCGAGCGCGAAGGCATCGCGCTGGCGCAGGTACCGGCCGAACTGGCGACGCAATCCGGCGGCGGCCTCGATCCGCACATTTCCCCGCGCGCGGCGCAAATCCAAGCCGCGCGCGTGGCCCGCGTGCGCGGCCTCGACAGCGCGCAAATCGAACAGTTGATCGCGGCCCATACCGAAGCCCCGCAGTTCGGTGTGCTCGGCGAGCCGCGGGTGAACGTATTGAAGCTCAATCTGGCGTTGGATGCGGCGCACTGAAGTGGTTGTGGGGCTGTGGTGGTGTTCGCCGCGAGACCGAAACGGTGCGGTCGCGGCTTACGCCGCTCCTACCCAAGAGCAGCATTGCCGTTGCCGTTGCCGTGAGGATTTTGCTGTTGCTGTGCGCGGACTCGAACTTGCGAAGGCTAAAGAGGACCCGAAGGGCGGCGCGCAAGGATGCGCGCCGTTTTTCATCGGGACAGGGATGTC
>NZ_JMTZ01000070.1 GCF_000731095.1 Lysobacter antibioticus | reverse complement strand
GTCGCTCCTACCCCTTGCTGCGCGGCTCCTGGGTAGGAGCGGCGCGAGCCGCGACCGCGCAGGCGGGTGCTGCGAAAGTACGCGGGGCCGATTGGCTAATCGCTTCGATCAGCGGCATCGGGCTCGGTTTCTACCTGTCCCGCGGTCGCGAAAAGGATTGCGCTCAATCGTGCGCGGCGGGTTTGCGTCGTGATGCTTTCTTCACCGTGATTTTCTTCGCCGCGACTTTCTTCACCGCAGCCCTCTTCGCTACGACCCTCTTCGCCTTCGCCTTCTTCGGCGGCGCGGCATTGGCTTTGCGCAAAGCGGCCTGGTAGGCCAAGGTCAGCCACGGTTTCATGTCCTGCGGCGAATCCATCGCCGACTCGGGCACCGACCAGAAACTCAGCTCGATCGGTTTGCGCTGGCGCGTATAGACGAAGGGCTCGCAGCCGGCCGCGCGGAAACGCGGCGCGGTCTGCGCGTCGACCTTGAGGTAGACCGCCTCGTCGGCGATCAAGGCGATCATCAGGCCATCGTGGTAGATGCCATGACCGCCGAACATGCTGCGCGCCGACAAGGCGCCGAAGCCGGACGCCAGGTCGCGCAGATGGGCGATGAAGGCCTCGCTCACGCGAGCGCCTTCATCGCCGCCTTGGCCTCGATCAGAAGCGGTGCCACAGACGCACGTAATACGCCGCGCCGTTGAGACCGAACTGGACGCTGTCGAAGATATGGCCGTTGTCGGTTTCGTCGGCGTTCTGGCGGGTCGGCTTGACGTTGAAGATGTTGGCGCCGCCCACCGTCAGCTTCGTATTCTCGGAGAACGAATAGGTCGCGCTGAGGTCGGCCGAGGTCTTGGCCTTGTAACGCGCATTCGGCACGCCGCCTGCGGTACCCGAGAACGTGCCCAGGGTCTGCGGGCCGAAGTGGATCACCTTGACGTTGCCGGCCCAGGGACCGCGCGACAGGTCGAAGCCGAGCACGGCCTTCGACTTCGGCGCGCCCTGCTCGATGAACAAGCGCTCGCGCTCCGACAACAGCACGTCCTCGCGGCCGATCAGCGCCGGCGGCGCGTGGATGGCGTTGACCTTGGTGCGATTGAGGTTGAGGGCGAAGAAGGTGCCGAGCTTGACGTCTTCGCCGAGCTGGCGCTCGTTGTTGAAGGTGAAGTCGAGGCCTTCGGTGCGGGTGTCGACCGAATTGACGAAGAACTGCGCCTGACCGACGCCGAGGTCGTCGAGAATGCTGCCGATGGTCGGGTCGGTGGTGTCGAAGCGGCCGCTCAGCACGATGCGGTCGTCGATGTCGATGCGGTAGGCGTCGAGGGTCAGCGAGGTGTCGGCGGTCGGCGACCAGGTCAGGCCGAGGGTGTAGTTACGCGACTCTTCCTTGGTCAGCAGCGGCAGGCCGGCGGCGTTGGCGATGGTGCCGCCGTTGGGCGCGATGACGACATCGACCGGTTCGCCGTTGACGAAGTCGGTGATGGTCGAGGAGAAGAACTTCTGCTGCAGCGAGGGCGCGCGGAAACCGGTGCTGGCCGAGGCGCGCAGCATCAAGGTGTCGGTGGCGCGGAAGCCGGCGGCGAGCTTGCCGGTGGTGGTCTTGCCGAAGTCGCTGTAGTCCTCGTAACGCACCGCCACGCCGGCGGTGAAGCGGTCGGTGAAGTCGGCTTCGAGGTCGACGTAGGCGGCCCAGTTGTCGCGGCTGTGCGAGCCGGCGTCGGCCGGCTGGAAGCCCGGGAAGCCCTGGCTGCCGGCGTTGCCGCCCTCGCCCACGCCGTCGGCGTCGATGTAGGAACCCGGCTCGCCGGCGAAGATCTTGTAGCGTTCGTCGCGACGCTCCAGGCCGAAGGCGACGTTGAGGCCGTTGAAGACCTGGTCGTAGAAACGGCTGACGTCGAAATTGATGGTCTTCTGCTGGAACGAGAAGCCGCCGGCATCGAAGCTGTCGGCGCTGACGCCGCGGCCGCCGTTGAGCAGGTCGAGGTTGGCGATCGAGGCGTTGAGGGTGTTGTTGATGTCGTAGCGCAGCTCGTTGAAGCCGTAGGTGTAGGACAGATCGGCGTTCCACTCGCCCATCGTCCAGCGCAGGCCGAGGATGCCGTAGCGGTCCTTGAGTTCGCCGTCGATGAAGGGCACGAAACCGTCCGGGTACATCGCCGCGGAATTGCGCGAGGGGATGTCTTCCGAGCCCAGGCCGTCGCGCGCGAACGCCGCCGAGGACGCATCGCGGTTCTGCACGCCGCCGGTGAAGTACAGGGTCAGGTTTTCGCCGAGGGGCTTTTCGCCGTTGACGAAGATGGTCTGGTTGCGGATCTTCGAGTCGCCGATGATGCGCGGGCTGCCGGCGGGCTCGGAGCGGTCGGAGCGGCCGCGGTCCTGGTACTCGCCGGTGATGCCGATGGTGCCGTCGCTGCCGAGGCCGAAACCGCAGTAGGCGGTCGCCAGCCAGTTCTCGCCGTCGCCCTTGGAATACTGGCCGTAGCCGGCGACCGCTTCGCAACCCTTGCGCTTCTTCAGCGAGATGTTCATGACGCCGGCGATGGCGTCGGAACCGTACTGGGCCGCGGCGCCGTCGCGCAGGATCTCGACACTGTCGATCGCCATCAGGGGGATGGTGTTGAGGTCGGTACCGGTGTTGCCGCGGTTGCGCGCGCCGAACAGGTTGAGCAAGGCGGTGGTGTGGTGGCGCTTGCCGTTGACCAGGACCAGGGTCTGGTCCGAACCCAGGCCGCGCAGCGCCGCCGAGTCGACCAGGTCGGCGCCGTCGGCGCCGCTCTGGCGGGTCGAGTTGAACGAGGGCGCGGCGTATTGCAGCGACTGGGCGAGGTCGAACTGGGCGCCTTCCTCGGTGTTCTTGGCCATCGGCAGCACGTCGACCGGCGAGATCGAGGTGGTGTCGGAGGAGCGCTGGCTACGGCGCGAACCGAGCACCGACACCGTCTCCAGGGTCCGGGCTTCGCTTTCCTGAGCCGGCGCGGCCTCGGTCTCCTGGGCGGCGGCGCTGCCGGCGAAGAGGCCGCCGGCGACCCACAGCGCGCAATGGACGGCGCTGAACAGGCGGGCACGGCAGAGGGGACGGAGAGGACGGCGGCTGGCTTGCGTCATAGCGAGGATCCTTGGCGAGGCGGGCTGGGCATCCCCTTAGCCTAAAGCCAAGACGCCAGTTCGTGCACAGTCCGCGACTCGGAAGTGCAAACAAACAGTGCCGGGGGCCGCGCAATGGATAGCGCGGCACAGGGGTTCGGGGACAGGCCGCGAGCCCTGGGACGCCGGTCCATCCCGCCCGAATGACGGCCCGGTTGGGCCGGCACGGCGCCGCGATGGGGCGGGTACGAGGTCGCGGCTTGTGACCGAAGGAAATCCAGTCGGACGCCGCTCCTACCCCTTGGTTACGCGGTTCCTGAGTAGGAGCGGCGCAAGCCGCGACCACGGAACTTCGATCCGCGACGAGGGCCCCATGGGCCCGAGAACAGATGGATGGGGCGGTTCGCACGAGAACAACGCCGGTTTTCTTTTATCTAACACCGGCTTCTGAGGCGGCGCGGTCGCGGCTTACGCCGCTCCTACATTGGCTGCGTCGGATGCCATGCCGCGCTCACTTCGCAGGCGCCGCCGGCTTCGCCGCGACTTCCGCCGATTCGACCCAGCGCGCGAAAAACTCGCGCAGGTCGCGGCCGCTCGCGCGTTCCATGGCCCGGCGGAAATCCGCGGTCACCACCGAATGGCCGTAGTGCGCGCGGGTATAGGCGCGGATGCCGCCCCAGAACGCGCGCTCGCCGAGTTCTTCGCGCAGCAGGTGCAGAACATAGGCACCCTTCTGGTACACCACGGCGCGATCGTCGGCGCTCGGCTTGGTCCAGTGTTCGTAGATCAAGGCGTGGTCCTTGCCGCTCTCGCGCAGCTTGTCCAGGCGCCGCTTCCAGCCGTCGACCTGCTTGCGATAGGCCTCGTCGCCGAAACGGTGCTGCAGATAGGCCGCGGCCATGAAATTGGCGAAGCCCTCGTTGAGCCAGAAATGACCCCAATCGCGGCAGGTGACGTAATTGCCCCACCACTGGTGCGCGGCTTCGTGCGCGATCAAGGCCTGCGCGCTCGGGTCGTCGAGCACTTCGCGGCCGTAGGCCTCCGACATCAGCGACAAGCCGGCGAGTTCCTGGCCGATGGTCTTGGCGACCAGCACCTGGCTGTAGGTACCGTTGTAACGGATGCCGGCGCGGCGGCCGAAGAAACGCATCATGTCGGGCGTGTCGGCGAACACACGCCGCAGTTGCGGCGCCTGCAGGTCGCTCGACAGATAACGCAGCGCGGCGTTTTCGCTGGTGCCGCCGGCTTCGTTGTAGCGACCGGCGGCGAAACCGTAGACATAGCTCGGCATGGCCGCATCCTGGCGCCAGCGATAGGCCTCGCGGCGGCCGCCGAGCGCCGACTTCGACATCAGGCGGCCGTTGCCGACCGCTTTCAAGCCTTCCGGCAGGGTCACGGTGAGATCGAGGGTGGCCCGTTCCTGCGGCGCATCGATGCAGACCAGCCATTGGCTGGTCGAGAACACCGTATACAGCTCGCTGCGATCGGGATGGAATTCCAGGCCAAAACGCGGCGCGCCGCGGTAAGCGATTTCGATCTCATGGCGCGAACCGGCCGCGGCCGGCGCCGCCAGGCGCACGCTCACGCGCTTGTCGAGCTTCTCGAAACTCAGCGGCTTCTTGTCTTCGCTGACCGCGACGATGTCGAGGTCGCCGGCGTCGAAATCGAAACGCTGCGCGCCCTGGGTGCGGACGATGAAACGGATCGCGACATGGCCGCGCAAGCTCTTGGCTGCCAGGTCCGGCTCGATGCGCGCGGTGTAATGCAGCACGTCGATGTCGGCGCCGGCGCGCGCGACTTCGCTCGAGGCCTTGGTCGCTGCGGCGAGGCTGGCGAAGGCCGCACAGGCGAGGACGCCGGCCGCGATCGTGCGCCGCAGCAAGCGGCTGCGCGCACGGGATTGGCCGACCTGGTTTACTGCATCGCGCATCGCTTGCTCCATCCCTTCCCCTGCCGATCGCGGTCCTGCGATTCGTGTCCGCTCGGGCCGACCCACCGGATCGGGCGTCGATCATCGCCGATGCGGACGCTGCGCTGAACCCATCGGCCGTTCATGGTTTGTCTGCGGTTAGGGATTGCGCCGGATCTGCGCCCCCGATCACTGACAGCGCTGTCATTTGCGGCCAAGGTGCGGATCGTGAGCGCAGGCGCGCGGGCGATCGCGTCGCGGGCGGTCACGCCCACCCACGCCAAGCACGCGCTTTCCCGCGGCACTGCGCCGCCTGGGCCCGCCTGGGCACAGGAAGCCGAAGGCTTGCCCCTGCTCAGGAGCCACCCAGATGGTCACTCGCCGTAGTTTCCTCAGCGCCTCCGCCGCCGCGATGGCGGCCGGCGTCGTCGCGCCCTTCGCCTCCCGCGAGGCCGTCGCGGCAGCACCGCAGCGCTTCACCCTCAACCTGGTCAATGCCTCGGGCCAGAACACCGCCTATGCCTATGTGGTGGGCCTGTCGGGCGGACGCCCCTTGTTCGTGCGCGCCGACGGCGGCAGCTATTACCCGCCCTCGCCGTCGTCGCCGGTGACGCCGCTAGGCCAGGACTGCGCGATCCCGCTCGGCGGCCATGGCTCGTCGACGCGGGTCTCGATCCCGCGCATGTACGGCGCGCGTATCTACGTCGTCACCGGCAGCAAGCTCGATTTCTTCGTCAATCCGGGCCCGGCAATCGTCCACCCCAGCTTTCTCAACACCGGCGATCCGAACTTCCACAAGAACTGGACCTTCGCCGAATTCACCTTCAACGAATACGAGCTGTTCTCCAACATCAGCTACGTCGATTTCGTCGCCGCGCCCCTGGGTTTGTCGCTGCGCTCGCTGTCGGGCCGGGTCGAAACCATTCCCGGCCTGCCCGCCGGCGCGCTCGATCCGATCTGCTACGCGCTGCAACAACAGGCCAGCCGCGAGGGTTCTGCCTGGGATTCGCTGATCCAGCGCGGCAGCAACGGCCTCAACCTGCGCGCGATGAGCGCCCACTACCAGGCCGGCCGCTTCCAGAACTATCTGAGCGGCTACATCAATGCGGTCTGGAGCAAGTACGCCTCGACCACCCTGACCGTCGACACCCAGTCCGGCTTCGGCCGCCTGACCGCGCGCGTCGGCGGCGACGGTCTGTTACGTTTCAACAACGGCGAGAGCTTCTCCCGCCCAAGCACCGCCGACGTGCTGAGCTGCGACAGCGGCCCCTTTAGCCTCGCCGGCGCCAGCGAGGTGCGCAAGGCGATCATTCCGCGCCTGGCCGCGGCCTTGAACCGCACCACCCTGCTCGACAACGCCGACCAGCCCAACGGCGAAGTGGCCAGCCGCTTCTATCGCAATGCCCAGACCAACCACTACGCGCGCCTGGTGCACGAGCGCCTGCCCGACAACCGCGGTTACGCCTTCCCGTACGACGACGTCTCGCCGAGCGGCGGCCAGGACTTCAGCGGCGCGGCGCGTTCGGGCGACCCGGACACGCTGACGGTGACCTTGCGCGCCCTGCGCTGAGCGATTCGCGACGACGCTCAGCGCGCCAGGCCAGCCGTGCCCCAGCACGGCCGGCCTGGCCATACCGCAGCGCAGCAAGCGCCGTCCGGGCCTGGCCTATGATGCGAACGACCCGCCCTCGCGGCGGCCCGCATCGGAGACGCCATGAACGCCGACAAGCACCAGGACCTGGGCAAGCTGATTCTTCGTCTCGCGCTGGGCGTGCTGATCCTCCTGCATGGCATCGCCAAGCTGCGCGGCGGTACCGCCGGCATCGTCGGTCTGGTCGAATCGCAGGGCCTGCCGGGTTTCCTCGGCTACGGCGTATTGATCGGCGAGGTGCTTGCGCCGGTGTTGGTGATCGTCGGCTATCACGCCCGCATCGGTGCGGCCTTGATCGCGGCCAATATGCTGGTCGCGCTGGGCCTGGTGCACCTGGGCCAGATCGGCCAGCTCAACGAGCAAGGCGGTTGGGCGCTGGAACTGCAGGCGATGTTCCTGGCCGCGGCGGTCGCGCTGGCCTTGTTCGGCCCTGGCAAGTTCAGCCTCAACGGCAAGTAGCGAGTGCGGCGCTGCGGCCGGTCGGCTCGACCGGCTCGCTTGCGTTCGCCCATGCCGATCGGATCGCATCGCATCGCATCGATCCGATCGCGCAGCTCGGATCAACCCGATCGAATCAACCCGATCAGACCATCCTGATCAGGTCCCCCTGATCAGATCATCCTGACTAGATCCGGTTGACCCGGAATTTGCGGCCTTTGATCTTGCCCTCGCGCAGGCGCGCGAGCGCTGCGCCGGCCTGCGCGCGCGCCACCGCCACGTACGAGCGCGTCGCGTAGACGTTGATCTTGCCGATCGCATCGGCCTTGAGCCCGGCATCGCCGGTCAGGGCGCCGAGGATGTCGCCGGGCCGCAGCTTGTCGGTCTTGCCGGCATCGATGCGCAGGGTTTCCATCGGCGCGACCGGCGCGTTCTTGGCCTTGCCGGCCAGCGGCACGGCGCGGCGCCAGGCCAGCGGCGCGCCCTGGCGTTCCTGGATCTGATCGGCACGGCCGCTCTCGCGCGGCCCGCACAGGCTGAGGGCGATGCCGCCGCGCCCGGCGCGGCCGGTGCGGCCGATGCGGTGCACGTATACGTCCGGGTCGGTCGGCAGGTCGTAGTTCACCACCGCCGCGAGTTCCTCGACGTCGAGCCCGCGCGCGGCCACGTCGCTGGCGACCAGCACGTTGCAGCTGCGGTTGGCGAAGCGCACCAGCACCTCGTCGCGGTCGCGCTGTTCCATCTCGCCGTGCAGGGCCAGCGCGGTGAAGCCGTAATGGCTCAGCGAGCCCACGACTTCCTCGGTGTCCTTGCGCATATTGCAGAACACCACGCAGGAGTCCGGGCGGTACTCCAGCAGCAGCGCCGCCAGCAACGGGGTCTTCTTGGCCGCTTCGACTTCGTAGAAATACTGTTCGATCTGCAGCGCCGAGGCTTCGCCCTCGACCGTGACTTCGGCCGGCTCGCGCATCGCGCCGCGGGCGAGGTCGCGGATCGCGTCCGGGAAGGTCGCCGAGAACAGCAGGCTCTGGCGGGTCTTCGGGGTCTTGGCGACGATCTCGCGCATCGGCTCTTCGAAGCCCATGTCGAGCATGCGGTCGGCCTCGTCGAACACCAGGGTGCGCACGCCGTCGAGCTTCAATGCCTTCTTGCGCAGCAGCTCCTGCAAGCGACCGGGCGTGCCGACCACCACGTGCGGCGCGTGTTCCAGCGAGGCCAGTTGCGGCCCCAAGGCCATGCCGCCGCACAGCACCGACACTTTCAGGTTCGGGATCGCGAAGGCGAGTTTGCGCAGCTGCTGGCCGACCTGGTCGGCGAGTTCGCGGGTCGGGCACAGCACCAGCGCCTGGGTCTTGATCGCGGCCGGGTCGAGCCGCTGCAGCAGGCCCAGGCCGAAGGCGGCGGTCTTGCCGCTGCCGGTCGGCGCCTGCGCGATCAAGTCGCGGCCGTCGAGGATCGCCGGCAGCGCGCGCGCCTGGATCGGCGTCATCGTGGTGTAGCCGAGCGCGGCCACGCCCTGCAGCAGGGCCGGCGAGAGGGAAAGGGAGTCGAAGGCCATGGAGTCGGCAGTCGCCAAGGCCGCGGTGGGCGAGATCGGATCGTTCATGCGCCATGATCGCAGCTTCGGGCCGAGCTTGGGCTCGGCAGCACGGTTTTCCGCCGTCGCCGCACCGGATCGGGGCGGTCCGGCCTATGCTGCTGCGGTCGCCGGCGCCGCCAGACCGCCGTCGCGAGCCCCTTGCCCGAACCGGCCCGGAGACCCGCCATGGATCAGTTCCTGCATATCCGCGTCCTGCTCGGCATCGTCCTGGGCCTGGCCATCACCACCCTGCTCAAGGGCCTGGCCCGCTTCGTCCAGCACCCCGGCCGCGACCGCGTCTACGGCGTGCATATCGCCTGGGCGATCTCGATGTTCACCCTGCTCGCGCATTTCTGGTGGTGGGAGTTCCGCCTGGTCCACCACGTGCACTGGAGCTTCGTCGCCTACGCTTTCCTGATCCTGTACGTGGTGGTGCTGTATCTGTTGTGCACCTTGCTGTTTCCCGACGACATCGGCGACTACGGCAGTTGGCGGGAGTATTTCCAGTCGCGGCGCAAATGGTTCTTCGGGATCATGGCGGTGTCCTACCTGATCGATTTCGGCGACACCCTGATCAAGGGCCGCGCCTATTTCGACAGCTTCGGCATCGAGTACCCGCTGCGCAACCTGAGCTACGTGCTGCTGTGCCTGGTCGCCATCCGCACCCGCTCGGAAACCTTCCATCGCGCCTTCGTCGCCGCCAGCCTGATCTACCAGGTGTCCTGGATCTATCGCCTGTTCGACTTCGTCCAATAGGCGCGAGTGCCGCGCCATGCAGCGCACCCGCTGTTGCGGGCTCACCCAGCGGCAACGTAGCGCCGCCTATGCTGGCCGCATGATTCCGTCTTGCGTACACCCATGAGCCGAGCTTTCGTGAAAGAAGGCGACGGCGACGAAAACGCCGGCGATCTGCCCGAACTGCCGATCAGCGAGCATCCCAACTACGTCACGCCGCGCGGCATGGCCTTGCTGCGCACGCGCCTGGACGATGCCGGGCGGCGCCTGGGCGAGATCGACGCGAACGCGGTCGGGGCCCGGCTCGAAGCCGCCCACATCGAACGCGAACTGCGCTGGCTGCAGGCGCGCATCCTCGGCGCGATCACCATCGCGCCCGAGCGCCAGCCGTCCGAGCTGATCGCCTTCGGCGCGCGGGTCGAGGCGGTCGACGACGACGGCCGCGAATACCGCTACCGCATCGTCGGCGAAGACGAAGCCGACCCGGAGCTCGGCCTGATCAGTTGGGTGTCGCCGCTCGCGCGCGCCCTGCACGGCGCGCGCGTCGGCGACAGCGTGGTCTGGAAGCGGCCGGCCGGCGATCTCGCGATCGAAGTGCTGGCGATCGATTACGGCTGAGCCGCGCCGCGGTATCCGCATCAGCAAGACAGCTCCGACGCAGGCCGTCGGCGACGCCTCGCCGGCATCGCGCGGCGACAAGAGCACGCGTCGCACGCCCGCTTACCCCTGCCGCCTTTCCCCGACCGCTCGTCGGCAAGCGCTTGACGCTGCCCGATGGCGGAAGAATCATTTAGCAAATTAGTTAATTGCTGAATACCTGCATCAGTATGGGGTTCGGGCCGCAGCGGCTCGCCCGCTCGGCAGGCCTCGGCTCGGCGTCACCGCTCGACACCACCGCACAACACGTTCACCAGGGAGAGGTCATGAACGCATTGCCCGACAGCCTGAGATCGCATCGCGTCCAGTCGCAGGCCGACCGACTCGCCTCGATCCGCAGCGTCAGCGACGGCCGCGTGGTCTGGGAGCCGGTGCGCTCGTTGTGGTTCACCACGATGGCGCTGGGCGCGGTGGTCGGCGGCATCGCCACCTTCAGCTGGCCGGCGTTCGCCTTGTTCGTGGTGTCGACCGCGACCGTGCTCCTGCTGGGCCATTCGCTCGGCATGCACCGCAAGCTGATCCACGACAGTTTCGGCTGCCCGAAGTGGCTGGAATATCTGCTGGTGTACTGCGGCGTGCAGGTCGGCCTGGCCGGCCCGATCGGTCTGGTGCGCACCCACGACCTGCGCGACTACGCCCAGCGCCTGCCCGACTGTCACGACTACCTCGCCCATCGCCAGCCCTTCGCCATCGATGCCTGGTGGCAACTGCATTGCGAACTGCGCCTGAGCGCGCCGCCGCGCATCGAGATCGAGGCGCGCATCGCCGACGATCGCTACTACCGTTTTCTGCAACGCACCTGGATGTGGCAGCACCTGCCATGGGCGCTGGCCTTCTTCGCCATCGGCGGCTGGGGCTGGGTGTTCTGGGGCGTATGCGCCCGGGTCACCGCCGGCGTGTTCGGCCATTGGCTGGTCGGCTACTTCGCCCACAACCACGGCGGCATGCACCACGAGGTCCGCGGCGCTGCGGTGCAGGGCCGCAACGTGCGCTTCATGTCGCTGCTGACCATGGGCGAGTGCTGGCACAACAATCACCACGCCTTTCCGGGTTCGGCGCGGCTCGGCCTGTATGCCGGCGAATGGGACCCGGGCTGGTGGTTCCTGCGCGCCTGCGCACGCATCGGCCTGGTCTGGCGCCTGCGCCTGCCCGAAGACCTGCCGTCGCGCGAGGAACTGCATCGCCTGGAACCGACCTCCGCGGCGGCATTCGCCGATACCGCGCCCACTCGACTCACCCGGACCGTCCCATGAGCACCGAACCGCCCGAACTGCCGCCGTTGCCTGCCCCGCCACCGCTGCCCACACCTTTGCCGCAACCTGCGACTGCACCGCCGGCGCGGCGCCTGCGTCCCGGCCTTGCCGTCTTGGCCGGCATCGCGCCGGTACTGGGCGGCGCCCTGATCGGGCTGCTGCTGCGCTTGGCCTTCGATGGTGAACCCGGCAGCGCCTTCGCGACCATGCTGTGGGTGTTCGTCGTGCTTGCGCCGTTCGCGATCGGCGCGGTCACCGTGTATCTGGCCGAGCGGATCAAACCGCGCGGCATCGGGTATCACTTCTTCATGCCGGTGCTCAGCGTGTCGCTTTGCGTGCTCGGCAGCATGTTCATGATGCTGGAAGGGCTGATTTGCGTGCTGATGGCCCTGCCCTTGTTCGCGGTCATGGGCGGGCTGGGGGGCGTGGTGATGGGAGCGATCTGCCGCCTCAACAAACGCTCCACCACCCCGACGGTCTACAGCTTCGTCGCCCTGCCGGTGGTGCTGGCGGCGTTCGGCGTCGGCCACGAGACGCCGCAACGCTTCGAACACGTCGAACGCAGCGCGGTGATCCAGGCGACACCGGCCGAGGTCTGGAAGCACTTGCTCGATGCCGACCATATCCAGTCGGCCGAAGTCGATCGCGCCTGGATGTACCGCATCGGCGTGCCGACCCCGCTCGCCGGCGTCACCCATCGCACGCAGACCGGTCTGGTGCGTGACGTGCGCATGGGCAAGGGCATCCACTTCCGTCAGATGTCCAGCGACTGGCAGCCGCAACGCTATGTGCGCTGGCAGTACCTGTTCGAGGAAGACTCGGTGCCGGCCGGCGCGCTCGACGACCACGTGCGCATCGGCGGCGATTATTTCGACCTGCGCGACACCACCTACACCCTGACCCCGCGCGGCGACGCGACCGTGCTGACGATCCGCATGGACTATCGGGTCAGCACCGGCTTCAACTGGTATGCGGTGCCGCTGGCCGATTGGCTGATCGGCGATTTCAGCGAGGTCATCCTCGACTTCTACCGGCAGCGCGCGCAGGCGCGGCCGGCGGCCTGAGCCACGAGTCAGGACCAAAAACGAAACTCAGCCGGCCGCTTTCTTGGCGCGCCGGCTTTCGCGTTTGAGCGGCCCGCCGACCGGGCAGATCTCGAACGCGAACTGGGTCAGGGTGTTGACCAGGTTGTCGGGCACCAGCTTGTAGACCACGAACTGGCCGCGGCGCTCGCTGCTGATCAGCCCGGCGTTGACCAGCACCGACAGATGCCGCGAGATCGCCGGCGCGCTCATCTCGAAGCGCGCGGCGATGTCGCCGGCGCTGAGTTCGCGCTCGGATAGAAAGGCCAGGATCTGCCGTCGCGGCGACGAGGCCAGGGCTTCGAAGATCTTGTCCTGCATGAGGCGGGAACCGCGGCCCCGGATATTTGTTTAATTAACTAAAATACTAATTCCGAGCCACTCGAAGTCAAGCGCCGCCGGTCGGGCCGGTGCCTGGCACGGCTATCGGGTTGGAAGGCAAGCACGCAGGCGGCCGCACAACACGGCTCGCGAAGGCGAGCACCGCTGGCGAGGCAGTGTCGCCAGACTTCACAGGGGTGGTGCCGGATCAGGCCGCTCGCGCCGGGCATCGAGCCGGCGCTCACGCCCTGGCGACGCCTCGCGTCGCCGGGCAGCGGCCCAGACCGTGCAGCCTTGCGCTGCACGGCACCGCGGCCAGCCTCAGGCGCCGGCGGCCTGGACGCGTGCGCGCTTCGGGAAACCGACCATGCGCTTGAGCTCTTCGTCCCACAGCTTCAGTTGCGCGCACTTCAGGCTCGACCAGATGGTCAGGCGCGGTGCGGCCTGCAGCAGCGGGCTCGATTCGTACGCCTCGCGCAGGCGGTAGTTCGGGATGCGGCTGGAAAGGTGATGGATGTGGTGGTAACCGATGTTGCCGGTGAACCAATGCACGATATGCGGCAGGTCGTAGAACGAGCTGCCGGCGATGGCGGCTTCGTGCGAGTTCCAATCGTCCTTGCGGGTCCAGTACGCGTCTTCGAAGGTGTGCTGGACGTAGAACAGCCACACGCCGACCGCGCCGGCGATCAACACCACCGGCAGATGCACCATCAGCACGGTGTGCCAGCCGATCGCAAAGCCCATCGACAGCAGGATCAGGCCCAACGCCAGGTTGTTGAACAGCACGCTCGCCCACTCGCGCTTCCAGGTGAAGGGCAGATCGAACGGGAAACGGTGCTTGATGACGAACTGGTACAGCGGGCCGACGCCCAGCAACACCGGGGTGCTGCGGTACAAGCGGTAGCACAGGCGCCCGAACCAGGAGCGCGAGCGGTATTCGGCCACGGTCAGGGTTTCGATGTCGCCCATCTCGCGGCGGTCGAGGTTGCCCGAGGTGCCGTGGTGGATGGCGTGGGTCTTCTTCCAATAGCCGTAAGGGAACAGGGTGACCACGCCGAGGCAGCGGCCCACCAGGTCGTTGGCGCGGCTGCTGGCGAAGAACGAACCGTGGCCGCAGTCGTGCTGGATGATGAAGGTGCGCACGTACAGGCCGGCCGCCGGAATCGCCATCAGCAGGGTCCAGCCGTAGCCCCAGTTACCGACCACGCTCCAGGCCATCAGCGTCCACAGTGCGGCGAACGGCACCAGGGTGTTGACCAGTTGCCAGACGGCCCGTCCGAGGTGGGGCTTGGCGAAACGCGCGCAAAGCTGACGCAGGTTGGTGACGGTGGATTGCGGTTCGGCGTCGGCGTTCAAGCGGCAACTCCATGAAGGACGTTCCATTGTGGTGAGCGCTTCCTGACCTGGCAATGACGTTCGCAGGCGTATGGACGTGATCGCTATCGGGCTTCGGACTTTTGCCCTCCAGTTTCGGCCAGGTCGCCCCGGCCCCGGCTAGGCTATGCGGCATGTCCGCCTGGTACGTCTATCTGATCGAATGCCGCGACGGCAGCCTGTACACGGGTATTGCCGTCGATGTGGAGCGCCGCTATGCCGAACACGTCGCCGGCAAGGGCGCGCGCTACACCCGTTCGCACCCGCCGTTGCGACTGCTGGCGCAGTTTCCGCACCCGGACCGTTCGTCGGCGCTGCGTGCGGAGTACGCGATCAAGCAGCTGTCGCCGACCGCGAAACGCGCACTTTGCGCGAACGCGGCGGCCGCAACCGTCCCGGCCTGAGCTCAGAACAGCGCCCAGACCAGCTTGATCAGGCCCCACAGCGACACCGCCCACACCGCCGAACGCAGGTAGGGAATGCCGGCCGCATACACCGGCACGTAGACCAGCCGCGCCCAGAAGTAGAGCTGCGCACCGAGCGCGGTGTCGTCGTTGCCGCGGCCAGCCAGCCCGACCGCGAGCACCGCCGCGGCGAACAAAGGGAAGGTTTCGAGGAAGTTGCGCCAGGCGCGGTCCACCCGCGCAGCCACGCCGGCCAGGGGCTCGGGAGTGCCGTCGCGGGCGCTGGCGTTCCAGCGCACCCCGCGTTGCTGGGTCATGAAGGTCGCCGCGACCAGCAAATGCACGATCGCAAGCACGATCGACCAGGCCAGCATCTGCAGTTCGATGCTCATGCGCGCGTCCTCATCAGACCGGGCCGTTGGGCAGGATCAGGATCTTGCCGTCGCGCTCGCCGGCGGCGGCCGCGGCGACTGCCTGTTTGATCTGGTCCAGGCCGTAGGTCGCCTGCACCCGTGCGGTCAGTTGCCCGCTCGCGACCAGGCGCCCGATCTCGCCGAACACCTCGGCGCGGCGCTGCGGCGTCGCCGCCTGGAACCAGCGCGACAGCCAGAAACCGCGCAGGGTCACGTCGCGGAACACGAACGAGGCCGGCGAGATCGAACAGGCCTCGCCGCTCATCGCGCCGTAGTTGACCAGCACCCCGCCTTCGCCGAGCGATTGGGCGATGTGCTGGGTCGCGATGCCGCCGACCGCATCGATGCCGAGCCGGATCGGCACTTTCTCGGTGACTTCGCGCGCGCGCTTGGCGAGGTCGTCGCCGTCGACCAACACCACCTCGGCGCCGGCCGCGCGCACCGCCTCGACCGCCGACTCGCGCCGCACCACGTTGATGGTGCGCAGGCCGCGCCGCTTCGCCAGTTGGATCAGATAGCTGCCGACCGCGGAATTGGCCGCGTTCTGGATCACCCAGTCGCCGGGCTGCAGGTCGACGAACTCGCTGAGCATCAGCAGGGCGGTCGGCGGATTGATGGTGATCATCGCCAATTGCTTGGGATCGGCGCCGTCGGGCAGGGGCACCAGGCCCTTGGCCGAGGCGACCAGGTGGGTTGCCCAGGTGCCGCCCTGGATCGGCAACAGCACGGTCTGCCCGACTTGCGGATGGGCGACCTCAGGCCCGACCGCGGCGATCCGGCCCACGCCTTCGTTGCCGCCGACCGCGGGCAGCGGCGGCAACAGGCCGTACTCGCCGGTCAATGTGAGTACGTCGGAGGGGTTGATCGGCGCGGCCAGCACCTCGATCAGCACCTGGCCGGCGCCCAGCGGCGGCGCCTCGAACTCGACCGCCTCGATGACGTCCTGCGGCACCGGGCCGCGCTGCGCGTACTGGGCTTTCTTCATAAAGATAGGTCCTTCGAGGCGGTGGGCAGGGCGCTGCGGCGTGGCCGGAATCCGATCCACACCGGCTCCGGCGGCCGACTGCATACGCGAGAGTACGCCCGCGACAGTGCAAACGTCTTGCGCCCAAGTCTCAGCACTGCGACCCTGCCCCACCCGCTCAGACCCCGCCCGCATGCAACCGATCCGTTTCGAACTCGACGCCCAGCACGAACACGTCGAACTCAACCAATTGCTCAAACTGGTCGGCCTGTGCGACAGCGGCGGCGCCGGCAAGGCGATGGTCGCCAGCGGCGTAGTCCGCGTCGACGGCCAGGTCGAGCTGCGCAAGACCTGCAAGATCCGCGCCGGTCAGACGGTGGCCTGCGAGGGCGTGACGATCGAGGTCGTCGCCGGCGCCTGAGCGCCGTTGATCGAGGCTGCCTATCGAAAGCGCCGCGCGTCGAGCGCGGCCGCGCCGGTCATCGCTTCAAGCCAACGGCAAGGTCGTCGTCGCCCTGCACCAATCGTCGTGGGCGCGCTGCACGCCGCGCGTGGCGGTGACGTAGTCGCTGCTGCCGAGCGCCTCGACGAAACGGCAGGAGGCGTAGCCCTCGGCCTTGCGCTCGTAGTCGGCGACCCAGCGCTCGCGTTCGGGCAAGCGCTCGGCGGCGATCGGCCATACGCCGGGGCGCGGCCGCAGATAGGCGTGAATGCCGATGCGCCAGGGCTTGGGGCTGACCCGTGCGCGGAAGCAATGCTGGCGCCGGCATAACAACGCGTAGTACGAATCGGCGCCGACCGCATCGAAGAACTCGATCACCGCCGCTTCGTTCGGATCGAACACGCGGTGCATGGCCAGCAGCCGCAAGCCCTTCGGCGTGCGATACAAACGCAGATGCCAGTCCGGATGCGCGGCGACGAAGGCCTTGATGCGCGCCGTCGCGCGGCCTTCGGGTCCGCCGTCGGCGCGGTGCCTGCGCCGCGACTGCACGCTGGCGATCCAGGCGAACAGCCACAGCATCGCGATCATCGTCAGCACGCCCAAGCCCCAGTGCGTCGCCACGCCGACGCCGATGGCGGACGCGAGCGAAGTCCAGAAATAACCCTTGCGCCAGGCCGAGACCGGCTCGTCGAAATCGACGTCGGCGAACAAGACTTCGGGCGTGTTGAGGCAGCGCGCGCCGTAACTGTTGCGGGTGACGACGAGGTCGCCGTCGCGCTCGACGATCTGTTCGCGGATCGGCAGACCCTCGGCGTCGTAGGGCACGCGCGGCTCGCGCTTGAGCAGGCTCTCGCCGGCGAGGATGCGGTCGAAGGCGTCGCGCGCCCGCGCGTCGGCCATCGCCTGCGCCTCGCCGAGGCTCGCGTCGGACCACCCGAAGCGACGCACCGTCAGCGAACGCCGCCCGCTCGCATGGCCTTTATCGAACGCCTCGTGAACCCGGGCTTCGGCCCAGTACTCCGGAACGATCATCGCCATCGCTGCCTCCATGCAAAGTCGGCCGATTGTATGCGCAGCCTGCGGGCGACGCCGGCACTTGACGGCGCGCGCCATCGGCGTAGCATTTTCTCCACGCCCTCGGACAGACCGGCGGCGAGTCAACTCCGTGAGGGATTCTCATGGCAATCGAATTCGATTACCTCGTTTTCATCGGGCGCTTCGAGCCCTTCCATAACGGCCACGCCGCCGTCGCCCGCCACGCGCTGGGCAAGGCCCGCAAGGTCATCTTCCTGGTCGGTTCCGCCGACACGCCCCGCACCATCAAGAACCCTTTCACCGTCGCCGAGCGCGCGGTGATGATCCAGGTCACCCTGGCCGACGCCGGCGAGCGGCTGATCGTGCAGCCGTTGCGCGACCATCTCTACAACGAGAGCCAGTGGATCGCCAGCGTGCAGCGTACCGTCGCCGAGGCGGTCCGCCACGACGGCGGCGGCAGCGAATCGCGGGTCGGCCTGATCGGCATGGACAAGGACGCCTCCAGCTATTACCTGCGCGAGTTTCCGCAGTGGCCGCTGGTCGACGTCAGCCACACCGCGACCTTGTCGGCGACCGAGCTGCGCCGCTATCTGTTCGAGGCCAACCAGATCGACAGCCACGGCGGCCTGATGCTGATCCGCGCCAACGTGCCCGGCCCGGTGTTCGACATGCTCGAAGCCTTCCGCAAGAGCTCGCCGGCCTTCACCCAATTGGTCGCCGAGTACCAGTTCATCGAGCACTACCGCGCGGCCTGGGCCGATGCGCCCTACCCGCCGACCTTCGTCACCACCGACGCGGTCGTGGTGCATTCCGGCCACGTCTTGCTGGTGCGCCGCCGCGCCGAGCCGGGCAAGGGCCTGTGGGCGCTGCCGGGCGGTTTCGTCGGCCAACACGAAGGCCTGCTCGACGCCTGCCTGCGAGAGCTGCGCGAGGAAACCCGGCTCAAGCTGCCGCTGCCGGTGCTGAAGGGCTCGCTGAAGAGCGAGCGCGTGTTCGATCACCCCGAACGCAGCGCGCGCGGCCGCACCATCACCCACGCCTACCACTTCGATTTCCCGAGCGGCGAACTGCCGCCGGTGCGCGGCGGCGACGACGCCGACAAGGCGCGCTGGATCGCGGTGGCCGAAGCGCTGGAGATGGGCCCCCAGCTCTACGAAGACCATCTGCACATCCTCGAATACTTTCTCGGCCGCGGCTGATCCACCCGGACCGCCCGGCTTTCCGCGCCGGTGGACAGACCGCCGGCCACACTCGACGCGAAGGAGCTTCCCGTCATGCAATGCCTCGACAACCTGCTGCTCAACACCGACAGCTACAAGGCCAGCCACTGGCTGCAATACCCGCCCGGCACCGACGCCACCTTCTTCTATGTGGAATCGCGCGGCGGCGTGCACGACCGCACCGTGTTCTTCGGCCTGCAGGCGATCCTCAAGGAGTACCTGGCCAAGCCGGTCACCCACGCCGACGTCGACGAGGCGCGCGACCTGTTCGCCGCCCATGGCGAGCCCTTCAACGAAGCCGGCTGGCGTTACATCGTCGACACCCACGGCGGCCTGTTGCCGATCCGCATCCGCGCCGTGCCCGAGGGCACGGTGGTGCCGACCCACCAGGCCTTGGTGACGATCGAGTCGACCGACCCGCAGGCCTACTGGGTGCCGTCGTATCTGGAAACCCTGCTGCTGCGGCTGTGGTACCCGGTAACCGTGGCGACGATCAGCTGGCACGCCAAGCAGACCATCCGCCAGTTCCTCGAACGCACCAGCGACGACCCGGAAGGCCAGTTGCCGTTCAAGCTGCACGACTTCGGCGCGCGCGGCGTATCGAGCACCGAATCGGCGGCGTTCGGCGGCGCCGCGCACCTGGTCAACTTCCTCGGCACCGACACCGTCTCCGGCCTGCTGTTGGCGCGCCGCTACTACCACGAGCCGATGGCGGGCTATTCGATTCCGGCGGCCGAGCACAGCACCATCACCAGTTGGGGCCGCGAGCACGAGGTCGACGCCTATCGCAACATGCTGACCCAGTTCGGCAAGCCCGGCGCGATCGTGGCCGTGGTCTCCGACAGCTACGACATCTTCCACGCGATCCGCGAGCATTGGGGCAAGACCCTGCGCGATGAAGTCATCGCCTCCGGCGCGACCCTGGTGGTGCGGCCGGACTCGGGCGACCCGGTCGACGTCGTCCACCAATGCGTGAGCATGCTCGACGAAGCCTTCGGCCA
This sequence comes from Lysobacter antibioticus, assembly GCF_000731095.1. Taxonomy (GTDB): domain Bacteria; phylum Pseudomonadota; class Gammaproteobacteria; order Xanthomonadales; family Xanthomonadaceae; genus Lysobacter; species Lysobacter antibioticus_B. Next base: position 18,992 of record NZ_JMTZ01000070.1, on the reverse strand, counting down.
CACCGTAAACGGCAAGGGCTACAAGGTGCTCAACCACGTGCGGGTGATCCAGGGCGACGGCATCAACCCGACCAGCATCCGCGCGATCCTCGAACGCATCACCAGCTACGGCTACGCCACCGACAACCTCGCCTTCGGCATGGGCGGCGCGCTGCTGCAACGCCTGGACCGCGACACGCAGAAGTTCGCGCTCAAGTGTTCGGCCGCGCGCATCGACGGCGAATGGATCGACGTCTACAAGGACCCGGTCACCGACAAGGGCAAGTCGAGCAAGCGCGGCCGCATGACCCTGGTGCGGCATCGCGAGTACGGCCACTTCAAGACCGTGCCGGTGCCGCCGGAAGCGGCTTCGCTGGAAGAAGCGGTCAAGCCCATGGGCTTCGACGATGCCATGGTGACGGTGTGGGAGGACGGTCGCATCGTCAACGACTGGACCTTCGCCCAGGTGCGCGCGCTGGCCAACGCGGCGCGGCTTTGAGGTGAGGCTTGGTTGAGTTGCTGCCGGGTGCGTCATTACAAGGCGCACGCCGTAGCCGCATCCTCCTCGCTCTCGACCACCCGACCACGCACGCCCCAAACAGGACCCGCCCATGCCAGCCCCTCTCGAAGGGCTTGCCGCCGCCGATCCGGCCAGCCTGCCCCTCAGCGCCGCTTCGCCCTTGTTCGAACGCCTCCGCGCGGCCACCCCGCAGCTCGCCCGCCGCGCGCCCGGCGACGACCACACTCGCTGGTATCCGCATCGCTTTAACGGCCGCGACTACCGCTTCGCCCAACCGATCACCTTCACTCCTTATGCTTCGGCGCGCGCCTGCTCGGCGCGGTGCCGGTTCTGCTCGGAAACCCTGCGCCCGCTCGACAGCGGGACGCTCGCGCAGACTCTGCGGCCCGGCGCCGACTACTTCGCGAGCTTGTCGCAGGCGCTGGTGCAGCTGCGCGGCGTGCCGCTGTCGTGGTCGCTGTCGGGGCTGGAGGCCAGCGACGACGAGACCTGGTTCCTGCAATTGCTGAACACGCTCGCCGTGGCCGAACGCGATGGCGTCGTCGTCGAGGAACGCGTGCTCTACAGCAACGGCGCCGGCTTCGCCCGCGGACGCGGCGCCGAACTGATCGCCGCGCTGCAAGCCTTCGGGCTGTCCTGGGTGGAGCTGTCGCGCCACCATCCCGACCCCTTGCGCAACCAGGCCATCATGCGTTTCCGCGAGCACGAGGCCATCGCCGATGCCGCTGTGTTCGAGCGTGTCGCGCGCGGTATCGCCGACGCGCTGCCGCTGCGTCAGGTCTGCATCCTCCAACACGGCGGCGTCGACGATGCCGCCGGTATCGACGCCTATCTGGACTGGGCGCAGCGCTGCGGCGCGAGCACGGTGATCTTCCGCGAGTTCTCGCGCCTCGGCCCGGACTATCGCGACAACGCCAGCCGCCGCTACATCGAACGCGAGCGCGTCGCCATCGAAGCGGTGCTGGCCGATTGCATGACCGCACCGTGGTGGTCGCGGATGACCCCGCAACGGATCACCGAGGGCTATTACTTCTGGAACCTGCGACTGCGCGACGAGCGTCGCGGCCTGGAGGTGGTGTTCGAATCCTCCGACTACACCGCGATGCACCGTCGCCATGCCAGCGGCGATCTCTACAAACTCGTCTTCCACGCCAACGGCCGCCTGTGCGCGGGTTGGCAGCCCGACCGCGACATTCTCTGGGAGCCCGCACATGGACAGCCGTAGTTGGTGGGTGCTGACGCCCGATCCGCCCGAGCATCGCCTGCCCGAGGATCTGCGCGAGCGCGACGGCCTGGCCGGGCGCGACTGCGGCTGGGTCAACCAGATGCGGCCGTTCGTGCGGCATTTCTCTCAACCCGGGCAATGCGTATTCGATCCGTTCTGCGGCTTCGGCACGACCTTGCTCGCCGCCGCGCTCGAAGGCCGCAGCGGCTGCGGCACCGAAATCGACGCCGGCCGCGCCGCGCTCGCCCGCGAGCGCCTCGCGCGCCACGGCGTCGAAGCGCCGATCGCGGTCGGCGGCCTGCCGCAGGTCGAGATCCCGCGCCCGATCGACCTGTGCCTGACCAGCCTGCCCTACTTCGGCTGTCGCTGGCCGCAGGCCGGCGCAAACGCAGGCCAGCTCTACGACGAACGCGACTACGCCGCTTACCTGCAGCGTCTGCGCGACATCTTCCACGCCGTGCGCAAGGCCTTGCCCGATGGCGGCTTGTGCATCGCGATGGCCGAGAACGTGGTCGTGGAAGGCCGCATGTTGCCGCTGGCCTGGGACTTGGGCCGCGTGCTCGGCGAACTGTTCGTGGCGCGCGAAGAACGGCTGCTGTGCTACGAGCGCGACGTCGAACCGCTGCCCGCTGCCTCCACCCGCAGCAACCGCAGCCACGAGTACGCGCTGGTCTTCCAGAAAGTCGCCGAGACGGTCTGCCTCGACAGCACCCGCAGCGAACTCGAAGCGATGCGCGCGGCCGGTTTCGAGTACACGCTGTACGGCAGCTTCGCGCGTTGGCTCGAACAGGGGCCGCAGGCTTTGCCGCGTCCGCCCGCCGATGCCGACCTGTGCCTGCCCGACGATGCGGCCGAGCTCGATCGCCTGCTCTATTGGCTGCACGAACGCCACTACGAGCTCACGCTGTGGGGCGAACCGGTACGGCCGCCGCTGCGGCTCGAACGGCTCGCGCAGCATTGGTATCTGCGTGCGCAACGCCGCGACCGCCTCGGCCGCCTGGTGCGCCTGGATCTGGGTCTGGCGAGCCAACACTCCGGCGATTGAGTCCGTTGCGGCCGCCTCTCAAGCCGGCCATGCGACTCGCTCAGACCTGCGCGGCGAGATCGAGATACCAGAACAAAGCGGTCTCGTGCCTCACCTGCGCATCGTGGCGGTAATGGAATCGGTCGAAACCGCCGAGGACGAAGCCGTGGCGTTCGTAGAAACGGCAGGCGGCGACGTTATGGTCCTGGGTTTCCAGTATCAGGCCCGGGTGCCCGCGCTCGCGCGCCCAGGCGATGGCGCGATCGAGCAAGGCCCCACCCGCGCCGCTGCGCCGGCGGCCCGCGTCGACGGCGATGTCGTCGATCAAGGCATACCCGTTCCAGTTCGTCGACACCAGCACCCGGCCGACGACTTCGCCGTGCTCGATCGCGACGAAGGCGATGCGATCCTCGGCGACGAGATAATCGTGCAGGTCGTCATCGTCGGCCTCGTCGCCGTAACGCTTGCGGTACGGCGCCAGCGGCACCGCTTCGTAAGCGATGACGCCGTCGCGCGCGTGCAGACTCAGCCGCGAATCGACCAGGAAACTGCCGTCCAGGCTCAACGCGGCCTCGATGCGCCCGGCGCTGAGGCGCTCGACGAGGACGCTCATCGGCGCAGGTCCAGCGCCAGGATGGCGTCGCCGTAGGTATTGCCGCCGACCTGGAAGCGGCGCTCGCCGACGTGCTCGAAACCGTTACGGGCATAGAACGCCAAAGCCCGTGCGTTGCCGGCATAGACGCCGAGCAGCAAGCGCCGCGCACCGCGCACGCGCGCCTCGGCGACCGCCTGCTCCATCAACTCGCGGCCGACGCCGCCGCCATGGAAACGCGAGAGCAGGTAGATGCGCTTGAGTTCGAGGTCGTCCCCACTCAGATCGTGCAGCGGCAACTTCGGCGGCGCGATCACCGCATAGCCGACCGGGGCCGCGCCTTCGGCCGTTTCCGCCAGCCACAGCGCGGCGCCGGCGTCGTCCAGCCAATCCGCATAGACCTCCTGCGCATGTTGCTTGCGGCAGTGCTCGACGATGTCGCGCCCGTGCAGGATGCCGGCGAAGGTTTCCAGGAAGGTGGCCGCACCGGCCAGCGCGAGCGCGCCGGCATCGTCGGCGCCGGCGCGGCGGATCCGCACGGCATCGCCGGTCGCGGGCGATGTGGAGGTGGTATTCATGCGCGTTCGAGGACTGGCGGCGATGCGCTCAAGATCGCACACCGCCCGCGCCCCGCACATCGGCGAAAAGTCGCAGTCGCGCGACAGCCGCGGCGCCGCGCGCGCGAACGGCGGCCGCGGAACGTTCCGCGGCCCCTCGTCCTCTCGGGAATACCTGCGGCGGCCGCGGAACGTTCCGCGGCCGCCGCAGGTATTCCCGAGAGGACGAGGCTTAGCCGGCGACCTGGATCACCACCTTGCCGAAATGAGCGCCGCCGTCGAGATAGTCGTAGGCTTGGCGCGCCTGGTCGAAACCGAACACGCGATCGACCACCGGGACGATGCGGTTGACGCCGACGAAGCGCGACAAGTCCTCGGCCATGCCGCGGCTGCCGACGTAGATGCCCGACAGGCGCTTGGCGCCGGTGATCAGCGCGAACGGATCGAACTCGCCGGCGAAGCCGCTGACGCCGCCGATGACGGCGATGGTGCCGCCCATCGCGGCGGCATCGATCGAACGCTGCAAGGTGCCCTTGCCGCCGACTTCGAGCACCGCGTCGACGCCGCGGCCGCCGGTCAGCGCGCGCACTTCGTCCTGCCATTCCGGGGTGGTGCGGTAGTTGACGGTCGCATCGGCGCCGAGCGCCTTGGCGCGAACCAGCTTCTCATCGCTCGAGGACGTGACGATCGCCTGCAAGCCGGCGGCCTTGGCCAGTTGCAGGCCCCAGATCGAAACGCCGCCGGTGCCGAGCAGCAGCACGCTGGCGCCGGGCTGCAGCTTCGCCTCGACGAACATCGCATTCCAGGCGGTGACGCCGGCGCAGGTCAGGGTCGCGGCCTGGGCGTCGTCGAGATGCGCGGGCACGGCGAACACGGACTGCTCGGAGACCACGATCTCTTCGGCCAGCACGCCGTCGACGACCGCGCCGAAGGCGTCGCGGGTGGCGTACGGCGTCGGCGCGCCCTGCAGCCAATGCGGGAAGAAGCTGGTGGCGACGCGATCGCCGACTTTCCACAAGCGGCTGTCCGCGCCGACTTCGACGATTTCGCCGACCGCATCGGAGGCCGGCACGAACGGCGCGACCGGTTCGCTCAGGTAGGTGCCCTTGGCGATCATCAGGTCGCGGAAGTTCAGCGACACCGCGCGCACCCGCATCCGTACCTGGCCGGCGCCCAGCGGCGCGGACGCGCGCTCGAACTGCTGCAACGCGCCGATGCCGGCGCCACTGTCGATGCGATAAGCCTTCATGTCTGTCTCTATGTCTGAGGGGGGAGGCGACCGCCGGCGGTCGGGAACAGGTGCCGGGGCGATCGAGTGGCGCTACGATATCGCTTCCGACATATCCGCAGTGCCTCTTCTTAATCCACATTCTGTAGCGCAATAGGAACCAATATGGCCGTCAACGACCGATTGCTCGGCATCGTCGCCTTCGTCCAAGCCGCCGAGGCCGGCAGTTTCGCGGTCTCGGCCGAGCGCCTGGGCGTGACCCGTTCGGCGATCGGCAAACGCATCGCCCGGCTCGAACAGCAGCTCGGCGCGCGCCTGTTCAACCGCAGCACGCGCCGGCAAAGCCTGACCGACGACGGCCAAGCCTATTACGAACGTTGCGTCAAAGCCCTGGCCGAACTCGATGCCGCCGAAGCCGCGCTGGACAGCGGCCGGCGCGAACCGAGCGGGCGCCTGCGGGTCAGCGCATCGGTCCAGTTCGGCCGCCGTTGCGTGGCACCGGTGATGCTGGAGCTGGCGCAGCGCCATCCGCGCCTGGACATCGATCTGTCCTTCAGCGACCGCGTCGTCGACCTGGTCGAGGACGGCTACGACCTGGCGATCCGCATCGGCCGCTTGCCCGACAGCTCGACCTTGGCGGCGCGTCAGCTGACCGAAGAGCGGCTGGGCATCTGCGCTTCGCCCGAGTACCTGGCGCGGTGCGGACGGCCGCGCAACGTCGACGAATTCGAAGGCCATCAGGCCGTCGTGTACGGGCGCAACGGCCATACCGTGGCGTGGCGCTTGCGCGACGACGATGGCGAAGTGCGCGAACCGCGGGTCCAGGCGCGCTTGCGCTTCGACGACCTGGAAGCCATCGCCGACGCCGCGGTCGCCGGTGCCGGCCTGGCCTTGCTGCCGTGCTGGATGCTGTCGCGTTACGTACGCAACGGCGAGCTGCAGATGGTGATGTACGCCGACCGCGTCATCGGCAGCCGCATCAACGCAGTCTGGCCGCATACGCATTACCTGCCGCTGCGCACGCGCGCGGCGATCGACTTGCTGGTGGAGCGTATTCCGCAGTTGGTGGCGTGGGACCCGGCCAACCCGGCGGTGGTTTGCGGTTAGAGCATGCGCGTCGTTGGAATACGCGATTGAGGGATCGCCTGCTCCGTTTTGAGCGGAACAGCAAAGGCAAATCCCCCCTGCCCCCCTTTTTCAAAGGGGGGGAACAGCAAAGCCGTCTGAGCCGGCCACTCAACCGGCCACTCAACCGGCCACTCAAGCAGTCGTCGGATCCCACCGCCAACAGCCCAAGCGCTCCCCCCTTTGAAAAAGGGGGGCCAGGGGGGATTTGCTGTTGCTGTTGCTGTTGCTGTTGCCGTCGGCGCCGTTGCCAAGCCAGTGCACCTGGTTCGCCTACCGCTCCGGCCAATACCACGCCGGCGCATCCAGCATCCCCTGCCCCACCACTCCGGTCTGGCTGAACTGCTTTTCCAACTGGATGGTGTTGCAAGCCGGTTCGGCCTCCAAGGCCGCGATCAGACGCGAGGCATGCGAGACCACCCAGACCTGGGTGCGGGTGGCGGCGCGCGCGATCAGCCGCGCCAAGGCCGGCAACAGGTCTGGATGCAGGCTGGTCTCGGGCTCGTTGAGCACCATCAGCGGCGGCGGCCGCGGCGTGTGCAGGGCAGCGATCCACAGCAGATAACGCAAGGTGCCGTCGGACAATTCCGCAGCCGACAAGGGCCGCAACAGGCCGTGCTGGGAAAACTCCAACAGAAAACGTCCGCCGTCGCCGACCACGCTCACGCGCGCGCCGGGAAACGCATCGCTCACCGCTGCGTCGAGCGCCTGCGGATCGCCGATTTCGCGAATGGTCTGCCAGGCCGCGGCCAGGTCGCGGCCGTCGTGGCTCAGCACCGGCGTGCGCGTGCCCAACTGCGGCTGCCGCGCCGGCGCTTGCGCATCGCTGCGGAAATGATCGTAGAAGCGCCAACCGCGGATGGTTTCGCGCAGGCTCAGCACCTCCGGCGCGGTCTGCGGGTCGGCGATCTGGCCGAACAGACTTTCGAACGGACTCAGGTGCTCGGCCGCCACGCGCCAGGCACGACCGTCGCGCACCCGCGCCATCGCCCCGCGCCGGTCGACCAGCACGCTGGCCGGACGCAGGAACGGCCCGCTCCAGATCACCTCGCGCTTGATCTCCGGATCGTGGGCGAACAAGGAACGGCTCGGCACCGGCAGCCCGAGGTCGATCGCATAACCGTATTCGTCGCCGGCGAAACCGAGCCGCAGCGACACCGGTTCGGTGCGCGCCACACCCTGCACCGGCACCTCGCCGCGCTTCATCCGCGGCGAGATCGTTTCCGGGCCGGCCCACAGGGTCGAGCCGAGCCCGCCCTCGCGCGCCAGCGCCGGCACCACCCCGCCCTGGGCGGTTTCGGCCAACAGGCGCAAGGCGCGATAGAGATTGGACTTGCCGCTGCCATTGGCGCCGGTGACCAGGTTCAAGCGTCCCATCGGCAGCGCGAGCTGGCGCAGGGACCGGTAATTGGCGACGGCCAGGGTGCTCAACATGGTTGGACGTGGACTCGATGGGGAACAGTGCTGCGCAGGGCACCCCCCTTGTAGGCCAGCCCCGTCTCGCCGGCCGCGACCGCCTGTCAGAGTGGACAGGTGGGGTGACCTGAATAGAACGGCGATCACGTTATCATTGGCGGGCGAGTCTCCACTCGGGCGCGATACGTCGCGGCCGACTTCGTCTGGGGCCCCGGCGACCTCCCGCTGCACGCGCAGCGCAAGCCGGGTGACGAACGGACTCCGTCAGGCGTCGCGATCATCGTGTCGCGGCAAACAGGAAAGCAGTATTAAGGAAGAAACGATGAAGACGGCAAGCAGGGGAATTCAAGCGGTGGCATGCGTGATCGGGTTGGGTATGGCGCTGAGCGCCGCACCGACCTGGGCGCAGAGAAAGAGCGCGCAGGATCTGCGTGCGGAAAAAATGAACCAGATTCCGACCTGCTCGAAAAACCTGGGCGCGATCTCGGTGATCGAGCCGGAAGACACGGTCAACTGGTGGAGCGGCCAGCAGCTGCCGGCGCCGAGCAAGCTGATCAAGGTGTTCGTGCAGAAGTCGCGTTGCTTCACCCTGGTCGACCGCGGCGCCGGCATGGACATGGCGATGCGCGAACGCGAGCTCGCCTCCAGCGGCCAGCTGCGCAACAAGTCCAACATCGGCAAGGGCCAGGTCCGCGCCGCCGACTACGTGCTGGTGCCCGACCTGATCTCCAAGAACAGCAACGCCGGCGGCAACGCGATCGGCGGCCTGCTCGGCGGCCTGATCGGCGGCAAGGCCGGCGCGGTGGCGAGCAACCTCAACTTCAGCAAGAAGACCGCCGACGTGGTCCTGACCGTGACCGACGTGCGCTCGTCCGAGCAGGTCGCGATGGCCGAAGGCAGCGCCAAGAAGACCGACATCGGCTTCGGCGCCAGCGGCGCGCTGTTCGGCAGCAGCGGTCTCGGCGGCGCCGGCGTGTCCGGCTATGCCAACACCGAAGTCGGCCAGGTCATCACCATGGCCTACCTGCAGGCTTACACCAACCTGGTCACCGAGCTCGGCGGTCTGTCGGACAACCCCTCGGCGTCGAACTCGCAGCAGGCCGTCACCGTGGTCAAGGCCGCGCGCCTGTTCGCCAACGCCTCCGGCACCGGCAAGGTCGTGCGTCCGCTCGACCCGGGCATGATGCTCTACCCCACCGGCACCAAGCAGGGTGCGATGTGGGAAGTCGAAGACGAACTCGGCAACAAGGGCTGGGTCTCTTCGCTGGCGCTGGAACTGTCGAAGTAAGCTGCGATTCGTTCGCGTGCGCGAAGGCCGCCGGGAAACCGGCGGCCTTTTTCGTTGGCGCGACGCTTCTGCACGGACTCGACACGGCCGATGTCGACACGGCCGATATCGGGGCAGCCGGTTCGCCGCAACATCGCCGTGTCGAATCGGCCCGCTTTGTTTCGCTCACGCGAGCCGCGATACATGACAATCTTGCCAACGGCATCATCTGCGGCTTGCCGGCAAGGCACCATCAACTCAAGGAGGATCCGATGCAGTTCGTCCGTCGTCTGTGTTCTTTGTGGCTCGTCGTCGGCCTGTCCGCCTGCACCTGGCACGTGCGCGAGGACAACATCGTGATCCCGCGCGCGGCGCCCTCGGCCGATCTGGCCGCGTTGCGCACCCAGCTTCCGGCTTACCGCATCGAGGAAACCCGCATCGCCGCCGCCGACGGAGCGCAGCTGTATTCGCTGCGTTTCCTGCGCAGCGACGCGGTCGCCACGGTGCTGTATTTCGGCGGCAACGGCTACACCGTGGCCAAGCATGCCGCGACCAGCGCAAAGGCCTATGCCGAAGCGCCGGTCAACTTCGTCCTGGTCGATCACCGCGGCTATGGCGCCAGCACCGGCACGGCCTCGCTGGAGGCCTTGCTGACCGACGCGACCACCGTCTACGACAGCCTGCGCGCGGAGCCCGAGCTGGGCGCCGTGCCGCTGATCGTGCACGGCCATTCGCTGGGCAGTTTCATGGCCGGCCAGGTCGCCGCGGCGCGCCAGTTGGACGGCTTGATCCTGGAAAGCTCGGTGACCAACTTCGAGGACTGGGGCGCGTACATGCGCTCTCGGCAGAAGCTGTGGGCGCGGATCCTGGTGCGGCGCGTCGCACCGGCGGGCGCCTTGGCCGGCCAGGGCAACCAACAAGTCGTAGCCGCCCTGGACGAGCCCGTGCTGTTCGTTGCCGGCGAGAACGACACCGCCACGCCGCCGCGCTTCGCCGAAGCCTTGTACCAGGCGACGCCGCAGCCCGAGGGCCGCAAGCAGTTGCTGATCGTTCCCGCGCGCGACCATACGAACGCCGCGGACTCGGCGGAATTCCGCCGCGCGCTGAGCGGATTCCTCACCGAACAAGTCCGTCCGCGCCCGGCCGGCTGATTCGCCATTCCCCTCCCGACAGGAACCGCCATGACCGCTTCCGACCGCAACCTGCGCCTGGACTACATCGAATTCACCGTCGCCGACATCGCCGCGTCCAAGGCCTTCTACGGCGCGGCGTTCGGCTGGAGCTTCACCGACTACGGCCCGGACTACTGCGAGTTCGACGACGGCCGCATGAAGGGCGGCTTCAGCACCCACGGCGCGCCGCGCCCGGGCGGCGCCTTGATCGTGCTGTACGCCGACGACCTCGCGCAGGCGCAAGGCCGCGTCGAAGCCGCCGGCGCGAAGATCGTGGCCAGCCACGAATTCCCCGGCGGCCGCCGCTTCCACTTCATCGACCCGGACGGCTACGAACTGGCGGTGTGGTCGGACCGCTGATCCCGGCCGGCCCTGACCGCAGAGCCGGAGCGCTTCAGCCGGCGCTCATTCCGCCGCCCCGACCCGCCTCTATGCTCGGCGCTTGGACAACCACGGAGGGAGCCGTGCATGGCCTTGGATTTCCTGGGGGAATTCGCCCTGCGCAGCGTGTTCGAGGCCGGTCTCGAGCTGGCGTGGAAAGCGATGCGGACGCTGTCTTACTGGACCGGCTGGTTGCTGTTGTTTCCGCTGCTGCGCACACGGGCACCGAATCACCCCTTGTTCGCTTGGGCCGGAGGCCTCGCCTGGCTCGCCTTCATCGCCGCCTGCGCGGCGGCGTATTGGTATCTGCATTCCGGCGCGTGATCGCGCAGGCATCGGCCTGCGCGATCCATCGCGGATGACGGCGCCCGCCGCTACACCTGCGCCGTTTTCCAACGCCCGCGGGTGAACAGCCACAGCGTGAACACGCCGACCGAGGTTTCGGAGACGAACACGCCCCAGAACACGCCCGAGTGCTGCCAGTCCAGGGTGATCGCCAGCACGTAGGACAGCGGAATCTGGATCAACCAGAAAAACACCACGTTGATCTTGGTCGGCGTCATCGTGTCGCCGGCACCGTTGAAGGCCTGCACCGTCACCATCCACCAGCCGTAGATGAAGAACGAGTAGGACAGGATGCGCAGCCATTCGGCCCCGATCGTCACCACCTGCGGGTCGTCGGTGAAGAACGCGACCAACTGCGTCGGAAAGAGGAAGAACAGCACCGACACCACGACCAGGTAGGCCATGTTGTACCAGCCGATATGCCACACCGAGGCTTCGGCGCGCTCCGGCTGGCCGGCGCCGAGGTTCTGGCCGACCAGGGTCGCGGCGGCGTTGGACATGCCCCAGGCCGGCATCATCGTGAACATCATGATGCGGATGGCGATGGTCGCTCCGGCCACGGCCTCGCTGCCGATGCTGGCCAGGATGCGCATCAGGAATATCCACGAGGTCATCGCCACGATCATCTGGCCGACGCCGCCGAGCGAGGTGCGCACGATGTTCCACAGCATCGCGCCGCGCCAGACGAACTGCGCCAGCGTCACCCGGATGTGCTTGCCGCCGCGGAACAACACCCACAGCTGAAACAGCACGCCGATGCCGCGGCCGATGTTGGTGGCGATGGCCGCGCCCTCGATGCCGAGCGCCGGCACCGGCCCGAGGCCGAAGATCAGCAGCGGGCACAGCAGGATATTGAGGCCGTTCGACAACCACAGCACGCGCATCGCGATGGCCGCGTCGCCGGCGCCGCGGAAGATCGCGTTGATGACGAACAGCAGCATGATCACCGCGTTGCCGCCGAGCATCCATTGGGTGTAGCGATAGCCGTGCTCGATGCTCCAGGCGTCCGCGCCCATCAGCCGCAACAGGTCCTGGGCGTAGAAGATGCCGGCCAGCGCCGGCAGCAACGACACCAGCACGGCGATGAAGATCGCCTGCACCGCGGTGATCGCCGCGTCCTCGCGTTTGCCCTCGCCGATGCGCCGCGCCACCACCGCGGTCACCGCCATCGCCAGGCCCATGGCCAGCGCATACAGCAGGAACAGATAACTCTCGGTCAGGCCCACCGTCGCCACCGCCGACGGCCCCAGCTTGGCGACGAAGAAGATGTCGACCACGGCGAAGGTCGACTCCAGCACCAGCTCCAGCACCATCGGCACCGCGAGCAGGAACACCGCGCGCCGCAAGGGGATCTTGGTGTAGTCCGCATCGGTGCCGCGGACGGCGTCGCGCAGGTCGCTCCAAAGCGTGTGCGGCACCGGCTCGGCCAGGGCGGCTGTGGGTTCTTGACTCATCGCGTGCTCCTGTTGGGTCGCACCGACGGATGATAGGGCGACCTGCCCGATACGCCAGTGACAACAGTACGACGAACCGCAGGACTACAGATCGACACAGCGCCGGCTTTCCTCTTCCCTGCCCTGTGCGCTACAACCTGAACCCGCGCGCCGCCGCCTCGCGGCCGTCCGCGAGGCGATCCGATGCGAATGTCGATCCAGGCCCCTCGCGTTCGTCGGACACAGTGAGGGCTTCACCTCGTTACGGAGATTACCCATGACCGGCACCGTCCGTTTGCATCGCGTTTTCACCGCCCCGCCCGAGCGCATCTACCGCGCCTTCCTCGATGCCGCCGCCTTGGCGAAATGGCTGCCGCCGGACGGCTTCACCTGCACCGTGCACGAGCTGGATGCGCGGGTCGGCGGCAAGTACCGCATGGCCTTCACCAATTTCTCGAGCGGCGGCAGCCACGCTTTCGGCGGCACCTATCTGGAGCTGGTAGCGAACGAACGCATCGTCCACGACGACCGCTTCGACGACCCCAACCTGCCCGGCACCATGGTGACCACGATCACATTGCGCGCGGTGTCCTGCGGCACCGATGTGCAGATCGTGCAGGAAGGCATCCCCGACGTGATCCCGGCCGAGCAGTGCCACCTCGGCTGGCAGGAGTCGCTGACCCTGTTGGAGCGGTTGGTCGAGCCGACGATCCCGGGCTGAACAGCGCAGCCCGGCGCCGCCATCGCGAATCCGACTGCGAATCACGAACGGCCCGGGGAACCGGGCCGCTCGCGCGTCGTGCGCTGCGGCGATCGCAAAGGCTGCAAGCGGCGAGTTCTGGTCTGGCCGCATAGCGCGCCGCTGCGGGTTCATCGCATCGGATCCGCCTCGTATCATGGCCTCAATGGCGAAGACCGACGACGCACCGGCCTTCGCTCGACTCCTCCGACACGGCGACGACATGGCCTACGAACGCGTGCACATGATCTGGGAGTATTGGGAAGGGCCGCGCAGCGGCATCGCCGATTGCGGCGGCCGCCCCTTCCACTTCAGCTGCGTCTACGACGAGCACGAATACGCCTACACCGATAGCTTCGTGCTGACTCCGTTCGACGAGGGCACCTTCGCCCTGGCCCAGGAAGAGTGGGCGATCTGGCGGCGCTGGGAAGCGGATTTCCACGCCGGCCGCGTGCTCCGGGAATCGCACCCGTCCTATGGTCACTACGATCCGCGCTACAACGAACTCCGGCAGCTGTTGAATGGCGAGATCGAGCGTCGCTCGGCGCAGGCCCTGAAGATGCGCGGCGAATTTCGCCCGGCCGTGTCCGAGCAGGAGGCTTTTCCGGGCCAACTGCATCTGTTCGAAGTCGAGTGGTCGCCGGCGGACTGAGCAGGCGGTCGTGCAACGAAAACGGCCCGGAATCCGGGCCGTTTTCCGTCTTGCCCGATCGGCTGGGCCGATCGATGGCGATCAGAGCATCGGCAGCTTCAGCCCGCGCTCCTTGGCGCACTGCTGGGCGATCTCGTAGCCGGCATCGGCATGGCGCATGACGCCGGTGCCGGGGTCGTTCCACAGCACGCGGGCGATACGCTGGTCGGCTTCTTTGCTGCCGTCGCAGACGATGACCACGCCGGAGTGCTGCGAATACCCCATGCCCACGCCGCCGCCGTGGTGCAGCGAGACCCAGGTCGCGCCACCGGCGACGTTGAGCATGGCGTTGAGCAGGGGCCAGTCGCTGACCGCGTCGCTGCCGTCCTTCATCGCCTCGGTCTCGCGGTTCGGCGAGGCCACCGAGCCGCTGTCGAGGTGGTCGCGGCCGATCACCACCGGCGCCTTCAGCTCGCCGTTGCGCACCATCTCGTTGAAGGCCAGGCCGAGCTTGTCGCGCAGGCCCAGGCCGACCCAGCAGATGCGCGCCGGCAAGCCCTGGAAGCTGATGCGCTCGCGCGCCATGTCGAGCCAGCGGTGCAGGTGCTCGTCGTCGGGAATCAGTTCCTTGACCTTGGCGTCGGTCTTGTAGATGTCCTCGGGATCGCCGCTCAGCGCGACCCAGCGGAACGGGCCGACGCCGCGGCAGAACAGCGGCCGCACGTAGGCCGGCACGAAGCCGGGGAAATCGAAGGCGTTGCTGCAGCCTTCGTCCTGCGCCATCTGGCGGATGTTGTTGCCGTAGTCGAAGGTCGGAATGCCCTGTTGCTGGAACGCCAGCATCGCCTCGACGTGCACGCGCATCGACTTCTTGGCGGCGTCGCGCACGCCTTCGGGGTTGTTCTTCTGTTCGCTCAGCCACTTATCGACCGTCCAGCCGATCGGCAGGTAGCCGTGGACCGGATCGTGGGCGCTGGTCTGGTCGGTGACCGCGTCCGGACGCACGCCGCGGCGCACCAGCTCGGGCAGCACTTGCGCGGCATTGCCGAGCAAGGCGATCGACTTGGCTTCGCCGGCGGCGGTGTACTTGGCGATGCGCGCGAGCGCGTCGTCGAGGTCGGTGGCCTGCTCGTCGACGTAACGCGTGCGCAGGCGCATGTCGATGCTGCTCTGCTTGCATTCGATGTTGAGCGAGCACGCGCCGGCCAACGAGGCTGCCAACGGCTGCGCGCCGCCCATGCCGCCCAGGCCCGCGGTCAGGATCCACTTGCCGACCAGGCTGCCGCCGTAATGCTGGCGGCCCATCTCGACGAAGGTTTCATAAGTGCCCTGGACGATGCCTTGCGAGCCGATGTAGATCCAACTGCCGGCGGTCATCTGGCCATACATCATCAAGCCCTTCTTATCGAGCTCGTTGAAGTGCTCCCAGGTCGCCCAGTGCGGCACCAGGTTGGAATTGGCCAACAGCACGCGCGGCGCGTCGGCATGGGTGCGGAAAATGCCGACCGGCTTGCCCGACTGGATCAGCAGGGTTTCGCTGTCGTCGAGCTCGCGCAGCGACTTGAGGATCGCATCGAAGGATTCCCAATCGCGCGCGGCGCGGCCGATGCCGCCGTAGACCACCAACTCGGCCGGGTTCTCGGCCACGTCCGGGTCGAGGTTGTTCTGGATCATGCGGAACGCGGCTTCGCTGAGCCAGGACTTGCAGCTCTTTTCGCTGCCGCGCGGGGCGCGGACGACGCGGCTGGGATCGTTGCGGGTGGCGGCGGACATGGCGATTCCGATCTGCTTGAGAGATAAGAATTATCCCGCCGCGATCGGCGCCCTAGCCAGCGCCGCGACCGCCGCCAGCCGCCGGCAAGCGCATATTCCGCCCCGATTTGCCGCATCGGCAGGAAAATGTATACGATGTATACATGAGCGCGCCCGCCACCGCCGAACGCATCCTGCGCGCCGCCCGCGCCCTGTTCGAGCGCGGCGGCGTCGACGCGGTGACCATGCGCGCCATCGCCAAGGCGGTCGGCATCACGCCGATGGCGATCTATCGCCACTTCCCGAACCGCGAAGCCCTGCTGCAACGCATCAGCGACGACAGCTTCCACGAGATCGCCCGCCACTGGAGCGCGCGCAACGACGGCAGCGACGTGATTGCGCGCCTGCTCGCAGTGCAACGCATCTACCTCGACTACGCCCTGGCCCATCCGCATCTGTTCGACCATGCGTTCTCGATGCGGCGCGAACAGGCGCGAAGGTTCCCGGAGGATTTCCGCGCGCGCCGTTCGCCGACCTTGAACGTGGTCGCCGATGTGGTGATCGAAGCGCAGCAGGCCGGCCGCCTGCGTGCGGGCGATGCCTGGGACATCGCGATGAGCTTGTGGGCGCATACCCACGGTTTGATCGCGCTGTATCGCGCCGGCCGCTTCAGTTACGACGAACGCGAGTTCCGCCGCTTCTACGAGGCCTCGTTGCAGCGGTTGCTCGACGGCATCGGCACCTGACAGGCGCGCACAAAAAAGCCCGGAACGAGGTCGGGCATCGTGCATACAAAAAAGCCCGGCACGAGGCCGGGCTTCAGGACGGCCCGGACTCTCGTCCGGACCGGAACCGTTACGCGATCCGCGCTGCGCTCGGACGCGCTCAGTACAGGCGCGGGTCGAGCTTGCGCAGCGCTTCGCCTACGTCGACTTCGCCGGTGCGGTCGAGGTCGTCGCGGCTGTAGCTGCGGCCGGCGCCGCCGATGCAGCCGTCCTTGCCGCGCGGCTGCAGGCGCGAACCGGTGTGACGCAGGCAATTCGGGTCGTGTTTGCGCTGCTCGGTCTTCGCCGCCAGGCGGCTGTCGGCCTGGGCATCGACTTCTGCGACGGCGGGCACGGAAGCCTTCGCCTCGACCTGGGCATCGAGCTGCGCGGCGGTGGTTTGCGCGGTCGCTGCGAACGCGAAAGCGCTCAGCAGCGCAGCGAACATCAGACGTTTCATGGGCAGCTCCTGTGAACGGGCACGGGCTTCGATACGAGCTTCGACTAGTGTGCCAAGCCACGATACGCTTCCACCGCGGCGCGGGAACCTGCCCGGGCGCCGGCCGTTTAGGCGCGTGTCAGCCTTGCGGACAGGCCTCGCGGCGGCCGTTCTGGAAGGCCATGGCCTCGGCTTCGGTGGCCGGCCGCGGAACCAGGCCGTCGTCGAACAACACCCGCCAGACCCCGTCCTGGCCGCGGTGCCAGACCGACTGATAAGCACCGATCAAATAACGCGGCTCGGCCCCGGGTTCGAGCTTCTGGTACAGCGCCGGCCCGGTCGACCAGGCGACATCGCGCGCGCCGCCGATCGTGACCCGGGTCGGGTACCAACGCAGGCGCAGAGTCTTGCCCTCGATCAGGCCGGCCCAACGCTGGGCGATCTCGTCGCGGCCGCGGGTCGGTTGCGGGCTGCCCGAACCGAACGCGGCCTGCTCGTGCAGATGCGCGGCGAACGCCTTGGCATCGTGCTCGGCGATCGAGGCGGCGAAACTGAGTTCGCGCGCCCACACCGCGCATTCGTCGTCGCTGAGCGGCGCCACCGGCAGCGGCTTCGGCGGCGTCTGCGCCGCGGCCGCTACCGCGATCAACGCGAACGACAACGGCAGGGACAAGCGGGCGGCGCGGACGACAGGGCGCATGGCGGCGACTCGGTGGCGGGCAGGCCCCACTATCGACCCGCCCCGTCCGGCCCGCCAGCGACGGAAGTCATGCCGAGGGTGATACCCAACATCATGCCCAAAGCCATGCCCAAGCCATGCCGACTGTGGCCGCTCGCCGCACGGCCGCCCTCGCCGCCGGCCTGACATCGGTCGGCAACCGGCTGCCGCTATCATGTCGCGATGCGTTCGATTCTTTCCGCGGCTGCGTCCGCCCTGCTCGTTCTCGTCCTCGCCGCCTGCGCTCCGCCGACCCGCGTGGCGCCGCCGGCCGATATCCCGCTGCTGCTGATCTCGATCGACGGTTTCCGCGCGAGCTATTTCGAGCTCAGCCTGACCCCGCATATCGAACGCTTCGCCGGCGAAGGCGTGCGCGCGCAGTGGATGACCCCGTCGTACCCATCGCTGACCTTCCCGAACCACTACACCCTGGTCACCGGTCTGCGTCCCGACCACCACGGCGTCGTCCACAACAGCATGAGCGACGAACAACTGGGGCGCTTCAAGATTTCCGACCGCGACGCCGTCGGCGAAACGCGCTGGTGGAACGGCGGCGAGCCGATCTGGATCGGCGCACAAAAAGCCGGCCTGCGTAGCGCCACCCTGTTCTGGCCAGGCAGCGAAGCGCCGATCCACGGCCTGCGCCCGAACCGCTGGCGCCCGTTCGACGCCGCCATCGACGAGAACGCCCGCGTCGACGAAGTGCTGGCCTGGCTCGGCGAACCCGCCTCGACGCGCCCGCACGTGGCGACCCTGTACTTCGACGCCCTCGACCACGAAGGCCACGACCACGGCCCGAACTCCCCGCAAGTGCGCGAGGCCCTGGCCCGCATCGACGCCGCCATCGGCCGCCTGCTCGACGGCCTGGCCGCACGCAAGCAACTCGACCAGGTCAACATCGTCCTGGTATCCGATCACGGCATGGCCGAAGTCGCCCCGGGCCAGCGCATCGCGGTCGAAGACATGGTCACCCCGGAACAAGCGGTGGTGACTTCGCTCGGCCAGTCGATCGGCATCAGCCCCAACCGCGGCCACGAAGCCGAAGTCGAACAACGCCTGCTCGGCCCTCATGTGACCTACGACTGCTGGCGCAAGGCCGAACTGCCCGAGCATTGGCATTACGGCAGTCACCCGCGGGTCCCGCCGATCGTCTGCCAGATGCACGAAGGCTGGGATGCGATCGAACGCGAGAAACTGCCCAAGGACGGCCTCGGGCAAACGCGAGGCTCGCACGGATTCGACCCCGCCCTGCCCTCGATGCGCGCGATCTTCGTCGCCCGCGGCCCCGCCTTCAAACGTGGCGCGACGATTCCGGCGATCGACAACGTCGACGTGTACCCGTTGCTGGCGCGCCTGATCGGCATCCCTGCCGCGCACAACGACGGCGATATCGCCCCGCTGCTGCCGGCGTTGCGGGAACCCTGAGCGCGAGCGCGGCACGGACCGAGCGGGAGCCGCAGCACGCCGAGCCGACAGCGCCTCTGCGGGGTCGCGGCTTATGACCGAAGGAAATCCAGTAGGGCGCGGCTTCTACAATAGCGACAGACGGCAGCGCCGCGAGATCGAAGCCTCTCGGTCGCGGCTCGCGCCGCTCCTACCCTAAAACCAAGTCCCGGCAATCGCGCTCGTCGTTGCCGTTGCCGTTGCCGTTGCCGTTGCCGTTGCCGAGATTTTGATCTGCTTTG